>NZ_CP102286.1:2501398-3126747 GCF_025151215.1 Parabacteroides merdae ATCC 43184
ATTTTTTCTATCAATATAGGCAGTCAATTATTATTGTTACACTTTCATTATTAGTAGTATGTATTAGTTTTTTTAGTAATCCTATAGAAAATAACATACTACTCTATTTGTTAATTTTATCTCCTTATATCGTAGAATTTAATTGATAAAACATGAATATTGGCATTATTTGTAAATACCCTATTCCGTATGGAATGGCAGCCACAACACGTATCTTCTCATATTCTAAGGGCTTATTAGAATGTGGTGATAAAGTTGATGTATGGTCAATTGCACCTAATAATTTTAACGCGAATAATAATAATGAAGGCGTTTTTAATGGTATATCATATTTTTATTCATTCAGAAGCAAACGATTTAGTAATAAGCTATTCCATGCATATGAAATGATTTATTCTCTTTTTATCTTAGGTGTAAAATTACATAAAAGAGATAAAATTAGAAGATATGACGTGTTTATTATAAGCTCAGATAGTCTCATTTGCCTGCTGTATATGAGGGTATTAAATATATTATTTAAGAGAAAACTTATTTTTATTTTTGATGAGTATCCAACACCTATTAGAGGTAAATTAAAGAATAAAATACCATTTTGGAAAGAAGTGATTTATCGTGTTATTTTAAGTAAATATTCAGGATATATTTCCATGACCGAAAATTTATTGAAATATTATAAAAAAATCACAGACAATCCAGGTATTATAATTTCATCCATTACCGATGTCAATCGATTCCATAATATAATAAAAAAGCCTATAAATAAAACTAAGAAATTAATTTATATGGGAAATATGGAATTATCAAAAGATAATGTAGACAATATTTTGTACGCTTTATCTATCTTGCTAAGAGATAATTATGATGTTCATTTGTATCTTTTTGGAAAACCAAATTTAAAAGATAAATCTATATTGGAAAGGATTATTGAGCAAGAGGGATTAGCAAACAACACAAGTTTTAGATTTGCTCAATATAATGATGTTCCAAAGATTCTATCAGAAGCAGACATTTTAGTTTCCTCCCAACCTGTGACTGTTCGTGCAGACGGAGGATTCCCAACTAAATTGGGAGAATATTTAATGTCGGGTACTCCTGTATTATCAACCAATGTTGGAGAAACATCAAAATACTTTAAGGATGGCGAACATATGTATTTTGCAAAACCAGAATCGCCATTGGATTATGCTAACAAGCTCAAATATATCATAGATAATTATGAGAAAGCATTAGCTGTTGCTAAAAAAGGGAAAATGCTAATAGAGCAATCGTATTCTCATATATCTGCTGGAGAAAAGATGCATAAATTTTTAAAATCATTATAAATAGTATGTCAGTATTCAAAGACAAAGTCCTGTTAATTACAGGCGGTACGGGTTCCTTTGGGAATGCTGTGCTACGTCGTTTTCTTGACAGCGACATCAAGGAAATCAGAATTTTCAGTCGTGATGAGAAGAAGCAGGACGATATGCGTCACCGCTTGCAGAATTCTAAGGTGAAGTTCTATATCGGTAATGTCCGCAACAAGACTTCTGTAGATATTGCTATGCGTGGTGTTGACTACGTTTTTGCCGCCGCCGCTCTCAAGCAGGTGCCGAGTTGTGAGTTTTTCCCTATGGAGGCTACTCGCACTAATGTTCTCGGTACTGGAAACGTTCTTCTTTCTGCTATCGAGCATGGGGTAAAAAATGTTGTGGTCCTTTCTACTGATAAGGCAGCTTATCCTATCAATGCTATGGGTATCAGCAAAGCACTTATGGAGAAGGTTGCGATTGCTAAGGGTCGTGAACTTGGCGAGGGTGCGGCTACTACCATTTGTTGTACTCGTTATGGTAACGTTATGGCAAGCCGCGGTTCTGTTATCCCTTTGTGGGTTGAGCAGATGATAGAGGGTAATCCTATTACTATCACTGATCCGAATATGACCCGCTTTATGATGACTCTTGATGATGCTGTTGACTTGGTTATATACGCGTTTACCCATGGTCATAATGGTGATCTTTTTGTCCAAAAGGCTCCTGCCGCTACTTTGGAGACTCTTGCTACCGCACTGAAGGAAATATATTCTAAGGTTGATCCGAAATATGGAGATACTGAGGTTCGCGTTATTGGTACTCGCCACGGTGAGAAACTTTATGAGACTCTTGTCACTCGCGAGGAGATGGCTAAGGCTATTGATATGGGCAATTATTACCGTATTCCTTGTGATAACCGTGACTTAAATTATGACAAGTTCTTCTCTGAGGGTGATGAGGTGGTTTCTCGTATTGAGGATTATCATAGCCACAATACTCAGCGCCTTGATGTTGAGGGTATGAAGAAGCAGTTGATGCGTCTGCGCTTTATTCAGGAGGATTTGGGCTTGATTGAGAAGGCAAAGGCGCGCGAAATCCGTTCCGAATAGCCGGTGTGTGAAAACCGGCAATCTACTGCGTTGCCATCGACTTCGCAAAGTATTTTTTTTGGGGGGGGAACAATTATTCAAAGTGTTCCCGCTATTGAGAAATCACCAATAGGAAATCTTTTACACACAGGAAGACATTATCTTTCTTTTCCATCATAATTAAATTTTATCTCAATGAAAATATTAGTTACCGGAGCCAAGGGCTTTGTCGGTCGAAATCTTGTTTCGCAACTTTACAATATCCGCGACGGCAAAGCTCGCAATTACGGCATTGACAGTGAGGACTTGGCCGTTTATGAATATGATATTGACAGTGACCCTGCCGACCTTGAGGAATATTGCAAGAATGCAGACTTTGTTTTCAATCTTGCCGGTGTTAACCGCCCGAAGGACAATTCTGAGTTTCTGAAGGGCAATTTCGGCTTTGCGTCGGTGCTTCTTGACACTTTGAAGAAGTATGGAAACACTTGCCCTGTTATGGTTTCATCATCTATTCAGGCGGTTCTTGACAATCCTTACGGTGAGTCGAAGCGTGCTGGCGAGCAGTTGATGTTTGAATATTCGGCGGAAACTGGAGCGAAAGTGCTTGTCTACCGCTTCCCGAACGTTTTCGGAAAGTGGTGTCGTCCAAACTATAATAGTGCCATTGCAACTTTCTGCAACAATATAGCGAATGATCTTCCTATTAGCGTCAATGACCCGAGCATTGTTATGAATCTTGTTTATATAGACGACGTTGTTGATGAGATGATAGCGGCACTTAACGGCAACGAGCATTGCAATGAAAACTTCTGTGAAGTTCCAGTCACTCATACCCGCACACTTGGCGAGATTGTTGAGATTATCCGCTCGTTTAAGGATATGCCAGCAAATCTCGGCGTTGCAGATATGGGCGACGGTTTGGCTAAGAAACTCTATTCAACATACCTTACTTATCTGCCGAAGGAGCGTTTTGCGTATCCTTTGAAAATGAACGTCGACGAGCGCGGCAGTTTTACTGAATTTATCAGGACAGCCGATCGTGGTCAGGTTGCGGTGAATATATCCAAACCGGGTATTACCAAAGGTGAGCACTGGCACCATACAAAGGTGGAGAAATTCGTTGTAGTCAGCGGTCACGGCCTTATTCAGATGCGTAAGGTCGATTCAGACGAGGTCGTCAATTTTGAGGTTTCCGGCGATAAAATCGAGGTTGTTGAGACTATCCCGGGATACACTCATAACATTGTAAACCTTTCAGAAACAGAGAATCTTGTAACTCTGATTTGGTGTAACGAGTGCTTTGACCCGAACCGCCCAGATACTTATTTCGATAAAGTAGTAAAATAGCAGGTTATGTTGGTTATCGACAAAGAATTGCTTGACGGGGTAACGGCACAGGCAAAGGCGAGTCCCCGTTTGCGGATGAACTACAATCTGCATGACAGTCTTGAGGCAAAGGCGCAGAGACTGATGAACGCTATGGAACCCGGAACCGATTTGCCGATTCACCGCCATACCCATACTGCAGAAACGTATTTCGTTCTACGCGGTAGAATCAACGTGCTGTTTTACGGTGAAGATGGTCAGTTGGAAGAAAGCCGTGAACTTGACCCCTTGAAAGGATGTTACGGCGTTCAGATTCCTATCGGTCAATGGCATACGATTGAGGTCCTTGAAAGCGGAACGGTAATCTTTGAAGTTAAGGATGGACCGTACACACCACTTACTCCTAAAAATACAATGACAAAATAAAATATTATGGAATTAAAAACTGACTATTCAGATATAAAATTTGCGGAAAACGGCAAGTTGAAACTTTTGATAATTGTAGGAACAAGACCTGAAATTATCCGCCTTGCAGCCGTTATCAGTAAGTGCCGCATCTATTTCGACACAATCCTTGCTCATACAGGCCAGAACTATGACTATAACTTGAACGGCATCTTTTTCAAAGACCTGAAGTTGAAAGAACCAGAAGTGTATATGGATGCCGTTGGCGATGACCTCGGTTCAACAATGGGAAATATCATAAGTGCTTCCTATAAACTCATGTCGCAGGTAAAGCCCGATGCTGTACTTGTTCTTGGCGATACAAACTCATGCCTGTCAGTTATCGGAGCAAAGCGTCTGCACATACCTATCTTCCACATGGAAGCAGGTAATAGATGCAAGGATGAGAACCTTCCGGAAGAGACAAACCGCCGTATCGTCGATATCATCAGTGACGTCAACCTTGCCTATAGCGAGCATGCTCGCCGCTATCTTGCAGAATGCGGATTGCCGAAGGAGAGGACATACGTTACCGGTTCACCAATGGCGGAAGTCCTTCATAATAATCTTGAAGAGATTGAGGCAAGCGACATTCATAACCGTCTCGGCCTTGAAAAGGGCAAATATATCCTTCTTAGCGCCCACCGTGAGGAGAATATCGACTCAGAAAAGAACTTCACTTCATTGTTCCGGGCAATCAATGCGATGGCAGAGAAGTACGATATGCCGGTGCTTTATAGTTGCCACCCAAGAAGCCGCAAACGCCTTGCCGCAAACGGATTCCAATTAGACAAAAGAGTAATTCAGCACGAGCCTCTCGGATTTCATGATTATAACTGTCTCCAGATGAACGCATTTGCCGTTGTCAGCGACAGTGGAACATTGCCAGAGGAGAGTTCATTCTTCACATCAGTAGGCCATTCGTTCCCGGCAATCTGCATCCGCACGAGCACAGAGCGTCCGGAAGCCCTCGACAAGGCATGCTTCATATTGGCAGGCATTGACGAAAAATCATTGCTTCAGGCGGTTGATACAGCCGTAGAGATGAACAAGAATCAAGATAACGGCATTCCAGTGCCAAACTATGTTGATGAGAACGTATCAACAAAGACCGTTAAACTCATCCAAAGTTACACCGGCGTTGTCAATAAAATGATATGGAGAAAATAATTAAGAATTTTACCTAAATCATCAATAAATAATGAAAGTTCTTTATTCTCATCATGGCATGAAAGGAAAAAATGGATGGGGACGAACCTTTTATATGGCACAAGGATTAGCAGATTTAGGACATGATGTGACCTTATTAACAATCAATCCTAAATGTTCATTCTTTAAGATAAATACTATTATCTATCAAGGTGTTAAAATAAAAGTACTACCAGACTTTTTTCCTGCCAAAATGAAATCCTCAGGTTTTGCTATTTGGAGTACTTTATTTGGATTGATATACTCGATGTTCCATAAATTTGAAATATGTATAGCAGATTGTGGACATAGATTTACTTCCTTACCTTGTAAATTAAATAGATTTATTTATCATTCTGTTTATATTTCTGAGTGGTGGGATTTCTTTGGTAAAGGAGGTTATATTAAAAAGAAAAGTAGATTGTTTAGGTTAACATACGGTAGACTGGAATGCTATAATGAACTCAACGATAAAAGAAAAGCTGATGCTATAGTCGTATTATCTACTTTTATGAAAGATAGGGCTGTTGAAAATGGAATTGACTCAGAAAAAATTTTTATTGTTCCTGGTGGGTCTATAGTGAAAGATGTAAAGCCGTTATATCCATCCTATTCATCTGTTGAAAAACGAAAAATAAATATAGCATACATTGGCATTAATAATCACGAAATTGATTTGATAGCTCCGTTTATAGAAGCATTGAAATGTGAAAATGTTAAAAACAGTTACAGGTTGATTCTATATGGGAATACTATCTCAAACGAAAAGTGGAATCAATTAGGATTGTCTGAAATTGCTGAATATAGAGGATGGTTAGATTATTCTAAAGATGTTTCTACCTTAAAAGATATAGATGTGTTTTTGCAATTATTAGATGACAACAATGTTTCTAAAGCTGGATGGCCTAATAAATTAGGTGATTATTTAGCATTTGGGAAGCCCGTTATATTGTCACCTTATGGTGATATAATTGATTTTGTAAAAAATGAAAAAGGTTTTTTTATAGTAGAATACAATAAATACTCGATATTAAAAATTTTACAAGAAATTAAAGATATACCTTATAGCGATTTAAAGACCATGGGGTACGCTAATAGGCAATTAGCGGAAAAAATCTCATGGAAAAATAGAGCAAAAAATATAGAATATATATGCAATAAAATTAGATTTAATAATGAAACTGTCAAGAATTAAAAAACTTGTCTTCCTTCATTTGCAGCATTTGCCAATGAAGTCAAGGGGGTGGAGACCAACGCTTTGTAAATGGGGGGGGGGTAAACATCAAATGCCCTAAAAAGACCTTCATCGGAGAGGACGTTATTTTCGACACAAATTATCCCGAAGATATTGTCATTGAAGAGGGCGTGCGCCTGACTGTCGGCGTCCGGATTGTAACGCATTTCATGAACCCGAAGACAGGCAGTTATGACCGCGGTCAAGTGCATGTTGGCAAAGGAGCCTACATTGGCATGGGAACAATGGTTGTCAAGCCGGTCACAATCGGAGAAGGGGCAATCGTAGGCGCCGGGGCAATAGTGACGAAAGATATACCGTCAAACGAAGTATGGGCAGGAAACCCCGCCCGCTTTATCAGAAAACGATAAAATTATGCCAAACGCAATATTTTTTTACAGAATACAGAGGTGGTTATACTTACACCACATTCCATTTTTACCTAAATTAATTCAACTATTAATTTTTCTGATTTACAACACTAAAATTACTGCTGATTCAAAAATCGGTAAAGGATCTTATTTTGTTTGTAAAGGAATTAGCACTGTACTAATCCCAGGAACGGAAATTGGAGAAAACTGCGTATTAGGTTTACGATTCTCAACAGTAAGAAAATTTCCATATAAAAACGTTCCTAAAATTGGCAATAACGTTTTTATCGGTCCAAACGTTGTAATCTGTGGACCAGTAGAAATTGGTGATAACTGTATTGTTGCAGCTAATTCGTTTGTTGATAAATCATTAAGGGGGGGGGGTAATTGTTGCAGGCTCTCCTGCTAAAATAATCGGATATACTAAAGACTTAAACTATAATATTTCTTCAAATCAAAAAGATTTAGATGGAATAGCACCATATCTGCAACCAAAAGAGTAAATCAAAAGTTGCAATCGGATATAGTTTTAAAAGGATAAAACTATGTTGAATGCAATCTCTTTTTATCGGGTATCAAGGTGGCTGTACTTGCACCACATTCCTGTACTGCCAAAATTGATAACATTGCTTATTTTCCTAATTTACAACAGCAAGATTCCATACCAGGCAAAGATTGGCAGAGGGTCAACTTTTGGATACGGAGGTATGGGTGTTGTTATCCATTCTAAATCAATTATAGGGGTAAACTGCACTATATGTCAGCAAGTTTCCATAGGGGGGTAATTCAAGATTTCCGGAAGTACCAGTGATAGGTAATAATGTTTATATTGCGAAAGGTTCTATCGTTATGGGTGGTATAACAATCGGAAACAATGTTACAATAGGAGCAAACGCAGTCGTAACCAAACCAATTCCCGATAATGCTATCGTTGCAGGCGTACCCACCAAAATTCTAAGGACTAAAGAATAACATAATATGCATAAAGTTATCAACTCTTTTCGCTTGCTGAAGGAGTATTGCGAGAATGAGGGGTTCAAGGGTTGGGATCCCTATGACGGACTTAACTCGAAGGTTTTTCAGGCGTTGCCGTTCCTGAAGAAGTCGGCAATCTGCCGCCTGGTTGTTATCCAAGGATTTAAGCGCTGCCCAGTCAATCTCCGCAGGCTTGCGCTTGTCCCCAAGGAATATAATGCCAAGGGCATCGGGCTTTTCCTTTCCGGTTACTGCAACCTATATAATGCGGTTAAGGCAAACCCCAAACTTGCGGAAAGCCTCGGCTCTCCCGATTCCCTGAAATCACGGATTAACGAACTGGCTGAACTGTTGATCTCTCTACAATCAAAAGGTTACAGCGGTGCTTGCTGGGGATATAACTTTGACTGGCAGGCTCGCAGACTTTTCCTTTTCCCAAAGTTTACTCCAACCGTTGTTGCGAGCAATTTCTGTGCAACCGCTCTTATGGAAGCATACGAAATTACCAGAGAGAAAAGGTTTCTTGAAATCGCTCTCAGTGCGGCACATTTCGTTATCAACGACCTTCACCGCACGGAATATAAGGACGGATTCCTATTCTCTTACAGCCCGTTGCAGGGAAACGACACTGTCTTTAACGCCTCACTGCTCGGCTCAAGGCTGCTTAGTTTTTGCTACAAGTACACAGGCAACGAGGAATACTGCGAACTTGCAGAGCAAAGCATAAAGGCATGCTGCTCAGGTCAAAAGCCAAACGGTGCATGGGTATATGGCATGCTACCCGTTCAGAGTTGGGTTGACAGTTTTCATACAGGCTATAACCTTGATGCGCTTATTGCATATCAGGAGCTGACAGGCGACAATAAGTATCGCAAATATATTGAGAAGGGCTTTGAATATTATATTCAAAACTTCTTTGAAGCCAACGGAATGCCAAAATACTACGACAACCGCACTTATCCCATCGACATTCACTGCCCGGGGCAGTTGCTCGTAACGCTCGCAAGGTTGCACAAGATCGAAGAATACAAGGAAATTGCAGAAAAGGTCATTGATTGGACTATCCGCAATATGCAAGACCGGAAAGGCTATTTCTACTACCAGTTAAAGCCGGGGATAAGTTCAAAAATATCATATATGCGTTGGAGCAATGCGTTTATATTTAATGCTATGAGCCATTATTTACTTGCCGAATAATATTTTAATCTTATGGATAAAGTTTCATTAAACGGGGTCGAAATATTCCCTTTCGACTCCGAACAGCAACTATTGCATTATGTGGACACGCATAAGGGCATATTGGTAGCGATCAATGCAGAAAAGATATTGCATGCCACGGAACAGACACGTGCCATTATCAATCGAAATATTGGGTATTGTGATGGAGCCGGTGCACAAATGGCTTTAAAGCAGAAAGGTTATAAAGATGCCTATAAGATTCCCGGATGTGAACTATGGCTAAAGATTATTACTCGCTTTTACAAGGAAAAGACATTCTATCTGGTTGGTGGAAAACCGCAAATCGTAAATGAGACCGTAGAGAAACTGTGTTCTGAATATCAGGATATCCGAATAGTGGGTTATCGTAACGGCTATATCAAGACGGATGAAGAGAAACGACGATTGATAGACGATATTGTGGAGAAGAAACCGGATGTGGTATTCGTGGCTATGGGGTCGCCAAAGCAGGAATTGCTGATGGAGGAGATACAGCAACGGCATCGCGCTATCTTCCAAGGATTGGGTGGCAGTTTCGATGTCTATACAGGTCATGTGCAGCGCGCACCGAAATGGTGGGTGGAGCATAATCTGGAATTTGCTTATCGCTTGATAAAAGAACCCAAAAGAATTAAACGTCAGATCCACTTGGTGAAGTATGCTTGGTGGCTGATGAAGAAAAAATTATAAACAGAGGAAATATGAAGAAAGTGATGTTGGTCTTCGGCACCCGTCCGGAGGCAATCAAGATGGCTCCGCTGGTGAAAGAATTCCAGAAACAGCCAAAACGGGTAGAGACTGTGGTGTGCGTAACCGGACAGCATCGGGAAATGCTGGATCAGGTGTTGAAGATATTCGACATCAAACCGGATTATGATTTGAATATCATGAAGCAGGGACAGGATCTGTATGATGTGACCGCTCGTGTGCTGACCGGTATGCGTGATGTACTGAAAGAGGTAAAGCCCGATGTGGTATTGGTACATGGGGATACTACCACTTCTACAGCTGCAGCTTTGGCTGCTTTTTATCAACAGATACCGGTGGGACATGTGGAAGCTGGTTTGCGTACACATAATATTTATAGCCCATGGCCGGAGGAGATGAATCGGTTGTTGACGGGGCGTCTGGCGACCTATCATTTTTCTCCCACTCCGTTAAGTCGTAATAATCTGATTAAAGAGAGCGTTGATGACCGCAATATCATTATAACTGGTAACACAGTGATTGATGCACTTTATTGGGTAGTGGATAAAATCAAGAACAACAAGGAGCTAGATAATGAATTGGAAGATATATTGAGCAAAGCGGGTTATGATGTAAACCGCTTGAACAATGGCAAGAAGCTGGTATTGATTACAGGGCATCGTCGTGAGAATTTTGGTGACGGATTTATCAAGATGTGTACAGCTATTAAAGATTTGACGGTTAAATATCCAGATTTGGATTTTGTTTATCCTATGCACTTGAATCCTAATGTACGCAAGCCGATTCATGAGGTGTTCGGGGAGAATCTGTCCGGCTTAAAAAATATGTTCTTCATTGAACCATTGGAGTATTTGAGTTTTGTGTATCTAATGGAGAAGAGCAGCATCGTATTGACAGATAGCGGTGGCATTCAAGAGGAAGCTCCGGGACTGGGTAAACCGGTATTGGTGATGCGTGATACCACGGAGCGACCAGAAGCATTAGATGCCGGAACGGTGAAACTGGTAGGTACGGACTATAATAAGATTGTAAACGAAGTATCATCTTTGATTGATGATAAAGCAGCTTATGAAAAAATGAGTAAGGCTGTAAATCCGTACGGTGACGGATTAGCCTGCGGACGTATTGTAAATGCATTGTTATATAGGATATAAGCTGAGCTATGAAGCTGATACTGAAAAATATTTTTACAAATCGAAATACTTGTTATTACTTATGGTTTGCATTACCAAGAGCTAATAAACTTAAAGTGAAAGTTTTTTCTGGAGTTGAACTTCATTATCGGGACTTGTTTCATGGTAAGATATACGAATTGTTGCAAAACCTAACATCGGGTATAAAATGAAGAATGATAAACGAAAAAAAGAAATTTTTCGGTGGATATTCCTCGGAGGACTTTTGTTGTTTGTGACTTTTCCTGTTTTTACGCAGTAAATACAAGAATGAGTGGATTGATTTATGTGCCGAGCACGGACATAGATGATGGAGGAAAAACTCGCATAGGTGGTCACTTTTTCAGAAAAGAGTTCCTGCCCGATGTCAGCTTGAATTCGTTAGGAAAGTGGATGTATCATACAGGCAATCATTTTTTGAGCATCATTCCTTTTTCATAGATTGAGCTGGAATTATTTGTACTATACAGAAAAAATTAAAAGACAGCAATATAGATAATATGGATTTTGATCACAAGAATTGATATTTATCTAAAAGAATCAGGCCTATCAAAGAAAACGAATGATGATCATGTATTGCTATTGGAAGTAATGATCACATTACGACGAGTGACAAGGTGAAAAGAGATGATTGGCCGGATAGTAGAAGAACCATATTGGGGAACTATTATGTTGCTGCCACTAAATATACGAAAAAAAAACATATCATAGGTTTCTATGTCACCTACCGAAAATGAAAACGTGATTACAATTAAATGGAATGGAGTGGCAGACTGTATGACTTATCAGTCCTCTTTGCAAAACGGGAAATATTCTTCGGAAGGTATATGCTTTTACATCAACCTACTGTAAAATACTAATCAAGAAAATAATAAGGATGCCTACAGTCGTTGTCCGTTTTGAGACTTGTAAGAAAGCCATAGGGTACGGTACGGTTTATTACCGTATCTACAAAGGACATAACCGACGTATGGAATTTTCTTCCCACCTTCACCTACCAACTTCTTCTTGGGATGAAACCACAAAGACAATCCGGGGAGAGCATCCCAAAGCCTGTCTCTTTCGTGCTCAGATGGAAGCGGATCTTCGGCTTTTGAACCGGATTATAACGGAAGATGTTACCGGTCGACTGACAATGGGCGATATGATAGCCATCTTTAAACATCAAAGGACAATAATCAAATGAACTTTTGACTTGTAAGTCAATAGGATGGTACCGTCTTTGACAGATTGCTATCACCGTCTAGGTTTTCAGGTAACAGAATCCGAAGATGGATTACGGATAGGCTTCAAACCGGGAATGGCACATGCTATCGTGAAGGAGATTTGGAACGAGCAGCCTTTGACCCGTTCGGATGTTGAAAGGTTTTATGAAAAGCTTTCTTCACTGAACAAAGGATATCGAAATCTCTATTTCAGGATCGTGGCGCACGGTGGATTCCTGCCGGAAGCATTGGACTTTGAACTGCACGGGCTGACCGTTTCGGATGAAAGCTATATTGAAAGCCTCTTGTCCGGAAGACATGTGGAGCTTTATCCGCATAACGAAGCGGCTTACAGGGCGATCATGCGGGGATTCAAACAACACCGTATCGGTACGGTCGTGCAGGCTACCGGAACAGGGAAATCCTATTTGCTGGCACGCTATATCGCAGATCATGCAAAGGAAAATATATTGGTCTTTGCTCCGAACATCACGATTCTGGATGAGATCCGGAAAGCCGTCGGATTCTCCATTCCGCAAGTGACGTACCGGACATTCCAGTCACTGATTCGTAACCGGGAGGACAATGGGTTGTTACGGGCAGATCATATTCTTATTGATGAATTCCATCATTTCGGGGCGGAAATTTGGGGAAGTGCCTTGCAGGAAGTGATAGAAAACAATCCCTGTGCCTATGTCCTGGGAACATCGGCAACGCCAATCCGTCCGGAAGGAATGATCGATACGGTGGATCTTTATTTCGAAGGAAATTTGTTTTATGAACTTACCTTGCCGCAAGCTTGGTATTACAATATCTTACCAGTGCCGATCCTGGTACAAAGTGCTTACGGGCTGGACAACGAACTGGATCGGCTGCAAAGAAAGCTGGAACGCAGCGGTTGTTCAGTCCGCCGGAGAGAGCGCATCCAAAAGAAACTGGACCTGGCGCGGGTCGATTTCAAAGGTGCTTTGGGCGCGTCGTCGGTGATCCGGAAGTTCCTACCCGAAAGCGTACGCAAACTGCTGGTTTTCTGTCGCGACCTGGCCGATCTCAGACAGATGGTGCCGGAAGTGTGCGACTGGCTCACACAGGCAGGCCGATCGATTACGCCATTTGAAATCCATCATGCGCAAAGCGAGCAGGAGAATCAGCGGCTGTTGGCCGCTTTCCGAGAAGAGTCGGACCGGTTACACGTACTCTTTTCCGTCAATATGCTGATCGAAGGATTGCATGTCGAGGGAGTGGATGCCGTCTTGTTCCTGCGGCGCACCGAATCTTACATTGTCACCCTGCAACAGCTGGGGCGCTGTCTGGATGCCGGAAGCGGGAAACAGCCGGTCGTCTTGGATTTCGTGAATAACCTGTCGGGTAAATCGGTCTACGACGTGATGGCGTGCCACTGGGAGCGACTCTCTTATCTTCCATCGCCCCACGGATTTGAAAGAACAACCTCGTTCCTCGCTACCGGCTATTTGTCGGATATCCGGCTCCGCATCGAAGAGATCCTGGCCGAGCTGGAACCATGGCAGATTATGTACGAGCGGCTGGTCGAGTTCCACCGGGAAGAGAACGACTGGCCTTCAGTGACGGAAGGGAAACTGGGCCTTTGGTGCAACACGCAACGCATCGCCTACAAACGAGGCTGTCTTGCCAAGGAACGGTGCGACCAGCTTGATGCAATCGGTTTTGAGTGGAATCAGCTCGACTCCAAATGGATGAGGGAATACCATGCATTGAAAGTCTTCTTTGATACCTGCGGACGCTGGCCCAAACGTGAAGACGGCCCGCTTGCGACCTGGTGTTATACCCAGCGGGAAAGACGGAAGGATGGACGTTTGAGCAAAGAGCGCATCCGGGCTTTGAATGAGATCGGCTTTGTCTGGAATCAGAACCTCCAAGGGGAATGGATGAAGAACTACGAGGAGCTGAAGTCTTTTGTCAGAAAATATCGGCGTTTCCCTAAATCGACGGAAGGGAATTTGGGCGGATGGTGCCATACACAACGGAAAATGCGTAAACAGGGAAAGTTACCCAATGACCGCCGGCTCCTGTTGGATAAAATAGGATTTGTCTGGTCGGCGGAACAGGTCTGGCAAGGCAACTTCGAACAATTGTGCCTGTTCCATAACCTGCAAGGACGATGGCCGGGATGCCGTGAAGGAGCATTGGGACGCTGGTGTACCATTCAAAGACGGGATTACCGCAAGGGGAACATGTCAGACGAGCGAAAAGCACAATTGGAAAGAATCGGTTTCCCTCTTGCCTGATATGGAATATATTCGATTCTATCCGTTATGAAAGTTGTCTATTCAATTCCAATCAACATTGGAACAGTGTCTGTCATTACCCGGATTTGGAACTGCCAGCATACGGGTGGAACCAACTGATAAAACCGGAATAAGACCAATCTCATAAAGTAAATCGTTATTGATTCATCCCAATATGGAAGCCCTTGTCTGAAGCCGGTTATCGGAGAAGACAGGGGCTTCTTCTATATTTTATAAATGAATTATAGATAACTATTACACTGGCTTAACGAATCCGTTACAAATCCTTGGTGGTTTAAAGTGAGTGTTTACGTAAAATGAAAATATTTATGGTAGCAAGGAAAGTTTCATTACAGCATAAGGTTCTTTTAGGGTATATGATATTGATCATGGCTGTTTGCGGCATGGTTTCCATCTTGTTATACGAACGGAGCCGCATGCGTGAGATAAAAACGGAAACATCGGAGATACGCAGGATACGCCATGACATCAGTACGGCGCATCGCTATATCACGGAGCTTGCCACCTATGGAGAGTCCGTCATTGTCTGGGAGGATACCGATTTTCGTGAGTATCGCAGAAAACGCTTGCAAACGGACAGCTTGTTACAAATATTGAAAGTGAGTTGTGGCACGTTCGTCCTGCCAAAGCAGATAGACTCCCTATGTCATTTATTGGAAGCTAAGGAGATACATCTGCTCCGCATTATGGAGACCATTACCAGACAGGGGGAAGCGGACAGCCTGCTCGCAAATCGTCTGCCTATTGTTATCAGGGAAGCGGTTCGTACCCGGACAGTCACCCAAAAGAAAAAAGGGATTGCCGGTTGGTTCGGAGGGAAAAGGAGCGTACAGGTCTTCGAGCCATCGAAAGGACTGCAAGATTTGAATGAGAAGCTGATCGCCATGCAAGAGGAACGTGAACGCCGGATAGACATGTATACCGACAGTCTGCGCATACAGAATAAGGCCTTGAACCGGAAGTTGCAAATACTCATCACCCATCTTGACGGGCAAGCGCAGGCGGCGTTCATCAGTCGTGAGGAAAAAATCACGGAAGCCGGAGATTTTTCTTTCAAACTGTTTGTCTTGGTAATCGTCTCTGCTTCCTCCTTGCTATTCATCTCGTTCCTGATCATACGGCATGACATCAGGAAAGAAAGGGAAGGGCGGGCACAGCTCCAAAGGATAAACCGTGAGAACGAGGAACTGCTCGGTATGCGTAAACAGATCATCCTGACCATCTCGCACGATATACGAGGACCATTGGGTAATATCAACAACTGCGTGGAACTGGCCTCGGAAACCCGTGAAAAGAAAAAACGGGAAGGCTATCTGGAGAACATCCGCCATTCCTGCCGCCATATACTGAATCTGGTGAACAACCTGATGGATGTTTATAAGATCAATGAGACCAAGGATACCCGTAACGAGGTTCCTTTCCGTCTAAACAACTTGCTTGACAACATATCGAAGGAATATGCCCGCAAAGCGGGTGGCCGGGCCTTGCTGTTCGAGCACCGGCATAAGAATGTCGGTGATATTACAGTGAGAGGAGACGCAGACAAATTGGAACAAATATTGGACAATCTGCTGACAAACGCCATCAAGTTCACCCTGTCGGGTACGATCCGTTTCCATACCGAGTACATGGCGGGAAGATTATATGTGGAGGTCGGTGATACCGGTATCGGTATGGACGAGGAGACATTGGAACGTGTCTTCCGTCCGTTCGAGCGTGCGGCGCAGGAGATAAACTCGGAAGGTTTCGGTCTTGGGCTTTTTATCACGAAAGCTCTTGTAAAGGTACTGGACGGAAGCATTGAAGTAGAGAGCCGACCAGGTAAAGGTACAACATTCCGCCTGTCGTTTCCCCTTTCGGAAACGACAGGAGAACCGGAAACAGAGGAGCTTCCGGTACAATCTGCGACAATACTTCCCAAACATGTACTGGTAGTGGATGATGACAGCATCCTTCTGAAAATAACGGAAGACATGCTCGGGCGCAACGGGGTGGAATGCACGACCTGTCAAAATGCAAAAGAAGCCATTCTAGCACTCGACCGCTTGGATTATGATTTGGTATTGACAGATATACAGATGCCCGTGACCGATGGTTTCGGCTTGTTGAGATTACTGCGTAACTCGGATATCGGAAATTCCCGTACCGTTCCGGTCGCTGTCATGACGGCACGGGGGGACGGGGACTCGGGCGTGTATATGAAGTCCGGTTTTTGCGGTTGCATACATAAGCCTTTCTCTTCAAAAGGACTGCTGGCCTTTATCTCCTCCGTTACGGAGGGCAGAAGTGCAGGCATGTCTCCGTTCGACTATTCCCGCCTGATGGAAAGTACGGACGACCGTCGTCATATGTTCGGTCTTGTCGCAAAAGAGTCAGAAAAGGATCTTGCCGAACTGGAGGAGGCTTTAAGAGAAAACGATCGGGAAGCCATGCGGAGGATCGTACATCGGATGGCTCCGGTCTGGGAGTTGTTAGGGGCCAACGATGTACTGTTCGGTTATCGGAAGTTCCTGCATGACAAGACCTCGAGCGACGAGACGGTCAGAGAGTACACGATGAGAATTATGAAACAGATACGGTTACTGATAGACGAAGTAAATAATGAATTAAGAAAGAAAAATGACGGGGATGAAAAAGACTTTATTGATCGTGGAGGACAACCTGATTCTTTGCGATATTCTTGAGAGATGGCTACAGAAAGCCGGTTACAGGGTATTGACGGCCATAGATGAGCCTTCGGCACGCCGGAAAATCAAGGGGAATAACGTGGCGCTGGTACTGACGGATGTCCGCCTTCCCGAAGGGGATGGCATCAGTTTACTGGAATGGAGCATCTCCCAAGGGTTACATATCCCTTTTGTGGTGATGACCGAACATGCCTCCATTGCAGATGCGGTGCGTGCCGTCAAATTGGGCGCAAAGGACTACTTGCCCAAGCCTGTCCACGAGGAGTTACTGATGGAACTGTTACGGGGATTGATCGGTCTGCCAGTTTCCGTTCCCCCGAAGAAATCATTAATGAAAAGGCTTAGCGGGGCGGTCCGGGAGACCGAGCGGATAGCTTGTCGTGTGGCTCCTTTGAATTGTTCCGTCATGATCCT
This sequence comes from Parabacteroides merdae ATCC 43184, assembly GCF_025151215.1. NCBI lineage: Bacteria > Pseudomonadati > Bacteroidota > Bacteroidia > Bacteroidales > Tannerellaceae > Parabacteroides > Parabacteroides merdae. Next base: position 2,519,012 of record NZ_CP102286.1, read on the forward strand.
TGGACCGAACGGTAGCGGAAAAGAATCTGTCGCACAGCTGATCCAACAGCATAGCGGGCGTAAGGACAAGCCTTTTGTGGCGGTGAACTGTGGTTGTATCCGGGGGGAACTTGCCGCATCTGAGTTCTTCGGTCACGTGCAGGGGGCATTTACCGATGCGAAAAAGGATACTGCCGGCTATTTTGAGACGGCCAAGGGCGGTACGCTCTTCCTTGACGAGATCGGAAACATGCCTCCCGAAATGCAGACACTGCTGCTCAGGGTATTACAGGAAAGAGTGTATTGTCCAGTGGGCAGCCGCAAAGAACTTGAAGCCGATGTACGGATATTGTCGGCCACCAACGAGGATATGGAGCGTGCCATACGGGAGGGACGTTTCCGGGAGGATCTGTACTACCGTCTCGCCGAGTTTGAGATACGCCAGCCCTCTCTCTCCGAATGCCCGGAAGATATATTGCCACTGGCTGACTTCTTTCGTGAGCAACATTCAGAAGAGATACGTGTGGAGACCTCCGGTTTTACCGAACAAGCCAAAATCTCCATGCTTTCCCACTCATGGCCGGGCAATGTGCGTGAACTTGACAACCGGATAAGACGTGCTGTCCTGTTGGCGGTATCTCCATTGTTAACCCATAAAGATCTGAATCTTAATGCGACCATCTGTAGGACAGGCGAAAAATGTAAAAAAGGCTTGATGGAAGAAGCAGAAGAGAAAGAACTAATAAGGAAGATTCTGGAAGAATGTGGAGGTAAGATCAGTCGTGTGGCGAGAATGTTGGGGATGAGCCGTCCGACGCTATACAAGAAAATGGAAAGGTATGGGTTGAGATAGCATCTTCATCCGTTTCGTTTATACATAAGCCGGCAGATTCCGTTGGAGAAAGTTTTGCAGCCAAGAAGTTTCCAGCGGGCAGACCGGAATTCTCCCGTCAAGGGGATTCCACCACCATAAGAAAGAGGCAGCAGAAAAAGTACTGTCTCATCCACCAGATTATACCGAAAAAGTCCATCGGCATATTCCGCACTTCCTCCATCTCCCACTCCTGCCAGATAAATACAATCCTTGTCATGCTTTTCCTTTACATTCAGCAAGTCCATCAAACCGTAATGGGGGTAGATGTGGAATGTGGCCTGTCGCTGCCAGCGTGGGAAACCATACCGTTTGTTTTCCCTCACCCATCGCATAAGCATCTCGTCTTCATGCGGAAGGAACCCGTCCAAAGTGAGTGCCATGATAACTTGAATTTTTGCCATACCTCTTGTTAAAAAAGCATGAAACCCATGCTTATTTCGAACAGAGGCTCTGACAAAGCCCAACACAGAAACCCGCATGGGCTCATGCTATAAGGTATAGCATAAGCCTCACGCAATAGCCTCTGTGTTTTTGAATTTGTCAGATTCCTGTTCGAGACGTCTTGCGACTTATGTATAATAATGGCGGTCCCAATTGTCGAGACCGGCCTTATTTCTCTATTTCAAGTTTCAAATATACGGCATCTTTTTCAATAATCCGATCAGTCGGGGTATAATTTCTTCAATTACCCCTCCACTTGTCATGATTTGTCGGGGTCCTTTCCTTTTTCATCTTCCAGACCTAGTCGTTTACGGAGTTCAGGGTCATTTTTGATACGCCGCATCTCCTCATTGATAATAGCCTGCGCATCCGCCTTGATCTGGTCGTAATTGCGTTGTATCTGTTGCATCATGATGTCGTTACCGTTCCTGTCCTTGAAGTCGTTGATGACCGGGATTTTCTGATAAGCCTTTTCTTCTGCGCTGATCTTGGTATGGTCCACGACAATTTCGGCATGAAATATTTTTTGCTCTATCCTCTCATCAAAATTATCCGCCACAGCCCCGACAAACGTGCCTTGTGAGAGGTTGGCGATCTTTGATGCGGGAATGAGCGAGTCTAGCTGTGTGTTGATGGAGGTGGATACGTCCTGACGGTTGATGGATACGGACTGACGTTGCTGAAGCACCTTGCCGAAGCGCTCTGAAAGCGTTTTTGCGGTTTCACCGACCACCTGTCCGCTGAAAATATTCCCCACCGTGTTCTGGATGACCTTGGATTCTTTTTCTCCGTAGTCACGTGTCAATTGACTGAAATCCTGAAAACCCAGAAGCACACCCACCTTGTTGCTTCTCGCCGTCGCGATCAGGTTGTCAAGCCCACGGAAATAGATGGTGGGAAGCTCGTCAATGATAACGGCGCATTTAAGCTGTTTTTTCTTGTTGATAAGCTTGACGATACGGGAATTATATAATCCGAGCGCTGCCGAATAAATGTTCTGCCTGTCCGGATTGTTGCCCACGCAGAGCAGTTTGGGCTCTTTCGGATTGTTGATATCCAATGAAAAATCATTACCGGTCATCACCCAGTAGAGTTGTGGGGAGATCATGCGCGTAAGGGGTATTTTAGCCGAGGCTATCTGGCCTTGGAGCTGGTCCTGGGCATTTCCCTTCCATGCGTCCATGAAGGGAGAAAGATAGTTTTCCAGCTCCGGATAAGAGGTCAGAATGGTGAACAGGTCTGAGTAGGGTTTGTTGAGCAGTTCTACCGCATGGGGAAACGTACAGTAAATACCGTTTTTGTAAATCTTTAAATACCAGATTATTGCCGCAAGCAGAATGATAGGAGACTCCACGAAGAAGTCCCCCTGCTTTTCGATCCAGGTGCGATTGAGGTTGAGCATTATCGTATAGCTTGCCTCGTACGCATCGGAAATGTCCGTCATGAATTCCGGATTAATGGGATTGCACCGGTGAGACCTGCGCGGATCGTCGAAATTGATGACATAGAACCGGGGCTTTACCTCGTACTTGTCCATATTCTTCAACAAAGAATTATAGGCGATGGTGGACAGGTCATCAAACTTGTAATCATAGATGTAAATCGCAAAGCCTTTGGCTATAAGCTGGCGTATGTAACTGTTGACTATCGCATAGGATTTGCCGCTGCCCGGTGTCCCGATAACCATGCAGGCACGGAAAATATTGACAATATTGACAAATCCGTTATTCCAGCGTTTTTTATAATAGAATCTCGTCGGGAGGTTTACCGAATATTCATTCTCCATCAGTCGGGTTTCCTGCATGAAACTCTCATTTTCCATATTGAACACATCTTCCATGAGGTTGTGCCTGTAAAGGCGGCTCATCCATAATCCCGACATCAACAGGGCGAGATAGCCTGCCGTAAGAGTAAAAATATAGAATGCGGTATTTGCCATGTGTGGCAATGGCAGTTTAAGAAGCCACCAGTTCAGAAAAAACAATGCGCATCCTGCCACCAACACCGCATAAATTTTAGGCCAGGTTATTTTTTCACCTTTGACCCCATGCGTACCCAGGCAGGAAACGGCCAACAGAAGCACTGCCAACAGTTTGCTCCAGAGAATACAGTTGAAAATTCCGGTCGTGTTGTTGAAGTTTACCAGAATCCGGTCTATCACCTCAAGGTTCAGGTGCCATGCGGTGATACTCGGATAGCAGTACACATAGACGTGTACCACCAAAAGAAAAATACTCACGGCCCTGCCGAATTCCATTATCTTAGCGAGAGCCCTCAAATCATCTTCCTGCTGCATAAGAATTGTATATAAATGGGTTGATACTTGTTTTGTCTAAATGCCACGCTTGCGTCCGGTCTTCTTTTTTTTCTTCATGCGGCGTGCAAAGGCTTCCTCCTCGTAATCCCGCGGATTGGTTTCCAAGGAAAAAATGCCTGCCGCCAGTTCGAGCGTGCTAGAGGATTCGTGACGGTGATGCTGCCAAAGTTCTGTAGCGGAATGTCCGCCCCGTTCCTTTTCGGGTATGTTTTCCAACCATTTGAAATAGTCGTTGAACACATTGGCAGAAAACACCTTGCCCATGCGTGAGCCGTTGAACACCTCCCGATGGTTGTGATCAATAAAGGTGACACCATAGATACGTCCCCGCTCATTCTTGCGGAAAACCACATCAATACGCCTTTGCCCGAGCAGTTCCACAAACCGTTTCTGTGAATCCGCCTGCCGCAAGGCACGAACGATGTCCGCCTGTATGGAGGGGGCCCATTTCCCATCTTTGAGAGCTTTCAGATTTATCAGCATCCGCTTTTCCAACTGTTCATTTCCGAAGCGTTTCCCAAATCGGGAACTTTTGAACGGTGGGCTGACAACCTTGCCGGTATCATCCGTGACCGAATATACAATACTGGTATATGGGGTACCGTTGTATTCTCCCCTGACCTGTTTCGCCTCGATGTTGAGCGTGGAAAGCAGCGCATTGTATTCCCCGAAGGTTTGGAAACGGTAGCTTTCCAATACGGCTTTAAGGGTATTACCTACCTGATGGCGGACATCTCCCAAGGAAGCGTCCACCTTTCTTAGTTCCGCTTTTGGATTCCGCTTTTCCGCATCCGCTCCGTTTCGCAGACCGAAATCCACTTCCAGCTCCCGACAGGCGGTCATGGAACGCCGATGCTCGTAGGCATCGCTGATCTTTTTCCCCTGTTCATCCACACAGACACTGACAATATGGATATGGGTATTGTGTGTATCGGCATGTTTGTAGGTGATGTAAGGCTGATTCCCATACCCCATCTTCTGCATATAACGTTCCGCCAGTTCTGCCAGCCGCCCGTCGGTCAGCCGGTCTTCCGGTGCTGGGGAAAGGGAAATGTGCAGGACGGGCTTCTCCGTATTGCGGTTTGCCAGCAGGTAATTCTCAAAAGAGAGCAATGCCAAGCGCATGTCCTCGCTTGGCAATCCGAGCCGGTCGGAAATCATACGGTTACCGGAAAGAATCTCAGCCGTTCCGGCTGCTACCTTCTCGTAGTTATAAGCAAGCGCTCCGTAAAGACTCATGCCATGGCTTATTTTTGCAACCATTTCCGCTCGTATTCCTGGGTTAGCGCCATGACCTTTTTGCAGATGAGCATCAGCTCAAGACTCAATCTTTCCAACTTATAGAGCAATGCCATCGCCCGTTTCTCCCCGAAATTGTTCTTCAAGGCACGGACGACCTGGTTGTAGTTGTTGCCGACAGCCTGGAACTGTTTGTGGAATTCTGTCAGCCTGATGTAATAGTCCATCGTCGCCTTGTCTATTTTCACGACCTTTATCTGTCCCGAGAAGATGGATTTCTTGATGAACAGCGTGAGGTTGCCGGCTCCTGAATCCGCCAGCAACTTTTCAAATCTTGTGTTCTCCTCGGCGTTCAGGCGGAAACTGTACTTGTGGTCCGCCGGATCATTTTTAGGCTTTCTGCCCGTCCTTGTCCCTGTTGTTTTCTCCATACACATGAGATTTTTGGTTTGTACTTTTTTCTCTTCCAGAATCCGCGACTTTGGAGCGGATTCCCCCGCCCCTCTGGGCGGGCAAGTTGGTTCTTGTCGGACAAAAGACTTTTTGTCGGACAAGGACACAACTTGCTCTGTTCGCTTGAACAGAGAATCCTCCTTCGTCGGATTGCTGCGCGACGTTCACGGCGTGCTGTGGTCCGGCGAAGTCAGTTCCTTTCCATTGTCTGATTCCGGTTTTGCAAAATTAGACAGTGATAACCGATTGGTAAACAGCGTTTGATATGACATTTGATGACATCTGACGACATCTGATGTCAGGTAGGGGAAATGTTGGCGGAAGTTTCAAGAATAGCCGCTACTTTTGGCACAGTGCATGAGGGCATACATTGGAACATTGTCCTGTAAGGTGTATTGCTTGCCTGCCACAGGTGGTGCATGACGCGAATGCGGTATCATCCATGTATGCGCAATGCCATATATGCCGCATGGCAGTCCTGCATGACGGGACACATTGCATCCGTGCAATGCAGTATGGGGTACATTGAACTCCATATTGCATGAATGCAATGCACCTTATACGGCAACACCCTCCGGCAACCGGCATTACACTGATGCAATATGGTATGCAATGTATTCATGCAAACAGGCAAGCAATGCGTAATTGCCATATACCAACGGATGCATTGCCGTGTGATGAAACGAAAAAATCCAGACAGATATGAAACAAGTCATACACTCTAAATTCAAGCCTATGAAGAGAGAACCTTTATTTGTCGCTTTGAGCAACCAGAAAGGCGGTGTGGGAAAATCCACGTTCACCGTGTTGCTCGCCAGTTATTTCCATTACCTGAACGGATATAACGTACTTGTGGTGGATTGTGATTATCCACAGCACAGCATCAGTGCCATGCGGGACTGGGAAGTGGGGAACATTGAAAAGAACGTGCATCTGCAAAACCAGCTGGTGGAACAGTTCGGAACAAGCGGCAGGAAAGCCTACAGCATCCTGAACTCCACCCCGGAGGAAGCTAGGGAGACGGCCGGCCGCTTTCTCGAAAAGTCGGATCTGGACTATGACCTTGTCCTTTTTGATCTCCCCGGTACCGTGAATGTGCCCGGTGTCTTCCAGTCCGTGATCAATATGGACTATGTATTCACTCCGATTACACAGGAAAGGATGGTAATGCGGAGCAGCATGTCTTTTGTCCTTGCCATCAGGGAATACATGCACCGGCATGCGGACGTACCCTTGCGTGGCATCCATATGTTCTGGAACCGGATGGACAAACGGGTGTCCAAAGGGCTGTATAACGGCTATACCGAAATTTTCCGCTCTCTGAAACTGCCGGTGCTGGAGACCGTCATTCCCAGTGCGGAACGCTACAACAAAGATTCCGGGATGAAGGGGCCCCTGTTCCGCAGCACCTTGTTCCCTCCATCTCCCTCCGCAGTGAAAGGAAGCGGTCTGGACCTGTTGGTAGCGGAAATAGAAACCGTACTGAAACTTCAATAAAACAATTATGGCTACCAAAAGAAGAACGGATTACCAAGTGGACGAGGAGGCATTGAAACGCATGATGGCAGGAGATGTAACCGCTTTGGAAAAAACGGTTTCTCCGGAAGGGGAATCGGAAACAAAAAGTCAGGCTGGGCCTTCTCAGGAGAAACAGGAGAAGAAAAGCGGCCTTTCCAGACAGCAAATAAAGAAATCACCGGATGGAGTGGCTGATTCAGATGAATACCGGAGACGGTTTCTGAAAGTGAGACTGTCGGGAGCAAGAAGGCAGACCTATGTTAACGATGCATTATACAGGACTGTTGCCAAAGTATTGCCGGTCATTGCACCGGATATGTCCGTCCCGATGTTTTTAAGCTGTGTCCTGTCAGACCATCTGGAAAGGTACCAGGACATCATCAACGAGATATATAACCAGGAAGCCACACAAAAACCGATAGAATGGAAGAAATAGTTTATTTGTCAATACGGCTCGGCTGTACCGCTTATCTATTATATAAGGTATGGGAGCAGAAAAAGAGAATAGGTAAGATATGCGATCTGCTTTATACTCCCCGTAAAAAAACGGAAACGGAAAAGGACCACCGCCGGAATCCGGAAAGTGCGGCAGATGTGATGGGGGCCACCCGTTTTGTCTATCTGGATGAGAATGCCGGAAAGACCGTTGCCCCTTACATGAGCCAGCAGTTGGAAATGGGAAGCGACCTTATCGGCAAGGATGAGGATATTCCGGAAGATGAGGTGGAATGCAAACTGCCTTTGGAGGAGATGAGAATGCTGAAAGACGAACAGGAGGAGCTGGACAGCCGTTCTCCCGAGGCGGAAGCCATTGTTCCGGCAGTCACTCCTGCCGACCTGCTCAATGTAGGTGACGTGCTGCTTAATCTGGACGGTGCCGGTTCGGATGAGGACAAATCATACCGGGCCGCCATGACACTGCGTGCCATCCGGGAAACGGACATGTTCGAGCTGTTCTCCTCCCAGGTGGAGAACAAGAAACTGATAGAGGAGCTGATGGAAAGGTATGTGGATGAGGAAGGGAATGCTCTGCCTTTAAAAAAAGAGAGGAACGTTTCCAAACCTGTCGCAGATTGGAGGAAGCTGGTCTGAAAGTAATATGCTATTATGCCACAAAATTCCATATTGTTGAATATTATATATAGGATATTCATTATGTACCCAACTTTGTATTTTTCTATAATCTATGAAAAAGGTTGAAGTTTGTCTTTTGTTAAGGGTAATAGAAAGGAACAAACACTCAAAACATAGAAATCACGGGGACAACTCAGAAAATCGGATACTTCCTCACTGTTGCTTACGATTCAAAAGTAAAAGAATGAAATTATCCTGATTTGCTGACAGGAAAAACTATAACTCAATTTCATTACTGTCCCGTAAAAGTGGATAAATAGTTCTTTGAAATAATTGAAATATAGTCTATTAGATACTACTTTTTAGGCGCGACGATTTGAAATCATACCTTTGAGGTCAATTAAGGTGACCTCAAATGAACCAAGATAAATATGTTTTCGCTCAGTTAGTAGAATTCTTGAACAATGATAAGTTCAGAAGACTTGTAGACAAGTATGATGGCAATCGTTATGTGAAACATTTCACTTGCTGGAGTCAGTTACTTGCAATGATGTTCGGTCAACTCAGTAATCGTGAAAGTCTTCGTGACTTGATTGTAGCTTTGGAAGCACATCAAGGAAAGCGTTATCATTTGGGATTGGGTCGTGAGCCCATTGCCAAAACTACGCTTGCATCTGCCAATCAGAATCGGGATTACAGAATCTTCGAAGATTTTGCTTTCTATATGATGAAGGAAGCATGTGAAAAACGATCGACTCACATCTTGGATATTCCAGGAAGGAAGTATGCGTTTGATTCCACTACGATTCCTTTATGTTTGGCTATATTCCCTTGGGCGAAGTTCCGTAAGAAAAAAGGTGGAGTTAAGGCTCATGTCCTTTATGACATAGAAGCACAACTTCCAGCCTTTTATACAGTAACTACAGCATCCAGGCATGATTCAACAGAAATGTCCGCAATTAATTATGAGCCAAATGCTTATTATATATTTGACAGAGCGTATGACTCGTTTAAAGAACTTTATCGGATTCATCTTACAGGTTCTTTCTTTGTAGTCAGAGCGAAGTCTAATCTGAAATGCAAGTTCTGTAAATGGAAGCGTAGAATGCCGAAGAATATCCTTTCAGATGCGGAAGTGAAACTGATAGGGTACACTTCTGAAAAGAAGTATCCTGAATCATTCAGAGTCATCCGTTTCTATGATGAAGAGGATGATCGTGAATTCACATTCCTGACGAATGCCAAACACATATCTGCACTTGATGTTGCCAATCTTTATAAGAAAAGATGGTTCGTGGAACTTTTCTTCAAATGGCTGAAACAACACCTTAAGATAAAAAGGTTCTGGGGTACTACCGAGAATGCGGTTCGAATACAGATTAGTGTTGCTATCATCACCTATTGTTTAGTAGCTATTGTACAATATGATATGCAACTGAATCGTTCAACTTATGAGGTCTTGCAGATTCTTAGCATCTCATTAACAGATAAAACGCATTTACAAGAGCTGTTTAATAAGACTAATTTCAATGATGTCAAAGAACAATTTAATCCCCTTATTCCGGGATTATTTGATTAATTAATAACTCGTCCCGATTTTAACGGGACACTAGTGACTCAATTTATTAAATGAAATTTCTTTATAAGAGACCTATAAACGACTATAAAAAAGTAAGGAGCTGCTTACCAAGCCAGCTCCTTACTTTTTCTAATGGATGAAAATCCGTTTCCCTGCTTCCTTTTGCACAATATTTTTGTCGTACTTTATGTGCATAACAAGATATCATAGAAAAAATCACATTTAAATTTAGTGTTCCATTACATGGTTTTGCATTGCTCCTTGTTCACAACTCTATCTCTGAATAACTTCATATTAGTAAAGTTTCGGGAAATATTTTGAACAAGTTCCAAGTAATTATCTCTGCCATCTTCCCATTTATGATAAAACGGCTTTATGGAAACACAGTTTTCATGTTCAAAGACGGTATTTAGTAATGTTCGGTCTGAATTTCCGCAAGAATGCCCCATTATCAAAACTTGAAAAGGTGCAGCTAAAAGAAATTCGAGCAAATCATGATAATGTCTTGTTTCTAAATATTTAACGGATTTGACATATCTAAGTAACTCATTGTCATTCATATCAAGAATAGACTGGTAACTTTTGTCAAGTTCATCCCCATAGCCAAAAATTATATTTTCAGGTTTTTCTAATTCGCCATGAATATAATTGTGGGTAATATTAAAGTTACCATACATCTTAGCTGTTTTTGTATAGTTGAAACTCAGCAACATGATACGTTTAGGGATAAGTTTATCGCGTTCTCCATAATTGTATTCAACATCTGCAAGGCTGGATATATTCAGCCCAATGCTATCCAGAGCTTTCTTTTTTCCTTCTGTTGAGAAATCAGCAGGATCAAAGAAGTCAATTATTGCATTTTGAAGGTCATTCCTTACATTGTCTGTTTCTATTGTATGGAGGTATTCAATTAATTTTTCTTGAAGGAATGCAAATTGTTCATTCAACTCACTGATTGTATAATTACAACCAGGGCTATCCATGCCAACTTTCAACAGTTGGTAATAGTCGTTTTCAATATCCACCCATCCTTTGGTTTCTATTGATTGCAGAATAGTTTTAAAAAAAGGGCAACATTCAATAGAGAAAATGTTTGGTTGGTCCTTGATATACTGAATAACTTCGCTTCCTGAGTATCTTTCTTTACAATAGATATCCTTAAAAAAACATGAGTTGTTGAAGACAAAAACATTCCAGCAATTAATGCCTACATTATCTTTGATAACCAAACGGCAAAGGCAATCTTCTGATACATTTGTAGTATTACCGGAAAAAGTATACACTCGTTGGTCCCAATACCAGTTGATAAAATCCATATAACTTGTTTTAAAGCCATGTGCCATGTCAAATCCGTTTCCTATGATAACAAGTCTATTCATTCGGTTGTAATGATGATGTTAGTGTTATTGACTTAAATTATAGAATAATCTCCTTGCTCTTCATTTACAAGAAGTGGCTTTAAAAGCGTTTCCACCGACTCAAAAGTATCTTGTTTTGAGAAGTGTATCTTTGGTTGTCCCCACCATCCTCTAATGAATTGTTGGTATTGGTATTGCAAGGTACGGCGAGGTGCCTGCGCCAAGCAGCTATTATAAAAGGAGTCCACAATGTCAGAATGGTAATTGGTCAATGAAAAGAAATACTGCCAAGTTTCTGATATTTCATTCGCGTTGAATCCGGGACGTTCAATTATTTCCACTGCATCCAATCTATGAACACCATCATGTTTAGAGAATGCAGCTTTAAGTATTTCACTTGCCTCCTTATCAGAAGAAGGTGCGCTATACCCAAAGATTGTTACCTTGCCTGCTTTCGATATGTAGTACTTTGCAACACTCCATTGGTCACGGATAAAGCTGTCGCTGTTGTAATCCTTTTGTTCTACAGGATACAGCAAAGGAACAGCGTTGTATGGTTTGCCACACTTTCTGCAATAGTTTTGTATAAGACCAAAGGTCATACAGTCTTTGCACACACCAGCCCCCACATTTCCATGCAAGAACAGAATCTCTGGTCTGTTCCAGGTAATCTTTGCCACTCTGTTATATGCTTGGATAAGCAGACTATCCCAGTTGAAGGATACAATGCAGTCTTTTTCTGTGAGCGAAAGAATCAAAAGGTCGTAGATGGTCAAGAAAGATGGAAGCTGCACATTTGAAAAATATTCATAAAGTTTTTTTTCCATTGCTATCCGTGCGTTTTTACACTCATCACCACGTCTAAACAGCTCACTATATATATCTTCAAGATTCTTGCTTTTCGTTTCTAACATAAATCCTTCAAGGATTCTATCTAACCCGACCTGTTCAATGGCTTCATTCATCGTCGGGCAAGATTTTCCCATGACCGCTCTTGAAGCACCAGCTCCAACTATCACGACATGAGGGCGTTGGCAATACAAATCTTTAAGGTTTTTCTTCATACACTAACTGATTAAATATTTTGCCCATAAGCAATTGTTGCATCATGCTTTATTTTACGGCCTCATATTTTGTTCGCTTTGTTTCAGGCACAATAATTTCATTGTTCATACTTATAAGTATGAAAGTTATTGTTCTCTGTTTGGCTGTTCTTGAATATAAACAGATATATTACTTAAAAATGCCTTATCAAGGTGTGATATTGTTACTCTCTTTATACACTACTACATGATACACTATTTTTAACCTGTTTACATTGGCCATAAAACTGCGTTTGATATGCAAATATAGCTATTTTAATCCAATATCAATAATAGTCGTTTTTGACAAGAAATCAACTTTATGGAATTTGCTGGCTTTTGTATGGCAATTATATAAATGGTACAGAAAAACATGTAACCGTTTGAACAATCCATGTTTGTGCCAAAATCATCAATTAATCATGTATTATGCTTGAGGTAAGCGTCTCCGCAATGACGTAAAACAATGTTGAAAATCTCTGTAGAGACGCGCAAAAGCACTTGTTGGATGACATCTGATGACATCTGGCGACATCTGATGACACCTCTGAATCACAGCGTATTATCCCTTTTTATCTTCGCCGTCGAATTCAAATTTATGTCTTACCCAAACGATTCGACAATGAAGAGAAGAATCCTTTTTTCAGTGATGTGCGCGGCGATTGCCGCCGGTGCTTTCGCGCAGGGCCAAGGTCAGGGCCTTGCCGGTATCAACGAGGCGACCAGCCTCATGACCTCGTATTTCGATCCCGCCACCAAACTGTGCTATGCCATCGGTGCGGTGCTCGGCCTGGTGGGCGGCATCAAGACCTACGGCAAGTTCTCCAGCGGTGATCCCGACACCTCGAAAACCGCCGCCAGCTGGTTCTTTGCCTGCATCTTTCTGATTGTAGCCGCCACCATCCTGCGTTCCTTCTTCCTCTAAGCGGTATGGAGTATCCTGTAAACAAGGGGGCGGGCAATCCCGTCGAGTTCAAGGGGCTCAAGTCACAATACCTGTTCGTCTTCGCGGGCGGTCTGGTGACGGTGCTCCTGGCGGTGGTCATCCTTTACCTGGCAGGCGTGGACCAATGGATATGCATCCCTTTCGGGACCGTATCCGGCGGTCTGCTGGCATGGGCGGTGTTCCGGCTGAACGCCCGCTACGGCGAACACGGTCTTATGAAGCTGCTGGCGGAGAAACGCCATCCGCGCTACCTGATCCACCGCAAGAGAGTTTTCAGATTATTTGCAAAAAGAAAAAAACGACAATCATGAGAAATGTATTGAAAGCGGAAACGCTGGAACGCAAGTTCCCCCTGCTCTCGGTGGAGAACGGCTGCATCGTGAGCAAGGACGCCGACCTGACCGTGGCCTTCGAGGTGGAGCTTCCCGAGCTGTACACGGTGACGGCGGAAGAGTATGAGGCCATGCACTCCACCTGGATAAAGGCCGCCAGGGTACTGCCCGAGCACAGCATCGTCTGCAAGCAGGACTGGTTCACGAAGGAGAGCTACCGTCCCCAAAACGGCGGGGAGGAACAGAGCTTCCTCTCGCGCAGCTATGAGCGGCACTTCAACGAGAGGCCGTACCTGAACCACCGCTGTTACCTGTATCTGACAAAGACCACCCGTGAGCGCAACCGCCGGCAAAGTGACTTCAGCACCCTCTGCCGGGGATTCCTGCTGCCCAGGGAGATTACCGACAAGGACATGGCGGCCCGCTTTCTGGAAGCGGTGGAGCAGTTCGAGCATATCGTGAACGACTCCGCCCATATCCGGCTGCGCCGCCTGGAAACGGAGGAGATTACCGGCACGAAGGAACGTCCCGGGCTGGTGGAGAAATACCTCTCCCTCTCGATGGAGGACGAAACCGCCGTACTGCAGGACATCTGCCTCAAGCCCGGACGGATGCGTATCGGGGACAAGCGGCTCTGCCTGCACACACTTTCGGATACGGAAGACCTGCCGGGCAAGCTCTCCACCGACATGCGCTACGAGCGTATGTCCACCGACAGGAGTGACTGCCGCCTTTCCTTCGCCGCACCCGTGGGGCTGCTGCTCTCCTGCAACCACATCTACTCGCAGTACGTGTTCATCGACAATGCGCAGGAAATCCTGCAGATGATGGAGAAGAACTCGCGCAACATGCTCTCTCTGTCACGGTACAGCCGGAGCAATGCCGTGAACCAGGAATGGACGGAGATGTATCTGGACGAGGCGCATACCAAGGGAGTGCTTCCCGTCAGATGCCACTGCAATGTAATCGCCTGGGCGGAGGATGCGGAGGAGTTCCGCCGTATCAGGAACGACACGGGCAGCCAGCTTGCCATGATGGAATGCACCCCCCGTTACAACACCGTCGACACCCCGGTGCTTTACTGGACGGGCATTCCGGGCAATGCGGGCGACTTTCCTGCCGAAGAGTCATTCTACACGTTCCTGGAGCAGGCGGTCTGCCTCTTTGCCGGGGAGACCAATTACAGAAGTTCGCCCAGTCCGTTCGGCATCCGCATGGCGGACCGGCAGAACGGCATTCCGGTGCACGTGGACATTTCCGACCTTCCGATGAAACGGGGCATCATCACCAACCGCAACAAATTTATCCTGGGACCAAGCGGCAGCGGCAAGTCCTTTTTCACCAACCATCTGGTGCGCAACTATTACGAGCAGGGAGCGCATATCCTGCTGGTGGACACGGGCAACAGCTATCAGGGGTTGTGCCGGATGATCCACGACCGCACACGCGGCGGGGACGGCATCTACATCACGTATGAGGAGGACAATCCGATATCCTTCAACCCGTTCTACACCGATTCCGGACAGTTCGATGTGGAAAAGCGCGAGAGCATCAAGACTCTGATACTGACCTTGTGGAAACGGGAGGACGAGGCACCGAAACGTTCGGAAGAGGTGGCGCTCTCGGGAGCGGTGAACGCCTATATCCGTAAAATTACCGGGAATCGGGAGGCAAGGCCGGACTTCAACGGCTTCTACGAGTTCGTGGACGGTGACTACCGCCGGATGATAGCGGAAAAGAAGGTACGCGAGAAGGATTTCGACATCGACGGTTTCCTGAACGTGCTGGAGCCTTTCTACAAGGGTGGCGACTACGACTTCCTGCTGAACTCCGACAGGGAACTGGACCTGACAAACAGGCGGTTCATCGTGTTCGAGCTGGACAACATCAGCGGCAACAAGGTGCTGCTGCCTGTGGTGACGCTGATCATCATGGAGACCTTCATCGCCAAGATGCGCCGTCTGAAAGGAATCCGCAAGGTAATATTGATAGAGGAGTGTTGGAAAGCCCTTATGTCCGCCAACATGAGCGGCTATATCCAATATTTGTTCAAGACCGTCCGGAAATATTTCGGTGAGGCCGTTGTGGTGACCCAGGAGGTGGACGACATCATCAGCTCCCCGATTGTGAAGGAGGCCATCATCAACAACTCCGACTGCAAGATCCTTCTGGACCAGCGGAAATACATGAACAAGTTCGAGCATATCCAGCGGCTGCTCGGCCTGACGGAGAAAGAGAAAAGCCAGATACTCTCCATCAACCAGGCGAACCATCCCGGACGTTTTTACCGTGAAGTCTGGATAGGGCTTGGCGGCACCCGTTCGGCGGTCTATGCTACGGAAGTGAGCGCGGAAGAGTATTTCACGTTCACGACGGAAGAGTCCGAGAAACTGGAAGTGCAACGGCTTGCCGAGGAGCTGGACGGCAACCTGGAACTTGCCATCCGCCGGATGGCAGAGAGAAAACGAGAGGAACAAAGACAAGTATCAACCCCAAAAAGAGAACAATGAGAAACAAATCCCTTATGAGACTGGCGGTGTGCCTGATCGGTATGGCCGCCATGGTATTGCAAGGCTGCTCGGAGAGCGGCACCGACCGTGACAAGCTCTGCGGCTCGTGGAGCAGCGTGGAAGGCAAGCCGGACGTGCTGGTATATAAGGAAGGGGAAGCCTACAAGGTGACGGTGTTCGCCCGCAGCGGAAAGATGCGCCGTCTCAGGCCTCAGACCTACCTGCTGGTTGAGGAGAACGGGAACCTGTTCATCAACACGGGGCACCGCATCGACATCTCCTACAACGAGGCCGCCGACGTGCTGACCTTCTCCCCGAACGGTGACTATGTGCGGAAGGAGGAACGCCCATGAAAGCGAAGTCACTCCTGATCGGAACGGTACTCGCCCTGTGCGGCACCGGCGCCAATGCCCAGTGGGTGGTGACCGATCCCGGCAACCTTGCCCAAAGCATCATCAACATGTCGGACAACATCGCCCATACCTCGAAAACGGCGGTCAATACGGCCGACAGCTTTGCGGAGACGGTGAAGATTTACGAGCAGGCCAAGAAGTATTACGACCAGTTAAAGGCGGTGAACGACCTGATACAGGACGCCCGCAAGGTGCGCGACATCATCCTGATGGTGGGCGACGTGTCCGACATCTATGTAACGAACTTCGGCAAGATGATGAACGACGGGAACTTCTCGCCCCGCGAGCTGGACGCCATCGCCTTCGGCTACACCCGCCTGCTGGAGGAGAGCAACGGCGTGCTGCAGGATCTCAGGCAGGTCATCAACGTGAGCACGCTCTCCATGACCGACAAGGACCGCATGGACGTGGTGGACCGCTGCTACTATGAGATGCGCCGCTACCGCAACCTGGTGAGCTATTACACGAACAAGAACATCGCCGTGAGCTATCTCCGTGCCAGAAAGAAGAACGACCTGGACCGGGTGATGCGGCTTTACGGGAATGAAATCTCCAAATACTGGTAGCCATGATGCCGTTGTCGATAGATTTTGCCAACCTGCATACCATACTGGCGACCCTGTATGACGATATGCTGCCCCTTTGCAAGGACATGATGGACGTGGGAAAGGGACTTGCCGGGCTGGGTGCCCTGTTCTATGTCGCCGTCCGCGTGTGGCAGTCGATGGCCCGTGCCGAACCGATAGATGTCTATCCCCTGCTGCGTCCCTTCGCCATCGGCATCTGCATCCTGCTTTTCCCCACGCTGGTGCTCGGCACGCTGAACACCGTGCTCAGCCCGATAGTACAGGGTACGCACAAGATGCTTGAGGGGCAGACGCTGGATATGGAACAGTACAGGGCGCAGAAGGAGGAACTGGAAAGGGAGGCCATGCTGCGCAATCCCGAAACCGCCTACCTGGTGAGCGACGAGGAATTCGACCGTCAGCTGGACGAGCTGGGCTGGTCAACCATAGATACCGCCTCCCGCCTGGGCATGTACGTGGAGGTGGGGATGTACAATCTGGAGAAGAAAATCCGTGACGCCTTCCGCAGCCTGCTGGAACTGATATTCGCGGCGGCATCGCTGCTGATAGATACCGTGAGGACCTTTTTCCTTGTCGTGCTCTCCATTCTGGGACCGGTGGCGTTCGCCTTCAGCGTATGGGACGGTTTCCAGTCCACGCTCGGGCAGTGGTTCACGAGGTACATATCCGTCTACCTTTGGCTTCCGGTCAGCGACCTGTTCAGCACCCTGCTCGCCAAGCTCCAGGTGCTGATGCTCCAAAATGACATTCTGGAATTACAGAACAACCCCGACTACTCGATAGACAACTCAAATAGCGTCTATATCATATTCATGCTGATAGGGATTATCGGGTACTTCACCGTCCCGACGGTGGCGGGCTGGATCGTACAGGCGGGCGGAGCCGGAAACTTCAGCCGTAACCTGAACCGCACGGCCACGAAAGCGGGCAGTTTCGCTGCCGGGACGGGCGGTGCCGTACTGGGGAATATCGGGGGAAGGCTGCGGGGCAAATAGGCTCTATGGCAACCCGTTTCCGTGAGTCGGCAACTTGGATTACCGGGTTGGCGACTTGTCGGAAGGAGCCGCCCGGTCATACCGGAAACATTTATTTATTCATTCAAACCAATCATTCGCTAAATGGAATTCAAGTCATTGACCAACATTGAGAGCAGCTTCAGGCGTATCCGGTTGATGCTGGCTGTCTTTACCGGCTGCTGTGCGCTCATTACCGGCTATGCGTTGTGGAGCTCGTACCGTTTCGCCGAGAAGCAACGGGAAAAGATCTATGTGCTGGATAAGGGCAAGTCGCTGATGCTCGCCCTCTCGCAGGATCTTTCACAGAACCGCCCCGCCGAGGCGCGGGAACACGTCCGGCGTTTTCACGAGCTGTTCTTCTCGCTCTCTCCGCAGAAGGACGCGATCGAACACAATATAGGCCGTGCCCTGCAGCTGGCGGACAAGAGCGCCTATCACTACTATGTGGACTTTGCCGAAAAGGGATATTACAACCGGCTGATTTCGGGCAACATCAACCAGGTGGTACACGTGGACAGCGTGGTGTGCGACTTTGCCGCCTATCCCTACAAGGCGCGTACATACGCCCGGCAGCTGATCATCCGTGAGAGCAACGTGACCGAGCGAAGCCTTGTCACCTCCTGTTCGCTCCAGAATACGGGGCGTTCGGACGACAATCCCAACGGGTTCATCATCGAGCAGTTCACCATACTGGAGAACAGGGATATAAGGAGTGTGGAACGATGAGAGGGAAACCTGCCGTCTTAAAACGTGCGGACAGCCGTATCCGGCTGTTCTGCCGCCGGCTGACCGGGAAGCAGCGCATTGTCTTGACAAGTGTCGTCTCGCTTCTGTTCACGGCAGCCTGTCTGTACTCGGTTGTCTCTTCCGTGTCCCGTTTGGGGGAACGGAAGGGCGACATGAAAACCGGGCATATCCGGCCCGTCATGTTACGGCCGGAAACAACAACCATTCATTCAAACATCCAGAAACATGAAAATGGACTTTCAGAAAATCAGGGAACGGCTGGGGCTGTCGAGTGACAAGCCGCTGACTCCCGAAGAGAAGCGCCGACGCGCGAGGTATATTGTCTATCCGTTCTTCTGCCTGCTGTGCGCCGGATTCCTCCTGCTGGTATTCAGCCCGTCGGAAAAGGACAAGGCGGAAAAGGAAAAGGGCAAGGGATTCAACGTGGAGATGCCCTCGCCGAAAGATTCGGAAATGGAGGGCGACAAGGTAAGCGCCTACGAGCAGGAAGCACTGGCTAAAAAGGAAAAATGGCGCAGGGGAACCTTCCAGGAGATGTCCGAGCTGCTCAACAAGGACAGTCAGGATACTGCCGGCCTTACCGCAGGAAAAGCCAACACGGAACTTCCGCCGGAACCGGAAACGGGGAAATCCCCCGGCTTTGTCCATTCCTCTGCGGAAGCCTACCGGAATATGAACCGTTCGCTGGGTGCTGTATATACCCGGAATGAAAACCAACAAAATGCCGATCTGCTCCGCCGTATAGAGGAACTGGAAAAAGAAAAGAGACCGGCGGAAGGACAGCCGGAAGGACAGACCCTGGAAGAAAAGATGGCACTGCTGGAAAAGTCTTACGAGCTGGCCGCCCGGTACAACGGGAAGCAGCCGGATGCCCCGGCTGCCGTGAATGGCCGGAGCGACCGGAAAGACAGGACAGCCGTCCGCCCGGTGAAACAGGTACGGAATCAGGTGGTGTCATCGCTTGCACAACCTATGGACAATGAGGATTTCATCGCCGAATTTGCGGGAGAGAGGAATACCGGTTTCCACACCCCTATAGGCAGGACACTCCCTTCCGGCAGGAATACCATCGCCGCCTGTGTACACGGTACGCAGACCGTATCGGACGGGCAGGTGTTGCGCATCCGGTTGCTGGAGCCGATGGCGGTGGACGACCGGCTCATTCCCCAAGGGACGGTATTGACCGGCGGTACACGCATCCAGGGGGAGCGGATGGACATCCTTGTAGAGACGGTGGAATACAAGGGCACGCTGTTTCCGGTGGAACTGGAGGTATATGATGCCGACGGACAGCGGGGAATCCTCGTGCCGAACTCGATGGAGTATGATGCGGCGCGTGAGATAGCCGCGGGTATGGGCACCTCAATGGGGAGCAGCATCAACATCTCGACGGATGCCGGGGCGCAGATTGCCTCGGACGTGGGCAAGGGGGTAATACAGGGCGTGTCGCAATATGTGGAAAAGAAAATGCGTGCGGTGAAAATCACCCTGAAAGCCGGACACCGGCTGTTGCTGCACTCTCCCGAAAAATGAAAAGAGAAAAGAAACCAACCATTTATTCACCAACCAATCAAGAACGCACATGAAGAAGATTCTGATGATTTTTGCCCTGATTATGGGCGCAGTGGCTGCATACGCGCAGCAAGGCAGCGGGGATTATTACGAGGGATTGAGCCGCAAGATCGGCTTCAGCCAAATGATTCCCCCGCATGGTCTGGAAATCACGTATGACAAGACCGTACATATAATTTTCCCCTCTCCCGTAAGATACGTGGATTTGGGTTCCCCCAACCTGATAGCGGGCAAGGCGGACGGTGCGGAAAACGTCATCCGTGTGAAGGCGACCCGGAAACATTTCCGCAGTGAAACCAATATGAGCGTGATAACCGAGGACGGCAACTTTTACACATTCAACGTCAAGTATGCCGACGAGCCGTTGCTGCTGAACGTGGAGATGTGCGACTTCATCCATGACGGGGAGTCGGTTAACCGTCCGAACAATGCGATGGAAATCTACTTGCAGGAACTCGCCGGGGAGTCGCCCCGTCTGGTACGGCTGATCATGAAATCCGTGTATGGGCAGGACAAACGCAAGGTCAAGCACATCGGCAGCAAGCGGTTCGGGGTTCAATACCTGCTCAAGGGGCTTTACGCACACGGCGAGCTGCTCTATTTCCATACCGAGGTGAAGAACGCCACGCACGTGCCTTTCGATGTGGACTTCGTAACTTTCAAGATTGTAGACAAGAAAATCGTGAAGCGTACCGCCATGCAGGAGCAGGTCATCTATCCGCTGCGTGCCTTCAACTATGTGACCCGTGTGGACGGGAAGAAGAACGAGCGGACGGTGTTCGCCCTGCCCAAGTTCACCATCCCCGACGGCAAGAAGCTGGTCGTGGAGATGTACGAGAAACAGGGTGGCCGCCATCAGTCGTTTGAGGTGGAGAACGAAGACCTTGTACGTGCCGGGACTGTCAATGAACTGAAAGTAAGATGAGTGCCATGAAAAGAAACTTCATCTTCATTATCCTCCTGCTTGCCCTCTTTACGGGGCAGGCGGAAGCCCAGCGCCGGCTGCCGGGGATGAAATCCGTCCGCTTTACCGCTGAAATGGCCGACGGCTTTTACAGCCGGGCAGACCGCCATGATGCGGGCTACGCCTTTTCGCTGGCTGTTGCCACTTACACAAAGAAAGGGAACCAGTGGGTGTTTGGCTGTGAGATGCTACAACGTAATAACCCTTACCGGAACACATATGTCCCACTGTCGCAATATACAGGGGAAGGCGGTTATTATCATACAATCCTTTCCACATCCGGCAAGTCTTTCTTTCTGAACCTCGGTGCTTCCGCCTTGCTGGGCTACGAGGCCGTGAACAACGGAAACCGCCTGTTGGATGACGGAGCTTCCTTGCGCAAGTATGAGTCCTTCATCTATGGGGGTGCGGTAACGCTGGAGGCGGAAGGATACCTGTCGGACAGCATAGCCCTGCTGCTATGTCTGCGTGAACGTTTTGTATGGGGCGGCGCTTCCGGCCGCTGCCATTTCCAGTATGGAGCCGGAGTCAAATACATTTTCTAACCTTAAAAAGAACATATACCCATGAAAAGAAGAATCCTTGATTTTATGATGACAGTCTGTTGCATGGTATTTTCCTTTCTTGCCCTTGTCGCCTGTGACAATGAGCTGGATATCAGACAAGAATACCCGTTCACGGTGGAGTCCATGCCGGTGGCGGACGAAATCGTAAACGGTGAGACGGTGGAAATCCGTCTGGAAATCAAGCCGGAAGGAAACTTTTCCGGAACTGTCTATACGCTGAGGTATTTCCAGCCCGACGGAAAGGGCAGTCTGAAGATGGAGGACGGAACGGTACTGAAACCCAATGACCGTTATTTGCTGAACGAATGGAAATTCCGTCTTTACTATACCTCGCATAGCGGCAAGGAATCACAGACCATAGACCTCTATTTTGAAGACAATTGGGGAAACTTGCAACAGCTGACATATGATTTCAATGGAAAGGATGCGGAGGAGGAAGACAATAATACGGAGGCCGCATGAAAAGAATACCGGTTATTATGATTTTTCTGTCACTTGTTCTGTATGGCAAGGCGGAAAATCCCCCGTCTGACAAGGATAAGGCGGTAGCCTGCATCAAGCGGTGGGAAGGCTGGCACCGGGGGAAAATGCCTTACATCGGTTACGGACACCGCCTGCTCCCCCATGAGAAGCTGACCGAGAACCTGAGTGAGGCACAGGCGGACTCACTTTTGAGATGCGACCTTGAACGGTGTTTGAAGGTATTCCGTAAATATGGAAAAGACTCGCTTCTTTTAAGTCTGTTAGGTTTTAATGTGGGCTGTTACCGTCTGATCGGAAACGGCAAGATACCCAAAAGCAGACTGATTCAGAAACTGGACGATGGTAACCGGAATATTTACAAGGAATATATATCGTTCCGCTGTTATCGGGGGAAAGTCATTCCAGGCATAGAGAGAAGAAGAAAAGAGGAGTTTGAACTGTTCTATATACCGTAGATTGAAATTATGCAAAGCCGTGAACGGACGCTTGCCATCGCCGTTCACGGCTTTAGTCTTAGCCACTCTTAATTGTAAGTATTCGATAAACTCCCTCGTATATTGGGTAACGTATGTTCATAATGTCGTTTATTCATTTTATCGTTCTATGATTTATTGTTACATCAATTCAACCCAAAGATGTGCGGGTTCTATAGTAATTGATATTATCCCTACTAATGGAGCGGATAAAAGGAAGTTTTTCCCCTTTGCCCCTTATTTTCCTGTGACAAATGTGATAAAGCGATATTTTTATCCCTACTTTCCCGCCATAATTGGTATAAAAGGGTATTCTTTCCCTTATTTTCCCTATTTATCGGGGATAATGAAGATAAAAACGGCACTTTATTCCCTATTTTCCCGTCTTGATTGGCATAAAACGGTAGTTTTCCCGTGTTTAGGCGAGATTTACGAAGGTATCAGGAGTCTTTCTTGGGAGATTCCGGTGACGTAACGGATAATATCTTGCCCTTGGATAACAGATTGTCAGGTAACAATTCGGCCAGATCCATCGAGTAGTCATCGTCATAATCATGTATATGTTCAAGGAAGTAGATCAGCCACGTGCGGAAGTCAGCCCCGGCAGCCTTGCAGCAGCCGAAGAACGAGTAGAGCACCGCCGCATCTTCAGCGGCATCATTATTGCCACAGAACAGGTAATTACGTCTGCCGCACGCGACAGGCCGCACTTTATTTTCTATCTCGTTATTATCCGGTCTGTAACGACCGTCCAGATGGTACCTGGAGAGTTTGTCGAACCTTCCGTATGTATATTTTATGGCTTTTCCGATCGGACTGTCTTTCATTACTTTGGGATATTCATTGACCAGCCATTTCTCGAAGCGCACAAGTATGGGATATGCAAGACGTGCCCTAAGTTCAGCCCTCTGTTCGTAAGTCAGGCGTTCATCGTCAGCCTTACGCTCCACGTCATAAAGCAACTGTATCTGTGCGAGCGCATAGTCGGCACGCTGCATGTCATTCTTTCTTGCCTCCCAAAAATGTCTGCGTGCATGGGCCCAACAGCCAAGAAGGATAATACCTTTCTTGGCGTCCAGCATCTCGTACCTTTCGTATCCGTCCGTCTGTATGGCTCCCCGGAACTTGCCGAAGAGTTTCAGCACCACCTTTCCACTTCGGGAACCCTTGTCATAGTAAAAGAACTGACGTCCGGTCATGACACTGCGCACAAGCCAGATATAACCTTTGACCGTCTTGTGTCTCTCGTCATTCATCACGGGGATTGTCGTTTCATCCGACTGTATGTAGTCAGTCTGCATCACCAGCTCCCATAATCGGAAGTAAAGGGGCCTTAGCAAATCCGCCACATCCTTGAACCAGTCGTTGACCGTTGACGCGGGGAGATGTACCCCCACACGTTTGAACTGTTCCAGTTGCCTGTGGAACGGTATGTGATCCACATATTTCCCTATCATCATGTCTGCCAGCAATGAGGCAGAGGCATAGCTCTTTGCTATTGGCATGACGGGAAGCGGGCCGGTCTTGAACTCGTTTGTACCCTTCCGTTTGGCTGTATGGCGCACTATCCTGCGGATATAGAACTTCTCGGGCTCGTGCATAAGGATCTCGGTCACTTCCTCTCCGGGAAGGAGCGTCCACTCTTCCGGATTATACCCTTCGGGATATATATGGACCACCTCACGCTCAAGATTCTCCGGAAGGGATTTTCTCGCAGGATGCTGCTTCCCCGCTTTTTTACGGGCGATGATCGCTTCTCTGGTAGCCTTCAACTCCTTTTCTGCTTCTTCTGCGGCTTCAGCCTCCTGGGGAAGCATGTCAAAGCCTTCAAAATCCAGCCAGCGGTCCTGGGCGTCAGGCTTTATGAACTTTTCCGCCTTCTTACCGTACAACTGCCGTTCAAGATAGGATACACGTTGCTCCAGACTGTTGATTTTTGCTTCCTTTTGGGCGATTATGGCATCCTTGTCAGACAATAAAGCCTCATACACCTCTTTGTCCGCAGCTTTAAGGGGCTGCGTGGACACCATCTCCTTCAACCGGCTGTTTTCTCTATACAGACAGTCGCATTTGTGCATGAGATCCTTTATCAGTAATTCCTTATCGGTTGGCATAATCGTTTAAATATGATGCTAAGATACTAAAAAACAGCCGGAATACGGCATTGTATATGTTATAATTTGTTACAACTACAACCCATGGAAACCACTCCTTTTATAACGCCTGACCTTGCTGCCGTCCATTCCTTGAACCATCATCACAAGGTCATTCCAGAAGGTTTCAATCGCTTTAATCCGACCTTCCTCCGTATTTATGACCGGCAGATGGAAGTGCCCATGTTCCAGCCTCATATGGTATATCACCAGACCACCATATTCCATATGGAGGATTTTCATACAGGTACAATTCGCATTGATAAAAATGAAAGCGTCACCGTCCCGTACATTCTTTCCCATCTGGTTGGTCACGATGCCGCTAAGCGTATAAAAACTCTTACGCATGTCTGTCGGATACGGGTAAAGATAATATCTGTTGGATTCATTCAAAGAAAACATAGGCTAACGGTTTGAATTCAAAAATATCAGGGTTTGCAATACCTCCGGTGACAAAGGGCTGTTCAAGCGGACTGTGACGCCATTGGGATAGGAGATCTCACATAGCGGCTGGGGAATTGGCGACGGGCTGACCGGAGGGGCAGACAGCAGGGATTTCTCCTTATGGGGAAGACTGACCTGGCCCTTACTGTTTACCTTTACCGGGATAAAGCCGCCTTTGCGCAACAGCTTGGAACGCCACTCGTAGAAACGTTTGGGACGAATACATTCATTCGAACAAAAATCCATAACTGACAGTCCGCTCGACTTGAAACGGGAATAAATAGATTCAAAATCTTCCATGGTCCATTGATGTGACATAACAATTGAGCTTTTTTACTTTGATTACAAAAGTAATATCACATTTTTAGAATGAAAGGGGGAGTTTATCGAATGCTTACTCTTAATTTACCTTTACCCGGTTCATCAGCTGCCCCGATATTTCATGCAGTTCCCGGCAGCGTTCCGGCTGCTGTTCCCTTGCAAAGGCGGTGATTCCCTGTGTCAGTTTCCAGAGCGTGGCCCCGCCTGTCACTCCGTCGTCAGGATTGTTGTTCATCAGCAGTTTTTCCACCTCGCGTCCTTCGTTTTTCAACAAGGCTCCTTTCTGCACCAGATTCTTCAGTTCCTTGTCGAAATCCACGTCAATTTCCGATGCGCCTTGAATTTCGATGGCCTTCTGCATGATGGTATCTTTGCTGTACAGCCCTTTGGTCAGGTCGGAAACTGCCGATACGGTGGTCTGCGTGTCCAGTTCATAGGTCTTTTGGGAAAGGGATAGGGAATCCGGCAGTCTGCCTCCAAGGTGCACCTGCCGCATGACGGATTCCCGGACCATCCCGTTCAGGCACGCCCCGTTGAGCAGGAACGACCGCATGTCCACCGAGCCGTTGCCATAGTCGGATGTGGAGAAGCGTGCTCCTGCGAAGATGATGACCGTCCCGTTCTTACGGGTGGGTATCTCTATCGGAGTGGGCAGGATCGTTTCGCACCATACTTTCGTGTCGTTCATATAGGCGTCGGACACGACCGCCCCCTGTCCTCCCGCCTCACGGATGAAAGCGGTCAGGATGTCCACTGAGTTGAGCCGGCGGTAGGAGTCCGACAACACGCCCCGGACCTCCATGCCCACCGCACGTATCAGTACCCGTGTGCGCTCGGTCCATCCCGAATGTTCGTTCAGGATGGTGGCACACAACTGTTTCTGCCAGACATCTCCGGCGGAAAGCTCGCGCAGGTATTTGGCGGGAATGCCCATCTTCTCCGAAATCTGGCTTATGGCGTTGCCGTGCAGGTTGAAGTTCCCTTCGGGCATTGCCATCTGTACCCTTCCTTCCGCTTTGAAAGAGATAACGGGGCGTTCCTTGCTACGTTGGCTTACCCCGATGGGAGCGATGAAATCCTGCGCGATCCGTCCCTCACTGAGCAGACGGTTGATGGTGTCCATGACATCCCCCTGCCTGCCTTCTATCATTCGCCGTACCTTGTTGATGACTACCTGGTTGAGTCCCTGCTGTTTCTGTACCGGTGCAGTGGCCGGCATGACTGTTGCTTCCATATTTCTTGTTTTTAAAGTCGTTGATAAATTACAATCTGTTCTTATGGCTTGTCCTGCTTGTTTTAGTAAATTCAGATCTGTACTCTTCTGACAGACGGATATAATCCTTTTCGCTATATCCGGCCGTTCCGAACAGTTCATAATATCCGGGGAAGGGTTTTCTTTCCGTTTCCGGTATATGCGTGCTGGTTTCCTTATGGCAACAGATGATGTGCCGGACAAACCGGTAGCACTTGCAAAGATCCGCCAGGATGGTGTACTCGTTGTCCGTATGAGGTTCATAATATCCGCAGGAGAGATTGACGCAGGATACTTCCAGCCCGTTCCTTTTCAATGCCGCCACATCCGTAGCCAGCCCCTGTGCAGGCTTGTAACCGTACCTCCGGGGATCTACTGCCGAAATGAACTCATTGGAGCAGAGCCTCATTCCGTTGATTTGTGTCACCATGTCCCCGTTCCCTTTCCGGTCGCACTGGATGACGAAACGGCAGTCGGAAAAGAAGGACATGTCGGCATGGCCGCTGCCTATGCATCCTATCTCCTCCTGTACGAAGAAGGCGCATTTCACCGCCTTGAAATCCTCCAGGCATTTCAGGCAGATCCAGATGCCGTTCTTGTCATCCGCGCCGATTCCGGCCATCCGTTTACGCTTGCGGTCATAGCCGACAATCATCGAGTCCGCCACAAGATGGGCTGCATAGGTGCCTGTCTTGCGCCGGTGTACCTCGTCCATGTGCGCCACGACACAGGGGTAGCTTTTCCGGTTGCCTTTGACCGCGTAGATGTTTCCGTGCCGGTCTTGCCGGAAAGGAATACCCATCCGCCTGAGTTCCCCGATGATGAACCCGGCCATCTTCCCCTCCTTGCCGGAGGGGGAGGAGATGTTGTAAAGAGCCATTAATTTTTCCATGATACTGACTTTTCAGGAGATGAACAACTTTTCGATTTGCAGGTACCGTCTGAACTCCGGTACGGGACGTCCCTTCTTGAAGAGGAAGGACGGATATTTCTTTCCCTTGTATTCCGCGGACGTGCCTTTCAGTACTTTTCCGAATACGGTGGATATATAGAACATGTCCTGACAATTCTTGCAGAATGCCGTATCCGGAAAGGAATGTATCTTTCCGCATTTGGGACATACATATTTTCTCCTGTTTGCGCGCCCTTCCGTGCTCCGGCAGGTGGCTATGCTCGTGTCGCCCTCCGTATTTCTCAGTTCCAGGTTACCGTCCGTCAGATGGAGGCTGTAGAACGTGTCGAGGTAAGGCACCCCTTTCTTGTGCCACCTGCAGGCGGGCACTTTCACCGTCAATGAAACCTGTATATTGTCTCCGGCCGCCCATTCCTGCCCCTCAATGGGATTCAGTACGGTGAAATCCGTTGTATGTGTATAATCGTTGTATCTGCGTCGCAACAGGATGCCCGCCTCCTGCGCCTGCTTGCGGATCAGTTCGGCGACGAATGCGTGTGAGGAATAGATGCGGTCCAGCAGGGAGGCGGCAATCGGTGTGTTTATTGATTTCCACAATGTTACCTCGTTCCATACGACAGCCCGTCCGAGTATGTTGTTGCTCTCGTCCCTTGCCACAAGGATTTTAGCGCCGGCGAAGTTGGTATAGAAGTCAGCGGCGTTGCGTGCCTTGTCCTCATACCGCATACAGGAACTGTGCAGGCTGGATGTGTCACTGTCGGAGATGGGGCTGTAGTTGCTTTCCAGATAGGCTTCCATGAAGTCGTTCATGCTTTCATGCAGCCTGACCGTGACTTTGCTGTCCAATGAGAGAGAACTACAGAAATAATTGATTTCGTCGGGTGAGTACTTGGGCAGGTTCTTGAACAGTTCCACAAACGTGGAGGGTTCCAGGTCTGTCCGGTTCTCCGGGAACCAGGGTGCCTGCGGGTTGTTCCGGTCCGGGAAACTGGGATGGGCCAGATCCTTGCTGCAGGCCGTGAACACGATTCGGATTTTCTTGAACGTGCCCGCTTCCGTCCGCTTGCGCTTGGTGGAGAAGCAGTTGTAGGTACCGCGTATGATCTCTTCCACCGGTACGTTCTTTTTTACTTCCGAAAGGATGTCTTTGGCTATCACACTTCCGTTTTCCGCCGCATGCACCAGGCGGGATTTCAATTCATTGCTAACATTCAGTTTCATAATCATTCGTTTTATTGTTTATAAATTCTGCCATGTTTTTATGGCAATTGTTTCTTGTCCGGCTGCATTTGGCGCAATTTCTCTTTCCGCTTTCTGAGCAGGTCAACGGACATGTTCCTGCTTGTCCGATATTCCTCCTCGCTCATCCGGCGAATGGAAGGAATGCCCGTCTGGGTCAGTG
Organism: Parabacteroides merdae ATCC 43184; assembly: GCF_025151215.1. Classification (NCBI taxonomy): domain Bacteria; kingdom Pseudomonadati; phylum Bacteroidota; class Bacteroidia; order Bacteroidales; family Tannerellaceae; genus Parabacteroides; species Parabacteroides merdae. The sequence continues at coordinate 2,548,020 of NZ_CP102286.1, forward strand.
TATGGTTTACCATCCAGCCGTCCATGAAGTTTTCGGTGCAGAGGCTGTCATGGTGGATGACTTCCCCCACGCAGCCGTGAATGAGCATATTGCATATGGTCATCAGGCAACAGGTACGGTTGACATCTTCCGCGACAAGATAATTACCCAGGTGGCGTACATGATATGCCAGCAGGAGACGCCCACTTCCGCAGGTAGGGTCGTTTATCCTCTGCCCGGTCTTTTTTCCGTCCGTTTCCGTACACATTACCATCAGGTCGCAGATATGTACGGGAGTGAAGAACTGCCCTTGCGCCTGTTGTCCCTTTCTGGAACTGAGCGCCATGAAAAGGTCTCCTAACGCGTCATACCAGGATGCGGCCTCCAGCTGCTTCTGCATGAGCCGCACCCATTCCGCAAACATTTTCATGAATGCGGCATTCTGCTGCCGCTTGTACCTCCAGTCTTTCAGCGGAGGAGCGCCCGGTGAGAATCCGTGTATGACGTAACGCAGGAAATCTGTGAACACGTTCATCGGATCGTACCCGTTCAAGCCTGCAAACTCACAGATTGTCTTTTCAAGTGGCCGGACTTCTGGGGATGTCTCATAGCGTGTCATATTGTTCTGTTTTTTTATAGAAGGTTACTGTATGTCCGTTATGGTCTGTCCGTATCTTGACGGGGGAGACGCCAAGGAAAAAGAGGTGCGTTTCCGCTTTCAGCATGTTCCATTCCCATGTGGGAAGTTCCTTCCATTCCATACGGTATGCCCAGAGTATGAACAGACCGGGACGGAATCCGTTGAAAAGTTCTCCGTGCAGAATCCCGACCAGCCGCTCCAGTTCTTCCCGCGAGTAAAGGGTGAATGACTCATTCCGATAGATAAAGGCATCAGCCGGTTCAATATCCGGCTGACACTCGATGATGTATCTCGTCCATTCTTTTGTGGTGTACTTTCCGTACAGAGGATCGGGTTCCGTGTATTTCCATGCCCTGACGAATGTGTGGAAGAGGACGGCACCGTTCCTGTGCCTTCCGGTATGCCCCCACATCCGGAACTGTTTGCTGCGTATGCCATCGGGAAGCAGCAATTCCGGACCGGTTATAACCCAAGGGCCTCCTTCCGTATTGTAACCGGTACACTTTTCATTTTCATGGCAGAAAGGTGTCTGTGGGAGAAGGCAAATATGGACTTCCCGGTCATCGCCCCTTTCAATGTGTGCCTGCGGATAATAGTCACCGCCACGGGTAGTATAAGTGACGACATCCCCTGCGGTCGGTAAACTGACTCTTTCCCTGTCCTCCCGCATCCTTGAAATCAGCCGGTTCACCTTCTCCACGTCGCACTCCTTTATGGAACAGGCACACCCTTCATGCCTGTTGAGCAGAGTCAGGCTTTCCAAATCATAAAAATTACCGTACTTCATATTGAGAGCGTTTTTGTTGGTACAATTTGACCTGGCGGGCAACCATATCACAGAACTTCTGTCCGTTCTCCTTCTCGCTTCTGAAATAGGCAATCATGTCCCAGAGATTCTGATTGAAGTAGCCGGTCCATTTTTCGTAGCAGTGACTTCCATAGACCTTTCCGAACGTTTCCTCGAAAAGTGCGGGAGTCAGCCCTTCATCCCCATGGTGGTTGTATTGCCACAGAGAGACAAGCAGCAGCCGGTTATAATCCAGTGTTTCCATATCCGTTCTTTTTTAAGTAAAACATCGGCCTACATGGGTAGGCATTTTTATTTCTTGGTGTCTTTCCGGCCTGTTTGCCGGGGATTGCGACAAGGCTTGGCGAAAGAAAATACCGGAGCGAAGCGAGGATGATTTTCTTTCAGCCAACCCAGCCCCTGAAAGGGGCCGCCTTGCGCAATCAGCCCGGGAAACGGCTATCTTTACAGCAAGAAATGAAAAAGCAGACCTCGGATTCTCTGTTCTGAAGTCTGCTTTTCGGTCATTGTCGAGTCTCATGTTTTTCAGGTATGTATCTGCCATCCGTGGAACGGCTGCAATGTTACGGCAAACGATCTGTCAGGTATTCCATGATAGAGCAGACCTCCCACGATACCTGTCCTTCCGTCGGGATAGCGCTGTGTAAAGCCGAACGAGTACGGGGCATGGTCGTAGTAGAGTGAGATTTCGCAGGGACAGTCAGGGTTTTCTTCCCAGCTTTTCAACCGTTCCAGACATTTTTGGAGCGAGGTGTCACCGATGGATTCGGCATAGCGCCTTACATTCTCGAAATGTTCTTCATTCAGGATTTTCATGACTTTTGTATTTTTATCTGTTAAACACGTCCGGCTCCGGGAGCCGGTATTTTTATTTCTCGCCTGCCTGACAGTCCCGTGGCCGTACCCGCAAGGTTTGGCGAAAGAAAATACCGCAGCGAAGCGAGGATGATTTTCTTTCAGCCAACCCCGCAGGGGCCTGACCTTGTACGGGTACACAGGACACGGGACTACCTTTGCAGGGTGGGAAATAAAATATGCGGTTGTTCCTTGTTGCGGGATCTTGTATGGCTTCCGGAGATAATCTTCCTGATTTGTTCGCCATTGCCGGACAAATGGTGTATTTTTGCAGTTTCTAATTTCAGGATCATGGAAAACTATATAAAGAAAGCGGCGGATGCTTTCCTTGTGGAGCGTCCGTATGGTATGCGTGTGGATTACAGGAAGAAAGGATTCGTGCTGTTTAACCGCAACCTGAACGTATTGGGCAATGCGGAGCATGCCCGTCTGGAAGAGCTGCCTCTGGAGCGGTTCAATGTGGAGGAGATTCCGTTGGATGGTGAAATTGTGGAGGAACACGCGGGATTTACCGATGTATTCTTCTATACCGATCTGACCAGCCCCTATGCCGGATATGCGCTGAATTTGCAAAAGCTCAAGGCCTATAACCGGTTTATGTTTCCGTTGGCGATGGCGCTGAACCGTAAGTTGTGAGTCCGGAAGCCGGCAACGGTAACAGCCGCATGGAGCACGCCGTTACCGCCAGGTTTTATTATTTGCCCTTTCTTGTTGTTATAAATGCAAGATAATCGCCCACGGCCTTATGGCATCCGGTAAAGTCCGGAGTCCGGTGACCTTTGATTTTCCGGTAACTGACGGTTCCGTTCCTGTCAATGCCTCTTACATGCCTGTTGAATGTCCCTTTGGTTCTGATATGGATGTCAAAACCGTCCCTTCCGGTGATTTCAAGGAACATTCCTCCCGTGATCCGTTCCCCGTCCAGGAATTTCTGTTTCTGTTCATCGAGCAGCCGCTGATGTTGCTCTTCCCGCGCTCTGCGCTCTTCCGCCTCTTTCTCCTCCTGTTCCCTGCGTTTCTGTTCCTGCCTCCTTTTGTATGCCTCACGGGCTTGCACCAGGGGGGTGGTGTCAAGTCCGAGAGCCTCGAACACGCGGACTGAGATCAACCTGACAAAGGCTCCTCTTTCCGCGCCCTGAAGCGTATCCGCGATCCAGTTCCTGCAATAGGCGGCAGTTTCGTCCCTGCGGTTTTCTCCGTTGAGGAACCGGCGTGAATACTGCCCGCTGGAGAAATAAACGTTTTCAATCCGGCAGACCACATGGAAACAGTCATCGTCCTCATTCCCATATTCGTTCTTTCTAGACAGGGAGAGATATACATTCTCGGCGTACGGCTCCAGTTCCATATAAGGAGCCACGACGGTATTCCCGTCAGACCTGTACTTGAATACTTTTGCTTTCATACTATCGTTCAGTTTGTCGGTTGTTGCATATTTCATCTATAATCTCTTTCCCGCTTCTTTCACCCTTCAGGAAGGCAAGGAAGCGCCTCAAAAAGAGCCGGGCACAGTCAGTTCCCAGCTGGGAGCTTTCACCGTCTTTGGTAGCGCATACCGCAAAACGCCCCAGTCCGAAACTGTCCTGTTGCGGTACGATGTGGTAAGACAAGTCCTCGCTTGCGTTGATGTGCAACCCACGACGGAAAACATAGAAAGTTTTCGGGATTCTTCTGTCGGTATCGATTTCCATACGCTTGTAACCGTGATGTTCCAATAACCGGACCAGTTCCCTGTTTGTCGGAATTGTATGTCCGATCCAGTCCGGCCAGCTTATATTTTCTATTGTATGTCCGTAATTGTCATATAATATGTCGAACTGTTCCTGGTATTCATCGTAAAATTCCCCGTTCCCGTTGCACATTTTCTCCAAAGCGATGCCGTTTTTACGGACAAGGGCAAGGTCGCCCAGTCCGCACGCGATTTCATTGAGCAGCGTGCGTTCCTCATCCCTGTCCTTTGCCGTTCCGTAAATTCTAAGCCGGGAATACCGGTGTAGCGCCGAACGGGACGGCATATCCAGTTTTTCCCATATCCCATCGTTTCCTATAGCCTGTCTGGTGTTTTCCGGAAGTCCGTACCACCACTTGTCCAAATTGTTTGTATCCATAATTCCTGAATCAGATTGTTTTTAAATTCTGTTTTGAGTACCATGCCTGATACGCGGCGGCATACTCCTGACGTTCCCGTTCCAGGGAATTTCTCATCTCAGGGGTGTATCCGAGCAGGCGGATGTATCCTCCGTTATAGCCGGTGAGTTCGCACCTTATTCCGGCTTCCTCCAGTTTGTCGATGCGTTTTTGGGCCATTTTTGCGCTTGAATATTCCTTCGGCCAAAAATAGACTTCGCCCCGTGAGCCGAAACAGTCTTCCCCCAGAATTATTTCCCCGGCATACTTCCGGCTTTCGATGAAGCCGAAACGCGCTTTGCCCAATGCCCGGCGCATTGCCTTGTGTGCCGGACCTTCCGGATGCTTGAATACCTCCGGCTTGTCTTTGCTGCCGAGTTTGGGCGGTTCCACCTTGTACGGCTGTTTGTAACTTCCGATTCCGAGCGTCAGGTAAAAGTTGGTGTGAAAATAGTCCGTCATGGGGTCGCTGTCATCGAAATTGTACGACATGATGAAATCGCAGATATTCACCATTACATCCTTTGCCCTGTCCGTCAAGGATTTGTCTGAATGGATATGATGGTGGTTGACATCGCCTTGAACTTTTCCGGACTCTTTGGTGAACGCCTCGAAATCCGCTTTCATCAACCGGATATGGATGGAGTGGCAATTCTCCCGTCTGACAGAGAACTTGTATCCCGGATAGGTCTCCTTGAGCCATGCCCGTACCAGTCCCACAATTTCAGGAGCGTGCTGCCCCTTGTAATTGCGGCCTTTCCAGCGGTATTCGTTATACACATACTTGGTGTATTCCTTTGCCGTGGCTCCCGGATAGTCATATTCATATCCGGTTGAGGTCGAGGGAATATCCGGTTTTTCTTTCCAAGCCTCAAAAAGCCTTCCAAACTCGGTGTTCACCTGTTGCATGATTGCGGTGTCACCACCCTTGTCCGGGTGGTGCTCCAATGCCAGCCGGCGGTATTCTTTCTTCAAGTCCGTCAGAGAGTGTATGTTCTGAAAATAAGTCATAGCCATAAGTTTTTTATGCCCCTGCGAGGCGGTTGATAAAATATTCCCGGTAGTCAAGGTCAAGACCGAGGTTGAGACAGGCCGTTTCCATGTCATCTTCTCTCAGGTCGTCCGCCTCCTGCAATTCGCGCAGGTACCGGATTTCGGAGTCCAGGTATTCCTGTGCTTCCGTTTGACCGCAACCGCATGAGTTGCAGATCAGACTGATAATGTTTCCCTGCATGCTGTTTGATTTTTTATGTTTCTGTTCCTGTTTCTGAGGCCTCGTCCGTCGTATATCGAGACGGCCCGTTCCACCAAAAGCCTGCGGTTGTCTTCCGAAAGTTCCAGATAGAACCGTTCCGCCGCGCCGAATGTGCCCTTGTCTGTCGCCACGCACCATTTTTCCCAGAAATGCGGGTACATGCCGCCATACACGGTTTTGCATTCCTCCTCGCTCCAGGCGTTCCACATGTAGTAGAAGAAACTGGAGACGGTATTTTCCGCTTGATATTTCATGGTTCTTCTATTTGTGATTCTACATTGTTTGTTTCTCTCAGTTGATGCCACACAGCCTCATACATCTCATAAAGCCAGTCTATGTTCTTCGCGCCGAGTTCAAACGGGCTGTGACACTGCACCTCGTCACCGCTTTCTTTCTCTTCGGCAAGGACGGTCAGGCTGTCCGCTGTTACCCGGAGTCCTGTCACCCTGCATTCATATGGTTCTCCGTTCTTGCCAAACCATATCACCCAGACCGGATCATAATCCTCTTCCGGAAGACGAATTTCTTTCACGCAGTGAGCATGGAGCAACTGCCGTATCGCGTCGATGATGTCCCCCCGCAGTTCCTTGATCCTGCCGCTGAAATCAACGGCTTCTGACGGTAAACTTCCTTTTCCGCCTCTTTCCTGCAAGGAGAGAATCCGCGTGTCGGGATGGATACAGAAATCCCAGTCCAACACTTCATCGTCATCGCGTGTCGTGTGGATATCGCCGCCCAAAACAAGACCGCAATCGTCATTTACCATTCTTTTTGCTTCATCGCGGTCTTCTGCCGCTACCGTGTAAGTGCCCTCGAAGGAATACCTTACTCTTATGTCATATCTTTTCATGATTCTTTCCATTTGATTGTTGATACCAGATTCATTGCCCGGAAGGATTACCGGATATTCAATATTGCGCTAAAGGCATGTGGGTCAAGCCTGTAAAACGTCGGAAGGTTAAGTGTGACCATCGGGTAGCTTACCCGGCCGCTCTGACGTCTATAACCTGTATCCTCAGCCAATTTGTTAGACAGAAGGAACTCCATGGCATCAGGATTGTTGTTGATGTCCACGAATGCCCTGTCAGGCAGTGAGAATGCCGCCTTATCTTCTAAGTTGACCGTCAGGACCGTGTATATCTCATGGGTCACGGGATCTTTCAGAGACAATGCCGGCCAGCCGTTATGGTACATTTCAATCACGATTGAGAGACGGCTTTCCTGATACAGGAAAGTCTCTTCCATGGACGGATGGTCGCATTTGACAATTTCAAAATCATCCTCCCCTTTGGTAAATGTCACCATCGGATAGGATACATCGACAAAACATTCCTCTTCCCGGTAGCAGAGATGTTCTTTTCCCTCTGAACGGATTATAGCCAATCGGGTGTTCATATTCGTAACTGGTTTTAAAATTATTGACTTGCAAGTTAATTGGCCGGCATTCACCTGCCTGTTTCTTTAAACGTGTGATTGTCACCGCCTGCGGACATTTGGAAGAGTTGCTGTCTCACCGCCTTGATTTTCCCGATCAGTTCGTCCTCCCTTCGGAATGAGGGGGTACATTTGGTACGCCTCATCCCGGCTCCCCAGGGGATGCCGCCGCATACTTTTCTCAGGCGTGCCTTTTCGCTTTCCAGGGCCGACTCCAGACGGGCCAGCCTGCGTCGCAACGATTCTTCGGTCACAGTTCTCATGATTTCATTGTTTTTTTAGTATGGTGACGGGTCGGAAAGACAGTCACCATACCGTCGTTATGTGTCACGTTATATTTTAGCTTTTTCCCTTTTGATGCCTCTCAGGACGTACAACAGGTGCAGGAACAGCTCCCTGTCGTAAATCCGGAAGAAGAACGGCTCGCCTGTTTCCCTGACCGTTCCGGTAAAAGACACGGACTCCCGGTTCACGGGATATTGGAGGAAGTTGCCGTTTGCCAGCAGGGTGTGCTTTTTCTTCATCACTTCGCCTAGGAACTTGTCCATATCGTCGTTTCCCTCATAGCCGGAGAAGTAGAGGAAATGATGACGGCGCAGGCTTCGCAGGATTTTGGCGGTTTCCAGCCTTACATCCCTGCCTGACGATTCGTCCGTTCCTCTCATCAGGTTGCAGATGAACTTCTTCTCGCCATTTATGTCAAGAAACAGATAAGGAACTATAATTATAGAGGCATGCCGTGCGTGGCCGGAGATGACCATCGGCTTTTCTTTCAGGATGTCTCCTTTGAAGGTAATGTTCCGGTAATGGTTGTCCATCTGCCGTTCCAGCTCCTTTCTTGGCGTGGTAACGGAGCGGAGTCCCGTGAAGTAGCGTCCGCCCGCCCGGAAGCAGAACCGGTAGATGTCCGCATGATAAGGCTCTCCCAGGAAAAAGAAATTCCGGGTATGGCGGATGGGGGGCAAGACATCCATGTAGTCGAAATATCTTTCTTCCGTAATCTCACTGAACGGGGCGCAGAGGGATTGCAGGTGGATGCGTATCATCTTGCGGACGGTATTTCCGGACACGGCTGTGAGGTACGGGTTCTTTTCCCTGTCCCTCAGTTCCTCCAGTGTCTCATGATGGTAGTCGCCGTGTATTCCGTCAGACATGGTGGTCACGCAGCTGCCGTCAAAACTGCGTGAATCGACTACGAATTTCAGTTTGTCGTTATTCATGGTTCAGATGTTTTGAAGGTTCAACACTCTCTTGGCGGCACTGAGGGCATTGGAGGTGAGCTGCCGTTGCCATGCCTTGTTTCTGGGTGACCAGCGGAATCCGGAGGATTTCAGTTCCTTTCGTCTGTTGTCTTCGGGAATCCTGTCAAACAGGATCTGAAGGCGGTCTTCCCCATAGTTCCATACAAGTGTCCCGCCCTCGAACGGCACTTCCTTGTTTTCCCGGCTTTGCACCGCTTTCAGCCTTTCGCGCATCCGTTCCGCAAGTTCCGGCAATTGGAAGAATTTGTTTCTCGGGGTGATGACGGGTTTCCTTAGCCTTGCGTTATATTCGGAAATGAAGTCCACGGCCCTGCGGACGATTTCCACTTCCCCGTGATTGGCGAAGGTGGATACCTTGTTCAGGATGCTGCTGACGAACAGGGCACGGTTATAACCCCGGCATTGTCCGGTGTCAATCCCGTGGATGGTGTCGGCGCTGCTCTTGATGTCGCGTTTGAGCGTCTGCCATGCCTTTTCCAGTTTTTCTTCCTCCGGTCGTGCGGCTTCCTTTTTTCGTCTGACGGCTTCAAGAACCTTTTGCCGCCAATTGCGGAACTCCTCGTAGCGGTTCTGATAGCTTCTGTTCGTATTCTCCTGCCTGTGGTAATCAAATCCGCCTCGTCCCGTCACCATCGGGTTGGCGCAGCGTGAGAGGGCCGAGAGCTGGGCGGATAGCTTTTTCCGGTAGGCGGCGATGTATGTATCCCGTTCCTCTTCCTGCATGAGTTGCAGGTCGTTGTGCAGCTCCTCCCCGTAAATCATGATGTCCGTCTCGCCACGAATCTCCGGGTCGAAGGAACTCCAGGCGTATGCGTCGCAAGCCTGTTTCCACATATCCTCCAGATAGCCAGGATGTTTGAACGCTACGGCTTCCCAGTCTTTGAAGTCCCTGGAATGCAATTCATTCCGATCTTCCGGATTTCCGTACAGGTGTACATAGTTGCCCGTTCCATGATGCTCCTTTCTGAAATGGAACGGTACGGGAGGATGGTCCGTACCCTTTTCCCGGATCATCGTGACCCGGTGCGCATTCTCTGCGGTAAGGCCCGTTACTTGTTCTTCCCGGACCTTTGCTGTTGTTGTTTCAGTCATAACCGTTGCCATTCATAAATTATTTCTACCAGTTCTTCGTCCGCCAGTTTTTGGATTTCCTCGTCCGAGCAATAGCAGGCGATTTCCTCGTCCAGCTTGAAAGCTGCCGGGTCAAGGCTTCTGATGCCGTCCAGCAGTTCCGGCACCAGGCTGTCTGCGGCAACCGTATAGCTTCCGTCCCTGCCTTGCACCTTCCGTGCGGGATAGCTCCTTTCCCGATAAACCAACATTCTCATTTTCGGATTGGCACCCTGCTGTCCTTTGTGGACTTTGCTTGTTGTCTCTCTGTTCATACCTTCATTTTTTTAGTTTGTTTGACATGATCGGCTCCGTGGAGCCGGTTTTTCGGTTTCTTACTTGCCGGACTGTCCTTTGCCGGGGATTGCGCAAGGCTTGGCAAAAGAAAATACCGCAGCGAAGCGAGGATGATTTTCTTTTAGCCAACCAGCCCCTGAAAGGGGCCGCCTTGCGCAATCAACCCGGCAAAGGGCTATATTTGCAGGTAAGAAATTGAAAGAATGGCTGGGATTTTCAATTTGTCGGATACAACATGTAATAAGTGTAATGAGCAAATTTAAAAGCATACAACGAAGGTTTTTCAAATATTTTCCAAACTATCGGATATCAATATCATATCGTAAAACAAGCGAAGGCGTGGCATTCCGGAATAAATACATGTCTTCGCGTCAAAGGTGATTGATTGAAATGAATATATTCTCTGCTTTTGATACGGGTGTCATGGTAGCTCTCTTGCTGGGTATTGAGTTTCTTAGGAGTGATATCCAAACAATTCTCTATTGTAAAAGAAACGATCCCGGGATTTTTAAGAGCTGCCTGTATACATTATTTATATTGTTGGCAAGTCTTTATTCCATTGTGGCCGGAGCCATGCTTAACCCCGAGCCCGTACCCGTTTATGAATTGATGCCCGGTTTTCAAATAGGAGTTTATGGTTCTTGTTTTTTGTTTATATTTCTTGTTATCGCCGGTCTTTACCGTAAAATATTACCTCTCGTCCTTTTGGGGTACGCTATGGTATATGTAATCGGTGTACTGATACCGTTACTTGGATATGTAGTGTCCATGATGAATTATTTCGCCAGCGTAGGATGATTATGAAGATCAAAGATGTTTTCCAGAGAAAATGGATAACAGACAGTATAACAAAAAGAAGGTATCCTTTTCAGATACCTTCAATGACGGGCCGGTTGCATATTTACCCTAATTTCCGCAAGCGAATGAAATCAGAGATTGCCATGCATTTTTTAGTGAGTTTATTATCTTTACATTGTGTTTTAGTGAAACGAAGGTGCCAAAGGTCCACTCTTTTGCATAACTTCCCCTTACCCCATGAAGCGACTTGAGGCAATACGCATTACCCACCATTAGAATAAGGATTAGCCAAAATCCTGTTGAAAGGCTATTTTATACGCTGGATTCTCGGTATAGATGTTTAGCACGTACGTCCTTGAAGTCCTAATCCACTTTGCGGCAATCGAGATGTATTTGAAAATATTGGTGTCCGGTAAAAGTTTGACCGAATCAAAAATACAAGGCTGAATCCCCTCTCGGAGGTCCAGCCTTTTTCGTTACCTTTGTTTCTGCTAAAAAATAAATCAATAACGATGAACAAAGGTAGTCATTTCAACGGACAGCCGGCATATGGTCAGCTGATAAATTTGCTGGACAAGTCAAAAATTCTCCAAATCAGTCAAGAAAAGGGCGGCGAACGGTATGTCAAACACTTTGACGCTTGGCAGCATCTGCTGATAATGTTGTATGCCGTGATCAAACGGTTCGATTCGCTGCGGGAAATCACGGACTCGATGTTCCCTGAAGCGAGAAAGCTTGCCCATCTTGGGATAAGCATGATGCCCCGGCGCAGTACTCTGTCTGACGCAAATGCACGCAGGTCAGAGGGAATCTTTGAGGCAATCTATCGCGACCTGTACAAGACATACCGCAACGAACTTTCATCGGACAGCCGAAACAATCCATCTTCCAGTTGGATAAACCGGCTGCAGATTATCGATTCGACGACAATCAGCCTGTTCTCCAACCTTATCTTCACGGGAGTCGGACGCCATCCGAAGACGGGGAAGAAGAAAGGCGGCATAAAGGTCCACACCAATATCCATGCAAACGAGGGAGTTTCTTCAGATATCAGGTTCACATCTGCCGCCACTAATGACAGTTTCATGCTCAAGCCGTCAAATTACACAAGCGGAGACATCGTTGCCCTGGACAGGGCCTACATCGATTACGCCAAGTTCGAGGAGCTGAGCCGGGCAGGTGTCATATATGTCACCAAGATGAAGAAGAATCTTGTCTATGAGGTTTCTGCTGATACGATATACATGACAGAAAGTGGGTTGATGGCACTTCGGGAACGCCATGTGACATTCACGAAGAAGGTCAAAGATGGCGACGATATAAAGCACCATGCACGCATAGTCACCTACGTCGACCAAAAGAAAAGAGGGGCCAAGCTCATATCCCTCCTCACAAACGACATGGAGATGAGCGCCGAGGATATTGTGGCAATCTACCGGAAACGCTGGGAGATAGAGCTGTTGTTCAAGCAGATAAAGCAGAACTTCCCCCTTCGGTACTTTTACGGCGAAAGCGCCAATGCCATCAAAATCCAGATATGGATAACCCTCATCGCCAACCTTCTACTGATGGTGCTGAAGAAACGCATCAAACGCAGCTGGAGCTTCTCGGGATTGGCAACAATGGTCAGAATCATGTTAATGTATTACGTCAACCTCTACACCTTCCTCGAAGAACCCGACAAAGACTGGTCAAAACTGGTAGCCGAGGCAGAATCGCCACCCAAGGAACTCCTGCTCTTTGGATAGAGGGGCTTACCAGACAAAACAAACACCCGCAATGCCTATCAAGTGACACTGCGGGTAGGCGAATCGTACTACACTAAACTTTAGCGGACAGCAATGATTTGAAAACGAAAGTCTTAATACGACTCGATATGGATAGGCCAAAATCCTTAACGTTTAATTTTCGGATGATTGTTTTGTAGAAGTTCCTTATCAATGCAGTCATCAGCAGGTATACTGCATTTTCTGCCATGAATGACTTTGGCAAATGTTTCCATCCAAACCCGTTGTTCATGTCATCGAGGATTCTTTCCTTCCCACCGCACAGGTTATAGAACTCTACGACATCCCTTATGTCGGATTCGAAATCATTGGTAAGGATACACCGGTAGGTATATTCTCCTTCCCATAGCTCCCGTATGTCATCTGTTCTTCTTTGTCTTTGGATGACAAGACGGTATGGTTTCCCCTTCCACTTTTCTACGACAATCGAATTCAGCTCGAACCTGATTCCGTTGATCTCCTCAGCCTTCCATCCCCTGAGGGCGAACATGTCATCGTAAAAAGCGGAGCATCTGTTGGCTCTGATATAGAAGTACTTGCAATGGGCCTTGACGGTATCTACAATCTCTTCGGAGCACGACCCACAATCCATACGAGCTCTATTTATATGAATGCCGTTACATTCCAGCCTGGTGAAGATTCTTTCCAATGTACACTGCTGGCAGAACCGGACATTCGTGTTGCCATCCCGATTTTCAATGCCGACAATATGGTCACCTATAACGGCCACTCCCGGGCTGTATCCTGTGAACTTCTTGTATGTACGTTTGGCATCATACTTCTCCGTTTCAATGAACTGGTGGTCAAAATCCAGATCGTAACCCTGCTCCTGACATAATTCTCCGGTAGCAATGAGAGACTTGACCAACAATTCGTTCATTGTGTCAGCTGTATTGAAGTCATATGATTTACCTGAGTCTGGAGATGAATACGTTATGTTGTCTGTAGTCAGTTCTTTTATGGCGCGAAGAATCGTGTCTGCGCTGCAGGTTTTAAGTTTGGGATGCAGGGAAAGATGGGGCATGAGATGAGTGGATATGTCTTCAATGCACGAGCCGCCACAGAAGAATACGCACATGAGAGAACGGATGATTTCACTGTATTGGTAACCATAGGTTCTGCTACGCAGTCCTAATGTGGAGTCGATTACGTCCGATAAAAGAGCATCAAATTGCTCCATGATTGAAAATATTCCGCCAAAAGGTGTGATTGAATCGAATTTTATTTGTACTTTAGCCATGTCTGCTGAAGATTGGTTTGATTTTTATTGCAACACGAAGTTAAGTGAATCTTCTGACATGACAAAGCACTGGGTAATACATTACTACTCAGTGCTTTAAATTATTCTTGTACAAAAGTGTTGCGGAAATTAGGTATATCAACAATTGAGGAAGCGTTATGCTTGTTTTGTTGTGACTCCACTCAAAATGCGGTGTTCCGGTTTCACGCTTCCATGTATTATCAGGTTCTTCCAAGAAACCTGGAAGGCGTAAAATAATCCACATTTATGAAGCAGTATTGGTCTTTTTTCAAATCGGGCAAGTTTGCTTTTCTTGCCTTGTTCTTCGTATCACTTACGGTAATATCTTGTGACAACGATGACGATAACAATGTTTCTCCCGATCCGCCTATTGAGAAAGGCGAAATTGAGCTTGCAGAAAATGCCCAAGCTCTCAACTATTTTGATTTTATCAATCCGAACGATGTGGAGATCTTAAATGCTGACACAACACAGATTCGTGTGAGCCAGGCATACCTGGATAAGATAAAGACAAAGGTAAACAAGAACGATGTGTTGTCTATATGGCGCAGCATTGACACGCCACCTTTCATTCGGAAGGTATCAAATGTATCGGCAAACGGAAAGGATGCTATTCTGACGACAACCCAAGGTACATTGGCAGACCTGATAGAGCATGGCGACTTCAAGCTGAGCACGGAATTGTATGTTAACTACGGCGAGAAAGGCTTGAAGAACCGTTATTCCAAAGACGGCGTTTATCATCCCAGCGTGGTTATCTTCAGCGGTACAGAAGACAATGGCAAAAAGTATGCAACAGCCGAAGAGCTGCTGGCCCAAGAAGCTACATGGCATATTTTCAACAAGGATGGAATAACCAATTATTCATACGAAGAAAAAGGCTTACGCATTGGACTGAAGGATGTACAGACCCACACAGCATTAGACCTTGAAATCGGCATCAACATTTCCTGGTTCAAATTACGTAACTTTGATTGCTACTTCACAGGTGAGTACAAACTGGATGGTCCTCTGTTCGTTGAATGGGATGTGAAGGATAAATCAAGCGGCGGTGAAGTCCCATTAGTCTATTATCCTCCTATTGTAGTTGTATTCCCGATAGCAGGTCCCATTCACATTTCGGTCATGGTTATACCCACTTTAACTATGGACTGTAATGCACATGCAAAAGGCACGATAGGCATAACTCTGCCCATGACTTTTGATTCTTCCTTTAAGCTGGGTCCTTCCTATGCAAGAGACAGAGGCTGGGTCTTTTATAAAGAATACAACCATTCGTTTAACTGCTATGTAGATCGAACCAACATCACTTACTCTGGTGAAGTGGCTGCAAGCCTGGGTGTATATTTCAAGACGGAAGTCAATATAGCCTATTGCGGAGGTCCTTTCGTTAAAGTAGGTCCTTCTGTTTCAACAGATCTGTCTGCAAGTGTAGTAACGGGTTCCGACTATCAGTTCAAGGTCAACACCAGCGGCAAGTTTAAGCTGGCCGGTAAGACAGGAGCCGAATTGCATATAGTGGGATATTCGTTAGGCAAGTGGGAAACGGAATATGTTTTAGCGGAGAAAGATGCCTGGAATAAAGAATTTATAGTAGATATGTGGCCTAAGTAGGGCTTTTAGCGGATAAACCTCAATCAGTCATTAGAACGAGAAAAGTAAAGCGACTGACTATTTTTATTCGTTCTAACGACCGAATTGGGTTAAAAGAGACAAAATGGGCGAGGAAGACCACTGAGCTTTCAGCCTATTTTGTGACTTTCACTTATAGTCTAAAACGATATAGCATTAATGAATTGTCTTCCTCGTCCATATTGGGTATGATATACGAATAATAATAGGGTGCCATATATCCCATTACTCTAAAATTCGTAGGAACGGATACATCTGCAATGAGCTTACCTTCTTTATAAATTTGCAGCCCATCTTTTTCTATATCCTTCTTTTTATACGATCTGAATAAAGATTGATTGCTGATTACGTGTGTTGAAAATAGTTTAGGATATCTTTTGTCCGCCTGACTACTCTAATGCTATCCACTTTCTATCCACCCTTATTTTTGTGACAGACTGTTGGCTGGATGCTCGTGGAAAATCGTTACTTTTGCAGCCGTTTTCAGGCAGGATAGGTTCATGTAATTGGGATAAAGTGGCATTAGCCGTAGGAATTCCTGCATCAGAAAGTGATTATTATCAACATAAACCTAATTTCCGCAACACTTTTGTATAAGAATAATTTAAAGCAGTGAGTAGTAATATATTACTCAGTGCTTTGTCATGTTCGAAGATTTACTTAACTTCGTGTTGCGTAAAAATCAAACCAATCTTCAGCAGACATGGCTAAAGTACAAATAAAATTCGATTCAATCACACCTTTTGGCGGAATATTTTCAATCATGGAGCAATTTGATGCTCTTTTATCGGACGTAATCGACTCCACATTAGGACTGCGTAGCAGAACCTATGGTTACCAATACAGTGAAATCATCCGTTCTCTCATGTGCGTATTCTTCTGTGGCGGCTCGTGCATTGAAGACATATCCACTCATCTCATGCCCCATCTTTCCCTGCATCCCAAACTTAAAACCTGCAGCGCAGACACGATTCTTCGCGCCATAAAAGAACTGACTACAGACAACATAACGTATTCATCTCCAGACTCAGGTAAATCATATGACTTCAATACAGCTGACACAATGACCGAATTGTTGGTCAAGTCTCTCATTGCTACCGGAGAATTATGTCAGGAGCAGGGTTACGATCTGGATTTTGACCACCAGTTCATTGAAACGGAGAAGTATGATGCCAAACGTACATACAAGAAGTTCACAGGATACAGCCCGGGAGTGGCCGTTATAGGTGACCATATTGTCGGCATTGAAAATCGGGATGGCAACACGAATGTCCGGTTCTGTCAGCAGTGTACATTGGAAAGAATCTTCACCAGGCTGGAATGGAACGGCATTCATATAAATAGAGCCCGTATGGATTGTGGGTCGTGCTCCGAAGAGATTGTAGATACCGTCAAGGCCCATTGCAAGTACTTCTATATCAGAGCCAACAGATGCTCCGCTTTTTATGAAGACATGTTCGCTCTCAGGGGATGGAAAGCTGAGGAAATCAACGGGATCAGGTTTGAGTTGAACTCGATTGTCGTAGAAAAATGGAAGGGGAAACCATACCGTCTTGTCATCCAAAGACAAAGAAGAGCAGATGACATACGGGAGCTATGGGAAGGAGAATATACCTACCGGTGTATCCTTACCAATGATTTCGAATCCGATATAAGGGATGTCGTAGAGTTCTATAACCTGCGCGGTGGGAAGGAAAGAATCCTCGATGACATGAACAACGGGTTTGGATGGAAACATTTGCCAAAGTCATTCATGGCAGAAAATGCAGTATACCTGCTGATGACTGCATTGATAAGGAACTTCTACAAAACGATCATCCGAAAATTAAACGTTAAGGATTTTGGCCTATCCATATCGAGTCGTATTAAGACTTTCGTTTTCAAATACATCTCGGTTGCCGCAAAGTGGATTAGGACTTCAAGGACGTACGTGCTAAACATCTATACCGAGAATCCAGCGTATAAAATAGCCTTTCAACAGGATTTTGGCTAATCCTTATTCTAATGGTGGGTAATGCGTATTGCCTCAAGTCGCTTCATGGGGTAAGGGGAAGTTATGCAAAAGAGTGGACCTTTGGCACCTTCGTTTCACTAAAACACAATGTAAAGATAATAAACTCACTAAAAAATGCATGGCAATCTCTGATTTCATTCGCTTGCGGAAATTAGGTTTACCATTCCAGACGTTCCTTCACATTGTTCATCGCCTCTTTCAGGCTGCTGTTCATGACCCGCGCATAATGCTGCGTCATGCGTGTGGAGGCATGTCCGAGCATGACGGACACGTCCTGCAAGGGTACATTGTTGGCGAGCGTGACGGTGGTCCCGAAAGTGTGCCTGGCCACATGCGTGGTCAGATTTTTCTTTATGCCGCAGAAATCGGCGATTTCCTTGAGGTAGCTGTTCATTTTCTGGTTGCACATGACAGGCAGGCAGCATCCTTTCTTTACGCAGATCGGATGTTCCCTGTATTTCTCCAATATGGCCAGTGGAACGGGCAGCAGCGGGATGTTGCTGATGGAAGACGCTTTTCTGCGGTGTTCCAACTTGACCCTTCCCTTCCTTATCCACCAGTCACCGAGATTGTCCTGTACCAGGTTTTCACCACTCAGAGTGGCGACATCGGAGAACGCCAGACCGGTGAAGCACGCGAAGACAAATATGTCCCTGACCAGCTCGAGCCGTGGGATGGTGAATTTCTTTTTCATGACGGCCTGCAACTCGTCGTAGGTCAGGAATACCGGATCGGTCTCGTCCTGTTCCATCTTGTAACCGTAAAAGGGATTCTTACGCATCCATTCCTTTGCCAATGCCATGTTGGTGAATTTCTTGAAACATTTCATGTAGCGGACTATCGTGTTACGGCACAGTCCCCCCTCCGTTTTCAGGTAAATGTCAAACGCGCGGATGAACTCCGGTGTCAGCTCATGGAAGGTGATATCCTCCTTGCCGTAATAAGAGGGGATAAGCCGCTGCAATTTCTTCACCACGTTCTTGTACCGGTTGATCGTAACGGGAGAGTAGTCTATGCCTGTCAGTGTTTCCATTTCCTTGATGCCATCCTGCATGGTACCGAGCAATGTACGCATTTCGGTGTCTTTCCCGAAAACACGTTTCAGGATCAGTTTCGGGGTAATCAGGGCCTGTTCCAATACCAGTTCCTTGTGTTTCTCGAGGGCACGTGCGTGTAACTCCGCAATATAGGTATTCAATGCGATGGATGCCCTGTCCCTGCCCTTGCTGCATCCTTTGGCCGCATTCCATAAGTTCAGAGGCACGCTTCTTTGGATACGGGCATCGTCGTAGCTCCCGTTGATGGTTATCCGCATCAGTACGGGGGCCTCACCGTTTTTCAACAATTTCGTTTTGAGCACGAAAAAAAGAATGTTCATTGTTCCTTGTTTCATCACTTTTGTTTTTTTAGAGGTGTTACATCCAATTGTTTCGTCAAAACCGGATGGCATGAGGACGTGAAACGAAATGTTAAATTCGGTGGCTTTTTTGAGGGACTTGTGGAATAGCCATAAAAATCCCATTTTTATCAGGTTCGAATTGCCTTTTGTATCCCGGGTTCGATTCCTTTTTTTATCCCGATGGGAAATACCGAATTTTTAAATTTATTTCACATTTTCAACTCCATCCGGTCATGTGTGCAAAATTACTTTTTCACACCGGAGATTGAAATTGTCAAACAGTTGAAAAACAATGAAGTATGATACATATTTATGGCTTTTTCAAAAGCCTTAAAAAAAGCCACTGAACTGGCAAAATCCAACTTCACAAATATGTAATGAAATGCGTAGCGAGGGTAAAAAAAGAACCCTTGAACTATCTCTAATTCAAGGGTTTTCTAAAATTGAAAAGCTTTTTGGTGGTGCCACCAGGAATCGAACCGGGGACACAAGGATTTTCAGTCCTTTGCTCTACCAACTGAGCTATGGCACCCTTGTTTTGTTTAACGGGTGCAAAGATATGAATCTTTTTTGAGTCTTGCAATAGGCAGAGCTACTTTTTACTGATTTTTATTCTTCCAAAGAATTCCAGCCTTGTGCTTTTAGTTCGACTTCGCCTCCATCACGACCTACCAAGTAGTTACCGAGATCGGGTTTTGTAATATGACCGATTACTTTAACACCTTTCATTTCAGATACTTTATCATGATCAGTGAGAGGAACAGTGAAAAGTAATTCATAGTCTTCACCACCATTTAAAGCTGCAGTTACCAAATTCATATTAAATTGTTCAGCCATTGCAGCCGTTTGATAATCGATAGGAATTCTATCTTCATATACGCGACATCCGACATTACTTTCTTTTGAAATATGCAAAAGTTCGGAAGACAGACCGTCTGATATGTCCATCATTGCTGTAGGGATAATCCCCGCATGACGAAGCATCTCTATAATATCTTTACGAGCTTCCGGCTTCAATTGACGTTCCAACAGATATTCTTTGCCTGTAAAATCCGGTGTGAAATCTTTTTCACCTTTAAATATCCTTTTTTCGCGTTCTAATAATTGCAATCCCATATAAGCAGCTCCTAAATCCCCGGAAACACATATCAAATCCGTTTCTTGGGCTCCACTGCGAAGAACAACTTTGTCTCTTTCTCCTTCCCCAATACAAGTGATACTGATGCAAAGCCCTGTTAAAGAAGCAGAAGTGTCTCCTCCGACAATATCGACTCCATATACATCACAGGCCAACTTTAGCCCAGCATAAAAATCTTCTACATCCTCAACAGAAAAACGTTTGGAAATACCAAGTGATACAGTGATCTGCTTAGGCTGGCCGTTCATGGCATAAATATCGGAGAAATTTACAACAGCCGATTTATATCCGAGATGTTTTAAAGGTACATAAGTCAAGTCGAAATGAATACCTTCCAATAATAGATCGGTGGTGACAAGCACTTGTCTATCCTCATAGGAGAGGATTGCCGCATCATCGCCTACGCCCTTTATCGTACTATTATTCTTTATTTCAATCCTGTCAGTTAGGTGGCGAATCAAACCGAATTCGCCTAATGTTGATATTTCTGTCCTGTTACTCATATTTGTTTTGTAATATATTATTTTTGGGAAATGTGATAATATGTTTTTTTATTGTCTCATTAAAACTCTGCTCATTGTAAAACCTGATTACAATCGGTAGATAATATAAATATTTCTTCCAACTTTCCGGAACAAGAGGACTGTTTTTTAAACGTGCTGCATCTTTTTCTGTTACTAAAATCAATTTTCCAGGTGAAGTCATCTTTTCGAATATCACATCCAATTTCTTGAAATCTGACTTGCTAAACGTATGATGATCAGGAAAAACGACCGGCAACACTTTATTTGAATACTTTTCTGCCTCACGAATAAATGGAGTGGGAACTGCAATACCTGATATCAACAATATATCATCTTCTTTTCCAATATTTTTATGGTTTAAGAAACGAGCTTCCGAGGGGAATACAGGTTTGACTTCTCCATAAACGATGCTGGTAAAAAAAAGTAACTGGTGAGCCCGCAACTTCATATTTTCTTCAATAATACGAAAATCGATCGGCTTCATATCTTCGTCGCATTTAGTAACAACCACGATATCTGTTCGGTTTATATTACTTATCGGTTCTCTCAGGTGTCCGGTAGGCATTAGTTTATCATTATAAAATAAACGATGGTAGTCACTCAACACGATCGAAAGGGAAGGGTGCACATATCTATGTTGATATGCATCATCTAACAGAATTACTTCAGGTCTGTCTTTTTCAGGGAGGGATAAAAGATTTTGAATCCCCCGGCGGCGATTAGCGTCGACAGCGACAAGTATATCCGGAAATTTATTTTTCATTTGAAAAGGTTCATCTCCGATCTCCAAACTGGAACTTTCAGAATCAGCAAGAATAAACCCCGATGTTTTTCTTTTGTACCCTCGGCTTAATACTGCAATGCGATATTTATCTTTCAGTAAACGTATGATATATTCTGTATGGGGAGTTTTACCCGTTCCTCCTACAGATAAGTTTCCTATGCAGATCACAGGAATAGAATATTGTTCGGAATGTAAAATACCCCAATCAAAAAGTCGATTTCGCAACCATATCCCAATTCCATATAAAAAGGAAAGGGGAGCCAGGTAGGAATTAAGTTTTATTTTGTCATTTTTTTGCATGTAACTTCTTATCTGCTGACAAATATAGTTAACTTATCGGTGGCTGTCTGTTTTTTATTTGTTTATTTCAAAAAGAAGATACAATTTGAATCTCTTTGAAAGATAAGTTTGCGTTTATTCTGAAATATTTTCAGGGAGTTTGTGACTATACACATTTATTGTAGAATTAAGTCAATATCCGGATAAGATATCCGTCGTATCTTTGTTGTCTTCTTGATAATCTCTTGTAAATTATATACTTTTGCATTGTCCCAATTAACATGCTATGCCATGAATGTCAAAATAGAAGAAAGCTGGCGAAAACGCCTTCAGGAAGAATTTGATAAACCATACTTTGAGCAGTTGGTCACATTTGTCAAGAACGAATACAGAAGCGCCCATGTGCTTCCTCCCGGACACCAGATCTTCCATATTTTTAATGCCTGTCCATTCGAGAAAGTGAAGGTTGTTATACTTGGACAAGACCCTTATCCCAATCCGGGGCAATACTACGGAGTCTGCTTCTCCGTCCCGCAAGGAGTTCCCATTCCTGGATCACTGGCCAACATATTCAAAGAAATACACCAAGACTTAGGCAAACCGATCCCCACATCCGGCAATCTGGACCGTTGGGTAGAGCAAGGCGTGTTTCCTATGAACTCGGTCCTGACTGTACGGGCTCACGAAACCGGCTCACATCGGAATATGGGATGGGAAACTTTTACAGATGCAGTGATAAAGAAATTGAGCGATGGACGTGAGAATCTGGTATTCATGCTGTGGGGAAGTTATGCAAAAGAGAAGATCGCCCTTATCGACACCCATAAACACTTGGTGCTGACAACCGTGCATCCGTCTCCACGCTCTGCTGACCATGGTTTCTTCGGCTGTAAACACTTCAGCAAGGCGAATACTTTCCTCCAAAGCAAAGGTATTCAAAAGATTGACTGGTAAGAAGTACGAGTTCCGGACATCCGGGTGTAGCCATTCCGGACATCCGGGTGTGGAGAGCGGTAACATCCGGGTGTAGAAAGGCGGAAGATGGGCATGTTACCAAACTTTTCTGCTTGCTTTTCGTTCTTTTCCTACTTGTTTTAGTAAAAAAGGACCTTTATGTTGAGGGAACTATCTCCACACAGATGTATATCGGCACGGTTCCCTGCGTTTTTGTAAACAATACCGGCTACCCGTTTCAACGGCAGGTAGTGATACAAGTGTGATACAGGAATCCGGTATGTATCACTCCTTGCACACCATGTTTGTCAATGCTTGCAAAACAAAGTGTGATAGAGTGATAGAGAAACTGGATTATTGTGCAAGAGAGAACCGCAAACTGATACCGTAGTTTGAGTTTGAAGTCGGATAAGATGCACTCGATATCAACGGTTCATTGATCTGAATATCATAGAATGCACGGACCGTCAACGCACGGCTCAAACCGTAATCAGCCGAGAAGGAGATTGTCTTTGCGATGTTACCGCTAGTAGCCTGCGTCAGTTGAGTGTCGATTTTACGAATCAACGACTGCATCTTGTTGAACGAGAAATCGAGGCGAACGGTGAGGTCATTGCTGAAATCACGCGTTTTCTTCATCTTCAAAACCTTGTTGAACTCGGCATATTTGTAACCCAAACCGATCGTCACTTTCTTGGAAAGTGCTTCGACCAATTGGTAGGATGTCGTGTTCAGGCTTAAATTGCGGGTAGTCGAATAGTCCGCCCGAACCGTCACGTTATTCAACAGCGTCGCATCTGCACCCAACAAAGGACTAAACGCTTCGGTAAGGCTGACAGACGAAATCGAATAAGGAGACGATGGTGTCGGGTTATCGTTCAGAATCGACTGGATATATCCCAGTCCGTCCTGCCCGGCATCCACCCAATTCAAGAAGGATGTGAAAGCACCTACCGAATAAGAACAACGGTACTGGTGACTCAACGTCAAGCTCTTGAAATATTTCTTGACAGCCGGAATCTTGATCAAGCCGTCGTAAGTAACGCGCCAGTTAGGCAACATGCTCTTCAACGAAGGGAAAGCCGTCAAGCCTACCTTCTTCGGGTCCTTACCGGTATAAGCGGCCAGAAATGCAGGAATCAGGACATCCGCCGAATTCCGGTTGACACCGTTCACATTACCTGTTCCCGGATTATAAGGCATTCCTCCCAAGCCTTTATCATGGATAAAGCCCACATCCGGATATTTCAAGCCGGAATACTTGCTTTCGATACGTTGGGCAATGATCTCGCGGTTTGCCAACAACTTGTCAAAGGCTTTCGAAGAATAGTTATTCATAGCATTGCCACTGCCTCCGAATGCGCTTCCCAGCGCGATTGTCGTCATGGTAAAGTTTCCCCCCATAATCTCCGGCATACCTTCATACATAAATTGTATTTCCGTATTACGCGTATCGTTGCGAAGAGCCGTCAAGTCGATCTTCAATCCAGTGATCGGTTCGAGGTTCGCCCGTATATTCAGATTTTTCGTACTGGTCATGACTGCGGCATTCACGTCTCTCTCGGTATCCGTAATCAACCAGCCTTTTTCATATGCCTCGTCTATATAGCTACGACGCACGTCACCGAACGCAAAACCGATCCCCGGGGAAAGTCCGAATGAAGAACGTCCCTGGCCAAAGATATCACCGATCTCCGGACGGAAACCGGGCAGCATCATACCGGCAGAGTTCGTAAACTGAATATTGAAACGGCGCACCATCATCAAAAAGCGGGCACTATGTTCAACCGCCTTGTAAAGAAAATCCTCAGTAGGGGCCGGTCCCGGTATGATCGTCAACTTCAAGCGCACCGTGTCTTGGTTCAAAATCTTAACCTGTGCGAAGTTGATCGGCTTGAACTTGACTTTGTAGACACGCCCGTCCGTTCTTCTGGCCGTGATTTGCACCTTTTTCGTAAACATTCCATGCTCGACAACCGTAGCGCTGTCCGGACTCAAGACAATTTCTTTTTCCAATTTCGGCTTTTTCTTCTTCTCCGTTTTTTTAGCCGTAGTCCGGGTATTGTTAAACTTCTGGTTGATCTTCTTCAAATATTTGTTTTTGTTGTAGAGAGATAACAGGTTCAAGTTCGCCTGCAAATCGAACTGACGCTGGTTCTTGATCGTATTACCCATCTCGATATCTTCGCTTACCGTCGCTCCACGATCCCAGTTGTAAGTAGCATTGTAGCTCAAAGAAGCATTGGTCCAATCCAGAACCGGGATCAGCTGCAACGGCAACTGCCAGGTCGCCATAAACTGCTGGTCATACTTCATCGGGGTTCCCAGGTCAGCGATGCTCTTCTTCACGGAATCTTTCCATAACTGGTAACCGTCCGGGTTCAGTTCCTTATTCACCTGCACATACGGTTCTTCGATACGGGCATTCGTACCGGAACTGAACGTTATGTTCAGGTTATTCGTAAAAGCCCAGTTCAAACTGAAAGCACGGTCCCAATAGAAGTTCTGGCTGAATGTCACTGGTATATCGTTGGGGACACCTGTTGCCGCTCCTGTCAGGTCGCGTAATTTTATTTCGTAATAATTCCGCATCATGGCCGTCTGGAAGTTGATAGACGGGGCCACATTAAACGCCAGTTGTTTGGCATAGCGCGTATAGCCGTTGTTTTTCTTCAATAACTTATCGAATGGCTTGATCGGCTTGACATAAGGCACATAGCTATAGGCAAAATTAGCACGATAGTCTTTCGTCGTTTCATATTCCGTTTCCGGATTTTTCTTATCATTAATACTGTACGAATATCCGAGTGTAAAGTTTGCCGGATCATAAGGCATCGGATTCTTACTCTTGATATTCACACGCACATTATTAAACGAAACACTCTTGATAACCGTCCTATCTTGAGAATAATCACGGATCGAATCCTTCTCAGCCTTTGTTTCCGCCTTATCGATAGCATCCTTCAGTTTGACATCCTGATCCAGCGGATTGTATTTCGGATCATATGTTTCTTTCGAATAGGCATAATAGAACGGGATGCTGACTTGCGCCTTTTCCGGGAACAGCTTACCCAATTCGATAGAGGTCGCCACGTTATACTGTTTGAAGTCCTCCATCCGGCGTTCATTCAAAGACTGGTCAAGAGCACCAAAGCCGGCCGTTTCGATACGTCCGCCCACATTCACCGTTCCCAAGTCGGAAAGCGCAACATTCAAATTCGCATTAGCAGCCCACCCACCTTCTTCATTGAAGTCGGTCAGGCGCAATTCGTTCACCCAAACTTCCCCGCTCTTCAACTTATTACGCACGTTACGCACACCGATCATGACTGTCTTCACTTCGGAAAGACTCGGATTGCCTTTGACACGGATCGTATTGCCATCGTTGTCCGGATCCCTACCAGAATAGACAGTCTGGAAAGACACTCCATTCGTACCGGACCGTTTTTCCCGGTTACGCTCCAGTTTTAGGTCCGTCAAAATCTCCAAACGGAAATTCAACATGTTTTCTGCCGGCCAAACGATTTTCTGGTGTTCCGAATTGTTATAGTTATACTCCCCGTGCGGAGTCAATTTCAACGGTACTTCATATTCGTAATAGTTATTCTTATAGTCCGATCCCAGGCGGATAAAAACAGCGAGATCGCCATCTGCAAGATCGTTTACATCCAATTTCGGAGCCTCGGCATGTGTAAACAGTTGCAAGCGCTTATACTGCCGCAAATCATAATTCGTATTCTTATACACGGCACGTGCATCTTGAGCGGCAAGGTCCGTTATCTTTAAAGAAAGCGCCTGTTCGTTCTCCTGACGGATCTGAGGCTGGCTTGGATCCAGTACACGGCTGACGCCCGGGGGCAATGTATAGCTGACCGGATCCCTGTCACTGTTTTCCTCGATATTGACAGTCGAGACTTCCAATTTACCCTTCACTGCGGGCGGCATCTTCGGATCGGACAAATCCTGCTCGTAGGATCGCCATTCTCCGCGTACCAATTGCAGAGTACCGAAGCGCAACACGACCGATTCCTTAAATCCTGTCATATACATACGCATGAAACGAATCGTCTTGAAATCATTGATTGCCCCCACACGACGCTGGTATTGTTTTACCGGAATCTTAAATTGATACCAGGTAACGGATTCTGTCGTACCATCCGCCAATCTTACTGATGAAGTACGTTTATCCGCAATGAAGTTTTCACCGACAACCGTATCCTGCGGAGTTATCCTGACTTTGTATTCGAAATATTTTTCATTTTTATTCAGAGTATTGTCCTGATTGATGTCTTCTACATCAGGCACGGTCTTGGAAGAAGTGCTGTAGCGCTCGCCCGAATCGTTGATATCTTTCGAGTTTCCTTCCGTTCCATTATAGCGTTTGTAACGTGTTAAGATATCCACCTCCTGAGAATCATAGTCCGAACCACGAAAATAGTGGAACTTGTCACCGGCCGGATCAAAGAAAGGGGACAGCTGTAACGGATCGTTCTCCATCTCGGTTAGGGTTACCGCATTCAATTTCTGGCGTAATTTATTCAGATAATCCTGGTAAGCCGGATATTCCTTTTCTTCATCCGAGGATAAACCGTTCAGGCCGACATCCTGCAACAGACGTGCACCTGCCGTATTGTCGAAGGCATAAACTGTACTCTGCTGTTTTGGAACCTTACCCCAAACAGTATAATCGACCTTAGACGTATCGCCATCGATTGGCAATCCGTTTTCGAAGAACTTCTTTTCATCCTTCAATATGTCTTCCGATATCTCACCCAAATTAAAATACAGATCCCCCCCTGTTGTCTGACGATCATAAATGAACGGATCGAGCATCCAAAATTCGATATATTCGACATTCGCCGTCTCAAAGTCACTCTGGTCTATCTTTCGCATCATTCCACCGAAACGCTTTTCCGGGTTTTGCAATGTTCCGTCAGGATTAATATTATCGGCATCCAAGTTATACGGTCCGCGTTCCTGCGGATAGTAAGCCATGTTCAGAACTGTCAACGTATTACTTTCACTCATGCTTTGCTGCCGTTGCGGGAACAACTCTCTCGTCTCGATAGCACGGACATAATGGTTGGACAAATCTTTTGTCGTAATATATTTCGGACGCAAAGAAGAATTTTTACGCGTGAACAATCCGTCGATCGTGTACCAAGCGAGCAAAGCACGACTTTTCCCGTAATCGATATTATTGGTCAGCCCGGCTTCCGGGAACAATTGGGGCGTACCATCGTCATAAGGCACACTGGACAACTGCCAGGGATAAGGGTCGGAGAGGTCGAAATTGCTCTGTGTCGACTCGAAGTCATCCAGATACGAATATCCCCCCGTGTTCTTGTTTTCGTAATGCCCGGCAATCAAATGAGCGAACTCCGCATTGAAAGATATCTGGCTGGGTTTGCTTAGGTTCAGCAACGGCAGCTTGTCGAACATATTGGTAAGCCACTGACTCTCGCCCTTATAAGCCATATTGACACCCCAGAGCGTATTCTTTATCGCTTCGTCGCCCATCGTCGTCTTGGTGGTCAACGGCATTTCGGACATGTGCATGATGGTAGCGCCTACCATCAGATTCGGGTTGAACTGATAGTTCAAGTCCAATCCCATCATGGTCTTACGCTGCATGTTATAGGCTGTCTGGTTTTCCAGCGAGACACTGACCGGCGTGCCTGCAGAAATAATACTTTCGTTCAGGATCGTTACCACGCCGGAAGTATAGTCAACAGTATAATCTACATTCTCGGTTAATATCGCTCCGCCAGCCGTTACTTTCACTGAACCTCGCGCTACGTTGGAAGCTCCCAACTGTATCTCGGCACCCGAAGAGGCTTTGTATTCCCCCTCCAGTTTGAACTTATTCTTTTCAGCAATCTGTCTGGCGACAGTCAATGTCGAGTCGTAGAGTTCCTGGAATACATATTTGTCAGCAATCGCATCATTGTTAATCTTTTTACGCAGATAGGAGCCGAATGGTTCCACACTTGGAAAAATAATTTTCCCATTATCGGCAAGGACGGTCACACCTTCAATAAAGTCGTATATACCATCCGGATGCGGCTGATTGTTGGAATCATAGCTATCCAGGTTCAGCACTCGTAACAAGATTTGGTTGGCAATCGCCCCTTCCGGCAAATAGTTGACATACGTACCGGTTGTATCGCTTTGATACATGATATTCAACTTGAACTTCTCTTTTTGGACAGAGTAAGCTCCTAATGAATAGATATTTTTCATCATCAGGTCCCAAAAAGGCATATCAGGCGACATGGTAATTCCTTTCAACAACTTCACATACAGGCAAGAGGCAGCCGATGAAGGATTGTCAGTCGAGAACTCACCAACCTGATAAGTCTTTCCATCCGAATAAGTATAATTGTAAGCGACAGCCAATACCTCATCTGCCTGCAACTGTGTTTTCAGCGAGATATACCCCAACTTCGTATTGACCGTATATTCGGACGCATCCAGCAAACGAGCACTTTCCACTTCTTCATACTCCGTACCGTTAACAAAAGTTCCTCCCAACGCCTGATTTACCGTGCTGATATCACGAGCACCGGTAAATTGCTGGTTAAGGGTATTATATAATGTATTCGTATTATTATAGGGGATAGACAGCGCCCCCGAAGGAGAAACGACCGTCGTATTCGAAATATTATCATGCTCGGCCAGATCAGCAAAAGCGACCACGTTACGCGCCTGGTCATAAGTAGCCCGTTTGTTTGTCACCCAAACTTCCACCTTGCTAATCGTGACGGGAGAGGAAATCGTATTCAGGTTCTTCACCGCCTCATCATAGCGGTCGCGAAAATAGTGTGACAGGAAAAAGTGACGATTCTCGTCATACTGGTCAATCGTCAATTCGAAAGGTTTTGTCTGCACGCCCCCTTTAGAACTGACCGTTTTCGATTCCGACTCCTGCTGTGCAAACAACGCATTGACTCGCAGCTTCCCGAACTGGAGATCCGCTTTCATACCGAACAGGGCTGCTCCTCCGTTGATTAGGGAGTTACTGGTTGTCATACTTACATTTCCGGCTTCCAGCGACTTGATAATTTCATCTTCCTCCCCGGTATAAGCTAATTTCAGTTTTTTGGAGTCGAAATCAAAAGAGGTTTCGGTATTATAGTTCATATCGAAATTCACTTTGCTACCAACCGATGCCTGTACATTCAATTGAACATTCTCATCGAAATTAAAGAAGGTACGGTTACGAGCACGTTCCGGCAAAGAGGGATTTTTGGTTTTATTCTGCTTCAAGCCTAACTCCACTTCGGCCGAACCTTGCGTTTTCACCCGGACACCGCCCGGCCCAAAGATACGTTCCGCCGCACCGATATTGAACTGCATATCAGCTAAGTTGAACTGCTTATTAGCCGCCTTTTGAAATTCTTCCTCGTTTTTCTGGCGATAGTAGGATTGAACGGATTTTTGGAAACTATAATCCTGGTATTCCTCAGGGGTCAACGAAATAGGAGTAGTCAGATCGGCATCACCTAACTTGGTACGGACTACATACGTCCCGGTTCTGATATCATATTCGACCACTGATTTCACGTTATCCGGCGTCTTCAAGTCAGCAGGTGATTGCTTGGTAAGATCCTGATATTCTTCAGGGACCGTCTTAGCTACCGGAAAGCGGGTGCGCACCTTCGGCACCGTATCATCCGGAACGACCGGCTGTTCAGTATCCGGCAACGACATCTCATAGGCCAGAAAATCCGTATTCATAGAATACAGACCTGCACCAAACAGTAGAATTGTTATCCAGAGTATAAATTTCAGTGTCCTTCTCATGTTAATTGACAATTGACAACAGACAATGACAACCGACAATTCCAAATTCTCCTAAATTGCCAATTGCCAATTATCCATTGCTTAAAGCATTCTTAGGGCTGTTTTAATGACCTGCTCGACAGCCAGTGCAGGCGAACCTTTCAATATCAAGTTAACCGCCTTTTGCGAAGCGGCCTTCTGGAATCCAAGCATAACCAATGCCGCCACTGCTTCTTCTGTGACAGCACCACTGGCAGCGACAGAAGAGGAGCCACCTGTCACTGTCATTCCCTCTATCGGCTTTACCTTGTTTTTGAGATCAACTAGAATACGTTGAGCTGTTTTCAATCCGATTCCTTTGACTGACGTCAGAGCTGTTTCGTTCTTATCTGCAATCACCCGGATCAATTCGGATGGTGACAGGGAAGAAAGGATCATCCGGGCAGTATTGGGACCGACTCCCGACACGGAAGTCAACATCAGAAACAGTTCGCGCTCATCTTTTCCTGCAAAGCCAAAAAGCAAATGGGCATCCTCACGTATCACTTCGTACACGTAAATCTTCCCGGTCGGTTTCCCATTATAAAAAGTATATGTATTCAAGGAGATATTCAGTTCATAACCGATTCCGGCACATTCCAAGATCATCCTGGCCGGTGTCAGTTCTACTATCTCTCCCTTGATATATTCTATCATGTATCTTACGTCTTTATGATTCGCACCTATTATAACGCAAAATTAGACAAAAGCGTATATCCGAACTATCTTTTTTGGTATTATTGTTTCCAAAACCCCGGCAACAAGATTGTCAGCACCGTAAAGATCTCCAAACGTCCGACCATCATCAGAAAAGACAAGAACCATTTCGATACCACCGGAACATCAGCATAGTTTCCGACCGGTCCCAGACTACCAAGTCCCGGTCCAACGTTACTGATCGAAGAGATAGTAGCCCCGATCGTCTCCTCAAATCCTACCCCATCGATCATCAGCACCATACAGCTGACAAATATTAAAGCAATATAGGCAAAAGCGAACGCCAATACCCGGTGGACGATATCACCAGAAACAGCATGCCCGTTCATTCGTACCGGAATAATGGCATGTGGATGCGTCTGCTTCTTAAACTCATTAAAGAGGTTCTTGGTCAAAATCACAAAACGGCCCATTTTCAAACCTCCACAAGTAGAGCCAGCACAACCACATACCACCATCAGAACTAGCGCTAACAGCCAGAAAAACGGTCCCCACGGAATATAATCGACCGTTGCAAACCCACATGTAGACACCAATGTCACGACCTGGAATACCGTTTGCCTAAAAGCTGTACCAAAATCGTCCACAATTCCTTTATACATGATCCAGACTGTCGATATTGCCGTAATAATCAGTACGAACCAGAAAAACCAGCGTGTTTCTTCATCCGCAAATAACTTCTTGGGCCTACCGTTAAAAAAGAAATATATCAAAGTAATATTGGTCGCACCGATAAACATAAAAATCGTAATTGTATATTCGATATAGGCAGAGTCCCAGTAAGCGATACTGGCATTTTTCGTGGAATAGCCACCTGTAGAAATACAAGTGAGCGCATGATTGACAGCGTCATACAAGTCCATTGGACCCGCCCATAAAAGACCAATAAGGATAATGGTCAGGAACAAATAAACTCCCCACAGGCGCTTGGCCACCTGGGTAACACGCGGACGGAAACGTTCGTGCGTGATACCCGGAGTCTCGGCATTGAACATCTGGGTAGCCCCACCTCCGATAATAGGCATCAGCGCTACGGTAAACACGATCATTCCAATACCGCCCTGCCATTGCGTAAGGCTCCGCCAAAACAATATCCCGTGCGGAAGAGCTTCGATATCGGTCAATATGGTAGAGCCTGTCGTCGTAAAACCAGACATCGTTTCGAAATAAGCATCCGTCACATTATCTATATAGCCACCTAAATAGAATGGTAACATCCCCAAAAGGGAGAAAAGAGCCCAAGTTAATGTAACAGTCAGCATCCCTTCCCTGCGCCCGGCCGTATGTTCATTGGCTCGTAGTCCGATCAGCATAAAAAGGACTCCCGTTCCGAACATGATACCACTCGACTGAAGAAGCGGATAGAAGTCATTTCCTTCATATAAGAAAGCGACTGCCGTTGCAGCCAGCATAAACAACGTCTCAAGGATGAACATCATCCCTAACATCTTAATTATAAAACGAATGTTCAGCATAATATGCTATTAACAATTGACACATTGAACAGAGAAAAGAGACAACCCAGAGTTGTCCATTGACAATTAATTAAAGTAGTCCTCCAATTTACGCATAGCCGTATCCAAACAGAACACCACAACGTGGTCATAAGCTTGGATATGTGTATCACCCTTGATCATCATAGGCTCACCGTCACGAATCAATCCGCCCAACGTCAAATCTTTCGGAAGATTCAGATCTTTTACCTGCTTACGGGTAATTTTCGAATCGGGACGGGCAACAAGTTCCGCCACATCTGCATTGGCAAAAGTTAAACACTTCACGTTCGACACGTCTGCATCCAACAGGAATTGGTAGATATGGCTGGCAGCAATCAGTTTCTTATTGATAACCGAGCCGATGTCCATGCTCTCCGCTAAAGGTATGTAGTCGATATTTTCGATCTTAGCGATAGTCTTGAATACTCCGGCGCGTTTAGCAGCCAGACAAGCCAAGATGTTCGTACTCGAATTATCCGTCAGTGCGATAAATGCCTGTGCATCTTTGATCCCTTCCTGCATCAACAGATCGGTATCGCGTCCGTCTCCATTGATGATCAAGACATTTCCAGGGACAACCTCAGCTATACGGTGACTCTTTTCTTTGTTAGTCTCGATTACTTTTACACGGATATTGTTCGGAAGGTACTGGCAGGTACGGATCGCAATACGGCTTCCACCCATAATAATGACTTTCTTTACTTCGGGGTCTCGCTTGCCCGCATGCAACCGGACGTCTTCGATATGGCTTTTAGTCGTTGTAAAAAAAACGATATCTCCCGATTCTATACGATCCGTACCACGGGGAATAATGGTCTCGTTCTGCCGTTTGATGGCAACGATATGATAGAGTTTCTGTTCGTTCAGTAATTCGGACAGATGTTTGTTCACAAGTCGGGAATTATCGCGCACCTTTACACCGATCAGAATCAGAGCGCCTCCGAACAACTCCCAGTATTGCCGAGTCCACGGGCGTCTGACAGCCGTAACAATTTCTTTGGCTGCCAGCATTTCCGGGTAAATCATGGAATCGATCCCCATTTTTTCAAACAGTTCCTTGTTTTTAGGGAGCAAATATTCGTAATTGTTGATACGCGCCAACGTCTTATGTGCTCCTAATTTAGAAGCCAGAATGCTGGCTGCCACATTGGTCGTTTCTTCCGGCGTGACACTGACAAACAGGTCGGCCTTTCTGATACCGGCTTCTTCCAGGTCCCGAATGGATGTCGGATTACCCACCATAGGAAGGATCTCCATGCTTGAATTCGTGAAATTCAAACGTTCCTCATTCGGATCCATCAGGATAATATCCTGCTTCTCCTGTGATAACATTTTTGCCAGGTGGGTTCCTACTTCACCGGCTCCGGCTATAATAATTTTCATTTTATATAATAGATTAATTATAAGGATATATTATCCTCTGATAACCATCTTTTTTATTTCTCCTGCAATACTTTTGGCATCCATACCACACAGTTTATACAGTTCGGGAATCGATCCATGTTCGACAAACTCATCCGGCACACCAATCCGTTTTACCTGAGGAGCATATCCGTTATCAGCCATAAATTCCAAAACAGCACTGCCCAGTCCACCTTTGATTACGCCGTTTTCAACAGTGATGACACGACTGAACCTCTTACCGACTTCATGCAGCAGTTCTTCATCCATCGGTTTTAAAAAAATCATATCATAATGGGCAATCGATATACCATCACTTTCAACCTCCTTTATGGCCTTTATCACTTCGTTGCCAATAGGTCCAAGTGACAAGATCGCAATATCATCCCCATCACGAAGTTTCTTGCCTTTCCCGATCGGAAGGATATGCATCTCATTCCTCCAATCTGCCATCTCTCCCTTACCGCGTGGATAACGGATCACAAAAGGGCCGTTACATTCCTTATACCCGGTATACATCAAATTCCTTAAATCCAGTTCGTTCAAAGGAGATGAAATAACCAAGTTCGGGACTGGACGCAGATAAGCGAGGTCGAACACCCCGTGATGGGTCGCCCCGTCTTCGCCTACTAGACCGGCACGGTCCAGACAAATTACCATATGAAGATTCTGAAGTGCAACATCGTGTATCACCATATCGTATGCCCGCTGCATGAAAGAAGAGTAGACATTGCAGAATGGGATCATTCCCTCTTTGGCAAGTCCGGCAGAGAAAGTTACCGAATGCCCTTCGGCAATCCCGACATCAAACGCCCGTTTCGGAAACGCTTTCATCATATAAGTCATAGAACAACCTGTCGGCATAGCAGGAGTGACCCCCACGATCCGTTCGTCCTGTTCAGCCAGCTCGACAAGGGTATGTCCGAAAACATCCTGATAAAGTTGAGGTTCGTTCAACTTATGGACAATGATCCGTTCTCCTGTTTCTTTATTGAACAGCCCTGGTGCATGCCATTCCGTTGCCGACTTTTCAGCAGGCTTGAATCCTTTGCCTTTTTTAGTTTTGATATGTAATAGTTTCGGACCTTCCATATCCTTTATATCATTCAGAACCTTGATCATATAACCGACATCATGCCCGTCGATCGGACCAAAGTAACGGATGCTGAATCCCTCAAACAGATTATGTTGTTGAGTAAGCAATGCTTTCAGACTATTGTTAAAACGAAGGATATTTCCCCGACGGTCATTATTGATCAGTTTCATCTTCCGCAATCCGCGGTACACATCATAACGCATTTTATTATATGCCTGACTGGTTGTGATATCCACCAAATACTGACTCAACCCACCGACCGCATGATCTATTGCCATATCATTATCATTGAGAATGATAAGTAGGTTGTTTGGATTAGCCGACGCATTATTCAGACCTTCGAACGCCAACCCACCCGTCATGGCTCCATCGCCGATCACGGCTATCACGTGTCTGTCTTTTTCTCCTTTTAGAGCAGAAGCGACCGACATACCCATAGCCGCCGAAATGGAATTTGAAGCATGTCCGGCAACAAATGCGTCATAAGGGCTTTCCAGAGGATTAGGAAATCCACTGATTCCTTTAAATTTTCGGAGCGTATGAAAAGCCTCTCGACGTCCAGTCAGTATTTTATGACCATACGCCTGATGCCCCACATCCCATACAATACGATCATAGGGAGTATTAAAAACATAGTGTAGTGCAACCGTCAGCTCTACCGTACCGAGACTTGCCCCAAGATGTCCCGGATTCTCCGATAGTACATCTATTATATATTGACGCAACTCTGCACATACCTCTCCCAATTTATCGGGGGACAACTTGCGCAAATCCTCCGGGTAATCAATGGAATTTAATATGTGTTCATCCTTGCATTCTGTCATAATCGCTATAATTTTGTGGCAAATGTAAAGAATTAACGGGAGATAAAATAGTTTTAGTATGTCATTCTTTAGCAGTATGACACAATTAAACCGCTTCTTCTCCTTTCCCTATAATCAAATTTAATCCTGTTTTGCATTTTCGTATGTAACACAAACAAACTCATTTGCCATAAAAACAAAAAAGCAGTCACAAATAATTGTAACTGCTTGATTTTCAGTGGTGCCACCAGGAATCGAACCTTTTATTTCGGTTTATTCTAAACCCCTGATTGACTGCACATTTACTACTTTATCTTTTATGAAAGCCATTGAATTAACACTACACTAAATTCATCGCTTTTCGTAATTGTCTTTACAATCATCATCTCTTTGACAATGTAAAGGTAGATAAAAAGTTCGATTTCCGCAAATGTCAATAGGGATTTTTATGAAATATTTTTTGCTCAAACCTGATAATGTTCCTAAAAGATGGCTAAGAGCCTGTCTAAATCTTACTCAATTCTATTTTGAGAGTTTTATCCAATATCTTTCAGCCATAGGCTGTAGCCTGTCTCTTATTACCTTCATCACAGTATCGAAATCAAGCGCCTCTTTCCATTGAATTTTTCTAAGAAAAGCCTTCCAACAGCTTATGCGTGCCCCGTCTGTAGCAAAACTATCCGTAAACAGTTGCAAATCGGGGTTGTATGCAAGTCCTCGATTGTCGAACGTCGCTTCGATGGCGTCATACAAAGCGTCGTCATTCAAATTTCTCTTCGTCAGGAGCTGATAACAGTCAAAGAAATCTTTCATGCGACTGTTGAGAACATCACGATCTATCATCGTATGGAACTTCTCGGCAATAACGGTTTCTAAAGAATATGCCTGTATATTCACAGAAGGGATATCCGATAAAAGCAGAGGAAAGTCTATAGTTGTTGGATGTGGAATGACGACATCACCAAAGCCAATATCTACAGACATATTATAAGCTATGGTATCCATATGGGCAGTAAAATAGAATCTTGTACCAGGATATTTCTTTTCGACTGTGATCGGTTCTATTTTGATACTTCCTGCGTCAAATGACACCCCATCTTCATGGCATACGATACCCAGGATTTCTTGGAAGACACGAGCCAGGAAATCCCTGTCACGACTGATCCTGTCTGCCATAAAATCCACATCAACCGTAGGACGAGCCTCAAGTCCATTCATGGCATAAAGCAAAGAGCCGCCTTTCAACAAGAATTTGTCCTTGTACTGGCTTACAGAAACCCTGTAAAGCAGTCTCTCGTTGAAGTACCTTGCCAGAAGATACATGTATTTATAGCCTGTCTCATTCATGAGGTTGAGCAAGCGTGTCTTTACAGACTTGCCATAGTTTTTCTTTCCCATTATCTTATTCTATTGCGATTTCGAGATAATTTTTCAACGTGTTAAACACTCTTAGGCGCTTGGCGTAATCCTGCAAACGGGCGAGATTACGGTTCGGCTTTTTCAGATAAGTACGTATTACTTCCGCGCAAACGTCCAGACCAATCTTGTTCCGATACTTCACCGCATCACAAACACTTCGTTCCATATCAGTAATATGAACTTTATATCCCGATATATCCGCATCCATAATCCCAAACTCCAAGTTCTCTTTTTTCCAATAATAAAGTTCTATAGGCAGGACGTGTGGAAGCACTACTTTCCTTTTATTGGCAATGGCTATGCAAAAAGCAGGCGGGACTGTCGTAGACACTTGATGATATGTCCAGGCATTGTATAGGCATACAACACCATTCGGTATTATCCTCTCCACGTCTATCATCGTGTTTAGCAATGCCTCGGGAGCTGCATATACCCCATGACGCAATCTTATCAAATCGCCACGTTCTTTAGCTCGCAACACCTGTTTATATTCCGACAGGTGAGATATATCCGTTGTGGATATAGTCCCTCCGAGAGACGCAACTTTATTAATTATATCATTCATATAATCCACCTTAGAAGTTCTTTTCACACTACAAAAATACGATTATTTTCCGAATAATAGGTAATATTCTACGGTTAATTCGTAAAAACACCGTATAATACTACCAGTATCCGTTTTTCATATAAATCATATCTATAGAAGAAGCCCTGTGTCATCTGATGACACTGTTTTTGCTGTCTCGGATATAAAGTGGTTCTAGGAATTACTGCCGGATGATGGAGAAAATAATCGGGACAGTTCCGGGAAAATGCAGGAATAAACAGGAAAAAGCGAGACTGCCACTCAAAAACAACCCTGAGACAAGTTGGTATATGAAAATTGATATGTACTTACAATGGAGTGCATCTTACTGATAAATCGAATGTACAAGATGTAGTTGAGCAGTCGATTACTATAAATCTATCTTATAGATAAGTCTGCCGGTGAATTTATCAAGTTCATGGGTAGGCTTTATTTTCATCAAAAGAGAAGATGGCTTGTTCGAAAGTTGGTTGTGTGTTAACTGATGAAATAGCGCATTGTCAGGATATATACCCAATAGAACGAATTTGACAAGATCAAAGACTATTTTATCGTGAAACTCCGAATAAAGATAAACCAAATATCTCGGGAAAATCAATATTCTTAATATACTTTCTTGAAAAAAACAGTAAAAGAACAGGCATCATTCCGCAAAATATTACTTTATTCATTTTTACCATTTATTAAATAGTCATATCGTATAATAGAAAACACATCATACAACAGTAAACCACATTCCAATATAGAAGCAAAGTTAGTAATATATTTAAATAGGAAAAAGAAAACGAAACAATACGGAAACTTGCTTGAAGCAAAAAACACAAAAAAATGATTTTTCACCAATAATACCGTAATCCATGCCAAAATGCCTTGACTGAAATTAGTATCTTTGTATTATAATGCTATTTATTTAACATAAAATGAGAAAAGCTATTTATCTGTTATTTTTTTTAGTTTGGTTATGTCCTGCTGCTTGTATGGCTCAAGGTCTCCATTTTGGATTGAAAGCCGGTGTGCTTGGAAACAAAGCTGATATTCAAGGTATAAGCAACCGGGTTAAAACAGAGAATATGACTGGTTTTCAAGTAGGTCCCATGCTACAATATCAGACCGGTTTCTATGGACTAACCTTGGATTTTTCCCTATTGTATGTACAGCGTGGAGTGAAATTGACAAACACCTCCAATGACGTCAGTGCCGATATCAAGACACAAAGTATCGACATACCCATAGAATTAAAATGGGAAATGGGGTTGTCCGACAACTTTGACTTGTTTTTAGGAATAGGACCTTCTTTTTCCTTTTTAGTAAATGAGGACAATTGGGGACGCAAACTAGTCCATATAGCCGTAGATGCCATAGACAAGGATCTTTCTTCTATGGGATGGCGTTCCACTGAAGTCGGTCTGAATCTCGGAGGTGGCGTGAAGATAATGAAACATCTGATGCTGAGCTGCTACTATAACATCGGATTAACGGAATCCGCCAGACACCATATCGGAGGAGACAAGCATGACGCCATAGACCAGATTTTCGATGGTGATATTTTCAAATCAAGAAACAGATATTGGCAATTGTCCCTTGCTTATATTTTTTAATTAAGTAAAACAATAAAGTCCTATTTATATGGAGCATACATCCGCTTTTACTTCCATTATTGATTCGCAGCTTTTACCTATGAGAGTCGGAATTGTATTTTTAATGGGATGTTGTATTCTTGCCGCTTACTGTACCAATAAGCGCAAGAATATTGAAAAGAAAGAATATCCAATGCTTCTCAAAGGCTACCCGGAACATTGTAAAGGAAGGCTATAAAGGTAAAATATACAATTCTGGTAACTTTTAGACTCTACAAATGACAATCATAAAATATTTACTCTTTACATCATTAGTACTATTTAATTCTTGTCATTCTTACCCTTCCAAGAATGGACAAGATGATAAAACAGACGGCATTCGTTTGTAAGAGGAATTATGCTCTTTATGTAGACAGCATTATTAAATCCGATACCACCCTGCAACAGCGTTTTCATTGTTTAGAGGCGATGTTGGGCACGAATAAAGTATCTGTTTATTCCAGATATACCGACAGCCCCTTTTGAAATCAGCATTCAAAAAAGACGTTTTTGATTCTCCGTTATGAGAATTAGATATTATATCAGATATCACATTTAGTCCTGAAATCATTCCAATAAATAAAAATTCTTTCGAACGGCCTGTAAATATAGTACTGAGTCCTATACCACGGGATATTCCGCAAGGAGAAGCCTTAAATTCTGATTCTCTATCATTACGAACTGAATATGACTATCATCCTTTATCGGTAACAGGATACTATTGAAGTATTATTAATGAACAATTCACAGCATTTTCAAGAAATGTTCAGACGAAAAGTTGTTAATTATTCGGCAGTCAATCATGGAAGAGTTCAGCCAGCAACACCTTTTACGGCACCTGCATTCTTGGATACTCTGCAAATATCTATGAAAACAGACAAAGCTTTTTATCCGATAGACACAAAAAGCGTGTCGATGAGTCTGAATAATAATAATTCCAAAGTCCTGTTTTTGGGAGAGGATTATATGGTAGCACGTAAAGAAGACAATCAATGGCTACTACTGAATGGCAACAATGCATGGACTGATATAGGTATTGAAGTTAGACAAGGGAAAAAATATCAATTTGCAGCAAATCTTTATCCCCTTTTTAATGACAACAAGCCTGGATATTATAGGGTGTATAAGGAAATAGTTTTTTATAATTCTAAAGAAAAATAGTTTATGGTAGCGGTATTCCGAATAAATTAGGGATAAAGGAATTGGATACAGTTTTCGCTCATTAGATTTTTAAATTCAAATAAGATTTTTTTAAACCTAACAAGGGACATTCAGTAAAAAGATCGCAAAAGGATTCTGTATGTATAGTCAATCCGAATAAATAAACAAAAAAACTTCTGTATAACGAATAAAAGAGGCTGTGTCGTGTAACATGTTACGATACAACCTCTTTCACTATATTTTTTGAAAGGTTCTGTAACACTTTCAAACAGATAATTCTAACTACCGATAATCATTCATCGATCCAAATACGCCCAAAATCAAACTATAGAAACAGACTATCTTCGCTAATATTGGATAAGACGAGATTTCTATTCAACAAAAAGACATGAGGCAGAGACAGTTTCCCCATAGGTTTGTTTAGGACAAATCCACTCCATCAGCAAATACTCGCCACTATACCCGTCAAAGTAACGAAGCTTCAAAGGATGACACCCTTTTTCTAGATAGACAAACCCATTTGCTTCCACATAGCCGACAGCCCGATCATTGTCAACTACACGAACGCCTCCAATAAACAGGTCCGAACCGTCATTACTTTTCAAGGAGAAACCATAAGCTCCTGAAACAGGGACGGACAAAAAGCTTTCATACACATAGCCAAAATGATCCTCGTTTCTGAAATCATCCTCAAATTCTAAATAAGATTTCACTCCCTTTGCCTTCATTTCACCAATCTTCTCCAAATCACTCACAGATTTGAAGTTACCTTCATAATAGCGATAAGATACCCCCTGTCGCCTTCCTTTACATTTGATAGCACGTGAGAAACCGATATAACGTTCATATACACGACTGGGCTTTCCATCCTTATAGGTACAAGCTTTCAATTTACAAGGAGCATCCAGTATGATCGCACCTTCACAACGGGAAGCACTACCAAATTCAGGCTCAGTTCCATCCAGTGTATAATAGGTATCACCTTCACCGCAAGACAAAACTATTGACAAGCCTTCTTTGACAAACGAGACCTTCCGCTCATCAACATATGGCATTTCTGGCATTTCCTTTGAAGCCAACAGATAGGACACTGGTATTTCTAGACGTTCAGTAGACGAGATATACATATTTGTCACACGGAAAGGCTGTGTCAATTGAGAAAGAGGACGAGTCATATCACAAACAGCATGTGCCGGAATACGAATACGATCACTTAAAACGCCGTTATCTAATAGATAAGGAATATCACTTTCATTCAATAGACGGACATGGAACTTTCCATTCCTTTCCTCATAAGAAAGTACTTTCAACGAAGAACGTAAAAACAATTTCAACATGTTCTCTTTTCCTGCCAATTTCTGATCAGCATAGGCGATTGAACGACCCGCATAAAGGGCCTCCTTAATGCTTTCTGGCGTATTTTCTTTTGCAAAAACAAACGTCAATGTACGGAATTTCTTTTTCAAGTCAAACAGGAAATCCATTGGATAATGAGCATCCGTTGCTCCAATATAAGCCAAGTTATACTGGTCTGCATAATCGATAGCACGCGGATAAAACTCTTCGTTATTGAATATCTCAATACCCTGAATCCGCTTTTGCTCGATATGACGAACAATATAAGCAGGCAATTCGCTGTTCTTATCTGGCCACCCAGGATGATTCGTTGTAATGTAAGCGCCCTCCGCAGCAGCTTTTTCAATCAGGCTGTCAGCTTCAGTCTCTGAAAAATTTCTTTTTTTCGGCATATAGTCATTACAGTCTTTGATAAAAAGGACATTCAAGTGTCCAACAGGATCGCTCCCTGTAATCTCCAACCCCTTTATCAGCGTAATTCCTTTACTTTCAGCCATTGGGAAGGCTTTATTGTAAGAGACATTACAATCCTTCGTTTCCGTGTGAGAACGAGGCACTGGCTGATGATCTGTGATTGAAATAGCGTCTAGTCCTTCAGCCCAAGCCTCCAATACACGCATTTCAGGAGTGACATGTCCATCCGAATAATAGGTATGCAAATGGAAATCACATTTCAGAGTTTTATATCCTGGCAAATCTGGCACTGCAATGTGTTTCGGATTAAAAGCACGAGAGGAAGAATATCCCTCCAGCAGTTGATACTGTACATTTTCATTTTGTGCGGACAAAGAGACACCCCACAATGTACATCCTAATATAAATACAGACTTCTTCATTTATTGATAATAAAAATTTATAGATAAAAAATAATTTCCTGATTTTTGAAAAATTGTCACGAACATAAATAATAACGTTTCTATCCAGGAACGTTAGCGCTCACATTCTTAAATGTTCTATTGTGCACATCATCAAGGACAATCGCAGGACGATAGTCTTTTTCTTTTGCGGACAACTTCACATTTTGTTACACCTAATTTCAGATAGATCAAGCCTGTCACAAAATCACCAAGAGTAAACGCAACACGACCTCCGCCCTGTTCATGGGAGAAATCAATAACTTTCTGAATTGTCGCCACATTCAACGTAATTCCATCCGCTTTCGCCCCAAAGTCTCTCACTAAAAAATCTTTTGTCCTGAACAAAAAACTCTGCAAAAGAAAAAAAGAGACAACTCAATTGAATTGTTTTCCAAATTATTTCCATATCATTATATATTATTCAATGGCATTAGTAACATTACAGCCAAAATTATCCACAATATTCCACAGTTCGCCTTATCCTTTTGATACTAATCATTACATTTCTGGCAAAAAGAGACCTCCTTCATGTCTATATCGAATGACATAAGCGAAACAAGCAAGTACCAATTATATGCCGTCACCCAATCCCCAAAATAGGAAACCACTCTACCGATGTCTAAAGAGGCGGATCTTATAACCGCATTTTTCTCTCTATGTCTGCCATTTCAGCATCAATGCTGCAAAGGACAAAGAAATGAGTGTTTGTCAATTACAAAGTTCCATATTTGCCTTCTTCATTGAAACGAAACTCCTGAACAGAGCCATATTATTCACTACAAGAAATTTTCTCCGAAGCAAGCACGGCATTTACAACTATATTCGCCCAAACACTCCACCGATTCACTTATCACCTCAAATTTGATTTCTTTCCGCTTCTCAAACAACCGGCTAGCCGACAGGCGTCCACTGTGACTGCTGACCGCATCAATTCCGGTATATTATACGAAAACATTAACGCGTCATAGTAGGTTAAAGGATCCTTCTGGGGCAGCAAAAACGGTTTATGCCCCACCCCTTCCGAATCAACATAGCCAATAAAAAGACGTGTATAAAGTCCATCAATCCGCCTGCTGCTGAACACCATCCAACGACCATTACCGCTCCAAGAATGATAGCTCTCCGCCTCTTCCGAATTGAAAACATCCAAAGGATATTTTCTGGAAGTAAGCAAATCAAGCATATACAGGTCAGCTTCCTTATGCCAAATAGAAAAATTACCAAAATCATGAAGTGTAAAAGCCAAGAAACGTCCGTCAGGAGACAAACGCGGAAAAGAAACACTTTGTCCTTCCATACGCGCGTTGTAAAGCGTGTCGACAACTTCTCCCAAACGTTCGTTTTGGAAATCGAACGCTATCCGGCAAAGACTGTATTTCACTTGCCTGCAATTCTGGGGCAGCGAATCGACCGCAACCGCTGAACAAAAATATAAAAAATGCCCATCCGGTGAAAAAGTCGGAAATGTTTCAAAAGCACAAGTAGATCGTAACAAAGGAGAAGTCATTATTTTATGATCTTTCACACTATATATCACCACATCCGAGGCTGTATCATAGACCTCCACCCTATCGGGATCATGGCTATAGAAATTTTGGCGAGTCTTGTTCATGGAAAAAGCAATATAATCACCCGAAGGATGCCAATACGGATAAACAAAAGAACCCATTTGCTCTGTTTGCACATCTAGCTTTTCAACCAAACCGTCCTGCAGAATCAACGTACCAGCCAAATCCGCACGCGCATGGAACATCA
The DNA here is from genome assembly GCF_025151215.1 of Parabacteroides merdae ATCC 43184. Classification (NCBI taxonomy): domain Bacteria; kingdom Pseudomonadati; phylum Bacteroidota; class Bacteroidia; order Bacteroidales; family Tannerellaceae; genus Parabacteroides; species Parabacteroides merdae. The sequence continues at coordinate 2,592,444 of NZ_CP102286.1, forward strand.
TACGTGACGGATCACGCTCACAATAGGCATGACAGTTCACGCAATTACCTTTTGTCAGACGATTTTCCAAAATAGGACGTTGTTCATAATCAGAAAGGTCACGCTGGTAGATTCCCATTTCCCTCCAACCTTCGTATCCAGGAGGAACTAATCGATAAGAAAGATAAGAATCTATTGAATCTGGGGCTATATAGATTGAAAAAGAGCGGTAACGCTTCCACTGATCCGACTGATACGCTAAAACAGTCAGACGAAGCGAGTCACCAGCGTATCGACCCATCCAATCCTTCCAATCGGAAACCGGAAATGAAAAAAGCCCTCGTCTGCCCTCCATCTGCATCAGCTCATGCCCTGCCACTTCAACGACCAACCGGCAAGGTTCATTCCCTAAATAGGAGAAATTCAATGGGGCGATATTCATCGGAACCGTCACACCCTTATAATCCGGAAATATATCAGGGTCAGCCTCCAACACTCCTTGTATTTGTACGGGTCTGTTTCCACTACAGGCTCCAAACAACAGTCCTGCAAGCAGACATATCATCCAATTAATCTTTGTTTCCATCATCCAATCTCAGCAAAAAGTAAATAATACCAAAATGTATGCTTGAAACCATCCAACAAGGAACGAGGAGCTCCTTGTCGTACTTGTTCATATCCTTTCTTAAACTGCACAAACCGATCCAATGTGGACGATTCGACACCATGTGCCTTGCAGTATTCCCAATCAACCTGTTGGTAAGCGGATAACTGCTCATTCGAGATACCATGTCGGAGAGCATAGTCCTCCTCCAATGTATGATAATAATCTGAAAAGAAAAGCAGGGCCTCCTGTACCGGTTCGGCCAAATACTGAAGAGCCGGAGTTCCATAATAAGTATCGACGAACGATTGCACATGATTAAAGTCTTTCGCCAAAAGCAAATAAGCAAGTGCATATTGCATCGCATTTGAATTCGCAGGATTAACCGCTACGATTTTATAAAGATCGTCCATAGGAGACGCCAAAAGAACAAATGAATCATCCAAGGGGAAAGAGGCACGTCCAGTGCCTAAAGAAGGATCTTGCTCCACAGCTTCATCATCAAACAAAAAACGACGTTGAGCAGTGGCCCAACCGGCATAATGCACTGTTTTTTCCAACAAGGTTATATACTTCAACGCAACCAGATAATTCCCTCGCATCAGTTCAATCCGCACCAACATCTGAAGCATGGTCGGATTATATCCATTCAACGCGAATAAAGAGTTAAAAGCCACATTCTGAGCAGCAGCTATATTTCCCATCGCAAACCACAAATGAGCCAAACGGACATCGGCTGATTTATTATTCGGGATATAAACAAGCGATTGCGGACCATATTGAGGATAAGTAAACAAATGGTCAAGCAGCACTCCCTGCTCTGCCAAAGAGAGATTCAAATAATTCGCATCATGATAGTGCATAATACGCTTAGAAGCTTCCCGTTGCAGATCTTTCCATTGTTTCATAACAGTATAATATTCATATCGATATTGTTCAAAAGAAACTCGAACCTGATTCATCCTCCGATCCTGCAAGAAGGAAAAAAGTCCTATTTCGCTTGTCAAAAGCAACAAGAAAACAATCCTTTGCAACCATTTACCATGCAACAGCGACATTCGCCCCACCACAACCCCAAACGGAAGAAGCAACAGTGCCACCCAACTGATATGATGGAAAACAGGCATTTCTAATGTCCATTCATAATAATTGGCAGAAGTACATCCTCGTTCCATTTGAGCCATCACGCCGCTGCGCACAGCTCCCCAAGCCAATAACAATGTAAATGGAACATAAGACAGCGAACAAAGACTTTTTTTGCTCTTTCCAGCCAAATCACAGCAAAAGGCACAACATGCGAACAAAGAGGCAACCGCTCCTGCCAACCCAAACAGAATAAACGCAATCGCCCCCCCCAGACACAATCGCATTCGCAAAGTTTCTCTGGCTGTAGACAAATAAAGATAAAGGCCAACCATAGCCATAGCATAGGCAATCAGCCCTTCATAAAAAAAGCAAGGATCAAACAAAGACAAAATCAAAGTCCCCGCCGGACAAAACGCAAGAGGGGCCAAAAACCATTTTCCTCCCAACTTACGCAAAATCCCCATACTTGCCAAGATGATAGAAAGAAGCAAAAGCGCAGTCAAAGAGACACTCCAAACAGTTGAATAAAAAAACTGGACAAGAAAACGGGACAAGCAAAGTGCCACCCCACCTGGCTGCAAAAGCAGGCCCGATACATAATCGGAATCAAAAAGAAATAATTGTTGCTGTTCCCGATTAAAAAAAGCATACTGAAAAGTTTCTTTTAGATACAGGCTCAGCAAGAACAAACCTATTGCAATAAATCCTATCCTTCCAACAATTATTTTTTTTCGCTTCATTTTCTAATATTTTTAACAGGGAGAACGAGTCCCAAAGAAAAACATACCGATATTCCAAAAACTCTTTTTTCCTATTCTTTATCCACAACATCCACATATACATCTCCCACTTGTATTCACTTTTCCGATGTTCAACATAAACAAGAAAGGGCAGCATTTTTACCACCCTTTCTTTTCTAATATTATTATTTTCCAATTTATTAATATCCAGTATTCTGCGGATATTCAATACCTGTATTAGACTGAATTACCTGCGTCGGAATCGGATACTGATAATTATACGGATGGAAGTTGGAAATATACCGTTTTTCTACTGGATCCCATTCGCGCGGTTGATTAGAACCAGACAAGTTTTCATACCCGAAAGCATATTTGCGAGCGCGATCATACATCGTATTACCCGTCGTTTCATCCTGAATCGGATGACAATCGCTAATATACGTTGCATTCGGATTGACAGATAAACGATTCAACGTGATCCAACGGTTTTCCTCTCCCAACAACTCACGAGCACGTTCATCCAAAATATAGTCAATATCGATATCGGCAGCTGTACAATAAGATGCATTAGCACGATCACGCAATACATTGATATCAGCAGCAGCTTTCGACTTTTCTCCCAATGCCAAATAAGCTTCTGCACGAATCAGATAAGTTTCAGCTATACGCAACATATACCAATCACAGTCATAGGCTTTGTTGTCACCGTTCGGATGTCTGTCATCAGAAAATTTCCAAAAACGAGGGAAAATTTCAACTGTATCAGAAGCCGTAATAGCATAAGCCGCCTCATCGGCCGTGCCTCTAGCCTTTTCTGCCCGTGCATAAGCAGCAGCTTTTTCATCCAGCCAACGCGTTCCCCCCGGCGTATACCAGTTTCGCTGAATCATGACCTCAGAACCACGAAAATCTACCTTACCATTTTTGCAAGACTCTTCCCATAAACGATCCCGTACATAATAGGTTGGAATAATACCGGTTCCTTGATAAGCCACATTCCCCCCCATCGAGTCACGGGCAATATTCGCTTCATAGCGATCTTTCGCACTCGGTACATTCGATTTCGCACTACCCATAATACCTGGTTGAAAACAAGCCACATTGTCACCCCATAAATATATCTGAGTTCCATTTGACAAAGTGCGTTTTTTCGTATCATTCCGAACAGTCGTAGACATCCAAACCGACTCGATATTATTGGCATTAATACGCCACCATTCATTACCGCCGCCACCGGTAGAGTAAGTTCCATAATTATATTGGCAAACCCAAATAGCTTCTTTGTTATCTGTTGAGTTCTGGTTGCCACCTTCACGGAAAAGATCCCAATAAGCACCAGCGGGAGCAGCCAATGAATTACCATAACGATCGGTGGCCTCTCCAGCACGAGAACCAAAACGAGTCGTCATCAAGTGATAATCTCCGTCCGTACCATCGATAACACGAGTAGAGGCAGCCACAGCATTATCAAAATCCCCTAATGCTAAACTAATTTCCGCCAAATAATGATCAGCGGCAGCTCGTGTAAGCTTGCCCGGTTTAGAGGCTGTCTTTGGCAGATTAACTGCAGCATATTCAAAATCCTTCTTACAGAATTCCCATACAGTTTGACGATTACTTGGTGTATATCCCGTAGTAATTTCTGTCGCATGGTGTTCCAGAATAGGCACATTGCCATACATACCGGCCAATACACGATACGCCCATCCCCTGAAAAATACAGCCTCTGCACGGATAGCCAGTTTCTTCTCTTCAGAAGAATATTGGATATTAACACGTTCGTCTATCATATCAATGACAGTATTGGCCCGGTTGATCAACTTGAACAAATTATCATACCAATGACGTGTATATCCACTTTCAGAAGTCAATGTATTCCAATTTGAAAAATGATCATTTCCTCCTTTTTGACTATATGTGTCCAATCCGATTCCCCCAATCATCCAAGAGTGAGATCCATGCGTCTGCCCCATCATCAAAGACTGGATCTGGCGATAACAACCGTTAAGAGCCAATTCCATATCTGATTCTGATTGATAAAATGTCTGGTCATCGAATTTATAAGAATGCTCTTCCAAAAATTCATCTTGGCTTAAACACCCGGTCAAACCGGTTGCCAATGCTGTACTAACAGCTACTACAAAAAAATATCTCGTGAGTTTCATACGTAATTCTTTTTTATTTACTATTAGAATGTCAAGTTAATGCCGGCTGTGAATGTACGATAGGTTCCTTTACTACCCATACTGCTGGATGTAGGGCCACCCGCAATCGTACCCCCATCTTCAGGATCCAAACCTGTCCAGCCTGTGATTGTAAACAAATCTGTACCGGAGACATACAAACGAAGGCCTTCGATTCCATAAGGTTTAATCAATTTTTGATCAAAATTATAAGAGAATACCAAGTCTTTCAATTTTAAGAAGGAACGCGGACTCCAGTACTGATAGTTCAAAGAGTTATTGTATCCATAACGAGGATAATCGTTGGTATGATTTGTCGGGGTCCAAGGATCAACTGCATCCAGCTGGGCACCACTACCACCTATACTGTAAGCGTGCGGATTATAGCCTAAGAAATGAGTATCATTGCCCTGCATCCAACGAAAGTTGAAATACAAAGAGAAGTTTTTATAACTCAATGTGTTCCCTAAATTAATTGTGAACAACGGGTCCATTGATCCCAAATACTGACGATCATTGGCATCAATCTTGCCATCCTCATTAAAATCTTCGAACTTCAAATCACCAGGAACCGCATTCGGCATGATCTTATTACCATCCTTGTCCACATAATTATCAACTTCTTCCTGACTCTGGAAAACCCCAACTTTCTTCAAATCATATGCTGCACCGATCGGTTTGCCGATAATTAAAGCATAGTAACTATCAAAACCGTAGGCAACCGCATTGGCCACATCATCCGCTTCTTCACCTTTGTAGTTCTTACCATACAAGCTCTTGATTTCGTTACGGTTCAAATCAAATACCACATTAGTTTCCCACCGGAACTTTTCCTTACCATCACCATCAATATTCACAGAATTCAATGTGATTTCAATACCTTTATTCGTCACTTTACCAGCATTTGCTTTAGCAGTCTGGAAACCGGTAGGATACGGAACAGAACGATCCATCAACATATCGGTCGTTTTACCCGCATATACATCAACGGCACCTCCCAAACGACCGGCCAATACATTGTAATCAATACCTACATTAAACTTTTCAACAGTCGCCCATGTTAAAGAACGGTTCGGCAAGGAAGAAGGAACCAGTCCGAAAGCACTACCGGAAGCAGAATCTCCAAACCAAGTATAAGTGGTTCCAACCGAACCAATCGTCGCATACGGAGAAACGGAGCGACTACCGTTCTGTCCCCAAGAGAAACGGAGCTTCAGATAATCCAACCAATCCGCGTTGTCTTTGACAAAATTTTCGTTACTCAACACCCAAGCTGCAGAGGCACCATAGAAGTTACCCCACTTGTTACCAGCAGAGAAGGCTGAATAACCATCACGGCGAAACGTGAAATTCGCATAGTAAGTACTTTTATAATTGTAATTAACACGAGTCAATATACCTATGGCAGAACTACTTGTACGTTCACGGCGAATTGTACGTGTATTAGCCAAGTCCTGTTTATAAACCCCTAACGTAGTTGGAACAGAAAATCCCTTAAAATCGGTACGGAGCAATTCGCTGTTGGATGCTTCACGTGTATAACCAATCATGGCATCCACATGATGGTTTTTAAAATCACGCGTATATGTAAAGATGTTATCTACGTTCCAGGTAGAAGAAAGTTGTGTATAGGAATAACCTTCAACATTCACCCCAAATTTATCCGGATTGTCCATATCAGCAGTATTGTCCGTATTCACCCAAATACGAGGATCATTAAAAACATCACGCATAGCTGAATTACGGCGGGCATTCAATGAAATACGATAAGACAACCCTTGTAGAAATGGAAAATCTACCTGTGCATACGCAACACCATTGATGTTATAATTACGCTTCTGATCATCTGTCCACAAATGAGAGTCACCAGCACCAGATCCCCAAAACGGACTGGCAGAATTGCCGTCAGGTCTGGAATTCGGCCAATTCTCGTACCCCGGCTGACGCGCATGCGTATAAGAATAGGGTGTCATCCAAGTGGCGTTCTGAATACGAGCAGGAACTCCCCATTCTTTAGCACCTAAATAATTCCCCTTCAAACCAATTTTCAACCATTCCTTTGCCTGAATATCCAACTTGGTCATGATGTTATATTTTTCATAATCATCCCCTTTACGAATACCCTTTTGGCGCGTATAATCACCTGAAATATAATAGTTCACAATTTTTGAACGACCGGAAACACTCACGTCATACTTTTGGCCAAAACCGGTACGTGAGATTTCATCCAGCCAGTCTGTATAAACACCCTCATTATAAGCATCATACTCAACCGTATTCATCAACTGAGCTCTATCAAAATCAGATGACCAGACAGCATCAGAAGGAATACTACCGCCTGCCTGTTTTGCATAGAAACGGTTGCGGAAGAATTTTTCTTCATCCGTCACCATTTTCGGCATACGAGACCAACCGGAAAAGTTCCAACTCGAGTTCACATTGATTACCGGCCTTTCGCTCAATCCTCTTTTAGTCGTAATAATGATCACACCATTAGCAGCACGTGAACCGTAAATTGCCGCAGCAGAAGCATCTTTCAGCACGTCTACACTCTGAATGTCATTCGTATTGATTTCATTGATTGAACCAAAACTAATCACGCCATCGACTATCAACAACGGCTGATTGACACTTTGCTGGCCAGCTGAAACATCAGCAGGAATTGCATTCTTACCACGGATATTCAGACTACTGAAGTTATCTCCCCCCGCACTATTGGTAGGAGAGTAACGGAAACCTGCCACTTTACTAGATAAGGACCCCATTACGTTCGGATTTGGCAGAGCAGCAAGTTCATCTGTCATCTGCACATTTGAAATTGCGCCGGAAAGATCTTTTTTCCGAGCCGTTCCATAACCGATAACAACAACTTCTTCCAGTTGCTCGGTATCTTCTTCTAATTTGACATTAATAAACGTCTGATTTCCCACTTTCACCTCTTGGGACCTAAAACCGATAAACGAAAAAACCAATACGGCATCTTTTCCACCTGGAATACTTGATAAAGTAAACGTACCATCAGCACCTGTCATCGTACCGACCATCGTTCCTTTAATTGCAATATTAACACCAGGCATTTCTATTCCACCTGCATCAACTACTTTCCCTGAAACAGAGACTTGGGCAAACATCTGCAATCCTATACAGGATAGAAGACCCAAAAACAATAGAATCCGACTCTTCATAATTACTATCATTAAAGTTAAACATTATTTGCAAATATTCATTTTAAAAAAAAAACAAAACCATAAAGAATGGTATTTTTATACAGTTTTTTGACCATTCGAATAAATCAAACTTCTATGACTTTCCTTAGAAAAAATCTTTTTTGTCATTTGTTATTTTTTTTGACATAAATCCTTTCTTTTTTGACACCACATCCATTTTCTTATCTTAGTGAGATAAGGAAATAATATTTTATAACAAATTATTTTTCAACTATATATATATCATTCACCTCTTAAATGTTATTATTGAGTTTATCTTTTCACGTCTATTTTTAAACAAAAGAGAAGAATCCTTTTTATTATCTTTGTTTCATCGTTAACTAAATTTTATATTTTAATACAATAACACTAAAAACATATCTTATGATGAACAAAATCCTACTCTTTTTAGCAATTGGGTTTGCAACAGGAATGCTTTCTTGCTCACAACAGACATTGGAAAAAACAGATAGTCTTCCTCAAACCTATACGATTAGCCAAGAAAGGCTATTAGACAAAATCAAAGGTGGCTGGGCTGGACAAACGATCGGCGTAGCATACGGAGGTCCGACTGAATTCCGTTATCGAAGCGCCATGATTCAAGACTACGTCCCGATTAGCTATGCAGATGGGTGTATCAAGAACTATTTCAAGCATGCTCCCGGATTGTTTGATGACATCTATATGGATTTGACATTCGTAGAGGTCTTCGACCGTTTGGGAATAGACGCTCCAGTCGACTCTTTCGCACACGCATTTGCTCACGCAGACTATGGACTTTGGCACGCCAATCAGGCAGCACGCTACAACATTTTAAACGGCATTATGCCTCCTGCTTCCGGACATTGGCTGAATAACCCACATGCCGATGATATCGATTACCAAATCGAAGCCGATTTTGCTGGCTTAATGACACCAGGTATGCCAAATACAGCTTCCGAAATATCAGATAAGATCGGTCATATCATGAATTATGGCGATGGATGGTATGGTGGGGTCTATATAGGTGCCATGTATTCGCTTGCTTTCATTTCCGATGACATTAACATAGTAGTCCAAGAAGCCTTGAAAACCATTCCAGAAAACAGCCGCTTCCACCAGTGTATGAACGATGTAATCCAATGGCATCGACAATATCCAAACGACTGGAAACAAACATGGGCTGAATGTGAAAAAAAATGGAATCAGGATATCGGCTGTCCTGAAGGGACTTTACTTCCATACAATATTGATGCCGTCATCAATTGCGCATACGTAGTTATGGGATTGCTGTACGGAGAGGGTGATTTTTATAAAACTATGGATATCTCAACACGCTGCGGACAAGACTCCGACTGCAATCCAGCATCTGCAGCAGGCATTCTGGCCACTATACAAGGATATAGCCAGATTCCCGAATACTGGATGAAAAACTTGCGTGAAGTAGAGAACCTCAATTTTGCCTATACAGATATGTCTTTAAACCAGACCTACCAAACCTCTTTCAAACATGCATTGCAGATGATCAAACGCAACGGTGGCAGCATCAGTGGAGACAATATTACTATTGTCTGCCAGACACCTGTTCCAGTCCGTTTTGAACAAGCATTCGAAGGCATGTTCCCAATTGGCCGTCAGGAAATCCGGAAGGAACTAAGACACCTCGGCTCATTTACTTTCGAAGGGACAGGTATCGTTTTCACGGGCTACATCCGGGGAGCTAAAAACTATGTTGCTCAAGTAGAAATGTATGTTGACGGAAAAATCATTGAAAGGGCTGTTCTACCAACCGGGAAAAATCATCGTGTAGACCTGTTCTGGAAATATCAGTTGCCAGAAGGAAAACATATCGTTACATTCAAATGGCTGAATCCCGATTCCAATGCTCAAATCCACTGTAATGACGCTCTTATCTACTCTAACAGACCGCTCCCGATTCCTCATCAATAAAGGGAACAAACTAAAACTGAGGACAGGTGGATATTAAATAAAAAAGTTATTCTGAGATTTATGCAAATAGATAAAAAATACTAAAAACAAAAAAAATGAATGTAGACTACAATAAACACAACATTGTCAAATACTTAGCAAACAATAAAGATAAAGACATATGGAAAATGTCGGTGAGCAGTATAGGATTCCAATCCACCAAGTTTCTAGACAGCTATCCTCCAAAAGGCCATCCATTCGGATACACCTTCAATCCCGAACGAGGACGAATCTTAGACGAATTCTCCTTAATCTATATTACAAAAGGGAGAGGAACATTTCAGTCCGGCAACTGTTCCGAAAAAAAAATAACTAAAGGAGATGTTTTCCTTTTGTTTCCCAGAGAATGGCATACATACCGACCGGCAAAAGACATCGGATGGAATGAATATTTTGTAACTTTCCAAGGAGAATATTTTAATAAATTACTCAATAAGATTTTCCAACCTAATGATCCCATTATCCACATCGGCATAAACGAACAAATAGTCAAGCATTTTCTTGAAATGCTTGACTATGCCAAGGCACAGTCACCCGGATTTCAAGCTGTCATGGCGGGAATTATGATGCATATGATCGGCGATATCTATTCGATCAACAAAAACTATGATTGTGAACCAGCTTCTCTGCAGAAGATACAGGAGGCATGCGTACTGATTCTAGAAAACATTTACGACAAATTAACACCGGAAGACATTGCCGAATCCATCAACATGAGCTATTCCAATCTCAGGAAATCATTCAAGCGATACACCGGAATCACCATCCATCAATACATTTTACAACAAAAAATTAGTAATATCAAAAAATTACTGGACAATACGGAAATGTCGGTCCAAGACATTGCAATGAAGTTAAATTTCGGGTCGGCCAACTACTTCTCGTGCTTTTTCAAGAGTAAAACAGGTATAAGCCCACTTTCCTACCGGAAAAAATTCGAAAAGTTGCAGGAAAAAGCCCCAAAGGCTCTGTATTAAAAGGGGACATTCAGTAAACAAACCATTTTATTTTAGCTCATTGACTGAATATCCCGAATTATATCATTCCCTTCATCTGTAATAACGTGAATGCGAAATATTCCGCTATACAGGTAAAGGAATGCAGGATTATTTTTCAAAAACTTTTGTTGGAGGATGCGATCTCTCCGGCAATCAATTCATATCCTCTGTTATTCGGATGGAGGCCGTCACCGATAAACAGGCTTTCGTCTATTTTGCCGTCTTGCAGCAATAGGGCAGTTCCCGGATTGGCAAATTCGTAACCTTCCGTTTCCACCATCTCCTTAATATCGAAGTTAATGTTCCTTACCCATTGTTCCTGATTACGGCGGGGAAGGATGCCGATCACTTTGACGGAGGCTTCCGGTTGTCGCTGACGGATGGCGGAAAGGAGGAAGCGGAGACCTTCGACGATATCCCTGTCGCTGTTCAGGCCACAGTTGTTCGTGCCGATCATCAAGACGACTTTTCCTGCTTTGTAGCCGTCCAGTTCTCCGTGGTATACACGCCAAAGCACATTTTCGATGCGATCCCATCCGCAGCCTAGGTTCTGGAAACCGGCAGGTCTCATGACCTTTTCCCAGGCCTCTCGTCCGTTCTTGTTGCGGTGTTCTGGTTCGCCACCCCAATAGTGGGTGATCGAATTGCCTAAGATTACAGCTTTAGGCGGATGGTTGCGTACCTGCTCCAGAAAAGCGCGGTGACGAGCCTGCCATTCATACATGTTCGGTTCCCGGCGTTGGGTGACGGGAATGGTTGTTGTCAGGCTGCCTAAAGGAATATGCAGGATTTCCCGGACCTTTCTTTCTACAGCTGCCGCCTGTTGCTGCATTCCGAAGTCGGACGGGTGCACATAGTCAACCCAACCACCGGATGGTATGTTCAGATCTTCGCGGGACAAATAATATACATCTTTAATTCCTTCGGACTGAATCTGCTCGTATGCTTTACGGGAAGCACGGTTAACCTGGGTGATTTCGTTGTATTTTATTGAATCCATATACATATTGCTATAGCCTCCGTGTTCGATCAGCAAGATGGGCAGTAAAATAGAATCTTGTACCAGGATATTTCTTTTCGACTGTAATCGGTTCTATTTTGATACTTCCTGCGTCAAATGACACCCCATCTTCATGGCATACGATACCCAGGATTTCTTGGAATACACGAGCCAGGAAATCCCAGCCACAACTGATCCTGTCCGCCATAAACCCACATCAACCGTAGGACGAGCCTCAAGTCCATTCATGGCATAAAGCAAAGAACCGCCTTTCAACAAGAATTTGTCCTTGTACTGGCTTACAGAAGCCCTGCAAAGCAGTCTCTCGTTGAAGTATCTTGCCAGAAGATACCATGTATTTATAGCCTGTCTCATTCATGAGGTTGAGCAAGCGTGTCTTTACAGACTTGTCATAGTTTTTCTTTCCCATTATCTTATTCTATTGCGATTTCGAGATAATTTTTCAACGTGTTAAACACTCTTAGGCGCTTGGCGTAATCCTGCAAACGGGCGAGATTACGGTTCGGCTTTTTCAGATAAGTACGTATTACTTCCGCGCAAACGTCCAGACCAATCTTGTTCCGATACTTCACCGCATCACAAACACTTCGTTCCATATCAGTAATATGAACTTTATATCCCGATATATCCGCATCCATAATCCCAAACTCCAAGTTCTCTTTTTTCCAATAATAAAGTTCTATAGGCAGGGCGTGTGGAAGCACTACTTTCCTTTTATTGGCAATGGCTATGCAAAAAGCAGGCGGGACTGTCGTAGACAGTTGATGATATGTCCAGGCATTGTACAGGCATAAACACCATTCGGTATTATCCTCTCCACGTCTATCATCGTGTTTAGCAATGCCTCAGGAGCAGCATATACCCCATGACGCAATCTTATCAAATCGCCACGTTCTTTAGCTCGCAACACCTGTTTATATTCCGACAGGTGAGATATATCCGTTGTGGATATAGTCCCTCCGAGAGACGCAACTTTATTAATTATATCATTCATATAATCCACCTTAGAAGTTCTTTTCACACTACAAAAATACGATTATTTTCCGAATAACAGGCAATATTCTACGGTTAATTCACAAAAACACCGTATAATACTACCGGTATCCGTTTTTCATATAAATCATATCTATAGAAGAAGCCCTGTGTCATCTGATGATTTCTGATGACATCTGATGCCATTGCTTTTCATGTTTTAGAGATAAAGCGGTTCTTTGCCCAAATCCATGAAAATGAGATGTTATGAACATACAGGAAGCAAAGGACATCAGACTTGTTGATTTTTTAGCCGGATTCGGATATGAACCGGTAATACAGCGTGGAAACAGCGTGTGGTACAAATCACCTTTTAGGGCGGAAAAGAAGGCTTCTTTCAAGGTAGACCTTCATAAGGAACTGTGGTATGACTTCGGACTGGCCATGAGGGTTCTGATAATCTCATTCCAATGCATTACATGTATTGCCTATTAATAGTGCTATAATTCTGATATATGATGTCTTGCGCATGGATTTGCCTCAACGAATACGAATCTGTCCTCCGATTACTTGCCAATATTCCACTGCTTGAATAATATTATTCCCAATTATAGATGTCCATAATTACTTCTTTTATATTAGCTGTTGCGCCACCTGTAAATTCTCTTTTAATATTTTACCGAGACTTTTTGCAAAGTGTTTGTATGAATTCTTTTCTTTCTCTTTATCATTATCCGATAAATTACTACTATCAATTTCAGAGTGTACAAAACTGACAATACTATCAATTGCATTATCTACGGTTTTGCTGCTAATTTTTGATTTATATCCCAATGCATTTATAACACATATATTTACCAGCTCCAATATCTCTGGCGATTTAATAGCTGCTTTTATTCGCTCTGCCATTAGTTTTGCACCTTTATCTTGTGATTCTGACAAGATGTCAAGAAAGATATCAGCTAATGTTATTTACCTATTCTCCATAATCTTCAAATTACAAACTTTCCAGCAGTTCTATCATTTTATAGATGGTAGTTGATGGATTATTATATGTATCCAGCATCTTGGCTCTTGCCGTTGCTTCTGATGTTTTTTCAGACAGTTGCTGTTTCTCATTTAATGCCAAAGTTCCCTTTGTGTAGTGTTCAAGATGTCTTTTCAGTTTCTTGATGCAGACGTTTTGCGTTAGTTCGGCATGACACTTCTCAAAGTGCAGCAAATACCACAACTCAATACATGGATTCGACACCATCAATATCGCATCTGGAATACTTAGCAGGTGTTCCAGCATTCCGTCCACATCTAGGTCAAACATTAGGAATGTTTTATCATTTTTGGTTACAACATATTCCCGTTTACAATTCTCTATATACCGAACGGATATGTTCGAATCGCTCTTTCTTGGGATAATTTGAATAGGCGCACGGTATTGTGAACGGAGGTGGCTGATATAAGCAACCTCAGACTCCCCTTCACAGAAAACAAAGAAGTTTGGCTTCATTGTTTTGCCTTTGGATTTTCTTATTTGTCGTCCCATATCAGTTTCTATTTTATAAAATTATCCGTCTGTTCGTCAATATACGGGATGGCATCAAAACGACCTTGCAGATATGCCTTTTCTGCATCCAGCCCGTCACGGAAATCTTTGTAATCAAACAGCGAATACAAATCCGAGGACCCGTCATCCCGTTTGTTAACAAAATATATCTGATCCTTACGTAACTTGTTGGTATTAAGCAGGTATGTATTGTGTGTAGTATATATCAACTGCGCCGATTCGCTTTTATTGAACAAACCGATAATATATTCTACCAGTTTTATATGCAGCTGCGTTTCGATTTCATCTATCAACAAGATTTTATTATTCTTGACGATATCCAGGATTGTCAGCATCATATTGAATAAACGCTGTGTTCCATCAGACTCTTCTGCAAAAAAGTTGAAAGGAACATCCGGGTTATTTCTGTGATAGGTCGTAATGACCAGCTGTGGTTTCTGAATATCTTCTACCGACAATATTTGATTGTCTGCAGGGTCAATCACTGCAGTCGAAAATACTTTATTCTCGTGCCTGCTGTCGATTTTGACAATGTCGCTATCAGCAATTCGCAGCACATTAAGGAACTGTTCTTTGTTCTCATTCAACAAGCGCTCGACAGAGAACGAATTATATCCGAAATAATTCAAAATAAAACGCTCATTGAAATATCGAAAAACATCTTTTGCTGTATCTCGATCCATCTGACTGGCGCGTGACACGAAAAGCGTTTTTTTGGATGTATTGGCAGCAACATCCATAGGGCGGCGAATCACCGAGCGGAATTCATAGATATTCTTTTTGTCGGGTCCCTTTGTTTCATCACGGGAAAATACCAGTGAACGACGGCCATTCGGATAATAGTAAAGTGCCTCTTTCAGTATCTCAACTTTATTGAGTTCAAAAGAATATTCATATTCGATACCTTCAAGGAGGAAGCGAATGAAGAATGTACTTGGCTTGCCAATGCCTCCGAATTTGAACGGAGTAAAGGCAAATATCGTATTCTCATTGTAATTATGAGATGAGAATATCATTCCCACACAAGCGCGAATAGCCTTGATAAGGCTGCTCTTTCCTGACGCATTTGCACCATAAATGGCAACAGTTTTAAGCAACCGCTCATCACCGCATACAAATGTATTTTCTTCAAGCTCCTTTGCCTTTTTTGTCTGTATGCTTGCTGCCTGCATATCCAGTACCACCTCATCTTTAATTGAGAAGAAGTTGCTCAAACGAATTTCAAGTATCATTTCATCCCTTAAATTTGTAATTGTTTTGCAAATATAGCAAATTAAATGACAAAATCATAATTCGGACAATTTTTAATAGATTAGAGGTAGCCTGCATAAAGTATTGTTATATAGGGGGCATTCGACAAGCCAAAGAATGATGTTTCTATATCTGTGTGTTCATTCACTACTTGCAACTCATAAACCTTTTTGGTTAACGCAATATGACACACTTACAGTGGTTTAACTTTATCTGCCAGTTGCATGGTTGATACGTATTTATCCGCTATACAGCCCGATTGCCAATACCCCGACTGGCATTTGTCATAGGGAGCACTGTTCATACAAGCAGCAAGTTGAAACATGAAAGATTGTCCGAAACGATACAAAAATAGTATGTTCAACGTCTTGAGAACTGCCGTCAGACTATCACAGAAATTACTAGTTATTCGACTCTTTTCATTTGGAACTATTTCGTTTGGATAATTCTCTTCAATTTCTCGTTCTATTCTTGATAAGACTGCCTGTTTGTGAATTTGTCACAATTGGCACCATGTTTTTTAATGAATTCGCAAAGATTCTTGTTTTTACAACTGGAAGATCATATCCTCTAAAAAATGTGATATTACCCCAAGTTGTCATCAAAAAAGTGTATTATATACTGGTTTTCATCCTCGAAAAAATGTATCTTTGCAAAAGACAAGTGAATAATTCTTATTTTACACAAACTTCATCCACAAATAAAAATGCGGGATTGCCGGGCCACATATGCCAGGCCGGTAATTTCGGTGTAACTCTAGCAATAATCCGTACATAACGGGTTTCCACCACAGAGAAAGAAAGCGTATGCGGGTAAATACCGTCTTTATCTTCCTTGTCTAAAACCGGATAAGAGGCCGAAGCAAGTTTTCGGTACTCTTTTCCATCTTCAGAACACCATACTTCCAGCCCGGTGGCATCCATTACGGCTGCTCCTTTTGAGACGTTGACAGTCAGCGATACCGAAGAGACAGGTGTCGACTTTTGTAGGTCGATGGTCAGATCCATATCTTTCAGGAAGCCGAGCCAGCGGCCGGTGTTATAGTTCTGATTACCCTGTAATCCGTCAGTCAGCGTGCTTACCCCGTTGAAAGTATAGTTCTCATGTGGTGCATTGGCCAGCCAGGAAGGTTTGAAAGTTGCTTTGTTTACATGGATATGTTCCTCAAATACACTACTGGTATCCTCAGTCGTAACAATAACGGCTTTCAGTTTGGTGTCTTCCCGTATTATCAATGGTTCCGTATAGATCAGGGAAGCTGTATCCGGTTGACTTCCGTCTGTCGTATAGTAGATCGGGCGGTTACCGATAGTGGAAAGGGAAATCTCAAGCGCGTCTTGCAACGTGTCTGTCCGGAAGTTCTCGGTTATTTGAAAAACATGTTCCGAATAAGTATAATGAGATTTGTCATATACAGTTATCAAACGATACAAACGATCCATAAAAGCGTCGAAATCGTGTTGTTCAGGATCAGCCCAGCCTAATTCGCTTAACGCGGCCAGACGTGGAAGGATTAGGTACTCAGCCCGTTCCCGTTGCACATTTCCTCCAACGCGATGCCGTTTTTACGGACAAGGGCAAGGTCGCCCAGTCCACACGCGATTTCATTGAGTAGCGTGCGTTCCTCATCCCTGTCTTTTGCCGTTCCGTAAATTCTAAGCAGGGAATACCGGTGTAGCGCCGAACGGGATGGCATATCCAGTTTTTCCCATATCTCATCGTTTCCTATAGCCTGTCTGGTGTTTTCCGGAAGTCCGTACCACCACTTGTCCAAATTGTTTGTATCCATAATTTCTGAATCAGATTGTTTTCAAATTCTGTTTTGAGTACCATGCCTGATACGCGGCGGCATACTCCTGACGTTCCCGCTCCAGGGAATCTCTCATCTCCGGGGTGTACCCGAGCAGGCGGATGTATCCTCCGTTATAACCGGTGAGTTCGCACCTTATTCCGGCTCCCTCCAGTTTGTCGATGCGTTTTTGGGCCATTTTTGCGCTTGAATATTCCTTCGGCCAAAAATAGAGTTCGCCCCGTGAGCCGAAACAGTCTTCCCCCAGAATTATTTCCCCGGCATACTTCCGGCTTTCGATGAAGCCGAAACGCGCTTTGCCCAATGCCCGGCGCATTGCCTTGTGTGCCGGACCTTCCGGATGCTTGAATACCTCCGGTTTGTCTTTGCTGTCGAGTCTGGGCGGTTCCACCTTGTACGGCTGTTTGTAACTTCCGATTCCAAGTGTCAGGTAAAAGTTGGTGTGAAAATAGTCCGTCATGGGGTCGCTGTCGTCGAAATTGTACGACATGATGAAATCGCAGATATTCATCATTACATCTTTTGCCCTGTCCGTCAAGGATTTGTATGAAGCGATATGATAGTGGTTGACATCGCCTTGAACTTTTCCGGACTCTTTGGTGAACGCCTCGAAATCCGCTTTCATCAACCGGATATGGATGGAGTGGCAATTCTCCCGTCTGACAGAGAACTTGTATCCCGGATAGGTCTCCTTGAGCCATGCCCGTACCAGTGCCACGATTTCCGGCGCATGCTGCCCCTTGTAATTGCGGCCTTTCCAGCGGTATTCGTTATACACATACTCGGTGTATTCCTTTGCCGTGGCTCCCGAATAGTCATATTCATATCCGGTTGAAGTCGCGGGAATATCCGGTTTGTCTTTCCAAGCCTCAAAAAGCCTTCCAAACTCGGTGTTCACCTGTTGCATGATCGCAGTGTCGCCACCCTTGTCCGGGTGGTGCTCCAATGCCAGCCGGCGGTATTCTTTCTTCAAGTCCGCCAGAGAGTGTATGTTCTGAAAATAAGTCATAGCCATGAGTTTTTTATGCCCCTGCGAGGCGGTTGATAAAATATTCCCGGTAGTCAAGGTCAAGACCGAGGTTGAGACAGGCCGTTTCCATGTCATCTTCCCTCAAATCATCTGCCTCCTGCAATTCGCGCAGATACCGGATTTCGGAGTCCAGGTACTCCCGTGCTTCCGTTTGACTGCAACCGCATGAGCTGCCGATCAGACTGATAATGTTTCCTCGCATACTGTTTGATTTTTGGGGTTACTGTTCCTTTTTCTGAAGTGTCGTCCGTCATATATCGAGACGGCCCGTTCCACCAGAATCCTGCGGTTGTCTTCCGAGAGTTCCAGGTAGAACCGTTCCGCCGCGCCGAATGTGCCCTTGTCTGTCGCCACGCACCATTTTTCCCAGAAATGCGGGTACATGCCGCCATACACGGCTTTGCGTTCCTCCTCGCTCCAGGCGTTCCACATGTAGTAGAAGAAACTGGAGACGGTATTTTCCGCTTGATATTTCATGATTCTTTTCATTTGATTGATTGTTGATGCCAGATTCATTGCCCGGAAGGATTACCGGATATTCAATATTGCGCTAAAGACATGTGGGTCAAGCCTGTAAAACGTCGGAAGGTTAAGTGTGACCATCGGGTAGCTTACCCAGCCGCTCTGACGTCTATAACCTGTATCCTCAGCTAATTTGTTGGACAGAAGGAACTCCATGGCATCAGGATTGTTGTTGATGTCCACGAATACCCTGTCAGGCAGTGAGAATGCCGCCTTATCTTCTAAGTTGACCGTCAGGACCGTGTATATCTCATGGGTCACGGGATCTTTCAGAGACAATGCCGGCCAGCCGTTATGGTACATTTCAATCACGATTGAGAGACGGCTTTCCTGATACAGGAAAGTCTCTTCCATGGACGGATGGTCGCATTTGACAATTTCAAAATCATCCTCCCCTTTGGTAAATGTCACCATCGGATAGGATACATCGACAAAACATTCCTCTTCCCGGTAACAGAGATGTTCTTTTCCCTCTGAACGGATTATAGCCAATCGGGTGTTCATATTCGTAACTGGTTTTAAAATTATTGACTTGCAAGTTAATTGGCCGGCATTCACCTGCCTGTTTCTTTAAACGTGTGATTGTCACCGCCTGCGGACATTTGGGAGAGTTGCTGTCTCACCGCCTTGATTTTCCCAATCAGTTCGTCCTCCCTTCGGAATGAGGGGGTACATTTGGTACGCCTCATCCCGGCTCCCCAGGGGATGCCGCCGCACACTTTTCTCAGGCGTGCCTTTTCGCTTTCCAGAGCCGACTCCAGACGGGCCAGCCTGCGTCGCAACGATTCTTCGGTCACAGTTCTCATGATCTCATTGTTTTTTTTGTATGGTGACGGGTCGGAAAGACAGTCACCATACCGTCGTTATGTGTCACGTTATATTTTAGCTTTTTCCCTTTTGATGCCTCTCAGGACGTACAACAGGTGCAGGAACAGCTCCCTGTCGTAAATCCGGAAGAAGAACGGCTCGCCTGTTTCTCTGACCGTTCCGGTAAACGACACGGACTCCCGGTTCACGGGATATTGGAGGAAGTTGCCATTTGCCAGCAGGGTGTGCTTTTTCTTCATCACTTCGCCTAGGAACTTGTCCATATCGTCGTTTCCCTCATAGCCGGAGAAGTAGAGGAAATGATGACGGCGCAGGCTTCGCAGGATTTTGGCGGTTTCCAGCCTTACATCCCTGCCTGACGATTCGTCCGTTCCTCTCATCAGGTTGCAGATGAACTTCTTCTCGCCATTTATGTCAAGAAACAGATAAGGAACTATAATTATAGAGGCATGCCGTGCGTGGTCAGAGATGACCATCGGCTTTTCTTTCAGGATGTCTCCTTTGAAGGTAATGTTCCGGTAATGGTTGTCCATCTGCCGTTCCAGTTCCTTTCTTGGCGTGGTAACGGAGCGGAGTCCCGTGAAGTAGCGTCCGCCCGCCCGGAAGCAGAACCGGTAGATGTCCGCATGATAAGGCTCTCCCATGAAAAAGAAATTCCGGGTATGGCGGATGGGGGGCAAGACATCCATGTAGTCGAAATATCTTTCTTCCGTAATCTCACTGAACGGGGCGCAGAGGGATTGCAAGTAGATGCGTATCATCTTGCGGACGGTATTTCTGGACACGGCTATGAGGTACGGGTTCTTTTCCCTGTCCCTCAGTTCCTCCAATGTCTCATGATGGTAGTCGCCATGTATTCCGTCAGACATGGTGGTCACGCAGCTGCCGTCAAAACTGCGTGAATCAACTACGAATTTCAGTTTGTCGTTATTCATGGTTCAGATGTTTTGAAGGTTCAACACTCTCTTGGCGGCACTGAGGGCATTGGAGGTGAGCTGCCGTTGCCATGCCTTGTTTCTGGGTGACCAGCGGAATCCGGAGGATTTCAGTTTCTTTCGTCTGTTGTCTTCGGGAATCCTGTCAAACAGGATCTGAAGGCGGTCTTCCCCATAGTTCCATACAAGTGTCCCGCCCTCGAACGGCACTTCCTTGTTTTCCCGGCTTTGCACCGCTTTCAGCCTTTCGCGCATCCGTTCCGCAAGTTCCGGCAATTGGAAGAATTTGTTTCTTGGGGTGATGACGGGTTTCCTTACCCTTGCGTTATATTCGGAAATGAAGTCCACGGCCCTGCGGACGATTTCCACTTCCCCGTGATTGGCGAAGGTGGATACCTTGTTCAGGATGCTGCTGACGAACAGGGCACGGTTATAACCCCGGCATTGTCCGGTGTCAATCCCGTGGATGGTGTCGGCGCTGCTCTTGATGTCGCGTTTGAGCGTCTGCCATGCCTTTTCCAGTTTTTCTTCCTCCGGTCGTGCGGCTTCATTTTTCCGTCTGGCGGCTTCAAGAACCTTTTGCCGCCAATTGCGGAACTCCTCGTAGCGGTTCTGATAGCTTCTGTTCGTATTCTCCTGCCTGTGGTAATCGAATCCGCCCCGTCCCGTCACCATCGGGTTGGCGCAGCGTGAGAGGGCCGAGAGCTGGGCGGATAGCTTTTTCCGGTAGGCGGCGATGTATGTATCCCGTTTCTCTTCCTGCATGAGTTGCAGGTCGTTGTGCAGCTCCTCCCCGTAAATCATGATGTCCGTCTCGCCACGAATCTCCGGGTCGAAGGAACTCCAGGCGTATGCGTCGCAAGCCTGTTTCCACATATCCTCCAGATAGCCAGGATGTTTGAACGCTACGGCTTCCCAGTCTTTGAAGTCCCTGGAATGCAATTCATTCCGATCTTCCGGATTTCCGTACAGGTGTACATAGTTGCCCGTTCCATGATGCTCCTTTCTGAAATGGAACGGTACGGGAGGATGGTCCGTACCCTTTTCCCGGATCATCGTGACCCGGTGCGCATTCTCTGCGGTAAGGCCCGTTACTTGTTCTTCCCGGACCTTTGCTGTTGTTGTTTCAGTCATAACCGTTGCCATTCATAAATTATTTCTACCAGTTCTTCGTCCGCCAGTTTTTGGATTTCCTCGTCCGAGCAATAGCAGGCGATTTCCTCGTCCAGCTTGAAAGCTGCCGGGTCAAGGCTTCTGATGCCGTCCAGCAGTTCCGGCACCAGGCTGTCTGCGGCAACCGTATAGCTTCCGTCCCTGCCTTGCACCTTCCGTGCGGGATAGCTCCTTTCCCGATAAACCAACATTCTCATTTTCGGATTGGCACCCTGCTGTCCTTTGTGGACTTTGCTTGTTGTCTCTCTGTTCATACCTTCATTTTTTTAGTTTGTTTGACATGATCGGCTCCGTGGAGCCGGTTTTTCGGTTTCTTACTTGCCGGACTGTCCTTTGCCGGGGATTGCGCAAGGCTTGGCAAAAGAAAATACCGCAGCGAAGCGAGGATGATTTTCTTTTAGCCAACCAGCCCCTGAAAGGGGCCGCCTTGCGCAATCAACCCGGCAAAGGGCTATATTTGCAGGTAAGAAATTGAAAGAATGGCAGGATTTTCAATTTGTCGGATACAATGTTGTAATAAGCAAATTTAAAAGCATACAACGAAGGTTTTTCAAATATTTTCCAAACTATCGGATATCAATATCATATCGTAAAACAAGCGAAGGCGTGGCATTCCAGAATAAATACATATCTTCGCGTCAAAGGTGATTGAAATGAATACATTCTCTGCTTTTGATACGGGTGTCATGGTAGCTCTCTTGCTGGGTATTGAGTTTCTTAGGAGTGATATCCAAACAATTCTCTATTGTAAAAGAGACGATCCCGGGATTTTTAAGAGCTGCCTGTATACATTGTTTATATTGTTGGCAAGTCTTTATTCCATTGTGGCCGGAGCCATGCTTAACCCCGAGCCCGTACCCGTTTATGAATTGATACCCGGTTTTCAAATAGGAGTTTATGGTTCTTTTTTTTTGTTTATATTTCTTGTTATCGCCGGTCTTTACCGTAAAATATTACCTCTCGTCCTTTTGGGGTACGCTATGGTATATGTAATCGGTGTACTGATACCGTTACTTGGATATGTAGTGTCCATGATGAATTATTTCGCCAGTACAGGATGATTATGAAGACTAAAGATGTTTTCCAGAGAAAATGGATAACAGACAGTATAACAAAAAGAAGGTATCCTTTTTCAGATACCTTCAATGACGGGCCGGTTGTATATTTACCATTCCAGACGTTCCTTCACATTGTTCATCGCCTCTTTCAGGCTGCTGTTCATGACCCGAGCATAATGCTGCGTCATACGTGTGGAGGCATGGCCGAGCATGACGGACACGTCCTGCAAGGGTACATTGTTGGCGAGCGTGACGGTGGTTCCGAAAGTGTGCCTGGCAACGTGCGTGGTCAGGTTTTTCTTTATGCCGCAGAAATCGGCGATTTCCTTGAGGTAGCTGTTCATTTTCTGGTTGCACATGACAGGCAGGCAGCATCCTTTCTTTATGCAGACCGGATGTTCCCTGTATTTCTCTAATATGGCCAGTGGAACGGGCAGCAGCGGGATGTTGCTGATGGAAGACGCTTTTCTGCGGTGTTCCAACTTGACCCTTCCCTTCCTTATCCACCAGTCCCCGAGATTGTCCTGTACCAGGTTTTCACCACTCAGAGTGGCGACATCGGAGAACGCCAGACCGGTGAAGCACGCGAAGACAAAGACATCCCTGACCAGTTCAAGCCGTGGAATGGTGAATTTCTTTTTCATTACGGTTTGCAACTCGTCGTAGGTCAGGAATACCGGATCGGTCTCGTCCTGCTCCATCTTGTAACCGTAAAAGGGATTCTTGCGCATCCATTCCTTTGCCAATGCCATATTGGTAAATTTCTTGAAGCATTTCATATAACGGACTATCGTGTTCCGGCACAGTCCCGCCTCCGTTTTCAGGTAGATGTCAAACGCACGGATGAACTCCGGTGTCAGCTCATGGAAAGTGACATCCTCCTTTCCGTAATAAGAGGGGATGAGCAGCTGTAATTTCTTCACCACGTTCTTATACCGGTTGATTGTGACGGGAGAGTAGTCTATACCCGCCAGTGTTTCCATTTCTTTGATGCCTTCCCTCATGGTGCCGAGCAGTGTACGCATTTCGGTGTCTTTCCCGAAAACACGTTTAAGAATCAGTTTTGGGGTAATCAGGGCCTGTTCCAATACCAGTTCCTTGTGTTTTTCCAAGGCGCGTGCGTGCAGTTCGGCAATATAGGCGTTCAGTGCCACTGATGCCCTGTCCCTGCCTTTACTGCATCCTTTGGCGGCGTTCCATAAGTTCAGGGGTACGCTTCTTTGGATACGTACATCGTCATAGTCTCCATTGATGGTTATCCGCATCAATACCGGTGCCTCACCGTTTTTCAACAATTTCGTTTTAAGCACGAAAAACAGAATGTTCATTGTTCCTTGTTTCATCACTTTTGTTTTTTGAGGTGTTACATTCAATTGTTTCGTCAAAACCGGATGGCATGAGGATATGGAGCGAAATGTTAAATTCGGTGGCTTTTTTGAGGGACTTGTGGAAAAGCCATAAAAATCCCATTTTTTTCAGGTTCGAATTGCCTTTTGTATCCCGGGTTCGATTCCTTTTTTTTATCCCGATGGGAAATACCGAATTTTTAAATTTCTTTCACATTTCTGACTCCATCCGGTCATGTGTGCAAAATTACTTTTTCACACCGGAGATTGAAATTGTCAAACAATTGAAAAACAATGAAGTATGGTACATATTTATGGCTTTTTCAAAAGCCTTAAAAAAAGCCACTGAATTGGCGAAATCCAACTTCACAAATATGTAGCGGAATGCGTAGTGAGGGTAAAAAAAGAACCCTTGAACTATCTCTAATTCAAGGGTTTTCTAAAATTGAAAAGTTTTTTGGTGGTGCCACCAGGAATCGAACCGGGGACACAAGGATTTTCAGTCCTTTGCTCTACCAACTGAGCTATGGCACCGTTGTTTTGTTTAACGAGTGCAAAGGTAAACATTATTTATTACACTCCAAATGTTTCAATGGAAAATATTCAAAGAAAATGTATTTCAAGGAAGATACAGAAAAAAGTATATTTTTTTTCGAAAAAAAACAGCAAAACTATTTGCAGTTTAAAAATTAGTTGTACCTTTGCAGCCGTAATCAAAAACGGGATGTAGCACAGTTGGCTAGCGCGCCACGTTCGGGACGTGGAGGTCGGAAGTTCGAGTCTTCTCATCCCGACTACAAAAACGAGGATATATCAAATGATATATCCTCGTTTTTTATTCATACGAACAAAATATGTACTTTTATCCTCTCATTTTTATAAAAACAGACAGCATATGAGAATTACACACCCCCGTTTGGCAAACGCTCTTCATGAAAGTACAAATATACAGACAGTGTTAGAAAAGAACGATGAGGACCTAATCGAGTATTCCTTTAAAAGCTTGCGTATAGAAGGAATAAAGAAAAGTAACCTTTCAGTGCAGTCTTGTGTTTTCTCCAATTGCAGCTTCGGAACATGCTGTATACAGAAATCCCAATTTAGCGATGTCATGTTTAAAAATTGCGATCTGTCGAATGTAAACCTAACAGGTTGTGGATTTCACCGGGTAGAATTTATCGGTTGTAAATTAATGGGAACCAATATGTCGGACGGGATATTCAATCATATCACTTTTGAAGAGTGCCGGGGAGAATACATGAATCTATCAATGAGTAAAATGCGATATATACAAATTACCCGATCCAACCTGCAGGGAGCCGGAATAGAAGACTGCCAATTGACGAATGTCTCATTCGATGCCTGTAACCTGATGGAAGCGGAGTTTTACCATACATCCTTGAAAGGAATCGACCTGTCGAACTCGGAAATATCCGGTATCCGCATCACAAATCTTGCCAACAGCGAGCTGAGAGGATCTTCCGTTTCCTCTTTACAAGCATTGGAGCTGATACGGATGCTGGGAATAGAGATCAAAGACTGAACGCCTTCATCCGGCATAGTCGGGATGGCGATGCAACCAAGTGACCGCATAGCTACAGGTTGCCGACGGCTTCATACCATTCTCGATCGCGTAATCATAAGCGTATTTTACTAAAGCGGCAGCAATCCCTCTCCCTCCGATAGCGGGCGGAACAATCGTGTGGATAATATCCAGTTTATCCCCAGATAAACGATACTGTACAAAAGCTACCACGCCATCCACCTGTGTTTCAAAACGTTTATTATCCGGATAATGAGTTATAATGTAATCCATATTCTTAATTATTTATAGGTTCAAATTCCAATAATAAAACATCCTTTCCTTCCCCTTCTGGAATGTTTTTTCCTGAAACGTTCTTTTTTCCCCGGAAGAAGTTCTTCACTTTTGTAAGAAAAGTCATAATTTCTTTGGCTGTATCCTGCTTCTTTTTGGACATACCGACCGATTCAATCAACGGTGGTCTTAATATCTGCCACAAATAATTGAAAGTGGAATGATAAGGATCCCTTATTATTGAAACACTCGAATGACGCGGTTTGTTAAAACCTTTTCCTGTTTTATCCGGATTATTCTGTTTTAACACACGGTTGACCAGACCGGTCAGAAACTTCTTATCGGTTAGTACACCATCTTTTTCTTTCAGTAAAGCAGCTTTTAAGCCATTATATAGAAAAACCATCTCCACTGTAGCTCCTTTGCTGGATGCCTCCGTACTGAAAGCCATCTCTCGAACCCATCCACTTTGTACCTCCGCCGAAGCCAGGGGAACCAGCAATTCGTTCAACGCCGTAAGGTCAAAACTGTCTAGGCGGGCATTCAGCAAGAAACGATCATTCAGTGAATCGACCGGTAACTTCCAAGTAGCCGTAAAGTTTCCTTTCCCCATCAACTTGCCATCAGCATCCAGCACGATGTATTGGTCAGGACGGGAGACGATATTTGTAAAACCGGTAAACGTTCCGTTCATATCCGTAAAAAACAGTTTTCCGGGAACCGTTCCCTTCTTTGCCAGCTCTTCGTAAACAACGGAAAAGTTCTTTATGCCCACTCTTTGGAAATCCAGCTTAACCGGAGCCTTCTGTAATCCGGTATAGATCATCGGAACAATACGCCGGGGTATCGGTATTTTCTGGTTCTTAAAATTCTGTAATACAGCATCCGATATCTGTACATCAGCTATCCGAAGCACCTTCTCCGATAAATAAGTGGACAGATCGATACCTGCCAGCGCAACCTGCCCGACACTCACATCAAACCAATCTTTATGATGCGGCTGCAAATAAGCAAACTGCATTTTAGGATAAGGAGATATAAGACGAATACGGTCAATGACTACACTTGATCCGGTCAAATCCACAGCACCTACCTTTAACGTGTAAAAACCGTTATCCAGAGGAAGCTCCAGGTTACGGGTAGAGAAACGAATATCATCCAATTTATATGTACGGAGACGAGTATCAACAGCCAGCCCCTCAATAAACAGGTTAGTCGTATCTAACTTCTGATGTTGCAAAGAATCGCTCTTCCCATAATAGGCATAACGGATGTTCGCATCCTTCAAGCTAAAGCGACCTAAAAAGATTCGTCCGGCAACTTTCTCCAAAGCTGTATATAAATCAACCGAACCTAACTTCGTTTGATTTTGTAGAGTATCGAGAAAATGACCGGAATAAATATCCGCCACAGGACTTTCCATGTGAACCGAACCCAACTTCAACAAAGTGCTATCCCAGGAAACCCCTTCCAATGCCAGGCCTTTAAGTGAAGCCGACATGCCACTTCCGTCCGATCTGCACACTTGGACATCAGGCGAATCTACCCGGAACGATGCTACCCGAATATTCCGGTCCAGCCTTTCAGGTATCCGTTTCAGCCCGCCTATACGAAGTCCCGGTGAAGAAAACCGGATATATGTCTTTGCCTT
The DNA here is from genome assembly GCF_025151215.1 of Parabacteroides merdae ATCC 43184. Classification (NCBI taxonomy): domain Bacteria; kingdom Pseudomonadati; phylum Bacteroidota; class Bacteroidia; order Bacteroidales; family Tannerellaceae; genus Parabacteroides; species Parabacteroides merdae. The sequence continues at coordinate 2,620,182 of NZ_CP102286.1, forward strand.
CTTCTCCATCGTATTTTGTGGGAGCAGTTTGATATCCTGTAATTCCAGAATTCCTTTTACGGTCGAAAATTGCCCTTTCCGCACAGACAAACGATATTCTTTTCCCGGCAAATAGTTATCGAACCGACTAAAATTAAATCCCATATTTCCGTAATCGAAAAACAGTCCACTCCCCTTCCCCGTCTGCCGGTTCACCCAAATGCCGGTTGCAAAGAAATTAAAGTCATTCAGTTTATAAGTAACCGGATCGGACATGCTTTTATCATCGATCGTCACAGATGCATGATTCAGACTCAACCGTTTAACAGAGAAATAACGGAGGAAAGGATTCAAGATCGACTCCACATCGACACGGCTGTTTGCCGGCTTTACCGACTTCACATCTTTCTTATTGAAGGAAGAAACCAGCACATAACGCAGATTCGGGCGGTCTATTTTCAGCAATCGCGCACTGATCCCCTTGTCGTATAACAAACCGCGGATTCCAACCGTATCAATGCTTCCTGCCATATAATCATTCTGTCCGCAAACCGACAAGGGATATAACCTGATTCGTTCCAGGTTGAAATCCCCGCTTTCCGTGTCCAACGTCATGCGCTTCACCGTAAACCGGTGGTTTCGTGCCGTCATCAGCCCCTCAATACCAGTCGCTTCAAACGAGAAACCACGCGAATACCAGAACCCGCGTTGAGTCTCCGATACGGAATCTATCCGGAAATCGTTTGCCTGGAAATCGAAGTTCGCCAGTTTATACACCTCGATCTTATCTTTAACCGCAAAAGAATATTGCAACTTTGCCTGCCCGATACCGACCGTACCAATAGAAACCGTATGTAAGACAGGCGAGATCAATTCATAAAGAGACAGGGAACGGACCAAAGAATCCGCCTCCGCCTCATTCAAGCTTTTCTTCTCCGTTTTTTTAGCAGACGGCAGGCTTTCCCCCGCCAGATTAAAGGCTTGTATATCCGAAGAAATGATATCTAACGAGCGCGCCGTGAGGTAATTCAGCGCATTTTCACGACGGAACTGTATTCCTTTCACTTCAATGGCTCTGATCAACGCATTCAGATAGCTGTCCGGCCGCTTTTTCTGTTCCCCCCACAATTCACCTTGGGGTGTAAGCGTAATATTAGAGATAGAAATAATAGAATCTTCCGTACTCAGCAGGATCCGATCCGTTTGCAAACGAAAGTCATTATTGGCCAATAGCGTCTGCGACCGCTTAGTAATGAAATCGAAATTATCACAATAAAGCAACTTTCCACTCTCAGACGAATTCTCATCCAAACGAAAACCATACGCATGGAAACTGACATCATTCAGGGCATAGACAATCGGAGAAACAGGATTCTCCACGGAATAGGACACACTGGCGTTCTCCAGATTCAGTATCCGGACAGTCAATACATTAATATAAGGAGAAACCACCTCATACAAGGTCTTGATCTCCGCCTCCTTCCTTTCCTTCACCTCCGCCCGCGTCGAATAGTAAGGATTAAACACCTGTATATCAGGATTCCTAATTTCAAATGAGTCAAAATGCAACTGCTTGTAACTCCAACGCCACGTAAGATTCAATCCTTTAAAGTCGATCATGCCGACCTCGGCTGTCACATAGACAGACGGCAAGCTGTCCTTTCTTTCCCAATCCCGGAAAACCGCCGAGTCGGGACATAGCTTTATTCCCTCAAGCGTCAGTTCACCTTTGAAGAAACTGATAGAAAGGTTATCGAAAGAAAGCCTATAAAAGCCATCCGTAGCCTCGGCCGTCCGATGGATCAGTTCTTTCCGAAGATACCGTTCGAGGCGTTTGGTCAGATGAAGATTAAGCAAGAATATAGCGGCAATCAGCACCATTGCGATCCCCAACGTGTACCCTATGACTCTTTTTATCTTCCTCATAAGACTTAAATAAGATTATAACTTCACTCCGTCTATATAAAATCAACAATATAAACAGAGTTAAGTTGCAAAGTCGGTAATAATCCCGTCTGCGCCTACGTATTGTCCAATCTTGCCAAAATATTTGTTTATTCCAGGAATTATTGCGAAAATTGCAGAGACACCCCTGTAACCGGCGATAAAAACAGATCGCAGTTACCTGACGGCGGACGTATAAGATCATAAATCACTAAACAAAAAAATAATGGGAAAAGTAGTTATCAACTCGTACGAAGACTTTGAAAAGCTGGTAGGCCAGCAAATAGGGATTTCAGATTATGTAGAACTGACACAAGAACGCATCAACCTTTTTGCCGATGCGACACTGGATCACCAGTGGATTCACGTAGACCCCGAGCGCGCCAAAGTGGAAAGCCCGTTCCACAGCACAATTGCCCACGGCTACCTGACGCTGTCACTCCTTCCTCACCTCTGGAACCAGATCATCGAGGTGAACAACCTGAAGATGATGATTAATTACGGCATGGACAAGATGAAATTCGGACAGCCCGTATTGACCGGACAAAGTATCCGCCTGATCGCCAAACTACAGACTTTGACAAATCTGCGTGGCGTAGCCAAGGCTGAGATCAAGTTTGCCATCGAGATCAAGGACCAACCGAAGAAAGCGCTGGAAGGTGTTGCAATCTTCCTGTACTACTTCAATTAAGAACAGAAACATGAATAAATTGAATCTTGCGGCAATCGCTTTATGTACCGGCATTACTTTTGCCTGTTCACCAAAAGCTTCGATGGTAAAAGGAGTTATCTGCGATGCAACCATAAATACGCTGACAGTTGTTTCCGAGGAAGGTGACACACTTTCTTTCAGTACGTTGGATGCAGAAAGGGTCGTAACGAATGGTATCTTGCTCGATGATACGGCCATCGTATATCATAGCGGGAAATATAAGACAGGGATGAAAGCGCAAAAGATTGTGGTTGTCCCCGGAAGAAGAAACATAGTTGGCGGCGACCGGGACAAACACGGCTGTATCGGTTCGGCCGGCTACCAATGGAGCGAAGTGCAGCAAGATTGCATCCGTGTGTTCGAAAAGGGTATCCGGATGAAAGCTGTCGACGGCAGCCAGTCTGCTTTCATCGTTTTCAGTCCGGATTCCACCCAAGTCGAACTGTTCTTCTCTTCGGGAGATAAAAACGAGATACTGGATAGGCGCTCACTCCCATCCGGTGGATATGCTTGGAACGTAGAGGACGACGATACAAAGAATGTACGCCGCATAAACGGAAAGTGGACTATCAGTCAACGGGGGAAGACTATCTATTCGCAGGAAGAGTTCCAAAACAAGTAAAGACATCTATAGGTGAGCTGCCGGAGTACAGAAGTACACTATTGTTTTGCCAGTCCGTACTGTGCATTTCGAACAATGTCCTAAACGCATAATCTTTTCCACCGAAAAGAAGGAGTAACGCATCCTGACTTACAACTTTTCCGGCATATACTTCCAGAACCGGGCAGGCATATGCTGGCGGTGTAACTTGGGATTGAGACGTTCCTTGATGGCAATAGACTTGAAGTAAGTTTTCCACATCTGCTGGAAAAGTTTCTCATCGGCATCCATCAGTTCCTCACCGAGCAGGCCGGAAAGAAGGTGGGCTTCTTTCTCTTCGAAACGAACTTCGGTAGCTTCTTTCAAGTCGTAATAGTAACCGTACTCACGTTTCAGGTCGTAAAGCAACCAGCACTGGTCGGCAAAACGGTCTTTCAGATGCGGAAGAGTGAGAGGGAGTACATTATATACTGGCTTGACAGCAGCAAAGAAAGTCCCGTCCGCCGCTTTTTGGAAACGAAGGAACTGGATGACACGCAGGCGCTCGTTCGTCACCTTTTTCCATACCTTGGAGACTTCGAGAACATCGGGATCGCCAAAGTTCAGTTCGATCGTACGCGGAGCGTCGATCGCCTTACGGATATAGCGAAAAAGCAGCATGTCCGTTTCTGGCAGTTCAGATAGCCAAGTAACGGTAATCACAGACAAAGCCATAGCGGAAAGCCGCTTCTGCAAACCTTTCCAAACACGATCCACCTTGGCATCGTCCGTACAGATCGTCACTGCCTCATCATAAAACAAGGGAAAAGGTTCTCCTTCTGCTAACAGCAGATCGGGAAAGCTGCGACGTGAATAAGCATCAAAAACAGCGGTCAGCAGCCCTTCAAAGGTTTTATCGTACACGAATACCGTCATGATTCTTCCTTAAATTGGAGGATAAGCTGACGGTCGTCGGTACTCTTACGTCCCGCTTTCCGGATAAGGATTTGACGGACCACCTCAGGTGACACTTCGTTAATCGTGCGGACTGGCAACTCGTGGCATGTAATGAAATACTGGGCTTTCTTCATCACGACACCCATCTTCTTCAATTGCCCTGTCCCCAGACGGGAATATCGGCGGGAGACGACGATCAATTTCGCCGACTTCACCCCGATACCGGGTACGCGAAGAAGCATCTCGTAATCCGCCTTATTGATATCGACTGGGAACTGCTCCGGATGGCGCAACGCCCAACCGAGCTTCGGATCGACTTCCAGATCGAGGTCAGGATAGGCATCGTTCACGATCTCATCCACTTTGAACTGATAGAAGCGCAAGAGCCAGTCCGCCTGATACAGACGGTTCTCCCGAACCAACGGCGGTTGCTTCAAGGCCGGCAACCGATTATCGTATTCATTGACAGGGATAAAACCGGAATAATAGACACGCTTCATCGTCGGACGCTGATAGAGGGCGGATGAGAGACGAAGGATATCCTTATCCGAATCGGGTGTCGCCCCGACAATCATCTGCGTGCTCTGCCCGGCAGGCACAAAACGCGGAGCATGGCGAAAACGTTTCCGCTCTTCAGCGCTCTGCAAAACACCTTGCTGAATATAACGCATCGGCTGAAAGACGCTCTGAAAATCCTTTTCAGGAGCCAATAGCTGAAGACTCTTCTCGTTCGGGATCTCGATATTCACACTCATACGGTCGGCATAGAGTCCGGCTTCATTCACTAGTTCCTGGCTGGCGCCGGGAATACTTTTCAAGTGGATATAGCCGTTAAACCGGTATACTGTCCGGAGGTCTTTTACCACCCTGACGAGGCGCTCCATCGTGTAATCGGCATTGCGCACAACACCGGAACTCAAGAAAAGCCCTTCGATATAGTTACGGCGGTAAAACTCGATCGTGAGGTTCACCAGTTCCGTCACCGTCAATGTGGCACGGGGAATATCGTTACTGCGGCGATTGATGCAGTAGGCGCAATCGAACATGCAGTAATTTGTCAGCATAATCTTCAGTAAAGAAATGCAACGGCCATCCTCGGCAAAGCTATGACAAATGCCCCACCCTGCCGCACTTCCGATCCCGCCGCTCTTGTTCTTTCGCGACGTTCCGCTGGAAGCGCAAGATACATCGTACTTGGCCGATTCAGCCAGTACTTTCAGTTTTTCGAGCACTTTTTCGTCCATAATTGTTACCGGGATTTCTTGACAAAAGTAAGAATAATCTTTTACTATTACTCCGCTCTCAAAAGAAAAACAGAGCAACCGTATCAAAATTTTCCAAGGTCGTGATCTGCATACGAAGTTTTCTGCAAATCCTCTATCACTCTATCACTACGAAGGTTGTAGCTATTCATATTCAAGCGTCAGAGGCAGTGATACAGGACGTTTTCCTGTATCACTCTTCTATCACTTCTGAAACAGGACGTTTTTGCCATACAATTGAAAACCAACACATTGCCTTCTATCACTTTTGAAAAAGCATATAAAATAATCGAATAAACAAATGTAAAAACGAATATAACAGATATTAAATTGGCGGAATACGGTTCTTCATTCCACAAAAGCTATCTCTTTTTTTAGCAAAGACAAGTACATAAATCCGTAAACACCCCCATGTTGCCATCCTTTACATCCGGGTGTAGAGAGCCGGTACATCCGGGTGTTAAGGATGGCAACATGGGGGTGTCCGGCAACTAAAGTACCGTGCCGGACAATAAAAACCGCCCGGTTTCACCTATTTTACTGCCGTTTTTGCATGTTATTTTTCTGTTTTTACTTCGCAAAGGTAATGTTCCTCCTACCTGCTAACTTTTCCAATCTTGTCAGCTTACAAATATTTCAGGCATCTTCATGAACGAGAAACAATCCCTCGAAACGACATCAAGGTGAAGGGCAAGCCGATATCAAGGCGAGATGGAAAGCCATTCCCGTACCGCATCAACGAGTACTTGGTTCTCGGCTGCTGTCTGTGCCGATATACGGATATAGGTTTCATCCAGGCTGCGGAAATTGGAGGCGTCGCGGATCAGCAGACCATGACGATCCCACAGATACTGTTTCAACCCAGCGGCCGTCCCTTTTTTCAGGCGGACCAAGAAGAAAGTTACGGATGTCGGTAATGCTTCCAAGTCGCCCAGTTCATTCAGCCGGTCGATCAGGCTGGCTGTCTCGCGTTGCCATTCACGGATGGGCAGGATATATTGCTCCGGATGCGTCAAGATGTACTTGCCGGCTTCCACAGCAATTGCATTGACAGACCAGGGAATGATGTACCGGTTTATCTGCTCGACCTTATCCGGAGAAGCGACCAAGTAGCCGATACGGAGTCCCGGTATATTATGCGCTTTCGAAATAGATTGTATCAAGATCAGGTTCGGATGGTTGCAGACATCCGAAGGTTCCAACAACCTTTCCGTCGTGAAAGCGACGTATGCCTGGTCGATGATAAAGACGGTCTGCCGGTTCGCCTCGATCAATGCCAGCAGTTCGGCCCGGCGGATCAGTCTGCCGTCCGGATTATTCGGGTTACAGATCCAGCAGAAATCCTGTCCTTCCAGCGAAAGGCCGGACAGGTCGCACGAGGTCGGAAAGAAACTGACTTCATGCCCGTGCAGGCGGCAAGCGTCTTCATACTCCGCAAAAGAGGGAACGGCAATAGCGGATTTCGCCCCTTTCCAGGTTTGCGCCAGCAGATAGAATGCCGTGATGGAACCGTTCGTTACCACTATATTCTCCTCTTCCACCTCATAGCAGCGGGCAAGCAATCTTTTCAGGGAAGAAGCATCCGGTTCCGGATAACGCGTGAGTTCATAAAACTGCTCGTTCAGGTGTTCCCTGAGTGTGCGGAGATCGGCTCCATGCCATACATTTGAACTGAAATTTATCTTTACCTCTTTCTGTGAATTATAGTGGTCGTCACCGTGTCCGAATAACATCTTTAGGGGAATTATGATTTATGAATTATTTGATTGCTTTATAGATTGCGTCTTGGATACGTGTGCGGATATCCAGCGAACCTAGCTTGTTGTTGGCCCGTGTCGGGTTCACACGGTTGGACAGGAAGATATACAGCAGGTTGTTATCCGGGTCCACCCAAAAGCAAGTGCCGGTAAAACCGGTATGCCCATAAACGGAGGCGGGAGCCAGGCTGCCGCAAGGAGATGCTTTACCCCCACCGGCTACCGGCTTGTCGAAACCTAAGCCGCGGCGACAGGTCGGACTTTTACTTTGGGTGAAAAGACGGCAGGTTTCTTTGGATAGGTATTGTTCACCTCCGTAGCTTCCCTGATTCAGATAGAGTTGCAGCACTTTCGCCAAGTCGTTGGCGTTGGAGAAAAGCCCGGCATTGCCCGAAACGCCCCCCTGGAAAGCGGCTGCCTCATCATGCACATAGCCGCGAAGCAGTTGCCGACGGATAAAATGGTCGTTTTCGGTCGGGACGATCTGCATCGTGTCGAGGATATGCAACGGATTGTAGGCCGTATGCCAAGCTCCAAGCTTGCTGAAGAACATGTCATGCAACAGGCGGTCCATCGGCTGCCGCATCTGCTTTTCCACCATCATCTTCAACAGGATGAAATTGATGCAACTGTATTTGTACTTGCCCCGCACGCCGAGGCGCGAGTCCTTGATCTCCTGGATAATGGTGTCTTTAAAAGAGTCGTGCAGATACATGTTACGGGCGATCTCTGTCGTAAAGCCCGGCTTTTTCCGGGCAGATACCAGATTGGGAAGAAAAGAGAAGTCGTTGCGCACATAGGTCCGGGCGTCGAAACGGACCGGATGCGCCTGGTTCTTCGCATTACTGTACAGGCTGCCTTTATAACTATCCTTGTCGATCGCGTTCAGATAGAAGTTGATAGTCGGCGTCAGGCCGGACTGGTGGTAGAGGAGGTCTTTGACAGCTAAATTCTTTTTATCCGAATCCTTTAGTTCGGGTATAAAATCGGATATCTTATTGTTCAGCGTGAACTTCTTGTCATCGTATGCTTTCATTACAGCCAGCAAGGTCCCCGCCGCTTTGGAAGAAGAAGCCAAGTCGTAGACGGAGTTTTCATCAACAGCTTGTTTCTTATCGTAGTCGAAATAGCCGAACGATTTGTCATAGATAATCATGCCATCTTTGGCGACGAGCACCTGGCAACCGGGAAACGCCTTCTGTTCCAAACCGTCTTCCACGATAGAGGCGATCACGTCCAAACGTTCGGGACTTGCCTCCACTTCTTCCGGCTCGTGATAACCGAGACGTGTCTTTTCGGTAAACACACCCGTCCCCGCCGTGTAGAGGGTAGGGATGGAAACCGACAGCTTTCCTTTAACCGCAATACCGCCGAAAATGGCTTGCGCCGCATATTTCTGAGCAAGCGGTGTGCCCTCGTAGGCCATTACGACCGCTTTGGCTTTCAGGATGGAAGGTTTATATGCTTTACAAAAATAGGGCAAGGTGAAAAAGGCATAGACCAGTTCCTTCTTTGCCGCCAGCTCGCGCAGAGCCGGGCTTTCCGGAATGCGGACCGTATGCACGCCGCAAATGACCACATCGTATTTCTCCAATTTCTTATATACACTCTGCACTTGGGCTGCCGTCGCATTCCGGCTGATGCTGAAACAGGCGACCGAGTCGTAGCGCCCCAGCATCTTTTGGAACTCGTTCCCTACCCCGTCACCGATAGACAGGGCGGCGATCTTTTTCTTATCGAGCTGCTTCAACGGGATGATGTCGCCCTCGTTCTTCAGCAGGGTGATCGCTTCTTCATTCAACTTGGCGGCCAACCATGCGGCATGGGGAGAGTTCAGGCGTTCGGACAATCCCTTCGTCTCGACCGGGCGATAGTCGTTCAGCCCTGCGATGTATTTATATTGCAGGATCTTGATGATCTTCGCTTCTATCTCTTCCCTGTCCAAAATACCCTCTTCCAAGGCCTCCTTCACGGCTGCAAAGTCGTTAATCGGCGCAGCCGGAGCCAAAAGGATGTCATTGCCCGCCAATAGCGCCATTACGGAAGGGTTATCGGATTTACGGGTAGTAGCGCCTTTCATCGCCAAAGCGTCGGTAAAGCACAGCCCTCGGAATCCGAGCTCTTTTTGCAGCAGGTCGGTGACGACGGCACGGGACATGGAGACCGGCTTATTGCGTGCCTTGTCCAACGCCGGGACATACAGGTGTCCGGTCATCACGCCGGCATAGCCGTCATAGATGTAACGTTTGAAAGGCAGCAACTCCACACTGTCCAGGCGTGCCCGGTCATGATGAACGGCAGGCAGCGTATAATGGGAATCTTCGGCGGTATCGCCATGTCCTGGGAAATGCTTGGCGACAGACAGGATGCCCTGCCCTTCCAGCCCACGGGCATACGCAAGCCCTTTGTCAGCCACCGCCTCAGGATTCTCGCCGAAGGAGCGGAGGCCGATCACCGGGTTGTCGGTATTGCTGTTGACATCCATATCGGGTGCGAAATTGATATGGATTCCCATCTCCTTGCACTGCCGGGCGACTTCCTTGCCGTATTCGGTTATCAGGCTGTTATCCTCAATCGCCCCCAACATCATGTTCTTCGGGAAACGGGTCGTACCGGAGAGGCGCATGGAAAGTCCCCATTCGCCGTCCAGCGACACGAGCATCGGGACACGGGAGGCTTTTTGCAGGCGGTTCGTCACCTCGGCCTGCGTGACCGGATCACCTTTATGGAAAAGGATGCCGCCGATCTTTATCTCATTGACATAACGCATCAGGCGTTGCATATTGCGGGTGTCGGATTTCGGGTTGGCGATGATCATAAAGAGTTGCCCGATACGTTCGTCATAACTCATCGCATCGAAGACGGAGTCCACCCAGTGATTCATTTTCTCCTTGTCCACTGCCCGGTAAAGGTTCGGCGTCGTCTGTGCGACAGCGGAAAGAACGGTAACACAACTAAATAAAAAGATATATATTTTCTTCATCGAAAGAGTTGAAATTTATGATTTATAATTTATGATTTATAAATAATGATCACAATGTCTTTCTAATAAATCATAATTCATAAATCATAAATCAAAACAAATGTACGGAAATTACCCTGATATTTCCTACCTTTGAAGTGTTTACTAACTATTTTTTAATCTAAATTCTATAGAACCATGCAAAGAAGGCACTTTATGAAGCTGACAGGTATGTTGGCTACGCTTCCGGCCATCAAGGGGATAGCCGCAACCTCCGAAAAACCCGCTCCATCCGGAAAGCAGCTATACGAATGGCGAATCTACACACTGGAAGAAGATGCGGACGGCCTGGACGGCTTTTTCCGCGACACACTGATCCCTGCCTATAACCGGAAGAATATCAAAGCAGGCGCTTTCGTCCCTTATAAGAAAGAGGAAAAAGAACGGCGTCTACTGCTGTTCATTTATCCCAACATCACGACTTACCACCGGGTGAAACGGACCATCTGGGACGACACGGTATTCAGGAAAGCGGCACAGCCTTATTTCGACAAGACGGCTCCCAACCCGGCTTACTTCAATTTCGAAAGTTTCCTGTGCGAAGCTTTCGACAAAGTACCTTCCCTTCTGATGCCGGACAAGAACCGGACGCTGTTCGAACTCAGGACGTACCACAGTCCCAACGAAGAAGCCAACCAGCGGAAAGTCGCGATGTTCAATAAAGATGAAATAGATGTCTTCGACAAGGTCGGCATCAACTCCGTTTGCTACGGAGAGGTACTGGCCGGTCCGATCATGCCGGCGGTGATGTACCTCACCTGGTACAAGGACGAACCGACACGCAATGCCGCCTGGGACAAATTCCGGGCACATCCGGACTGGCAACGGATCAAGAACCTGCCGGAATATGCCTATACAGCCACCCGAAACACCAGTCTGCTCCTCTCACCATTGCCTTACTCGCAGATATAAGGAAATTAAAAATAAAAAAACCGACAGTTATGAGACAAGCCATATTCCTCCTGTGTCTTTGGAGTTGCAGCCTATTGACGGGACATGCCCAGGAAGCCGATGAAGCGAATTACGACGAAAGCAAAATTCCCCCTTATACCCTGCCCGCTCTGTTAAAGACTAGCGACGGCCGGGAAATAACAACCGTGCAACAATGGGAACAGATCAGACGCCCGGAATTGCTGTCTGTCTTTACCGAACAGGTATACGGAAAGATGCCGGCGGACAAGGTGGATGTGTCCTACAAGAAGTTGGACGACAACCACAGTGCGGTCAACGGCAGCGCCACCCGCAAACAGATCGAAATCACATTCAGCCATAACGGTATAGAACGGAAAGCCCTGCTGCTGATGTATCTGCCGAACCATGTCAAAACAAAAGTGCCGGTATTCCTGCATTTCAACTTCCAGGGGAATCAGACAGTTTCTTCGGACCCGGATATCATCCCGTCGCAATATTCCGACCGCCCACGCGGCAACCAGGCATCGCGCTGGCCGGTGGAAAAGATCATCGACGCCGGTTACGGGTTGGCCACCATCCATTACTTCGACTTCTTCCCCGACAGCAAGGACAGATATGCGGAAAGTATTCTCGCCCTCTTCGGTCATCCATCTGAAGGAGACATTCCGGCAGACGGCGGACAAGCAATCGCCGCCTGGGCATGGGGTTACAGTCGGGTGATGGATTACCTCGAAACAGACTGGCAGGTCGATGCCTCCAAAATCATCCTGATGGGACATTCCCGCTTGGGCAAAACCTCCCTTTGGGTTGGCGCTACCGATCCGCGTTTTGCAATCGTCATCTCCAACGAATCCGGATGTGGCGGAGCAGCCCTATCCAGACGGCAGGTAGGTGAAACTGTCAACCGGATCAACCACGCGTTCCCTCACTGGTTCTGCAAGAACTTCCGCCGGTATAACAAGAAAGAAGGTGAACTGCCGATCGACCAGCACGAGCTATTGGCCCTCATCGCTCCCCGCCCCCTTTATGTGGCAAGCGCCGAAGAAGACCGCTGGTCCGATCCGAAAGGTGAATTTCTTTCAACCGCATACGCCGGAGAAGTCTATAAGCTCTACGGAATGAAAGGACTGGAAACGACCACGATGCCGACGGTCAACATGCCGATCATGAACCGTGTCGCCTACCACAATCGTACCGGAGTGCATGATGTGACGGATTTCGACTGGGAGAACTACATTAAGTTTGCCGATAAGTGGCTGAAGTAAAATTTATTTCAGACTGCTACTTGCGTATCAAATAATTATTTCGTTACTTTGCATCCGCTTTGCGTAATCTCTGTCGGGACAAGTAGCCCGTTATATTGCGTTTCATTAAAAATTACAATTAAAAAGCTATAAAACAATGGATTTAATTAAAGTTGTAAACGAAGCGTTTGCTACGAAAAAGGAATTTCCTGCATTCAAGAGTGGTGACACTATTACAGTAGCTTACCGTATCAAAGAAGGTAACAAAGAACGTATCCAGCAGTACAGAGGTGTCGTAATCCGCATCTCAGGTCATGGTGACAAAAAACGCTTCACAGTGCGTAAGATGTCTGAAAACGTAGGTGTAGAACGTATTTTCCCGATCGAATCTCCGTTTATCGAAAGCATCACGGTTAACAAGTATGGTAAAGTACGTCGCGCTAAATTGTATTACCTGCGTGCTCTTACCGGTAAGAAAGCAAGAATCAAAGAAAGAAGAGTGTAATCTCTGTGGTTCTATTGCCATACAAAAAAGCCGTCCGATTCATTTCGGACGGCTTTTTTGTTTATTGATGTTCCTGCCGCAGCAGATCATTTACCGTCTTGACCGGATTGAAGGTCTCGATAGGAACTTCGACGAAGATTGTATTCCAGTCGCTCATCGCACCATTCCACAAACCTGGCAATTCCAATGCTTTCAATTCGCGGCCGTCCTTGCTCTTATAAGAGATAAAGCCGGTATTCTTGTCTACATAATCCGGCAAGTTGAACTTCTCGCCCTTATAGTTCTTCAACGCGCATACCAGATCCACCGGATTGAAGTGCGTGCCCTTTTCGAACATCGCTTTCTTTTCGGGGTCATTCAGGTCGATCTGCGAGCTTTCGAGAATTTGCAGAGAGACAGTTCCATCCGGGTTGACAGCAAGGAACGGGCCACCACCCGGCTCACCGACATTCTTCACCATACCGCAGACACGCAACGGGCGGTTCAGCTTACTCTTAATATAAAGGATCAACTCGGCATCTTCCAACAACTTCGTTTCCGGATTCTTCACGCACAACTCCTCCTGCAAGAAATGAATCATCTCTTCCACCTGGTCGTGCGAATACTTGCCGCTGTCGATCAGCTCCAAATACTTAAAGATGCGTTCTTGCAAAGAGACCAGCACACCGGCGATCACCTTCTTGAAGATAACGGTCGAGCATTTGAAACTGTCCGGAACCACATTGTCGATATTCTTGACAAACACCACATCGGCATCTACATCGTTCAGGTTTTCGATCAAAGCACCGTGGCCACCCGGACGGAACAACAGATTACCGTTCTTGTCGCGGAACGGATTGTTTTCCATATCGGCGGCAATCGTATCGGTACTCGGTTTCTGCACGCTGAAAGAAATATCGTATTTGACAGAGAATTTCTCTTCATAATCTCCCGTCTTTGCAGCAACCAACTGTTCGAACAACGCCTTATGTTCGGGCGACACAGTGAAATGTATATTCACTTCGCCGGCATTGTTCTTCGCATACATCGCACCTTCGGCCAGATGTTCTTCCATCGCCGTACGGGCTGTCTGCGGATAAGAATGAAAAAGCAACAGACCTTTCGGAAGCTGTCCGTAGTTCAGTCCTTTCGACTCCAACAGGTTGGAGACAACAGCCTTATACTGTCCGAGAGCGATTAGTGCAGGAATATCTTTTGCTTCATTCTCGATGCAAGCCCGGTTCAAGGCATCATAGAAGGCAAACTTCCTGATGTCATCAAAAAACTTCTTCTCAAACGCATTCTGAGGCTCGTTATAGTCGGCAGACAGGAATTCATACAGATTCTTGAACATACGGCTTGCCGCACCCGAAGCCGGCACGAACTTCAGGATCTTCTTATTCTTTGCCAGGTAAGCATCCCAGGCATCCATATAAGGAGCCTGCTTCTCCTGCGGGATTACCATAATCCCTCTCTCGACCGACGCCGAAGCTGTAATTTCCAGAAAAGGAAACCCTTTCACGAAACAAGCCAACTGCTCTTCAATCTGCTTTTCGCTGATTCCTTTAGCCGCCAGTAACTCTAAGTCTTTTGCGTTTAACATAGTATATCTTTTTAATTAGTTAATAATCAGACACGCTACAAGGCCCTTCCGGCCTATGTATATCGCAAATGTATAAAAATACCATTAGAATTGCACTGATATTCGGAGAAAAACTTATTTTTACGGTATGTTTTACGGACAGCCCACAAACAAGCTGTAAAAAGACAGACGACTATGGATATACAACCGTTCTTTACCGAAGAGGAGAAAAAACAGTTTTTCTCCAAGTACAAGCAATTATTACGCCATCTGTACTCTTTCCTGAAAAAAGAAGATCTGAGTAAAATGAAAGAGTTGATGAAGCGGGTTGTGGCTTTGGATTGTTACGGACGAGACAAAAACGGCATTAACGGCCTGCTCCGCAATATCGACACGGCATTGATCGCCACCACAGAGATCGGATTGAAGCGCACGTCGGTCATCGCACTCCTGCTTTACCGTCCGGTCATGAAAAAGATCATTACTTTAGATGAAGTGAAGACTACATTCGATGCGGATGTCACCCTGATCATCAGCCGTCTGCTGAAGACTTCGGATCTTTACGCCCGCAATACGGCTGTCGACTCCGAGAACTTCCATAAACTGCTGTTCTCGTTTGCCGAAGACGTACGCGTGATCCTGATCATGATCGCCGACCGCCTTTGCCTAATGCGCCTCGGCAAACAATTGAAGAATGACGAGGACCGGAAACGGCTGGCGACGGAAGTTTCCTATCTATACGCCCCGCTCGCCCACCGCCTCGGCTTGTACACGATCAAAAGCGAACTGGAAGACTTGTCGCTGAAATATACCGACCGCAAGCAATACGATTTTATCAAGCAGAAGCTGAACGAGACGAAACGTTCGCGCGACGCCTACATCGCCGAGTTCATCACCCCTATCAAAAGCAAGCTGGAGGAGGCTGGGTTGCGGTTCGACATCAAGGGACGCACGAAGTCCATCCACTCCATCAACAACAAGCTGAAGAAACAGAACATCCCGTTCGAAGACATATACGACTTGTTTGCCATCCGCATCATCCTCGACACGCCGTATGAGAAGGAGCGTTCGGACTGCTGGCAAGTCTACTCGATCATCACCGATATGTACCAGCCGAACCCGAAACGCATGAAGGACTGGATATCTATCCCGAAAACGAACGGTTACGAAAGTCTGCATATCACTGTGATGGGACCACAGAACAAATGGGTGGAAGTGCAGATCCGTACCCGTCGCATGGATGAGATCGCCGAACGGGGACTGGCCGCTCACTGGAAATATAAAGGAGGAAAGGCGGAAAGCGGGCTGGACGAATTCCTGAACACCGTCCGTGCCGCCCTGGAAACGAAAGAGAACAACCCGCTCGACCTGATGCAGGATTTCAAGATGGACTTGTACAAAGACGAGATCTATGTCTTCACCCCGACAGGCGAACTGATCAAGCTGGCCAAAGGGGCGACCGTGCTCGACTTTGCTTTCGCGATCCATACCAAGTTAGGATGCAAATGCGTCTCGGCAAAGGTGAACGAGAAGAATGTACCTATTAAATATACCTTGAACAACGGCGACACGGTCTCCATCGTCACCGCTCCCACCCAGACACCCAAACGTGACTGGCTGAACATCGTCGTCACCTCGAAAGCGCGGGTCAAGATCAAACAGGCACTCCGCGAAGAGACTGCCAAGGCGGTGGACTTTGCCAAAGAGATGCTGCAACGCCGCTTCAAGAACCGGAAGATCGAGATGGAGGAACCGATCCTGATGCGTTACATCAAGAAGAAAGGTTTCAAGACTGTCACCGACTTTTACGTCGAGATTGCCGAAGAACGCCTCGACCCGAACCAAGTGATCGACGAATACCTGGAACAGCTCCGCCGGGAAACGGAAACGAACGACCACACCGAAGTCCGCAGCGCCGAAGAATACATCACGACAACCGAAGTAGAAGAAATCTCGACCAACAAGGATGTCCTGGTGATTGACAAGAACCTGACGGGCATCGAGTATAAGTTGGCGAAGTGCTGCAACCCGATCTATGGCGACGAGGTGTTCGGTTTCGTCTCCACGCAAGGCATCAAGATCCACCGGATGGACTGCCCGAACGCACAGGAAATGTTCAGCCGTTTCGGTTACCGCATCATCCAGGCCAAATGGAGCGGTAAGGGGGACAACGGATATATCGTCACGCTCCGGGTCATCGGCCGTGACGACATCGCGATTGTCACCAACATCACTTCCGTCATCAGCAAGGAAACGGGCGTCACGCTCCGCTCCCTGAACATCGACTCGGTGGACGGGATCTTCCAGGGGAACTTCACGGTTATGGTGCGCGACACGACGGCGTTAAACATGCTGACCAAGAAGATTAATGCGGTGAAGGGGGTAAAGACGGTCGAAAGGTTAAACTCCTGAAACGAGTTATCCGTTGCAAACAAAATTGCATTCATAGCCCAATAGAAAATATGACGGACGGAATCAACACACTGCGCTATTCGGATTTTTTCCTGGCCATGTACTTCGACGGAGGAAAAAGTTGCTTACATCGGAACCATTCCCATGTGTTAGTTTACATGTACTCCGGTGAAATGGTCATTGATGAAAGAGGAAAAACCACCCGGCTGCATAAAGGTGATTGCGCCTTTATCCGCAAGGACTTCAGTGTACAAATGACCAAGCAGGCATGGAACGGGGAACAGTTCAAAGCCATATTCCTGATGTTTACCCCCAAATTCTTGCGTGGTTTTTACAATCGTCTGGACCGGGATGCAATACCCAAAGATGCCAAGCGAGATGAAATAAGCTTGTACAAGCTGCCGTCCAACCGCCCCGATATCGTAAGTCTGTTCGAATCCATGACACCTTACTTCGATTCGAACATCCAGCCGACAGAGGAGTTATTGCAACTGAAAATGATCGAAGGCATATATGTGTTGCTTAATACGAGCAAGAACCTGTATGCTTCTATCTTCGACTTTACGGACCCGTGGAAAATCGACATACTGGAATTCCTCGAAAGTAATTACATGAACGATATATCGATGGAAGAGATCGCCAATTATACCGGCCGCAGCCTATCCACGTTCAAGCGGGACTTTAAAAAGTGCAGTACGCTTTCCCCGCGGGAATGGTTGATACACCGTCGCCTCGAAGCCGCCCGCGAGTTGATACGGAAAGGGGGACGCAAGGTATCGGATATCTGCTTTGAAGTAGGATTCAAGAACCTTTCCCACTTCTCGAAGATTTATAAAGAAACGTACGGCATTCCTCCGACAGAGGATACACAACCGGGAATCAGTCTCGCATAGGTTGCGGGACTTTTTTATTGTGGACTTTCCAACAAAGCATTTTGAACCACACAACAAAACCATTGCGCCACTACCCGCCTACCTTTGCATCAGAAAACGAAATAAAGAAAGAATAACATGAAGACTATCTTTGAAAAAGATTTATCGGGTGAAATAGTTTCGCCCAATGAGCCAGGTTACGAAGCGTTGATCACCGACATTTTCGCCACCATCCGAACCGCTACGGAAATGAATACAGGTTACCGCACTCCGGAAGAGGTACACGAATACATGGGCCGGATTCTCGGCAAACCCCTCGAAGAGAGCACGACGGTACTGCCGCCGCTCTACATCGACTACGGTAAGCCTGTCACGATTGGGAAGGGATGTTTCATCCAGCAGTGTTGTACCTTCTTCGGACGCGGCGGCATCACGATTGGCGATGAAGTATTCATTGGTCCGAAGGTCAACCTGATCACCATCAACCACGACCCGGACCCGGAAAACCGCAGCGCGACCTACGGCCGTCCGATCGTAATCGAAGACAAGGCATGGATCGGCATCAATTCAACCATCCTTCCGGGAGTACGCATCGGCTACGGAGCTATCGTCGGAGCCGGTAGCGTAGTGACCAAAGACGTGCCTCCCATGACAGTGGTAGCCGGCAATCCGGCAAAATTCATCAAGAAGATAGAAACGGGGAAAGGTATAAACGATAAATTAGATTAAGTTACTGATTGACAACACTCCCAATTCTCACAGTTCTCATAGGCTTGAGAACTTTTTCTCATCATCATGAGAATTTATTCTCATAGGCATGGGAAAAAATGCTCATCGGCATGAGAAAACTTTCCCCTGCACACAAGAAAGTTTTCTCATGCCTATATGACAATTTTCCCGTGCCTACGCCCAAACGCTCTCCTTGGCATAAGAAAAATATAAACTCAGGATTTACCAACTATACTCTTCCTGATATTCATCATAAACCGGTTCGGTATCGATTCCGTTATTGACGAATATCTGCCGGATATGCTCCTGTTCGGAGGGCGTGACATGGCGTTCTTTATGAAGAATCCGGTAAAACATGCTTCGCCCGAAATAATAATATACCTGTCTTCTGACCGCAATCGCCTTTCGATAATTCAAGTCGTCAAACATACGGCTGATCCCCAATCCGTACACAGCCATCCGGTCGGCTTTGAAATACCGACAATTTTCACCATCCGGCGAAACATTATTCGGGTTTATGACAGGCACGGAATACCTGCTCTCCGGAATCCGAAGGGCAACTTGATGACGGAGGCATTTATCAGCCACTTTACACTGCCCGCAAAAGCAATGAGAAAAATCGAAAGGGACGGATTCGTAATTAAATTCAGGCTTCATCTGTTCTTCTATTTATAATTATTCTCAATCATTCCTTTACCGGTTTCAACCCCATCTTCTCCGCCCGTTGAAGCATAAAAGTATGGGCCGCTTCGTATTCGTTCGGGATCACGCCGTCGAGGATCGCGTTCTTGATGGCTTCTTTCAGGACACCGACGGGTTGCGAAGGCGGCAAGCCGAATGTTTCCATAATTTCCTCGCCTGTCACAGGGGGCTGGAAGTTGCGGACACGGTCTTTCTCTTCTATATCGGCGAGCTTGCTGCGTACCTTCTGAAAATTGGCCAGGAAACGACGTACCTTTTCGGGATTCTTGCTCGTGATATCGGCTTCGCAAAGTTTCATCAAGTCGTCTATATCGTCACCTGCATCAAACAGGAGGCGGCGGATAGCGGAATCCGTCACCTCATCGTCGGACAAGGCGATCGGGCGCATGTGCAGGCTGACCATCTTCTGGACATATTTCATCTTCTCGTTCATCGGTAGTTTCATCTTGCGGAAGATACCGGGAATCATCTTCTCACCAATGAAATTATGATTGTGGAACGTCCAGCCCAGGCGCGGGTCGAAACGCTTCGTCGCCGGCTTGGCTATATCATGAAAAAGGGCACTCCAGCGCAACCACAGGTTATCAGAGGTCTTGCTCAGGCGGTCGAGCACCATCAAGGTATGGGCGAAGTTATCCTTATGCCCGATCCCTTCCTTCGTCTCCACTCCTTTCAGGGCACAGAGTTCGGGGAAGATCAACGGCAGCAACCCGCAACGTTCCAGCAGGTCGAAACCGACAGAAGGTTTCGGCGAAAGGACGATCTTATTCAACTCATCCACGATACGCTCTTTCGAGATGATCGAGATGCGCTCCTTGTTCCGTTCAATCGCATCGAAAGTGTCGGGATCGATAAAGAATCCTAACTGGCTGGCAAAGCGGACGGCACGCATCATGCGCAACGGATCGTCGCTAAACGTAATATCCGGATCGAGAGGCGTACGGATCAGTAAATTATCCATATCGGTCAAGCCATCGAAAGGATCGACCAGTTCACCATACCGGTCCTTATTCAGGCAAAGCGCCAGAGCGTTGATCGTAAAGTCACGGCGGTTTTGGTCGTCTTCGAGCGTCCCGTCTTCGACAATCGGCTTGCGGCTGTCATGCGTGTAGGATTCCTTGCGGGCGCCGACAAACTCCAGTTCCAGATCGCCGGCTTTCACCTGTGCCGTACCGAAGTTCTTGAAAACGGACAGATAAGCTCCCCGTCCCAATTTCCGGGCAACAGCTTTCGCCAGCTCGATTCCGCTCCCGATGGCAACGACATCGATATCTTTGGAAGGGCGATGCAGAAAGATATCCCGCACATAACCGCCAATCACATATGCTTCAACTCCCAACTCGTCCGCCGCCTCCGAAATCAAATGAAACGGTTTCGCCGAAATATGTTTTAATATGTCTTCTTGTTCTATATACATATATATATTGTTTATCAACAAATTTATCTGTTACTTTTGGATCAAGCCCAAAGCAACAGACACGCAAAGATAATTAAATTCTTGCGGGGATGCTAATTCTCTCTTTTTCCAATATCTTTGCAGGGAATAAAAGTAGTAGACAATTAAAGAAGTATCATAATGAAAAAGTCAGCAATCTGTATAACACTTGCAACCCTGGCACTGGCCGGTTGTAACAATGACGAGAAGAATGCACAGGCAAGGCTGGACAATGCCAGAAGCATGTATGAACAGAATGAGTTCTTTGCTGCCAAAAATGAAATAGACAGCATCCGCATCCTATACCCGAAAGAGTTCAAGGTGATCCGGGAAGGTCTGACACTAATGCGCCAAGTGGAGCAAAAGGAGGCGGAACGCAACTTGGCCTTTTGCGACAGCCTGATCCCTGTCAAGCAACAGGAATTGGAAGGATTGAAGAAAGGTTTTAACTTCGAAAAGGATTCCGCCTATAACGAAATCGGCAATTATGTCTCCAAGCAACAGACTATCGAACGCAACATCCAGCGTTGTTACATCCGTTCTGGCGTAAACGAGAAAGGAGAGATGTACCTGGCAAGTGTTTATTTCGGAGGCAAGCCAATCAATCATACCGGCATCAAGTTGAGTATCCAGGACGGCCTTTTCGCCGAAACGCCTGCCATTCCTTACGACGGCGGCCTGAACTACCATTTCAAGGACTTAGGGAATACGACCGAAGTCGTGACCTATCAAGGAGAAAAATGCGAAGATGCCGTCAAGTTCATTTTTGCCAATAAAGAGAAGCGCATCAAGGTTGAATATACGGGAGGCAAGCCTTATATCCTCTACATTGCCGATGCGGATAAGAAAGCAATCGCCTCGACCTATGAACTGGCTGTCGTATTAAGCGACATCGAAAAGCTGACGAAAGAGAAGGAAAAGGCCACTAAGAAGTTGGCTTATCTGGAAAAGAAGCTTTCAGGTAAGAAATAAAAACATCTCCAAAAATTACTAAAAAGAAAGGCGGCTCCCTTTGCAGGAGGCCGCCTTTCTTTTTTTATAAGATCATCGTCCTTATTTTACAATCACTTTGTAAGTGGCGTCACCTTCGACTGTTACCAATACAATGCCGGATGTTGCTGGCATTGAGAAGTATTCAGAATTTGCTCTGCGAACACCGATTATCTGTCCTAAGATATTAGATAAAGTAATCATCTTACCGGAAGCATTCGTCACGATAACCTGACCGTCATTGCTGATCACCTTGATCTCTGAAACATTCATTTCTTCATTGGCCGTCGGAGCGGAAGCGGTCTGTACTTCGAATGCTGCACTCGGAGTGGCCTGCATAACGGCAAAACCGTTCACAACACCTACATAAGGCTTACCATTCTCATTCAGCTCTTTCTGATTTTCCAGATAATAACCGCCTTCTTCTGCAGTCTTGAATGCGAAGAGAGCAGGGTTGTTCTTCATTGTCTTAATCGAGTCGTGAGAGATGAACATTGCATAAGTATCGGCATCGATACCTGCTCTTGTTGTATCTTTGGCAGCTAAGTAATAGCGAATATTGGCTTCGGCTTTGCCACCATTAGCGACACCGGAAGAAATAAAATACAATTGTTTACCAGCAATGACTGTATCTTGTTCAACCCACAAACTAAAATTATCTGCTCCATAATTTGTTTTTGTAATCGGATTACCTTCATCTTTCATTTCAGCAAAGAAGTTCAGCGGATTCATCGCCAAAGCATTGTTGTTATAAGCCAAACGCTTGTGAGCACTTGCAAATGAAGCATATTCGGGGGCGTCAACGGCTTCAAGGTTTACGTAAGCTGCTTTCTCTGACAACTGTACACAAGAAGTATTGACATTCATACCTACATACTGATTAGTAGAAGACAACATGGCATACTTTTCAGCAGTAGCATCAGAAATAAATCTAAAAGATTCAGCAGTTCCAACAGATGAGAACTTCAGACTATCATTCTGTTTTGCGAGCATATCTTTATTAAACATTGCTCTTAACTTATATGAAGTGACAAACAAGGTATCTAACAAACTCTTTGCACCACCAGCTTCTTCAACTTTATCCACTACCAACTTAAAGATTGCTGCATCTTTTGCATCACCGACTTTACCTTTCAAGATAGAATCTGTAGTATATGCATAAATATTACTTACTCCTGTTGTTCCAGAAACCAAGTTCAGTACATAACCGTTAGCGTTCAATTCTTCTTCCGTAAAATAGAGAGAACCTAAATACTTATCATTCAGATTAACCTCTTGTTTAAATATTTTCACGGAGTCAGAACCAAACAAATAAGTGTTTTCTTTTCCTTGTACAGCAAAAACTTCCTGATCTACGATCATACTTGAATTTGATTGACGATCAACAACAGAATATTTACCGTTATTTTCTTTAATATACCACTGACCTCTTGCCAAATTCATAGAAGGAACGCTGTCACCTCCCATAAAGGCATCTTTCGTCACATAATATTTACCGTTATCAGCACCTTCGCTTACCTTCTGTAAGAAGTAAACACCTGTACCGGTCGGGATTGTAACAGGAGTTCCTTTTGAAACATTAATCAAAGGAAGTTTACCCTGCAAAGGCTGAGCACCCACTCCAAACTTAGACACAGTTAAAACCTTGGTATTGCCAACCTGAGCATAAACAACGCGAACCGTATCACCCACTTCTGTATTAACGTCTAAATTATCATCAAAATCAGGAGCTCCTGCAACAAACATTGCAATAGAATCATTCTGCAAATTGACAACAAACTTAAAGTGCTTGCAAAGCTCATTAGGACGCAAAACTTCACGAATTGAATCTAATGCAAACCCTGCACCAAATACATCCTCTTGATTATTGATTGTCGTTTTGAGTGTATCAACACCTAAAAACTTCTTTACACCATTTGAATATGCTTCATCACCTTTCACCTGTAAAGTCATAAAACCTTTATCTCCAACAGAATTAGCAATCAAATCTTCACCTGTAAAGATATTCCCTTCATATTTATCACCAAATGTCAACTGAAAAGTACTGAAACCATCGCCGAGATCCTGCGGGGTCATGGTCATTGTGTCAGGCTTAGTTACAGCCAACTCCAGCTCACTTCCTCCAGTAAAAACAATGCCATCATTAGCATCTAAAGCCAATGTCATTTTTTTACCATCACTTAGTGAAGCACTTAAACTGCCTCCATCTGTAAACGTCCATTTGCTTACGCCAGCAGCCAAAGTAGGCTTAGCATCTTGAGATGCAGCAAAAGATAAAACAGCATTTGTCTTTTTGTTCTTAAATTGATAAACTGTTCCAGCAGTTTCTGTTATTCCCGTAATTTCCCAAAGAGCGGAATCACGAGCAGCTTTATTCACATTCTCAAATGAAGTGATTTCTTTCACTACTACCGAATCAGCCTTGTTACCATCCAAAGACAAGTATTTATTACCACTCTTCAAGTAATAATAATTACCGACAGTCCATTCTTTACTCGGAACATCACTTGCCGCACTCGCCGCAGTAAAAGTTCCTACTGTCATTAAGGCCGCAGCCAAAAGTGTAAATTTTTTATTCATATGCAAATTGTTTAATCATTTAATCCTTTAACAGAGGCAAAGATAGAAAAGTTCAGTCGCACAAAATTATAATCTACTATAAAAGATACTTACATCTGGGCATAATGTACAAAAGCGCCTTTATCCGTGCCATAATAAAAAAGGCTCGCCACCAAAGTGACGAGCCGGGAATCATTTTCTCTTATAATCAAATAATAATACTAAAGTAATGAAATAAAGTTCTTAATATCTTATACTTATATCGTCCTTGTTAATTATTATAATGATTGACAAAGATAAATCTTTTTATCCAAAGTCCTATCCTTCAAAAGGACTCCTTACAAAACCGGGCGATTATTGAACGAACCCATTTCTTTTTAGGACAAATCAGTTATCAGCCCGATGCACAGTAAGTTGCGGAAACGGGAAGTTGATGCCTTTTTCATTAAATGTTGCATAAACCGCTTGATTGATGCCAAAATAAACTTCCCAATAATTCGGACTTTCCACCCATACACGGACAACAATATTCACACTGCTGTCTGCCAACGCATGCAAGGCAATGAAAGGAGCCGGATCAGTCAGAATACGAGAGTCACGGGCAATAATCGTTTCGATCACCGCCTTTACTTTATCATAATCCTCACCATAATCGACACCGAATGTCCAATCTACTCGGCGGGTAGTCTGCCGGCTAAAGTTCGTAACCGCACCACTGCTGAGCGAACCGTTCGGGATATACACCATTTTATTATCAGGTGTTGCCAAGATCGTATGAAAAATCTGGATTTCCTTCACCGTACCGCCCGTACCTTGCGCTTCGATATAGTCACCGACTTTGAATGGCTTGAACAAAAGAATAATCAATCCACCCGCAAAATTTGCCAGATTACCGCTCAAAGCCATACCGACAGCAACACCTGCAGAAGCAAGAAGAGCAGCAAACGAAGTCGTTTGTACACCCAAAGCACCGACAACCGAGATGATCAATAAAATAGTCAGGACAACATTTACCAAACTTCCGACAAAAGTTTTGACTGAAGGATCGATATCACGTTTCAATAAAACCCGTTTTATCAGTTTATTCACCAAATTAATCAGGAGACGCCCGACTATAAAAACCAAAAACGCCTTGATAAGTGTCCATCCCAACGCCGCCCCTTGCGTCATCAGGGAATTCAAAATACCTTCCAGACCATGTGAAAGATCAATTGCTGTTACAATCATAATTATTTATATTTATGGAAATTCATACTAATTACATAACAATCATTCATTCCAAAAGTATTAGAAATTGTAGCAAAGGTATAAAGTTTTTTTATTCGAATAAAGAACCGATTTTATTATGTAGTTTTGCAAACGCTCAGAAAACAGATATAAACAATAGAAAATGAGGACTTTCTTGATTATTATAGGTTTGTTCCTGTTTATAGGAAACAGCTTTGCACAATCATACGAAGAATTAATAGAGAAAAGCTACGACTTCGTAGATAAAGGCGATTTGGTGTCCGCAGAAGAGAGCCTGAAAGCGGCCATGCGCAAAGAACCGGCTAACCCGTTGAACTATGCCTTGCTTACGAACCTCGGAACCATACAGCGCCGACAGGGGAAGCTGCAAGAGGCTCTCATCTCCTACACTTCCGCACTAAGCGGGCATACAAAGAACATCACCATTCTCGAAAACCGGGCTTCCCTTTATACAGAATTGGGAGAAACAGAAAAAGCTTTGAACGATTACAACACCTTGTTAATAGAAAATCCGGAACATCAGGAGGCGCTTTATTGCCGAGGGCTGCTCTATATACAGTTACAAAATTATATGTGGGCAGAACAGGATTTCGACAAAATTCTGGAAGTAAACGAGAAATCGGTTCGTGCTCGCCTCGGCCATGCCATCTTGGAAAAGATGCGTGGGAACTACGACGAGAGCGAACGGATATTCAATTACCTGATTAGCGAGATGCCCCGCGACTGGATCCTCTACGAAGGACGGGCGGATTTGTATTTTATGATGGGAAAAAATGCACGGGCAATGGCAGATATAGAAAAAGTCTTTACCGAAAGCGAACCGACAGCCAACCTCTATGTGTTGAGAGGCAAGATCAAGCTGGCACAATACGAAAAGGAGCGGGCAGCCCTCGATTTCAAGAAAGCAGAATCAATGGGATACAATAAAGAAGTTATCAAGGAACTTCTTAAATTGACAATGAACAATTGACAATTAGGCTTCGCGTTACCAAAATCGGCTGAAAACCAAAATAATTGTCAATTGTCAACTGCTAATGTAATTGTCAATTGTTAATGTAATTGACAATCCATGTCCCTACCTCTTTCGTGCCATACTTCGCACCGCCTTCCATCTGGATTTCAGGGGTACGAACATTAGCGTCCAGAGAAGCATCCACAGCCTTGCGGATCAAGGCTCCTTCCGCCTTACAACCGAAATACTCGAACAGCATAGCTACCGAAAGAATCTGTGCCAACGGGTTGGCGATATTCAATCCTTTAGCCTGCGGCCATGAACCGTGGATCGGTTCAAATACAGGAGTGCTTTCGCCCGTCGAAGCAGAAGGGAGCAAGCCCATAGAACCGCTGATACAAGAACCTTCGTCAGTAAGGATATCACCAAACGTATTCTCCGTTACCATAACATCAAAGAATTTGGGTTCCTGGATCATACGCATGGCCGCATTATCGACATACATATAGTCGGTCTGAACCTCCGGATAAGAAGGGGCCATCTCTTGTGCGATCTGGCGCCACAAACGCGAAGAAGCCAAGACATTTGCCTTATCGACCACCGTCAGATGTTTTTTCCGTTTCATGGCATATTCGAAACCGACTTTCAAGATGCGCTCGATCTCAGGGCGTGTGTACATATTGGTATCGTAGGCCTTATCGTTATCCTGATATTTCTCCCCGAAATACATGCCTCCCGTCAATTCACGGATACACAAGAAATCCGCACCATCCACCAAGTCAGCACGAAGCGGTGATTTATGCAACAGGCACTTAAAAGTTTGTACGGGCCGGATATTCGCAAACAAGCCCAATTTCTTACGCATAGCCAGCAATCCCTGTTCAGGACGCACTTTAGCTGTCGGATCGTTGTCGAACTTCGGATCACCTACAGCAGAGAAAAGAACGGCATCCGCTCCTTTACAAATCTCATATGTTTCTTCCGGGAAAGGATCTCCCACCTTGTCGATAGCATCGGCCCCGCAAAGAGCATATTCATAACGGACTTCATGTCCGAATTTCTTACAAACGGCACTCATCACCTCCACACCTTGTGCAGCAATTTCAGGACCGATCCCGTCACCGGGAAGTACAGCTATATTCAATTTCATATCATAAATGATTTATTAGTTGGCAAATTTTCCTATTCTCTCTTAAAATAGACGTATTTGGGTTCTGTCGGGACA
Source organism: Parabacteroides merdae ATCC 43184 (assembly GCF_025151215.1). Lineage (NCBI taxonomy): Bacteria > Pseudomonadati > Bacteroidota > Bacteroidia > Bacteroidales > Tannerellaceae > Parabacteroides > Parabacteroides merdae. Next base: position 2,647,741 of record NZ_CP102286.1, read on the forward strand.
TAGCTTTCATCATCCCACAATGTACTTGTGATCATCAAGTCGGCACTATACCGGTTACAAGCGATAGGCACGTTATGGACACGGCACTGGCGAAGCAACATCTGGATATCGGCCTCGTGCGGCTGTGGGTTCAAGTCGTCGATCAAGAACACGGCAAGATCTATTTCCTTTCGTACTACCATTGCTGCAATTTCGGCATCTCCACCCAGCGGACCGGAATGCATACAGGCGATATCCGCCGTAACACCTTTTTCTTCCATCGCCTTCCGAACCAGATTTCCGGTTGTCCCAGTACATACGATATGATGATGGGACAGAAATTCAGCATTGTGAATAGCCCATTCTACCATGTCAGCCTTCCGGTTGTCGTGCGCAACAAGCGCGATTGTTAACTTCTTCATAACTTCAATAATTAATAATTTATCAATGTGATAATTTGCCAATGTACTAATATGCCGATAGCCTACATCGCAATTCTCTTTCATTGGCACATCGACACATCATTATTGTTCTATCTTGTTCAGCATCTTCAATGTCGCCTTGATAGCAGCCTCCGTCTGGTCTGCATCAAGACCACGTGTTTTAAAGTCCACTCCTGCATAATTCCAACTAATGATAGTCTGCACAAAGGCATCGGTCCGTCCGCCGGGTGGTATAGAAACGGAATAATTAGTCAGCATCGGGAAAGGACGGCCCAGATCGGTATATATCTTCCGCAGGGCACGAACGAAAGCATCGTACTGTCCATCACCGGAAGCCGACTCCTGGTAGGCTTCGCCGTTAATCTCTATCTTCAGGGTGGCAACCGGTTTCAGTCCCTGTGCCAAAGACAGCGAATAGTTCAGAATACGGATGCGCTGGTCCGCCATCGTATCGTGATGGAGCACATCGCTGATGATATACGGAAGGTCCTCCGTCGTAACCATTTCTTTTTTATCACCCAGTTCGATAATCCGCTCGGTAACCTTGCGCATAGAGTTCTCGTCGATATCGATCCCCAGTGCTTCAAGGTTCTTACGGATATTCGCCTTACCGGAAGTCTTGCCAAGAGCATATTCGCGGACACGGCCGAAACGTTCGGGCAACAGATCATTGCAATACAGATTGTTTTTGCTGTCACCATCAGCATGGACACCGGCACATTGCGTAAAGACATGTTCCCCGATAATCGGTTTGTTAGGCGGAATATGAACACCGGAGAAAGTTTCCACCAATCGGCTGGCATAATTGATCCGTTCTTCCCGAAGTGTCGTATCCACTCCCAACTGATCTTTCAACACGGCAAGCACACTGCTAAGCGGGGCATTCCCGGCACGCTCTCCCAATCCGTTCAATGTAGTATGAAGTCCTTTTATACCGGCACGGACAGCAGAGTAGACATTCGCTACCGCCAGATCATAGTCGTTATGAGCATGAAAATCGAACTTCAAGTCCGGATAGCGTGTAACCATTTCCTTACAATATTCGTAAGTATTTCCAGGGTTCAGGATGCCAAGCGTATCAGGCAACATGAAACGCCGGATCGGCAAGTCACGAAGCGAATCGACTGCTTGAAAGACATATTCAGGAGAGTTTTTAATACCGTTCGACCAATCTTCCAGATAGATGTTCACGGCAATCCCCCGTTCGATTGCCTGGTTGATGACGGAACGTATATCGGCAAAATGCTGTTCGGGAGTCTTACGAAGCTGTTCCGTCACGTGCTTATAAGAGCCCTTGCAAAGCAAGTTTACCACACGGCAACCAGCCGCTTCGATCCAGTTTAACGAAACATCACCATCCACAAAGCCGAGCACTTCGAGCTTCTGGATGTTTCCGGTACGTTCCGCCCAGGAAGCGACGCGCTTCACGGCTTCAAACTCACCGTCCGAGACACGTGCAGATGCGATCTCCAGACGGTTCACACCCAGATCAAGCAATGCCTGTGCAATGCTCAACTTCTCATGCGCCGCAAAAGAAACTCCCGATGTCTGTTCCCCGTCACGCAGGGTGGTATCCATTATTTCTATCATAATTGTTCATATATAACGCTACTTTTAGCTTGATCCAAAAGCAACAAACTAACGTCTCCTTTCAAATGCTTCAATCTTTTCCTTATTGGAAAGCAAATAATCGATGTCATCGAGGCCATTCACAAGGCAGTCTTTTTTGTAGGCGTTGATATCGAAGTGCTCGCTCTTACCCGTAGCCTTATTGGTGATGGTTTGGGCAGGCAGGTTGACTTCGACTTCTGTTTTCGGATCGGCAAAAATCGAGTCGAAAAGCTCGGCCAGAAAAGGTTCGCTAACCACCACAGGGAGAACAAAGTTATTCAGTTCATTGTTTTTGTGGATATCCGCAAAAAAACTGGACACAACTACACGAAACCCATAATCGGCAATCGCCCAAGCTGCATGTTCGCGACTGGAACCCGAACCGAAGTTTTTCCCCGCCACCAGTATCTGTCCGCCGTAGGTCGGATCATTCAAGACAAACGATTCTATTTTGTTTCCCTGCTTGTCGTACCGCCAGTCGCGGAACAAATTTTCACCAAACCCTTTTTTGTCGGTTGCTTTCAGGAAACGAGCAGGAATGATCTGGTCCGTATCCACATTCTCTAAAGGAAGGGGGACGCAGGTTGATGTAATGATATTGAATTTCTGTTTCATGAATGTTAAAATTTATGATTTATGATTTCAGAAAAACGTTCTCGGATCGGTAATTTCCCCAGTCACGGCTGCCGCAGCAGCTACTAGCGGTCCAGCCAGAATCGTACGGGCCCCCGGCCCCTGACGTCCTTCAAAGTTACGGTTGCTTGTCGAAACTGCATATTTTCCTGCCGGGATCTTATCGTCGTTCATTGCCAGACAAGCCGAGCATCCCGGTTGACGTAACCGGAAACCGGCTTCTTCGAATATCTTGTCTAACCCTTCTTCACGGATCTGCGCATCTACCAGCCAGGAGCCAGGAACCAGCCAGGCGACCACATGGTCGGCTTTCTTCCGTCCCTTAGCAATGGAAGCAAAAGCACGAAAGTCCTCGATACGGCCATTGGTACAAGAGCCTAAGAACACATAGTCGATCTTCTTGCCCAACAAGGATTCACCCGGTTCGAACCCCATATACTCCATCGATTTCATAAAAGAAGCTTTCTCCACATCGTTCATACCCTCGACAGTCGGGATATGTTCGGTAACTCCCATTCCCATACCCGGATTGGTACCATACGTCACCATCGGTTCGATATCGGCAGCATCAAACAGAATCTCTTTGTCAAACACAGCATCATCGCCACTTTTCAAAGTCTTCCAATAAGCAACCGCCTTATCCCATTCTTCGCCGGCAGGAGCATTTTCACGTCCCTTAAGATAAGCGAATGTCGTTTCGTCAGGAGCGATCATACCACCACGCGCTCCCATTTCAATAGACAGGTTGCACAAAGTCAAACGCCCCTCCATCGTCAAGCTACGGATCGCCGCACCAGCATACTCGATGAAATATCCGGTTGCACCGCTGGTCGTCACTTTCGACATGATATAAAGGGCGACATCCTTTGCTGTCACCCCTTTCCCTAGATTACCTTCCACACAGATACGCATGGTTTTCGGCTTTGCCTGCAAAATGCACTGGGAAGCCATAACCATTTCCACTTCACTGGTTCCGATACCGAAAGCGACCGCACCGACTGCTCCATGAGTAGAAGTATGCGAATCACCGCAAACGATCGTCATCCCCGGCAAGGTCAGTCCACGTTCCGGGCCTACCACATGAATAATACCATTCCTCTCATCCATCATTCCATAATGAGTCAAACCAAATTCGGCAGCATTCTTTGCCAGCGTATCGACTTGATTCTTCGAAACAGGATCTTCGATCGGTTTATCCTGATCGTGTGTCGGCGTGTTATGATCCGGCATACAATAGATACGTTCCGGACGAAACGGCTTCAAACCACGTCGACGCATACTGGCAAAAGCCTGTGGACTAGTTACTTCATGACAGTACAACCTGTCAATGTAAAGTTGTGTGGGCCCCTCTTCGATCATCGTCACTACGTGGGAATCCCAAATCTTGTCAAATAATGTATTCATAATTATCAATTCACTTCACAAATTTATTAATTGCATCGATAAATGCCTCTACAGAAGCGGCTATAATATCGGTATTGGCAGCAAAACCATAATAACGGTTTCCTTCGTACTCAACCTGCATATGTACCTTCCCCATATCGTCACTGCCTTTATTAATCGCTTGAATCAAAAACTCCTGAATCGTCATCGTACGGTGGATAACAGATTTCACCGCCTTGATAGCAGCATCAACAGGACCGTTGCCAGAAGCGGCGGCCTCAAACCTCTCACCAGCTATATTCAGGCAAATGCTGGCCACAGACTGCAAACCGACACCGGAGGTCACCTGTAAATATTCCAACTTGATACGATGCATGGCCGTGCGGTCTTTGCCAGCAAGCATCAAGATATCGTCGTCGTTGATATCTTTCTTACGGTCAGCCAGTTTCAAGAATTCTTCATAAACCTTATCTAGTTTTTCCTGAGACAATTCGACGCCCAATACCTGTAAACGGTGTTTCAATGCCGCACGTCCGCTACGGGCAGTCAGCACGATTGCATTATCGTCGATTCCTACATCTTTCGGATCGATGATTTCATAACTTTCACGATTCTTCAAAACGCCATCCTGATGGATGCCGGAAGAATGAGCGAACGCGTTACGTCCGACGATCGCCTTATTCGGCTGGATAGGCATGTTCATCAGGCTAGACACCATACGGCTGACTCCGTAAATCTTTGTCGTATTGATATTGGTAATAATGCCACGTTCTTTGTGACTCTTGAAAATCATCGCGATTTCTTCCAAGGATGTATTACCGGCACGTTCACCTATACCGTTCATGGTGACTTCCACCTGACGTGCACCATTCAAGACACCCTGCACAGTATTGGCGGTAGCCATCCCCAAATCATTATGACAGTGGGTAGAAATGATAGCATTCTCGATACCGTCTACATGATCCATCAGATATTTGATTTTCGCCCCATATTCGTCCGGCAGGCAATAACCGGTCGTATCAGGGATATTGACAACTGTCGCGCCAGCTTTGATGACCGCTTCTACCACACGTGCCAGATATTCGTTGTCAGTACGTCCGGCATCTTCGCAATAAAATTCGACGTCTTCCACATATCTCTTGGCATATTTGGCAGCAGCGACAGCCCGTTCCAAAATATCTTCCTGATTCGAATTGAACTTATACCTGATATGATAATCGGACGTTCCAATACCTGTATGAATACGTCCGTGCTTTGCATATTTCAGTGCTTCGGCAGCCACATCAATATCTTTTTCTACCGCACGGGTAAGCGCACAGATTGTAGGCCACGTTACGGCTTTCGATATTTCAACAACGCTATTGAAATCTCCCGGACTCGATACGGGAAAACCGGCTTCTATCACGTCTACTCCCAGTTCTTCCAGAGCTTTGGCTACCTGAATCTTTTCAATACTATTTAACTGGCAACCCGGCACTTGTTCACCGTCACGCAATGTCGTGTCGAAAATAAATAATCTGTCTGACATAGTTCTTATCGTCTTAAATTTGTTAATATCTTTTCTGAATGAAAAAAGCCTCTCTCACAAGGAAGCGAGAAAGGCTTTTTCATATCTTAATGCCCTGTAAAGCATACACAGTCTCACTTCCTATTCCGTTCCCAGAGTAGAATAATGTTTAGAGAAATAATGAGACTATTTAGCATTACCTGTTTCATATTGTCTTTTCAACCGTTTTTGTTTGAACGCTGCAAAGATACGGTCTTTTTCCAAACATCCAAATATAATTTAAAGTTTTTATCACTATTTTCTTATAAAATAAAAGACAAATACATCTAAATTCTTCAATTCATAACCAACAATCTACTTATCATTTTTCAAGGCTTCTTTATGGAGAATTGATCCACCACTTTCCCGTCCACATCTACGACCTGTATTTTTAGTTCTTTCGGATCGGCAGCCGCTTTCAAAATAGCCGTATTGGAATTGACGATAATCGGGAACGGTGTACGATCCGTTGCATCCTGATGGATGAAACGGTGGAGGTGACCACACAACATAACGTCCGGCTTGGCATCGCGTAGCAAAGGCATGAACTTCTGCTCCACTTCCAAGTTTCCATGCCATCCGCCGATCGGTGGGATATGGGCTACAATAATTTTAAACGGCGCGTCCTTATATTCTTTGCTATCCAATACTCGGCGCAACCATTCGGCCTGTTCTGTCCGGTATTCGTCGTAGACTGTTATACCGGCATATTCAATATCGGAATCCGGCTTGTCCTCTCCCGTATCCAAAACGACAAAACAGATCGGACCTTGCCGGAATGTATAGTAGATATTCTCTTCTTTTGGAGAGAAATAACGTTGGAACTCGGTTGCAAAAGCGCCACGTGTTTCGTGGTTGCCTCTTGTATAATACATCGGAATCTCAGAGGCAAACAGCTTGGTCGCCGTATCCATAAAACCGTCGAAGATATGATTTTCCTCATTGAAGACTGACACCATATCACCGTTAAAAAGAAAAAAGTCCGTCTTTTTCAAATCACACTTGGAAACTAGGTTCGTCAACAGGTCATTTTTGCCATGTATATCGTTCACCATCGCAAATGAGACGGAATTATCCGCAGGATCGCTCGTCTTGAACACCAACGGCTTTTTGGAGTAAACATCAGTCGAGGCATAGTTCCCATAGATGATCTTATGTCCGACATGGCTCAGTACTTCCTGTACGAAGACACGATAACGGTAGTTCGTACCCGGTTTAAGCCCTTTGATCTTCACGGTATGGATCGTAGATGTATTTTTTACTCCGTTACGGGCATCATAATATTTGGGACGTTCGGTAGCATAAAAGTTCGTATCGTCATCCGGCGCCAGCTCCACCCAACCGACAGAAGGTTTATCCGACAACCACACGATCGTCACCTCATCAGGCCCTAGATTCTGCAAATAAGGACCATGCACCAACCGAATCTTCGACTCTACTGCTCCTGCTAGACAAACAGACAGCCACAATAACATTACTAAAATTTGGAATTTCTTCATGATATAATATTTAAGCAATTAAATTCGAATTTATAGCTACGAAGATATCGATTACTATTCAAAAATTTCTTATCAAAATGATACATTTTCATTAAAAAAAGTGACAATTCATACCGAATTGCCACTTTCTTTATGCACTCAAATAAAAAATGCGATGTCTATCAATTGTTTTCCGGGCGCAATTTACGAACGACTGCACCTGCACGCCACATTTCGCTTTCGCGCAATGCTGCCAGTTCTTTTTCCAAACCTTCACGATAATCCGGCTTACTGTTCGTATCGATAGAACGCTGCGCTTCGTTACCGCAGGCGACCTCCCGGTATAATTTTTCAAATACAGGCTTAACGGCATCGTGGAACGGCCCCATCCAGTCTAAAGCGCCACGCTGTGCAGTAGTCGAACAGTTTGCATACATCCAGTCCATTCCGTTTTCAGCAAACAGCGGCATCAAAGACTGAGTCAGTTCTTCGACTGTTTCGTTGAATGCTTCGGAAGGTTCGTGGCCGTTTTCACGCAATGTTTCGTATTGAGCCAACAATAAACCTTGGATAGCCCCCATCAAAGTTCCACGTTCACCAGTCAGATCGGAATAAACTTCCTTCTTGAATGTCGTTTCGAACAGATAGCCTGAACCAACGCCGATACCCAAAGCGATCACACGATCCCATGCTCTACCGGTTGCATCCTGGAAAATTGCATAGCTTGAATTCAAGCCACGTCCCTGCAGGAACATACGACGCAAAGAAGTACCAGAACCTTTCGGTGCGACTAGAATCACGTCAACATCAGCAGGAGGGATAATATTGGTACGTTCCTTGTAAGTGATAGCAAAACCATGAGAGAAATACAGCGCTTTTCCCGGAGTCAGATATTTTTTGATACGCGGCCAGCATTCGATCTGAGCGGCGTCGGAAAGCAACACCTGTATGATAGTTGCTCTTTCGCAAGCTTCTTCAATACCGAACAGTGTTTCACCCGGTACCCAGCCGTCGGCAACAGCTTTGTCATAGGTTTTACCAGGACGCTGTCCTACGATAACGTTGAAACCATTATCACGCAAGTTCAAGCTCTGTCCAGGACCTTGAACACCGTAACCGATAACTGCAATCACTTCATCTTTCAATACTTCTCTTGCCTTTTCCAACGGAAATTCTTCGCGGGTTACTACGTTTTCGTCAACACCGCCAAAATTCATTACTGCCATTTTTTCTACTATTAAATGTAATGTGTTAATAAAATAATTCTTTTGTCAGGACAGTTCGCAAACCATCCGCCCGTACCATGTTTGTTCAATGCCACATAACAGCAGCACGGCAAATCGCTTTGCCTTCATTACAGATCGCCATATCATATTTTCCGTTATCAGCCTCCCTCTTGTACAACATGAGTTTCATCCCATATTTGCCTTCAGACTGGTAGGCGATTTCGAAACGTTTGATATCTTTTGTCTTGAACAGGTCAAGATCAAACAGGTCTAGAAGATGTTCCATATACTTGATACTGTTCAGGTGGCCGTTGATATCAAGGTCGCTGTACTTAATGAAATAAGGAACCCCTTCCGTCTCATTCTCCACAGCCGCAATCTTTCCCGGCTTTTCTATCGGGCAGGGGCGATCCGTGACATAAGCGCTCAACCTGGCGATATCCAACAAGGTCGGCCGGCGTGTTTCCACATCGATAGCCGCCCAAATAGAACGGGCGTAACCGAATGTCTTACCGTTGCCATCCACCAGCTCAAAACAACGGCTGGTAAAGAGGCGGCCGACTTCATCCACCCAGGTATAAAGAGTTATAGGTTCGGACATGGCTGGATATTCGATCATTTCGATCGCCAGACGGGAAAGAACCCAAGCCGTATGCCGTTCTGACATATCGTTGAAACCGAATCCGCGTTCAGCAGCATGGCTGGATGCGACATGTATCAGATAGTTTCCGATCATCGGTATCGTTACACGTCCACGAAAATCCAACAGGTACGGTTCCGTGACGAAATGAAATTCCCCTATTTTGCTTTTATCTTTATCCATGATTCTTTTCTGTTGGGGCAGTTCGCAAACCACCCGTACGTTATTTTTTTTCCTGCAACTTACGTTCCATTTCGGCCAACATATCGCTCAAACGCTCGACACGGCTTTTTGTGATCGCAACGCGACCGGAACGGATGAACTGCAAGACACCGATCGTTTCGCTCAACTCCCTGAAAAGGGCTTGCGTCTCATCGTAATGACCACTCTTTTCGAGAACGACACACGTTTCGTTCATTTCCAGAATACGGGCGTTATATTTGCGAATCAGATCCTCGACCGTCCCCATCTTGATAAACAGCTCGGTGCTCAGCTTATAAAGGGCGATCTCCTGGAAAACCAGATCTTCATCCGTATTATAGTAAGCCTTCAAGATATCCACCCGTTTGTCGATCTGCTTCACAACCTTGTCGATCATATCTTCATCGGCAAATGTCGTGATTGTAAATTTATGTATACCCTGTATGGCGGAAGGTGAAACGGAAAGCGTCTCGATGTTCAACTGCCGACGCGTAAAGATAATCGTAATCTGGTTCAGAAGACCTACTGTATTCTCTGAAAAGATAATAACGGTATATAATTTTTTTGTTGTCATAGCTTCACCTCCTTACTTATCTCCTAATATCATGTTCGTTACGCTTCCTCCGGCAGGCACCATCGGATATACCATACCACACGTTTCCACATTGGCGACCAACACAAACGCTCCGTTATGGTTCAACATCTCGGCAATAGCCTCATCCAGTTCCTCCCGTTTTTCAACGGTACGGCCAGCGATACCGTACGCTTTCGCGATCGCCACGAAATCCGGGTTCTCCATGATCGTATTCGAATAACGTTCGTGGAAGAACAACTCCTGCCACTGACGTACCATTCCTAAGAAATTATTATTGAGGATAATGATTTTCACATCCAGTTTTTCCTGCATAATGGTTCCCAACTCCTGAATCGTCATCTGCATCCCACCGTCACCGGTAAAGAAGCAGACCGTACGGTCAGGTGCACCGAACTTGGCTCCCATAGCAGCGGGAAGGCCAAAGCCCATCGTCCCCAGACCACCTGAAGTAACCACGCTACGAGTGCGTTTATATTTGAAATAGCGGACACCCATCATCTGGTTCTGTCCGACATCCGTAACTAAAACAGCATCGTTTCCGGTCGCCTCGGACACTTTTCGAACGACTTCACCCATTTTCAAAGATCCGTTCATCGGATACAACTCCTTCTCGATCACCTTTTCATACTCTTCCTGTGCATCCGGCTCAAACTCAGCATTCCACTCCGGACGTTTCCGTTCTTCCAACAACGCAGTTATCATCGGAATGGTATGTTTGGCATTTCCGAGAACCTTCACATCGACCGGTACATTCTTCCCGATCTCCGAGTTGTCGATATCCAAATGGATCACTTTCGCCTGCTTGGCGTATGTCTTCAAATCACCTGTAACACGATCGTCGAAACGCATACCGATGGCGATCAACACGTCACATTCATTGGTCTTCCTGTTCGGACCGACATTGCCGTGCATACCCAACATACCCTTATTCAAAGGAAAATCGGAAGGCAACGCCGATAGACCGAGAACAGTCGAACCGGCAGGAATGTCATTCTTCAACAGGAATGCTTTCAGCTCCTCTTCAGCACCTCCCAACAGAACACCCTGTCCGACCAGGCAGAACGGTTTCTCCGCTTTATTGATCAACGCGGCAGCCGCTTTAATCCGATCCTGGTTGATATCCGGTTCCGGCTGATAGCTGCGGATATAGTCTACTTTCTTATATTCATACTCTACAAATCCGACCTGAGCATCCTTTGCCAAATCGAGTACAACAGGCCCCGGCCGTCCGGTAGAAGCGATATAAAAAGCACGTGAAACAGCCCACGCTATCTCTTCCGGCTTGCGAATCTGGTACGCCCATTTGGTGATCGGTTGCGTAATGCCGATCACATCGACTTCCTGGAAAGCATCTGTTCCAAGCAATGGAGAAGGGACCTGTCCGGCTATGACCACCATAGGCGTGCTGTCCATCAGTGCATCGGCAATGCCGGTGATGGTATTTGTTGCGCCGGGTCCTGAAGTAACCAACGTCACCCCTACTTTACCGGATACACGGGCATACCCTTGTGCAGCATGCGTCGCCCCTTGTTCATGACGCACCAATACATGCTTCAATTTATCCCTGTAATCGTACAAACTATCGTAAATAGGAATCGCTTGCCCGCCGGGATAACCGAAAATCGTATCTACTCCTTCAGCTATCAGTGACTTCAGCAAAGCTTCCGAACCGGTTATCTTCTGTTTCTCCATATCTCTTTATTTTAGTCTTGTGTTTAATCTTCTACTACTCTCACTCCACCCTTATCGGCCGAACTGACCATCTTACCGTAAGCTCTCAAGGCTTTTGAGACGACACGCTGGCGATGAGGCGGCGTAAAGGCTTTTGTGCCGCGGGCTTCTTCCGCTTTACGGCGTTCTGCCAACTCTTCATCGCTTACCTTCACATTAATCGTACGTTCAGGGATATCAATCTCGATTATATCGCCGTCTTTCACCAGTCCAATCGCTCCTCCTGCCGCAGCTTCGGGAGAAATATGACCGATAGAAAGACCGGAAGTACCGCCACTGAAACGACCGTCTGTGATCAGCGCGCACTCCTTGCCTAAATGGCGGCTTTTTATATAAGAAGTAGGATAAAGCATTTCCTGCATACCCGGACCACCCTTCGGTCCTTCGTGTGTGATCACCACCACATCGCCCGAGACGACTTTTCCACCGAGGATGCCTTCGCAAGCCGCATCCTGCGAATCGAACACTTTCGCCGGACCGGCAAACTTCCAGATGCTTTCATCCACACCGGCCGTCTTGACCACACAACCGTCCAGCGCGATATTTCCTTTCAGGACAGCCAGGCCGCCATCTTTGGAATAAGCATGCTCGATATCACGGATACATCCGGCGGCACGATCGGTATCCAGTTCCTTATAATAGGTTTCCTGCGATCCCATCCGAATGCTGAAACGATGGGCGGGAGCGCTCTTGTATTTCTTGACAGCCTCGTCCGTCACATTCGGCGAGGTGATAGCAAATTTATCCACGGCTTCGGCAAGCGTCATTCCGTCCACACGCTTCACATTCCCGTCTACCAAGCCGTTTTTCAGCAGCTCGTTCATGATTCCCATGATACCACCGGCACGGTTCACATCCTGGACGTGGTAGGTGTGCGTGTTGGGAGCAACCTTGCAGAGGCAAGGAGTCTTGCGGGAGAGCATATCGATATCGTCCATCGTGAAGCCCGCCTCAGCTTCCTGCGCGATGGCGAGCAAGTGGAGAACCGTATTGGTGGAACCACCCATTGCAATATCCAATGACATGGCATTCAGGAAAGCCTGACGGGTAGCGATACTGCGGGGAAGAACCGATTCATCTCCGTCACGATAGTATTTATAGGCATTTTCTACAATCTGCCGGGCAGCATCGCGGAACAGCTGTGTACGGCCCACATGCGTAGCGACAATCGTACCGTTGCCCGGAAGAGCCAGGCCGATCGCTTCGTTCAGGCAGTTCATCGAGTTGGCCGTAAACATACCGGAACAACAACCGCATCCCGGACAGGCATTCCGTTCCACCTGCGCGATCCGTTCATCGCTGACCGAAGTGTCGGCCGATTCGATCATGGCATCGATCAAATCCAGATGGCGGTTATCCAGCTCACCGGCTTCCATCGGACCGCCGGAGACAAAGATAGTCGGAATATTGAGCCGCATGGATGCCATTAGCATCCCCGGAGTGATCTTGTCGCAATTGCTAATGCAAACCATTGCATCGGCTTTGTGGGCATTCACCATATACTCGACGCTGTCCGCAATAATATCACGCGAAGGAAGCGAATAGAGCATTCCGTCGTGTCCCATAGCGATACCATCGTCAATGGCAATCGTATTGAATTCGGCAGCAAAGCAACCCAACTTTTCAATCTCCGCTTTTACCTGCTGCCCGATCTCATACAGATGGACATGGCCGGGTACAAACTGGGTAAATGAATTCACAATGGCTATAATCGGTTTACCGAACTGCTCTTCTTTCAGACCGTTGGCACGCCACAAAGCGCGAGCCCCGGCCATGCGTCTGCCCTCTGTGCTGTATGAACTTCTTAACGGATTCTTCATCATATTATTTGTTGTTTTCGAACGGCTCACGAACCGCCCCTATTTTCTTATCCTAAATATTATTATATTAAAAAAGCCCTTCTCTGTATGGAGAAAGGCTTAAGAAATATCTTTATACGACTTCACAATTTCTTGCACACCTTTCTCCTTACCTGCTAATGACTAGAAGGACCACCACGAGAATAATATGCAATACATTGTTCATCATCTTTTCTTACGTCTTTATTATTGTTTGACGCTGCAAATGTAGAACAATAATTCATACCTCCAAAGAAATTAAAAGAAAAATATCAATTTATCTTACATTTCTCAAGCAAAGAAACAAGATAGGCTTGCAGTTTAACACATCCTTCCAATCTTCCATTATCAAATCCGAAATACCTGTCTGGATTGTTTCCGCCTAACTTTTCATATGAAAGAATATGCGAGTAGGCTTCACCATCGTCTTGCTATATATTAAAATAAAAGCAGATCTTTAAGGTGAAGGCAGACATTCGGACTGGCTTCACCTTAAAGATCTGCTTTCACCCTGTCTCGTACAGATTTAATTATAACTTCTTACGTTTTTGCCCAAGGCCGAAAGCCTTTTTGCCTAATGGCAAAAGCCTTTTCGACCTTGGGCAAAAAGATATTCGACGTAGGTCAAAAGCTCTATGGCTTTATAGCCTGACGATAAAAGTATGGCAGTTGCCACTCTATGATACTTTTCGTACCCGACTCATTTACAAGTGTCAGTTATTTACATTTATAGACAACCTATAACAGGATTTTTTAATACACAGTCAATCTATTCAGGACGAGACAAAATTAAAAGTCCGGTTGTGTAACTACCCAAATGTCGGAATCGAAACAGTTTCTAAATATAATTCGTATCTTTGACCCCGATCAACAGACTGAACTTATAGAGATAATGAAACAATACAACTTTGACGAGATCATCGAACGTCGTGGAACCAATTGTGTCAAGTACGATCTTCTAAAGAAAGACTTCGGTAACGAGAACCTTGTTCCACTTTGGGTAGCCGACATGGATTTCCGGACACCAGACTTTATTGTCAACGCAATCAAGAAGCGTCTGGAGCATGAGATTTTCGGGTACACATTCGATTCGGATTCCTATTATAACAGTATCATCGAGTGGGTACATTATAAACATAACTGGAAAATCCAACGCGAATGGCTTAGTTATATTCCCGGCATCGTAAAGGGAATCGGTTTCGTTTTGCAGTGCTTCACCAAACCTGGTGACAAAGTAATTATCCAGCCACCGGTCTACCATCCTTTCCGCATCGTTCCGGAAAACATGCACCGTGAGGTTGTCTACAACCCGCTCAAAACAGTAGACGACATTTACGAGATGGATTTCGAGAATCTTGAATCGGTCATCGATGAGCATTGCAAAGTCCTGATCCTTTGCAACCCTCATAATCCAGGCGGTGTCGTCTGGAAAAAAGACACACTGGTCAAGTTGGCCGAGGTTTGTGCCAAACACAATATACTCGTTATCTCCGATGAAATACATGCAGAGATGGCTTATCCGCAATATACGCATCATCCGTTTGCAACGGTTTCGGAGACAGCCGCCAATTGCAGCATTACTTTCATGGCTCCGAGCAAGACTTTCAACATTGCCGGAATCGTCACCTCCTATTCGATCATTCCCAATGCGGAAATACGAGAAAAATTCTATTCCTTCATGGAAGCAGGAGAATTCAATGCCGGGACGATCTTTGCCTATACGGCAACAGAAGCGGCTTATACATACGGAGCCGAATGGTTGCAACAGATGCGGATGTATATCACTGAGAATGTCCGCTTCGTAGATGAATATTGCAAATCCAAACTCCCGAAGATCAAAGTCTATCCCCCTCAGGCATCTTTCCTTGTATGGTTGGATTGCCGTGACCTGAAACTAAGCCAGCCTGAACTGGTAAGCTTGTTCCAAGATAAAGCCGGCCTGTTGCTGAACGACGGAAGCATGTTCGGTCCCGGAGGTGAAGGGCATATGCGTTTGAATATCGGCTATCCGCGTTCCGTCCTGTCTTCCGCACTGGATGCTTTGAAAAAAGCGATAGATAAGAAATAGAGTCGTTTGCCTATTTAATTATCCAGAGATTGGGCAGACAAGTCGGAAATTATGCGTAAATTTGTTGCCATTTTATTTATCATAAATACAATTACAAATGAAAATTACAGCAAATAAGTTCGTTGCAGTTACTTACGATCTGAACGTAGGCGAAGGCGAAGAACGCGAATTGATGGAAAGAGCAACAGCTGAAACACCTCTGAAATTCATCTTTGGTACAGGCGCTATGCTCCCCGCTTTTGAAGACGCTCTGAAAGGACTGGAAGTAGGCGACAAATTTAATTTTTCTATAACTCCGGCTGATGCATACGGCGAATATGTGGAGGAACACGTACTGGATCTTCCAAAGAATATTTTCGAGGTAGACGGCAAGTTCGACTCGGAAATGATCAAAGAAGGCAACACGGTACCGATGATGGATTCGAACGGCAATCGTATGAACGGTTCTGTCTTGGAAGTAAAAGAAGATGTTGTCGTTATGGACTTCAACCATCCGCTGGCCGGCGAAACATTGCATTTCAATGGTGAAGTTATCGATGTACACGAACCGACAGCTGAAGAAATCGCAGCCCTCACAGCTCCGGCAGGTGGATGCGGTTGTGGATGTGACGACTGTGGAAGCGGTTGTGGCGACCATAACCACGAAAGTGGATGCGGATGTGGCGGATGCCATTAAAGAATTGACAATTGACAATTTTAGCAAGGGTGAATACATTTGGAAACATATACAGACTGACCTCTTTCGGAGAGTCGCACGGTCCCGGAATCGGAGGCGTAATAGACGGATGCCCTGCCGGTATCGAACTAGATACGGCATTTATCCAAAGTGAACTGAACCGCCGTAAACCGGGACAGTCCAAAATCACAACCCCACGCAAGGAAGACGACGAAGTACAGTTCCTTTCCGGTATTTACGAAGGAAAAACGACAGGGACTCCGATCGGTTTCGTCATCTGGAACAAGAACCAGCACTCGGCGGACTACGATAATATGAAGAATGTTTATCGTCCTTCCCATGCAGATTACACCTACCAGACCAAATACGGAATCCGCGACCCGCGCGGAGGTGGACGTTCGTCTGCACGTGAAACGATCGCCCGTTGCGTAGCCGGAGCAATTGCCAAACTGGTTCTTCGCCAGAAAGGTATCCGGATACAAGCATTTACCTCACAGGTCGGGAACATCAAACTTAACGGCTCATACACGGATTACGACTTGGACAAGGCAGAAGAAACGGCCGTACGTTGTCCGGATCCGGCGACCGCCGAAAAAATGGAGGCTTTGATCGCCGAAGTGAAATCCAAAGGAGATACGATCGGCGGCATCATCACCTGCGTAGCACAGGGAGTTCCCATTGGTCTGGGCGAACCGGTATTCGGAAAGTTGCATGCGGCATTGGGACATGCGATGTTGACAATCAATGCCGTAAAAGGTTTCGAATACGGTGACGGTTTCGAAGCGGCCTTATATCGTGGCTCGGAACGGAACGACCGTTTCTTCAACGACAACGGACACATCAACACCCGTACGAATCATTCCGGTGGCATACAGGGAGGTATCTCGAACGGGCAGGATATTTATTTCCGTGTTGCCTTCAAATCGGTCGCCACCATCCTGATGGAACAGGAAACCGTCAATACGGAAGGTGAAGACACGATCTTGAAAGCCCGTGGGCGCCATGATCCGTGTGTTTTACCTCGAGCTGTCCCTATCGTCGAATCAATGACGGCAATGACACTGTTGGATTTTCTGCTTATGCAGAAAATCCGAAATTGAGAATTGACAATTGACAATTAAATGTATCAGACAATTATCAGATTGTATTTTTAATTGTCAATTGCCAATTATTCATGGTGATAGGGTTCATTATTCAGAATTGTCATCGCCCTATAGAGCTGCTCGATAAAGATCAGGCGAATCATCTGGTGAGAGAAAGTCATTTTGCTTAAGGATATTTTCTCGGCGGCGGCTTTATAAACAGCATCGCTGAAACCATACGGACCACCGACAACAAAAACCAGGCGCTTCGGGACCGTATGCGTCTTTCTTTCTATATAGGTGGAAAACTGCACCGATGTAAATTCTTTTCCTTTTTCATCCAACAAAACCAAATAGTCACCCGGCTGTAATGCTTTCAGAATCAAATCTCCTTCCCTCTCTTTTTGTTGGGATTCGGAAAGATTTTTGACGTTCTTAATATCAGGGATCACTTCCATTTCAAAAGGGATATAATGGACCAGGCGGTTCTTATACTCATTGATCGCTTCCACAAAATAGCCGGCATCCGTCTTGCCGATCACAATCAGCGCAATTTTCATTCGTTTACATTTTAGAGATTGAGGGTGCTAAATTACAGGAAAAAATACATACCTTTGTACGATAATACTCACAAAAAGAGGAGAAAGCTTATGAAACGATTATTTTTGACGTTGGCATTGGTTCTCTCGGTTCTGAGTGTAATGGCTGCCGACATAGTTCCTATATCGAACGCTTTTAAAAGAGGCAACGTCTCGTCGCTCAGTGGATCAATGGACAAGGAAGTCGACATGGCCCTACCGGGTTCATCCAAAAAGTGCAACGCAAACGACGCTGTTTCAATGCTGAATGCCTTCTTCGGAGGGAACAAGCCGACAGGATTCACAGTCGTTCACCATGCTGATAAAAAAGAGACTGGTTTCTTTGTCGGTAAACTACCTACTTCATCCGGTGAATATCGCGTAAACGTGACATACCGTGCAGAAGGAAACAAAGCGATTATACAGTCTATCAGAATTGAATAACAAGATCTTATGATTTATACCTTGTCGCATATAAATCATAAATCATAAATCAACAGTAACATGAACGTACAAGAGACAAAAGAACAACTGATTGCGGAACTGATCCGCCTGGCATTCGCAGAAGATATAGGTGATGGCGACCATACGACTTTATGTTGTATTCCGGCTACGGAAATGGGGAAGAGCCAGCTGATCGTGAAGGAAGACGGCGTATTGGCCGGGGTCGAAATGGCTGAACGTATTTTCCACACATTCGATCCGGATCTGAAAATGACGACATTCATCCACGACGGAGCCGAAGTGAAGAAAGGCGATATCGCTTTCGTAGTCGAAGGTAAGGTACAGTCTTTGCTGCAAACGGAACGCCTGATGCTCAATGTCATGCAACGCATGAGTGGTATTGCAACCACGACACGCAAATATGTCAAAGCATTGGAAGGAACGAAAACACGCGTACTGGATACGCGTAAGACGACTCCGGGCCTGCGCATGGTCGAGAAAGAAGCAGTTAAAATCGGTGGAGGTGTCAACCATCGTATCGGGTTGTTCGATATGATTTTGCTGAAGGACAACCATGTGGACTTTGCCGGCGGTATCGAAGCGGCCATCACACGCTGCCATCAGTATCTGAAAGAGAAAAACAAGGATTTGAAGATTGAAATCGAGGTTCGTAACTTCGACGAGTTACAGGAAGCAATGCGTGTCGGCGGTATCGACCGTATCATGCTGGACAACTTCAATATCGAGAATACGAAGAAAGCCGTCGAAATGGTTGCCGGACGTTACGAGCTGGAATCTTCAGGTGGCATCACATTCGCCACGCTTCGCGATTATGCCGAATGCGGTGTGGATTATATCTCAGTCGGAGCCCTGACACACTCTGTCAAGGGGCTGGATATGAGCTTTAAGGCTTGCTAAAGACATTAAGGCGGGCGGATCTCGTCTCTACGAAATACGCGTCACGATGCCCCCCTCTAACAGGTATTGCTGATTGCTTTCCGAGCATGTGGCGATACCTTTTTCATTGAAGGAGAGGCGATGCCCGTATTCGCTCACCCAACCGATCTGACGGGAAGGATTGCCGACAACCAAAGCGTATGGCGGAATATCTTTAGTGACCACGGCCCCTGCGCCGATCATAGCATATTCGCCGATCGTATGGCCGCAAACGATCGTTGCATTCGCACCAATAGAAGCTCCTTTGCCGACATGTGTTTTCAAATATTGGTCTTTACGGGAAACGGCACTGCGGGGATTGACCACATTTGTAAAAACGCAGCTGGGTCCTAAAAAAACATCATCCCCACAAGTCACGCCGGTATAGACGGAGACATTGTTTTGTACCTTCACATTATTCCCTAAAACCACCAGAGGAGAGATCACGACATTCTGCCCGATATTACAATTCCGACCGATTGTGCACCCCGGCATAATATGGGAAAAATGCCAGATGTGTGTGCCGTCTCCAATTGTGCATCCGGGATCGATAACGGCTGTTTCATGTGCCTTATAAGTTTCCATTTACTTATATATTAAGAAGATTGTCGGTTTCTTGCTCAAATCAGGAACCTTTCCAGCCCATTCTTTAACAGGACGCGTATGGATATATTCATCTTCGCAAGTGATATTCGAAGCAATACACAATTTGGTCGAAGGACGGCACGTGCGGATCAACTCCTCCGCCAATTTATTATTGCGGTAAGGCGTTTCGATGAACAACTGCGTCTGGTTCTCCGAATAAATGCGCCCTTCCAGCTTCTTGATCGCATTCGTACGCTGTGAAGCATCGATCGGCAGATAGCCATGAAAAGCAAAGCTCTGCCCGTTAAAACCGGAACCCATCACCGACATCAGGATCGAAGAAGGGCCGACCAGCGGAACCACCTTGTAACCTTTACGCTGTGCAATAGCCACCACATCTGCCCCCGGATCGGCAACCGCCGGGCAGCCGGCCTCCGAGATCACACCGACCGACTCGCCTTCCGCCAAAGGAGCCAGATAAGCGGCAACGGCTTCGGCCGACGTATGCTTGTTCAATTCATAAAAGACAAGATTGTCAATCACGATCGAAGGCTCTGTCTTTTTCAGGAAACGGCGTGCCGTACGTACATTTTCGACAATGAAATGACGGATGGAAAGGATAACCTCCCGGTTGTATTCGGGAAGGACCCGGCGATGTTCGACGTCGCCAAGCGTGACAGGGATGAGATAGAGAGCGGACATGAATTTATGATTTATGATTTATGATTTATGATTTATGACCATGATAAAAAAGGCGACATGGCCATAAATCATAAATCATAAATCTTAAATCTTACGCAAAAGTAGTATTTTTGCCGAAAACAAGCGAAAAGAGATGGCACTTCCGATAGATTTTATCACACGTACCCGTGCATTGCTGGGAAATGAGTTCGACAGTTTCGAAGCGGCGTTGCAGGCCGATGTCCCCGTCAGTATCCGTATCAACGAGAAGAAAGGCGCTCCTATCCCGGCAGCCGATACTCCGGATAACCGGGTGGCGTGGTGCGATACAGGTTATTACCTGCCTGAAAGGCTTTCGTTTACCTTCGACCCGCTCTTCCATGCCGGCGCCTACTACGTGCAGGAAGCGTCGTCCATGTTTCTCGAACAAGTGATCCGCAGCCACGTGAAAACGCCTGTCCGATGCCTCGACCTCTGCGCCGCTCCGGGAGGCAAATCGACTCACCTGGCGGCTTGTCTGCCGGAAGGGAGCCTGCTGGTCAGCAATGAGGTGATCCGTAGCCGGAGTCATATCCTGGCGGAAAATATCGCCAAGTGGGGAAATCCGAATTGCGTCGTGACGAACAACGATCCGAAAGAGATCGGCCGCCTTACGCATTTCTTTGACGTGATCGTCGCCGACGTGCCCTGTTCCGGCGAAGGTATGTTTCGCAAAGATACCGACAGTACAGGCGAATGGAGCATCGCGAACGTCGCGCTCTGTGCCGGACGCGGGCGCCGCATCATCCACGACATCTGGAACGCGCTGAAACCCGGCGGTCTGCTGATCTATAGCACCTGTACCTACAACACGGAGGAGGATGAAGAGAACGTCCATCATATAACGGAAGAACTGGGAGCCGAAGCACTGCCCATCCCCGCCGTAAAGGACGAATGGCAGATCACCGGCCCGTTGAAATATAACCATCCGGTCTATCGTTTTTTCCCGCACAAGACCAAGGGCGAAGGTTTCTTCCTCGCCGCCCTGCGCAAAGCGGATGGCGAAGCGGAAGAGATTCGATTCAAAAACAAGAATAAAAAAGAAAAGGGGAAAACGGCTCCTGCCATCCCGAAAGCTGTCAAATCCTTTCTGTCGGACACGTCTTCTTTTTCACCCGAATGGA
Organism: Parabacteroides merdae ATCC 43184; assembly: GCF_025151215.1. NCBI lineage: Bacteria > Pseudomonadati > Bacteroidota > Bacteroidia > Bacteroidales > Tannerellaceae > Parabacteroides > Parabacteroides merdae. Next base: position 2,669,258 of record NZ_CP102286.1, read on the forward strand.
GCGGTAGTATCCTCAGGATGCTCCCCGAATCCGTCCGGGGGGCCTATCCCCTGCTTCGTGAGCACCTGCGCATTCTTTCGGCCGGCATCTGTATCGGCGAGGCGAAAGGAAAAGATTTCATCCCTGCCGAGGAGCTCGCACTCAGCACGGCTCTGCGTCCGGATGCTTTTCCCGTGGCTGATTTAGATTGGGACGATGCGATCCGGTATCTGAAAAAAGAAGCCCTGCTCCTACCCGCCGGTACAGAGAAAGGCTACGTATTGGTCCGTCACAAAAAGTTTCCGCTCGGCTTCGCCAAACATCTCGGCAACCGCGCCAACAACCTCTACCCGCAGGAATGGCGCATCCGCACGGGGTATATACCGGAACAGGTGAAGACGTTCGAATAATGTTGCACAACATAATAAAAAAGATTGTCATTCAAGAGGTTCATCCCAATAATAAACAGTAATTTTATACCGAACAAAATATAAACAGTATGGCAACAAAAAGCCACAAATGCACAGACAAATTCATGACACCAGGTAACACAATGGAGGTCGTTCAGGCGAGACGGTACTTTTTTTAGTTTTCCAAATAAGAGTTCTCTTTTATTCACATAAATTCTAAATCTTATGAAAACAACTATTTTACAATCATTATTCAAAATTGCCTTGCTACTATTCGGCATGGTGGTCGGGGTCGGATGCGACGATTCGGACAATCCGGATAATAGAATACAAGAGGGGATAGAAATTTCCGGCATACTAACAAAAACCGTAGAAAACGGTACAGAGATCAAGTACCCAACGGAGATAACCCCCTTCTTGACCTTAAGAAAAGATCTCACATTCGAAGGAGATGCCGTGTGCAACAGCATCAAAGGAGACTACAAATACAGTGCAGACAATGGGCAATTCAAAATCGAAGGTTTGATAGCGACTGAACTTGGATGTACATCCCCGCATCATGAAGCCGAAACAATGTATCTCGATTATTTCAGGAAAATCTCTTCCTTCAAGCAAGACAGGGAAAATGTCAGGTTCTATTTCGGGGAAAATAGCTATTTGGAGTATAAATCAATATCTGAAAAAAAATGAAAACAACAAGAACTTTTATCATCGTTTTAACCTTTGCCTGCGTTTCACTATTGGTAAATGCACAACTCAGTACAAATGAATTACCATTCTCATTCAGAGTGGAAAATCAACATTTATTCATACAAAAGAACGCACAAATAAACTCCTATAAAGCACTACTTCCCAAAACGGTTGAAGAATTGAATACGGAAGATCAAGAAAACGAAGGAGACAATGAAAATGTACCACCTCGTTTTGGCTATCCTATACCTGTCAATGGGATATGACCAATGCTGGCAACTGGACTGTACTAACAAATGGAGACAAACTCTGGACAATGGAAATATCATCACCGAATGCTCTTTCCATAAACTTATTGTATGACAAATTCTGGTTGCCAGAAGGAACTAGTCTGTTTTTATACAGTAAAGACAAAAAACAATATATGGGTGGCTTTACTTCTATTAATAATAAAGGAGACTCCATTAATCTAAAAGGTTTTGCAACTGGTATTATTCAAGGAAGTAATGTCATTTTAGAATATTATCAACCTGCACATATCTCGCAAACCGCTATAATATCAATATGCAATGTTGTACATGGATATAAACCAATCGTTGCACCTGCAATCCTAACTCGTTCATTCGGAGGATCTGGCAATTGCCAAGTAAACATTAACTGTCCAGAAGGTGAAGATTGGCAAAAAGAAAAAAGAGCTATAGCTTTAATAGTAGTAAATGGATTCCGATATGCAACAGGAGCACTTCTTAACACAACGGCTAACGATAAGCGGCCAATCTTTTTAACAGCAGATCATTGTCTCGGAGGATGGGGCAATTATAATATAAAATATGATGCTGTAACAAATCCAAACTTAAATCATTACATGTTCTATTGGAATTATGAAAGTCCCTCATGTTCTCGTGGAGGAAGCGAACCCCAAATCCTATCGACTTCCGGAGCAACCATATTGGCAAATAATGAATATTCCGATTTTGCACTATTATCCTTAAATGAAGATCCAAAGAATCTTTCCGGTTATGACCCTTATTATTTAGGTTGGGATAGAATAACGTCTTTAAGTTCCACCGGAGTTGTCGGTATCCACCACCCAAGTGGTGATGTTAAGAAAATAGCGACATCGTTTAACCTGCCGGCAAATACTACTCCATATTGGCGTGTTAATTGGAGTCAAACAACAAACGGTTTTTCCGTAACAGAAGGAGGTTCTTCCGGATCACCTCTATTGACAAGAAATACACATCGAGTCATCGGCCAATTATTTGGTGGTTCAGATATCAACTGCAATAATCCTGCAGCAGACTATGCTATCTACGGCCAATTTCATCTTTCTTGGGATTACGGAACCAATCCTCAACGTCGTCTGAAAGACTGGCTTGATCCTAATAACACGGGAGCCCAATTCGTAGATGGCATCCCTGTTCCAGAACCGGAGCCAGACCCAGATCCTTATGTTATCCATATAAATGGCAGTTTTTATCAACTGAATTGCCCGTTATTAGAAAATCAAAAAGTAACTGTCGACCACTGGGGCGGTGCTTACGACGTTTGTAAAAACCAAGAAGTTGTTTTGGAATTTACTTCCAACAAAAAGAATCTGACATGCAGTTTATGGGACGGAACAGGCCCATTCTATCTGCAATACTTTCCACGAGGAGATTACTACACACTTTCTTGTACACCACAAAGCGATATATTCGAACTTTCCTTCACAGACGGGAATATAACTGAATATATAGCTTTTGAAACACAGGACTATTATACGATCTCTTATAGCAACTCATCTCAACTAATACAAATAGACATTAATGAGGATATGGCAAGAATGAAAAACAGCAGTTCATACAAAGTTGCGATTTATAATCAGACAGGCTCATTAATGAAACAGGTCTCTATGGCAAATAAAACAATCTCCATAAATACTACGGAGTTTCCCAATGGAATTTATTTCATACACCTCATGGATAACACAGGTGAAAAGATCGGTTCGAAGAAGATATCAATCAGCCACTAATCTTAATAAAAGGAAGGGGGGAAAACATTATCCATCTTCTCCCCTCCCTTTTCTTTTTCCGTCAATCCATGCAAAACGTATAGAGCGAAGCTTCGCCCCGCCGGAGCAGTTTCGCTTTTTTCGTACCCGGGGCATAAACGAAGGTTTCCGCCACGACAACCCTCTGGTTCTTTTCATCGAGATGGGCATGGCTGACAAACGGGCCGCCCATCATGTCGCCTTCCATCTCCCATAAGCCTCGCACGACTCCACAGTATTCCCCGTTCTTCGAGATTGCCTCGTAAGAGGGGGTAAAACGCTTTTCGGTCGTCATATAAGAACCGGGAAACGCCCCCTGTATATGTTCTCCCAAAACGGAATCGCGCATGGCGACCAGATAATCCAACGTAAACGTGCGTCCGCTGACATAAGGAAAACTATACACGACCATATCGATCCGTCCTCTCGTGCCATGATCAGTCACCCAAAAGAAATCTGCCGTATCTTTGTAAGAACACATCTCTTCCGGAGCATACAGCTGCGCATTGAAACGTGCCCTCACTTTGTCATTCACCCAGACGCTATGCGAACTTTCCAGATAATCGGCCTGCCGTTCCCGTTCTTTCTCTCCCAACCAAGCAACCAATGATGTGCCTTGTTTTTCCAAGTATTCAGCCAAAATCCGGGAAGAAGGAGCGTTGAGCGTAACCACTTCCTGCCCCGTAGCCCACCGGTCTTTTTCCTTATGTACAGACACTTTTGTATAAAGGGATTCATCGATTCGGACATGGATAATGTTGCGGACATAATGCAGCAGACCGTTAAACTGGAAAGGCTCGGCATACGTCACCCGCATGGCCGGCTCATTCTGCGGCAGTCCCGGAATAGGAGCAGTCAGTTGGTCGTACAGTAACCGACCCGCTTCCCCTTTCCACGCATCTTTGTCCATTACCACCAATACTTCATAAGCAAAACCAGTTGCCCTCTTCATAAAGATAGACTGTTTAGCCAGTTTGGATGACCGATTACAAGCGGTCCCCCCTATCAGGACGATCAGAATCAAAGTTAATAGAAATCGCGTTCTCATATCATTCCTCTATTAGATTATCTTAAAAAACTAAATTTACACGAAACAAAGATAGAGAGGAAGAAAAAGAAAGAAAAGAGACGATGCCGGACAAGTGAGACACCGGATAACAAACTAATATACAACCATATAAACCAATCAAAAAGTAACAAATATCCAATTTGGCGGACAATCCGTCCCTTTCCGGTCCTTAATAAAGACGAATAAATTGATCCAAATCGACCTTCTCATCCAGTCGGAGCTTCTTCTTCAACCGGTTTTTCGATTTGGTCAGTGCTTCCGAAGTATTATTGAAAACAGCCAATTGTTCCTTCCGCGAGAAGTTCCATTTGACCAGACAGCAGATTTCCTGTTCATGGCGGGTAATCCCTCGCTTCTCCTTCAAGTCGGACAAGACATGGTGGAAAAGGATATCGGTCAGATGGAACAGCCCATTCCATTCCTCGCGGGTAAGGTTCGTGCGAAGCGGATCCTCTTTCAACTGGACCAGCATCGAAAGGGAATCGGACTGGCATTCGTTTTCAACCGATAAGGAGGAAATTATCCGCTCGCTCTCCCGGAGTTTCTGCTGGTAGAACTCAAGGTCAGACATCCGTTCCTTATAGTGTTCGGATTCGGATGCCGAATGCAACAAGTCTTCTTCCAACTGCTTCACCTGCCTGGCATATTCGTAACGTTCCTTTTGCCAACGGCAGATGGCCGCTTTATTCCGTTTCAGCTTCTCCTTCACCAACCGAAAGCGTTCTTGTCTGCCACCCGTACGAAACCCGACCGCAAATCCGAGCAAGGCTCCTGCGATCAGGGCGACAAAACATAAGGTAAATAATACGAATGTCCAGGGAAAAGGAAGATCCATACCGTCTATATTTTGTTTTTCAGATATTCATAAACAGCCAGTTGTGCCCGGACTTTCACCGGGTTGCCATCCCGTTTGAAATTGTTATGTAGATGTTCGTCGATCAAACAGGCTTTTACATTATCTTGCAACTGGATATTCAGGATATCTATGATATTTCGCTTGATCTCCGCATTCAGAATCGGGAAAGCAGTCTCTATACGCCGATTCAGGTTCCGGCGCATCCAATCGGCAGAAGTCAGGAACAGCTCCTCCTCACCATCATTATAGAAGTACCAGATGCGAGAATGTTCCAGAAACATATCCACTATACGAGTAACCTTGATATTCGCACTGAACGGACGGTTCGGAACCAGGCAACAAATCCCCCGGACAATCAGGTCGATTTCCACCCCGTTCTCGCTTGCGTTATACAATTCATTGATCATATTCTGGTCATGCAGTCCGTTCATCTTCAACACGATGCGTCCTTTACGTCCGGCCTTCACGTGCTCAATCTCCCGATGAATCATCCGGGTCAGTTCCGGCACCATATTGAAGCGGGCGACCAGCAGATGGCGGAATGTCGGTCCGGCCAGCTTCCCTTCCAGCACCGCAAACACTTTGTTTATATCGGTTATCAATTCCGCATTCGAAGTCAGCAACGCCATATCGGAATAGATGCGTGCCGTTTTTTCATTGAAATTGCCGGTACTCAAATAGGCAAAATCCCGCCGTTTGCAGCCGTCTTCCGTATCTTTCCGCAGAATAACCGCCACTTTTGCATGTACTTTCAGACCGGGGATACTATAGATGATGCGAATACCCGCCTGCTCCATCCGTTCGGCCGTACTCATATTGTTCTCTTCGTCGAAACGGGCTTTCAACTCCACAAAGACCGTCACCTTCTTCCCGTTCTGAGCAGCGCTGATCAACGTGTTGATAACAGCCGAATTCTCTGCCACCCGGTATTGCGTGATTTTGATCTCATCTACTTTCGGATCAAAAGCCGCCTCCATCAGGAAGCGGATCAGGTAGTCGAAAGACTGATAGGGGAAATGCAACAGGATATCCCGTTTTTTCACCGCCCGGAAGACAGAGCCCATCTCGTCCAGAAAAGGCACACGCATGGGAGACGGGACCTGCTGCTCCAGTTCTTTTCCTCTTGGATTCGGCAGTTTGATCAGATCCTGCAAATTGTTATACCGTCCTCCCAATACCAGATCGTCTGTGGTAATACCAAAAGCATTGCATATAAACGCCAAGAAATCATCAGGCATATTGCTGTCATACATAAATCGGCTTAAGGCACCGATCTTGCGCTTTTTCACTTTCTTACGAATGTTTTCCACGATATTCCCGCCTTTCTCGTCATCCAGGTAAATATCGGCATCCCGTGAAATCTTGATGCTATAACAACTCTCCACCACATAACCGGGGAAGATACTGGACAAATTGGCCCGGATAATATCGTCGATAAACATGATATAGTGTTTTCCTTCATGCGTAGGCAATTCGATAAAACGAGGTACTTTCGCATACGGGATTTTCATCAGGGCATAATAATAGTCCGGCACATAATCCGGCTCCGCCATCCGCTTGCTCTTTTTCACCATCCGGATCACCAGATAAAGACGACGGTCGCGTATGAACGTACGGATATCCCCCGCCTGTATCATGACCGGCGAGAGGAAAGGGAACACCTCTTCATTGAAAAAGTTATGCACGAATTCTTCATGAAACGGTTCCGGCCGGCTGTCCTGATACAGGTAAATATCCTGCCGGTTCAATTCCTGCAATACTTTGGAGAATATGCGATAGTATTCGCGCTGCTGTCGGTTCACCTCTTCCGTGATTTCGGCAAGCGTCTCTTCGGCTTCCGCCCCGCTTTCTTCGGTGAAGTTCTTTTTCATGATTACTCCCCGGTGCTCGGCAACCCTTATTTCGTAAAACTCTTCGAGATTGGACGAATAGATCGACAGGAACTTGATACGCTCATAGATAGGGAGCGTTTCATCCTCCGCTTCCAGCAAAACGCGATAGTTGAAGGACAACCAGCTAATATCACGTTTAAAGTATTTATGTGAATTCTCCATCGTATTATTATCTTCGGTCGGTAAATATAAATACTTTTGTGGGATAAAAGAAATTGTTATGCTTAAAATAGGACTTCTTTCAGATACCCACGCTTGGTGGGACGACAAGTACATGGAATATTTCTCGGAATGTGACGAGATCTGGCATGCTGGAGATATCGGTTCGGACACACTGGCGGCACGCCTGGCTGCCTTGAAACCGCTTCGTGCCGTATATGGCAACATCGACGGGCAATCGCTTCGGCTGCAATATCCGCAGGTCGCTCATTTCAAAGTTGAAGAAGTAAACGTGATGATGACACATATAGGAGGCTATCCCGGACGTTATAACCCGCTTATCCGGAAAGAACTGTACGACACCCGCCCTAATCTTTTCATTGCCGGACATTCGCATATCCTGAAAGTCGCTTTCGACAGAAGTTTGAATTGTTTGTATATAAATCCGGGGGCAGCTGGTAAGAGCGGGTTTCATCAGATAAGGACTCTGGTACGTTTCGTTATAGACGGGAAACAGATCAAGGATTTGGAAGTTATTGAATTGGGGAACCGATAAGAAGGTGTCAAAACATCTTTATCACGATCTTTCAGTAAACAGTAATTTGTTCTGACATACCTCCTTATCGATTCTAACAACCAGCACAGCAGAAATTTTCTGCCAGCAGGACCGTGTTTTGCAAATAAGCAAACTCCTGTTCAAAATATTCGCTGAAAACACCCGAACCCAGATTTTCTTCAATCTGTTTGGAAGTCCAGAGCTTTCCGTTCGGTTGTTTGATCTGATCCATGACCTTTTCTGAACGCACACACATCACATACAAGTTCACCAGATGTTTCACCTTTTCGTTCTCAAATGTGTACCGAATCAGGAAGCGGGGCATGACATCTTCTTTTTCACCCAAGCCACCCATTGTTTCACGTACCGTACTTTCTATACTATGACGGAACAAAACATAGCTGTAGAACGGATAGTCGATCGTATCCGGAGATACAAAAGACTTCTTCCCTCTGTTTACCAGATAAAGCATTCCCTGATAAATAACAGCCACACGTACGACAGGATGATAATACTTTTTTGGTAACGAACGACTTACGGATCGAGCTATGCAACCTATCACCTTTCCACCGTCGTTCAGAACAGGTAACCACATTTCTTTCCGAAGGCTACCTTGCATCATCGAAATCCTTATCTGTTCATATAGAATCAAAAATACTCCGATAACGATCCCAAGCTCCCTGTATAAAAAACGCTCCATACGCACGCTCTGCATCGTTTCGGGCAGAATACTGTATACCAAAATAATAAACAGATGCAATGTATAAAGGTTCTGGATCAGCTGGGCGACAAAAAAGAATTCATTTAACGTAGTACGCATCAATGTCCGCTTGTAGGTCGGATGCTGAGACGTCCGGATTCGCCGCAATATTGTTCGCTTGGCAAACCCTAAAAACGCCAATACCACTACCAACAAGACTTCTGTTATCAACGGAGAATAAATAAACAACACCGGCTCAAGCCGAAGGCAAAGAAAAATCGAATAAAGAACTAATGTTGTCGCAGCCGGTAATAACAAAAATTGATAAACTTTATCCTTACTCAGTATCTGAAACAAAAAAATACAAACGAAACAAAAGGTAACGCCGATTATGAAGGATAACAAATATGAAAAATAATTATCCAAAAACATAAACAGCAACAATGGCACTAGGCCTATAGCCTGATTATCCAGGTTCCTCTTCACTTTGTTCATACCCTTTCCCCCTTTTTTCCCTTTATAACATAACAAATTGTACAGAGAAATGTTTTCGCCATCATACGTGTTTTTCAGCGTGATAAGAGGAACGGACCAGCGGAGCGCTTTCCACCTTTTTGAACCCTTTTTGTAAAGCAATTGATTTATAAGACTCAAACTGTTCGGGCGTAACGTATTCTTTTACCGGAATATTTTTCCGGCTTGGCTGCAAGTATTGCCCGATTGTCAAGACGGAGACACCGGCAGCCCGCACGTCATCCATCAATTCGCAAACTTCCTCGACTGTTTCACCTAAGCCTACCATTATACCGGTCTTGGCAACAACGCCTTGTGCAGCTATACGCGCAAGCACGGAAAGGCTCACTTCGTACTTCGCGGCACTACGCACTTCGGGACTGATACGGCGAACGGTTTCCATATTATGGGATATTATTTCGGGAGCGGCTGCCACCACTTTATCCACCAGTTCCAACCGTCCCTGAAAGTCGGGGATTAAGACCTCTACTGTCGTTTCAGGATTAACCGCTTTTATCGTACGGATCGTATCCACCCAATGCTGCGCACCCAAATCAGGCAAATCATCCCGGTCAACAGAAGTAATGACCGCATGTTTCAAATTCATCAGCCGGATACTTTCCGCCACATTCGCAGGCTCCTTCGGGTCCAACGGGAGCGGCTTGCCAGTCAACGTATTGCAGAAACGGCAAGAACGCGTACAGATATCTCCCGCAATCATAAAGGTAGCCGTCCCTCTGCTCCAGCACTCTCCCATATTCGGACATTTTCCGCTGGTGCAGATAGTATGCAGACAGTGGGATTCAACGATGCTTTTTGTCCGTGTGAACTGTTCGTTCCCACCCAGCCGGATTTTTAGCCAATCCGGCTTTCTCAAATGTTCTGACATTATAAGTTACAAATTATCAAATAAAAAGTTAGACATTCTGGTATACAGATGATAGCGGGTGTTTCCACCGTAAATACTATGATTACGATCTTTGTAAACCTGCATTTCAAACTGTTTACCGGCTTGTACCAAGCTCTCAGCATAATCCATTGTCTGCTGGAAATGCACATTATCATCGGCTGTGCCATGAATCAACAACAACTTCCCCTGCAAATCCTTCGCCAGACGGATCGGTGAAGTAGCGGCATACCCTTCAAAATTTTCTTTTGGCGTACGCATGAAACGTTCCGTATAGACAGAATCGTAATATTTCCAATCGGTAGGAGGTGCAACAGCAATACCGGCTTTGAAAGTTCCATTGCCAACACTCATGGCCATCAGCGTATTGTAACCGCCGAAGCTCCATCCCCAGATAGCCATGCGGTTCTTGTCGACAAACGGCAATTTGCCTAAAGCCTGTGCCGCTTCCACCTGGTCCTTGGATTCCAGTTCCCCCATCCGCAGATAGGTACATTTACGGAAGGCTTCTCCGCGGGCTCCTGTACCACGTCCGTCCACACAAACCGTAATGATCCCGTTAGCCGCCAGATATTGTTCCCAGTCAAAGCTATATTTATCCAATACCTGCTGGGAGTTCGGGCCACTGTACTGGAACATCAGAACCGGATATTTTTTCGACTCGTCGAAATCGACCGGCTTCACGATCCATGCATTCAATTCATAATCGGAAGCTGTACGCACTTTGATAAACTCTTTCTCGGCATATGAATAGCCAGCCAGCTTATCGACTAAACGGGCATTATCCTGCAGGACACGCAGGACTTTATTCGACTTCGTCTCGTTTACGGTGATTTTAACCGGCGTATTTGCATTTGAATATTGATTTACATAATAAGCGAAGTTATCGCTGAATGTGGCATTATTCGTTCCTTCCTGTGTGGAAAGTTTCGTCTTTACTCCTTTCGCATCGATTTTATATATAGCACGCCGGATCGGACTTTCTTCGGCCGATTCATAATAGACCGTCTTTGTCGCTTCATCATAACCCAGAAACGCAGTCACATCCCAATTGCCCTTCGTCACCTGGCGCTGCATGACACCCGTAGGAGAATACAGATAAATATGCGCATAACCATCCTGTTCGTTTACATATGAGAAACTGTTCGCATAGAAATGGATGGAGTTCAACCATTCCGAATCGACATAAGCCTTATTTTCATCACGCAGGATCAAACGAAAAACACCGCTTTTCGGATTCGCATAATACATATTGAAAACATTCTGATGACGGTTCAAGGTCATCACAGCCAACTGATCGTCATTATTCGTAAAAACAATCCGCGGAATATAGCTGTCCGCTTCTACCGGAACTTTCAATTCTTTTGTATCCTTCGTCGTCACGTCATAAGAATGCAACGTAACTTTCGAATTCTTCTCACCAGCCTTCGGATATTTATAATTATAATAGCCGGGATATAATCCCTCTCCGAACATCTGCATCGAATATTCGGGAACTTCCGATTCGTCGAAACGCACAAAAGCCAGCTGCTCGCTGTTCGGAGACCAAGCCATCAGGTTCGTTACGGCAAACTCTTCTTCATAGACCCAATCGGTAATGCCATTCAGGATTTTATTCATTTCACCGTCTTTCGTCACCTGGACCTCTGTATCATAATCGAATTTACGAATCCATATATTATTGTCACTTACATAAGCGACCATCCTCCCGTCCGGCGAGAATGTCGGAATCATCTGCTTGCCTTTCGAATCTGAAATCGGTTTCACATAATTACGGCGCACATCGTAGTCATACACATTCGCCTTGAATGAACGGCGATAGATCGGTTCCGTATCGCGCCATACAAGAATATGGTGTCCGGTACTGCTAATCGTGTATCCGTCGAACTTGTCAAACGTACACTCACGCGCTTTCTCTGTATTGAATAAAGTATCGACCGGATTTCCAGTACGATAAGAATACTTTATAATCATGTTGCGAGCATCATTCATCGCCGTATAATGCTCGCCATCAGGCATAGAACGCATTTCTCCAATATTAGTAACCTGGCGGAACTGACCGTCTGTAATTTCTTTTAAATCGACACGTTTGCTCCCATTCTGGGCTGCCAGGCTCCCAACCAGCAAGAACGAAAGTAAAGCACCAAAACCTAATCGTTTCATGTATGATTCTATTTTTATCTTAATATTTCAGTTAGAACGGATTGCAAAGTTACTACATTCTTGCGGATTTATTATCTTTGCCCTTATGGAAAACAGCAAACCATATCGTGAATTCGGAGATTTCCTGCGGGAAGTATTTCCTTATAAAGTGCAAAAGATATCAATCAATGCCGGCTTTACCTGTCCGAACCGCGACGGGACGAAAGGTTTCGGCGGTTGTACCTACTGCAACAATCAGACGTTCAGCCCGGAATATTGCCATACAGAAAAAAGTGTAACGGAACAACTGGAAGCAGGCGTTCGCTTTTTCTCCCGCAAATATCCGGAGATGAAATATCTAGCCTATTTCCAAGCCTATACAAACACGTATGACGAACTGGATTCGTTGACTTCTAAATATGAAGAAGCACTCGCCTGTCCGGGTGTCGTCGGACTGATCGTCGGAACACGGCCGGATTGCATGCCGGACGCACTATTGGATTATTTCTCCGCTTTATCCCAAAAGAAGTTCGTGATGATCGAATATGGCCTGGAGAGCACGCTGGACCGTACTTTAACCCGTATCAACCGGGGACATACACATGCCGAATCGGAAGAGGCCATCCGCCGCACAGCGGCCCGGAACATATACACGGGAGCCCACTTGATCTTAGGCCTTCCGGGAGAAAGCAGGGAAGATATATTACACCATGCCGACATTCTGTCCGCCCTTCCGCTCACAACACTGAAGCTTCACCAGTTGCAACTTATCCGAGGCACGCGCATGGCTAGGGAACAGGCGGAACACCCCGAACAGTTTCATCTCTATACCGCCGATGAATACATCGACTTGGTCATTGACTTCATAGAACGATTAAACCCCTCTATTGTCGTAGAGAGGTTCGTATCACAATCCCCTAAAGAGTTGCTGATTGCACCAGATTGGGGGCTTAAGAATTTTGAATTTACAGCCAAGGTAAATAAACGTATTTCAGAACGAAATGCGCGGCAGGGGCGTCTGCTCAATCCTCCTTCTTCGGAGCCAGTTCTCCCTGGTATGTGATATTCTGCCTATTAGTCGGCGTTACGCTTATGATCGCGGAACCATTTGAAAATACTTGCACATCGAAACGGAAAGTATCTTCTTTGGTACGGGCTACGAATTTAATTCGAGCGGTCCCCTTCTTATCGAAGGTTGATTGATAATCGGTAATTGATTCTTCAAAACGCATCCCGTCACCTCCACCATACGGTAAAGAATATGCCCTACCGAAATAAGGCAGATAAGAAATCGCCGAATCACCGCGCATTTCAAGAGAATAAGGAGTCGTCAGATGAACCGTACGTCCTCCCATTGGTAACGCCCGATCTACCTCGATCGTAAACCGGCCGTTTTCTATCATTTCCTTTATTTCTTTTGCTTTCTGTTCTTCCCTTTCCTTCTTACTTTGAGAATAAAGGGATTGTCCCCCGAAAAAAAGAACAATCCCTACAAAAAAGAATAACCTAATGTTTCTCATATAACCTTAAATAACTAAACACTATTATTTACCTATGTATATATAAGACAATTCTAAGCCTTGAAAGGTTTATTCGTTTATCATTAAATTACCTTAAAAACAAAGACTTGATTACGATCCGATTTCAAACATTAACTACTTGCATTTGTATATGTCCCTTAACTTTGCTTTATTTGTCCCTTCAATTTTCTGAAACAGATTAATAATTTTATGGAGAAAAAACATCAGTATCAAGGATTAACCAAACAAGAAGTAGAAGAAAGCAGGCGCCTTCACGGCGAAAATATCCTCACTCCTCCAGAGAAAGCCTCTCTATGGAGCCAATTTCTTGAAAAATTCAATGACCCGATTATCAAGATCCTATTGGTGGCATGGTTCTTATCCATGATTATCGCCGGCGTACATTGTTGGGGACCAGAGGCTAAAGGTTTCACTGCCTTCCTCGAACCGATCGGCATATTCTTTGCAATCATGTTAGCATCTTGTGTCGGCTTCTTTTTCGAAGTCAAAGCAAACAGGGCATTCAATGTTTTAAACACGGTCAATGATGATATTTTCGTGAAGGTGATCCGTGAAGGGAATATCTGCCAAATTCCGCGAAAAGAGGTTGTCGTCGGCGATATAGTCGTACTTGAAACGGGAGAAGAGGTCCCTGCCGACGGACATTTATTGGAAGCGATCTCCCTCCAGATTAACGAATCGACACTGACCGGCGAACCGATCATCAGCAAGACGACAAATGAAGCCGACTTCGACGAAGAAGCGACCTACCCGTCCAATGTTGTCATGCGCGGAACGACCGTCGTTGACGGACACGGTGTAATGGCAGTGGAGAAAGTCGGCGATGAAACCGGATACGGGAAAGTGTATGAAGGCTCGCAGATAGAAAATAATATCGACACACCGTTGCAGATGCAGCTGGCAGGGTTGGCAAAGGTGATCAGTAAAGCCGGCTATGCGATTGCTGCCATCACTTTCATTGCGCTGCTGACAAAAGTCTTGCTGTCCTCATCCGGGATGCCGGTCATGGACTTGATCTCGCACATCCTGAATATCTTTATGGTAGCCGTCACGTTAATCGTCGTTTCCGTACCGGAAGGCTTGCCGATGAGCGTGACACTCAGCCTTGCACTCAGCATGAACCGCATGCTGAAAACAAACAATCTAGTCCGTAAAATGCATGCCTGCGAAACAATGGGGGCTACCACGGTTATCTGTACCGATAAGACCGGGACACTTACGCAAAACCAGATGCAGGTATATCAAACGAACTTTTACAACCTGAAAGACCAGAAATTGGTAGACGATGAACTGAGCGTGCTAATCAAAGAAGGAATATCGGTCAATTCGACTGCCTTCCTCGATTTCTCCGAAGAAAAGATAAAAACATTGGGGAACCCGACGGAAGCAGCCTTGCTGCTATGGTTGAACAGCCAACATCAGAATTATCTGGAAATAAGAGAAAATGATCGGATACTGGACCAACTGACATTCTCCACCGAACGGAAATATATGGCAACAGTCGTACAATCATCCTTATTGGGCAAACGCGTGCTGTATGTCAAAGGTGCCCCGGAAATCGTACTGGCGAACAGCAATCGGGTGGCTATCGACGGGACCTACAAACCGGTAGAAGAATGCAAAGCCGGTATCGAAAAGCAACTGCTGGACTATCAGAACCAAGCTATGCGTACGTTGGGATTCGCCTATCAGATACTGGAAGACGGGCAGGATGCCACATTTTTCGTGAACGGACGACTGCACAAGACGGACCTTACTTATTTAGGTATCGTCGCTATTTCCGACCCTGTCCGTGCTGATGTTCCGGCTGCTGTCCAAAGTTGCCTTGATGCCGGCATCGACATCAAGATCGTGACCGGCGACACTCCGGGAACGGCTAAAGAGATCGGACGGCAGATCGGAACCTGGAAGACCGGAGACACCGAACGCAACATCATCACCGGCCCAGGCTTCGAAGCCTTGACTGACGAAGAAGCGCTGGATCGCGTGCTCGACTTGAAGATCATGTGCCGCGCCCGACCGACTGACAAACAACGCCTGGTACAATTGTTGCAACAAAAAGGAGCCGTAGTGGCCGTCACAGGTGACGGTACCAACGACGCCCCGGCCCTGAAAGCCGCACAGGTCGGACTATCTATGGGAGACGGAACCTCCGTGGCAAAAGAGGCAAGCGACATCACGATCATAGACAACTCGTTCAGTAGCATTACCCGTGCGGTGATGTGGGGACGTTCCCTGTACCGGAACATCCAGAAATTCCTGTTGTTCCAGTTGACAATCAATGTGGCGGCCTGTCTGATCGTCTTATTGGGCTCCCTGTTAGGAACCGAATCTCCGCTCACGATCACCCAGATGCTTTGGGTAAACCTGATTATGGATACATTTGCCGCCGGTGCACTGGCTTCGCTGCCGCCTAACGAACGGGTGATGAAAGACAAACCCCGCCGAAGCGGTAAGGACGGCGACTTTATCATTACCCGCCCGATGGCTTACAATATTTTCGGTGTCGGTCTCGCATTCGTAATCGTTTTGATGGGATTGTTGCTCCACTTCCATGCACAGGATGGACTGACGCCGCACGACCTATCCTGGTTCTTCAGTTTCTTCGTGATGCTTCAATTCTGGAATATGTTCAATGCAAAAGCGTTTATGGAAGACCGCTCGGCATTCGCCAACCTCAAAGAGAGCAAGAGTTTCCTGACGGTGGCCCTGCTTATCATCGCCGGGCAATATCTGATCGTCACGTTCGGCGGCGAAATGTTCAGTGTCGTCCCGTTATCTTGGAAAGACTGGGGAACCATTATCGGCTCGACTTCTCTGGTTCTCTGGATCGGAGAGATAGGCCGGTTAATCGAAAGATGGAGAAAATAAATAAAAAAAGAGGGTTGCGCAAAAAACTGACGCAACCCTCTTCACTTACATCTAAATCATTAACAGAGATTCTTACTTCTTGTAAGTCTTATACCCATAAACAGCCAAGTCACCCAACTCTTCTTCAATACGGAGCAACTGGTTGTATTTCGCCATACGGTCCGAACGGCTCAAAGAACCGGTTTTGATCTGTCCGCTATTGGTAGCAACAGCGATATCGGCGATCGTAGCATCTTCAGTCTCACCCGAACGATGCGAAGTGACGGAAGTATAACCGTTACGGTGTGCCATTTCGATTGCATCCAGTGTTTCGGATAACGTACCGATCTGGTTCACCTTGATCAGAATAGAATTGGCACAGCCTTCCTCAATGCCTTTCTTCAGGAATTCTACGTTTGTCACGAACAGGTCGTCACCGACCAACTGGCATTTGCTTCCCAACGCTTCAGTCAACAGTTTCCAACCGGCCCAGTCGTTTTCGTCCATGCCGTCCTCGATAGAGTCGATCGGGTATTTAGCAACCAATTCGGACAAATAAGCGACCTGCTGCTCGGCAGTACGCTTAGCACCTTTGGCTCCCTCAAATTTCGTATAATCGTATACGCCATCATGATAGAATTCGGAAGAAGCACAGTCCATAGCGATCGTCACATCCTTACCCGGCTCGTATCCGGCAGCTTTAATAGCGGCCATGATGGAGTTCAAAGCGTCTTCCGTTCCATCCAAAGCAGGAGCGAAACCACCTTCGTCACCGACAGCCGTACTCAGGCCGCGATCGTGCAACACCTTCTTCAAAGCATGGAAGACTTCGGCCCCCATACGCAAACCTTCACGGAAACAGCAAGCTCCAACCGGACGGATCATAAATTCCTGGAAAGCGATCGGGGCATCAGAATGCGAACCGCCATTGATAATATTCATCATCGGGACAGGCAATACATATGCATTCGTCCCGCCGATATAACGGTAAAGAGGCAGGTCCAAATAGTTAGCTGCCGCCTTGGCAACAGCCAGAGAAACGCCTAACATGGCGTTGGCGCCTAAATTAGACTTTGTCTTCGTACCGTCGAGTTCAATCAGTTTATGGTCGACCTCACGCTGGTTCAGGGCGCTCATGCCCAGGATAGCGGGAGCAATTACATTATTTACATTATCGACAGCTTTCAGAACGCCTTTGCCACCATAGCGTTTTTTGTCGCCATCACGAAGCTCGATTGCTTCGTTTTCACCGGTAGAGGCACCAGAGGGAACAGCTGCACGGCCAAAAGCGCCGGAAGCCAAATGTACATCTACTTCAACAGTCGGGTTACCACGTGAATCAAGAACTTCTCGTCCTACTACTTTTACAATTTCCATACTTTTACTATTTGAGTTTTATCTTTCGTATAAATATAACAAAAGAGGACGAGGCTTTGTTGGGGAAAGGGGATCAATATTGTCTATCGCCCCATTTACAACGACATCGACAATTCGATCCGACATTCTAAAGCGTTCATAATGCGATAGAATGTTTATACATAACGAATCCCAAAAGGAAATGCCACCTCCCCTACTTTTTCCGAACAAAACTTTCCGGCTTTCAGATAAACGATTATCTTTGTTACACTATCCGGCATTGGATAGCGACCTAAAACCTGTCAAACTATGAAATCAGACATGTTTATTGATCCGAAATCGGATTACGCGTTTAAAAGGTTTTTCGGCACTGTGTCGAACAAGGAGCTTACAATCGGCTTCCTGAACAGCCTGCTTAACAAGGATATCAAAGATATCATATTCCACAACGTGGAAATGCAAGGCAACAATACTGATAGCAGGAAAGCTGTATTCGATTTGTTTTGTGAAGGATCGGATGGAGAGCTTTTCATTGTCGAAATCCAGAAAAAGAGACAAAAGTACTTCTCCGACCGTGTACTTTACTACGCTTCGTTTGTTATACAAATGCAGGCTGATATAGAAAGCGAGAAGTTCCGGTTGGCAAAGGAGGAGGAGAGAAGACGGTGGAACTATCATATCAACAAAGTGTATGTAGTCTGCTTTTTGGACTTCCGGCTCGATACGCGCTACACAGACAAATATCGTTGGGATGTCGTGCGCATGGACCGTGAACTGAAAATTCCGTTCAGCGAAACACTGAATGAGATCTACTTGGAGCTTCCAAAGTTCAACTTGAACTTTGAGGAATGCGATACGTTTTACAAAAAATTTTTATACACGATGAACAACATAGACATTATGGGACAGTTATCAAAAGAAACAATACAAAACGACAAACTCCTGCGAAAACTCAAAAGCGCTATCGAACTACAACGCATGAGCGCTAAAGAACGCTTAGCATACGAACTAAGCATTGCAGCCGAACGCGACCTGGCTGCCTGCATGGCTACAAGTTTTGAGGAGGGGGAGGAAAAAGGAATAGCTAAAGGCATCACCGAAGGAATGCGCAAAATCATCTTGAACATGAAGCAAGCAGGCATGGATCTTGCCACCATCGCCAAAACTGCGGGACTGCCGGAAAAAGAGGTAGAGGCGCTATTGAAATGAATTACAGCCTTGAAGGATCAAGAAGAACTGCAACGTAATCATATAACGAAGCCCTTGCAACCAAACGATTGCAGGGGCTTGTTTTTTGTCTGCCTCCGGTCTTCACAGAAGGAAGGGCAGAAGAACTTCTTATAATTTCATTAACTTTAGTATTAATATTCACCGCTTGTTCCCCCTCGCGGGGTAATTGGTCGCTCCCAAGTAACGGCTGCAAGGCCGGCTGTCCGGGAAATACCGCACGGTGATATTTAGAATTATTTGATTATAAAATGTCATATGTCTGTAAAGGCGGTACGTGAACCGCCCTTACGATAGACAGTATTGTTTTTTAGTATCAACCGTTATTTAACGATAGCCTTTACAGCTTCTTCACCTTCAACAGCTACAACTACGATACCCTGCGGAGCAGCGATTGTAGCGTTGTCAGAAGAAACAACCGTGTTAGCCACTACCTGGCCCAAGATGTTGCTGATGACAACTTTCTTGCCGGCAGCACCGGCAATTGTTACGTTGCCTTCGCCAGATACAACTTTAACTGTTGCAACTTCCACGTCCTCGTTAGCTGTTGCATCGCCTTCGCCCAATGTAACAACCAGAGCTTTTTCCACCTGATTTGTAAAGCCTAACTTACCGTTCAGGTTGTACAAATA
This sequence comes from Parabacteroides merdae ATCC 43184, assembly GCF_025151215.1. Classification (NCBI taxonomy): domain Bacteria; kingdom Pseudomonadati; phylum Bacteroidota; class Bacteroidia; order Bacteroidales; family Tannerellaceae; genus Parabacteroides; species Parabacteroides merdae. Next base: position 2,688,769 of record NZ_CP102286.1, read on the forward strand.
ATAATTCGGAGCAGAAATCGGTCTGATTACATAGCTGCTTTCAGAAGCTTTCATAATGTAGAACTTGAAGTTATCAACACCACCCAAGCATACATCTTCTTCTTCCTCTTCTGCAACCAAAACAGTCTCGCCGTTTACAGTCGTAGAGATTGTGTCAAGACCAGCCAATGTTGCCGGACGGAAAATAGCTTTCAAATCGCCATCACTTCCATCTACTTCTGTATAAGAACCTTCCAAAGCATAGTTTACATTATATACATAATCAGCCTTGTTAGCATCCCAATGAAGCATAGAATCCGTTGCGAAATACAAGAAGTCTCTTGCTTCTTCTTCACCATTACCTTTAGAGATATAGAAAGAATGGAAATCCTTGTCGATATCAGCTGTATCCAACCAGAATGTCATACCTTCGCCGATAATACCTTCCAAGATACCGTTCTTGTTCTGTTTCACAGCAACAGCACCTTCTTCGCTATTGAATGTAGCGTGACGTGCTACAGCTTCCAATGATTCAGAAAGAGCGTTAAAGTCAACCGTTACAGCTGAATAAGGAGCATTCAGTTCATCCAAAGTTGCAGAAGCAGCGTCAAAAACAGCAGTTGTTGTATTTACAGACCATTTGTTAGCATCATACTTAATCAGACCACTGTAATTTACTTCATCATTTCCAGCTGTAATATCAGTTTTGCCCAACTCAATCATAGCATACGTTCCATCTACATTTTTCTTGAAGAATACACGTTTGGCATCGTCTTTAGCAGTTGCAGCTTTATAATCACTAGTAACACCACCAAAATACTGCTTAGAATTATCGTTCTTCAAATTGTACAGCAAATAAGAAGTCGCAACGTTTACAACAGAGTCTTTCTGTTTTACATCTGTTCCGTCCAGATAAGCATATTTCATCTTATTTTTTACGCTTTCAGCCTTTTCAAACATCCACTGAACGCTATAAGCCGGATTGTTGATAGGAACAAAGTAAGGACTAGTACCTTTGTAAGCCATGTACAGCTTTTCAACCGTTACCGAACCAGTACCGTTGAATACCAATTCAGTCTGCTGGCTCAACTGTGCATCTGTCAATGCCAAGAAACCTTCGCTTTCAGTTGTCGGAGTCAGTTTGACAATCTGATATTTCCAGTTACTAATATCGGTCAAGTCCACAGAACCTGCAACAATACCTGTAACAGCAGTACCTGTGCTCAATGCAGCAGTACTGATTGCATATTCGCCAGCCTTGTCAGTCTTATACATGCTGACAGTGAAAGTCACGTTTGTTTCACGGTTTTTGAATTCGAAGTTACGTCCACTAACAGCAGAAACAACCCACTGAGCCAACGGAGCATTTACATCTACATCTTCCGGAGCTGCTACGGCTGCGCCGAATGCAGCAGCACCATAAGTCGGGATCAAATATTTGCCATACAAAGAAGCAGCAGCAGCAGTAGTGTTAGCCGGCTTAGTTCCCAAGAAAGAGATGTTGTAGATAGCAGCATCGTCTGCTTTCAATACGTCAGCAGCAGCAGCCCAAGTGTTGCTTGTTGTCATAGCCAAAGACAGTTTGTCGGCGTTACCGAAACCAACAGTCGTGATATAAGTCTTGATACCACCTGTAGTCAAAGAGTAAGCACCTACAAACAAGTTTGAAGCAGCCGTGTTGTCATTACCTTCAACTTTAGCAGAAGCCAATGTAATCGTATATTCACCTTCTGCATTCTGAGGATCGTCTTCTGAAACAGCAAAAACACCGTTCACGCTTGCAACTTTACCATCTTTCTTAACGTTGTTATCGGCCAACTTGTTACCTTTTACAGTTGTAAAGTCGTAGCCTTCACCAGTTGCAGCATCCAAGCCTGTGATACCAAAGTTCTTTTCCGGATTCAATACGATAAATGTGGCAGCTTCAACCTGTGCTTTTGTAAAGCCTGTTACCAACAGTTTCTTACCGGCAGCGTCAGCTTTAACAAAATACATACCAGATGTTGCAGGAGTAGAAATTACACTTACAGTCAATGCAGCATCTACAGTAGATGCATCTACAGCAATCATCTGATCTGCAAACGGATTGACATCCGGATCAGAAACTGCATTTGGGAATGCAAACTTGAAGCCTTGACCGGAAAGGTTGGCGTTCAAATCATCGACAGTGAGGTCTGTTTTAGCAACCCATGCTGTAGCTGCTGTTCCCGCAGCACTTACATCATATGTCGTAACGGCAGTTGAATTAACTTCAAATTGACCAGCCAAATTCAAAACTTTCAGTTTTGTAAAATCCAATCCTTTACCTTCTACAGTAAAGATGTTTGTAACAGTTGCAACATCTGTCACATTACCACTTAACGCATTACCATTTGCTTTCGTCACATAAAACGGTTTTCCATCAGCTTTCAATGTAAACGTAGAAAAGTCACCAATTGCATTGTAAGCATAATCAGCAATTTCAAACAAAGTAGCATTTTCGATAGCAAGATCACCTGTAGCATTATAAGTGGAAACAGCCGTTCCATTTACTTTGTAAGTTTGATCTACTTTGATGAAACCATTTGTGTTACCTAAGTAGAACTTTGCACCATTCTGCAGATCACCTTTTGCGGCTTCCGCTGTAGGAGCAGCGTTTGCAGAACCAAGCAACGCACCTACCATCAGTAAGCCCGCTGTCAAAAGAGTAGAAATCTTCTTGTTCATAATCTAAACTTTAATATTAATAATACAATAATTGAAATGTTCGTCCTATATATATGTACACGCGTTAATAATGTACACGTGTTAACTTTCGTATTTTGATAGCAAAAACGATCGTTTTTTTCGTCATTTTTTTCGCCTCTTTTTGGAGTTCGTGTTGAAAAGGTGGTTTTTTGTCCTTAAATTGCTATCTGATTGATAAGAAAGGATATAGAGATAAGATTTTTTTTCAGGAAAAGGGTTGTGGTTTTAAAAAGTATATGTATTTTTGTGGTGTAAAAATGACGAAAAGAAACGATCGTTTTTTTTCGTCATTTTTACATCCACCAAATAGCTCATCTACAGAGATTTATCCACAAAAATAGCATTCTAAAAATTCATTAATACCACTTTCGTTCAAAAATCGGTGCTTTTTAGGGAAAACCCCGATGCCTACTGTGTTTCGAAAGGGTGCTTGTCCGTCATTGACCCGATGCTTACCGGTCTGTTTTTTGAAGTTTTTCGGATTTTCAGTGAAAAACCTGCCAAAGTCCGCCAAGTCTGCCGGGGCCTTTTTAAATTTCGACGACCTGCTTTCCCCGTTCCGTCTTCCGGTAATAACCATTTCCTTCTGAGATGATTAGGTCATTTTTTTGCAGTTTCCGAAGGAATTTATCGACAGTCGATTCTGAAATTTCACGGACATTCGCTTCCTTGACCACGTCAATGCGTTTGAAAGAATCAAGAAGGGAGACAAACAAGTTGCGCAAATGGTGTGGAAACCGGAAGTGCACTTCCGACGAAGCACTCTGTAACGATGTAGCCACGACATAGGCATGTTGCAGACAAACCTTGCCGAGATGGAAGGCGGTGGCGAAATCATCGTCGCTGATCGTCCAGACACGCTCCGAGCAACCACTCTCGCCCTTGCGCAACGCGGTCAGTTGCATTCCTATGCGAAAAATAGCCAGACGATAGCGCAGGACCGTCGATTCCATGTCTTCGTTACCGAAAGAACGGACATTGTAGTACTCGCGCTCGAAAAAACGATCGAGGCGTTTACGTTGGGCATCACTAAATTTGACCCAGGTCGGAGAGTTGTCGAGAAAAACTCCGATATCGAGCACACGCTGCCCCCAACTTTCAAAATATTCGGATGCTGCCGGGCTATCGTCGGCCGAAGTCAACGGACGATAGGTCCCGCTTCCCGGTATGCGGTACATCAGAATACGGCTGAAGAGACCGTTTTCGGTCGAAGGGATCAGGCGGGGAAGCATGGCAGGAGTACCGCTCAGCAGTAGTGCCAAGTTGGGCCGTTTGACCATGAACGATCCGCTGCTTTTCGTCGAGCTGCCTACAGGTTCATGATGATACGACTTGTTCAGCACATCGTTATATTTGCCAAAATCCTGCGAGAACATGCTCAAGACCGTCTCCATCTCTGTATCGACCATGCAGGATGTGTAAGGATAGTTGGCTTCGAGCAGTTCCACGAGCCGGGCCTGCGTGACGTTACCCGTCAGCGCAAGGTTTCTCTGTTTCACCACCTTCGGCTTTGACGGAGCCGGACCGAGCGGCTGTTTGGAGGTCTGTTTCTGACGTTTATGCATCTTGTAGTTATCGTATGCTTCCTGCAACTCTTCATATTCTTCAACCTGGTGACGAGAATTGTCATAAATATACTGTTGCCAGGGTTCGAGCATCCGTTGCAGGGCAGCGATACGCCCTTTCCCACTTCCAGAACCGCCGGTTATGATCGAATAAAAGGCAGGTGTGTAATCGTGTTCGCCCAACGAACCTTTGACACCAGGAGACACGCTGCTCAGAAGCGTCAGCGAAGAAATCAGCAAAATGTCGCGATCCGTACGACTGTACGCACATTTCAATATGTCCGTGAGAAGAGGTGGCAAGTGATCGTAGATATTCTCGTCAAAGCAAGGAAGAAGGGTGTTATCCAGCTCTATATCATCACATTCGCCGTATTCTGCATCCTTTTGTGCCATTTTGGGAAAGGGGGTGGCAGACTTGGCAGATTTGGCAGACTTCGGGACGGAACTGGTCCCGTCCGGATGGAACGCACAGCTCCCATGCGAGGCACTGTAGCGTCGGTAGATGTCGTTTACTGTTGTCTCGACCTCGGCAGCCGGAAAGTCGGCCGAACCGTAGCGGCGGACACACTCACTGACAGCGTCGTAGAGAGAAAAGCCGGCATTGTTCAAGACAGAGGACAGCTTCACAAGATAGGAATGACGGTTACCGGCAACAAAAGTATTGCTTTGTTCATACTTGTCAATGTAGTTCGAAAGCCGCGTGCCGGAGCACACGCTTCCAGAGGAATGTCCGGAAGCGGCCTGAGGCTCCGGGTCAGCAACGGGGATTTCGATCGCTTCAGATTCTTCCTTATAAAAAGCGTTCGGATCATGGCCGGCGAAACAGCCACGGTTCGGATCTTTTCCACTGACGTCCACCTTCACGCCCGGAAGATCCACTTCGACACGGTGTTTGACGACTCCAAAGGCCAAGTTATGATTTTTCAAATCACTGTCAACCATTATGAAGAGCTTGACGCCGGTCCCGGAAGGGCTGACATGACCGGCTTTCACATACGAGAGCTCAGCCGCCCGGCGGAGCAATTCAAGGACGGGTATAGGCGAATCGTCTATATCGATCACCATGCAAGCACTATAGCGCACCATGTGTTCCAACTTACGACCTCCTTCCATCACGCCGCCGGCGACATAGAGGGGCAGTTTTTTCTTGTAAGCATCAGCTTCATCCTTCTTGCCGGCTTTGATAAGCCCACGCAGATAGGCGATCGGTCTCGCATACTCACCACTCTTCACCTTACCGATGTACTGATTCAAGGTCATCAAACTGGCGCTCCCTGTCTGGAACGCAGAGTCGAAGCAAGTACCTTCGACTTCTTTTTGTATTACCATACTATTGTGTATTAAATGAAAGGCTACAGTTCCCGCAGGAACGCTTCGTGCGGCTCTTTCGGTTGTTTATTCTTTCTAAGGTTCCCCCAAGTGCTCAACCAGGCAGGCGACCTGCTTCGGCGTATAAAGTTTCTGGAATTTCACCCATCCCGCAGCCAAAAGTTTTTCTTTCAGACCACGCGAAGTCCGTATCCATACCCACATCCTTTTATAGGCAGTCTCAGGGGGAGATTCCGGAAAATAAAGGAGCGCGAATTCGGTAACACCCATGGCTCCTTTTGCCGATATAAGCTCTATTTTTTTATCATTCATAATAATTTTGATTTAAACATTCTAATACATTATAAATGTACGATATTTTTTGGTATCATGCAAGGAATCCGACAATTATTTTACAAAAAAACAAGAAATACCGCCAAAACCTCAGCTAACCGTATATACCTTTCCCGCCAGACCTCAGGACACCGTATCTTTGTAATGTAGTAAATCACTAACCCTCAATCTATTAATCGTATGTCAGTAAAGTACAAACTTGTTTTAAAAAAAGACTTGACCAAAGGTGCGGCAGCCGATGCCAAGCGGTATTATGCCTCGGCCAATGTCACTGGTATGATGGATTTCGACACGATCTGCGATGTGGTGGCAGACCGTTCAACAGCCAGCGACGGTGACGTGGCTCTCGTCTTGTTGGGACTGATCCGTTGCATGCAGGAAGCGTTGTTGCGTGGCGAAGTGGTCCAATTGGGTGCATTGGGCAACTTCCGGCTCTCACTCGGAAGCTCCGGAGTGGTAAATGCGGATGATTTTCACGCATCATTGATCAGGAAGCCGCGAATAATCTATTCTCCGGGAGTTAAGCTGCGCGAAATGATCGCCAAAGTGAGTATTGAACGTATTGGACAAGAGACAGATAAGTCCAATGCAGGTGGTGAAGATGACAGACCCGGAGAATTATGAAACCAGCGCAAATCAACTTCGTAAAAGAATGCCTACCGGCAGCTGTGTCGGCAGGAGCCGCCTTCAACCTGAATCCGCTGGTCATTCTGGCACAGGCGGCGTTTGAAAGCGGCTGGGGAACGAGCAATCTGGCAAAGGAGTGCCGAAACTATTTCGGACTGACCGCCTATGGATGCAGCAACGCTTATTGGCATGGCGGGAAAACTACCGTAAAGGCATCCTCCTATCCATTGAATTTCCGACGCTACGACACACGAGAGAATTCCTTCCTCGATTTCGCCCGCTTGATACGGAACAATTATCGCTCCGCTTGGCAGGTAAGCAACAACCCGCAGGCCTATGCAAAGGAGATCGCCTACAGTCCTTACATCAGCGAACTGAACGGCGATAATCGGGAAACGTACCGGCACAGTATCATCCAGATCACACAAACGATACAGGCGGTGATGGCGTTAATCGGAGAATAACGGTTCAACCGTATGCCATACCAAACAACCACCCCGTAGGGAGGGGTCAAAACGATCCTGTTCCCGCGCTTGACGCGGGATCGCATTAAAACCGACGCTACAAAAATCTGATTGATAAGGTCTGTCTTTTTGCGACCCCGCATCAAGTGCAATGTATTATAAACTCTAAACGACTATCCATCATGAAGAAGATCAGAAAGGTTCTTGAATTTATCTTGGCTTTGTTGAATTTTTTGTTCCACTTTAAACCTGTACCGGATGAAACACCTCCCATCAGCCCTGAAAGTTTTCCTCTCCCTGATTATCAAGATCTTGAGAAGAGGAATGAACCTCTATTTGAGACTGTCTGTTAGGGTCAGGCTCTGGTAAAACGCAAAAAGCCCGTCTGCGAAAGGCAGACAGGCTTTTTTTATTTGTTTGTTGAATAAGCCGGAATTTATTCAGCAGCTTTTTCTTCTGCAACCGGTGCTTCTGCAACAGGAGCTTCTGTTTCAGCAGCAGCTGTAGACTTTTTACGAGAACGTCTTGTCTTAGTCGCTTTCTTAGCTGTAGCTGTCTTCAACATGTTTTCGTTGTAATCAACCAGTTCAATGAAGCACATGGCTGCGTTATCACCCAGACGGTTACCAGTCTTCAGGATACGAGTGTAACCACCCGGACGGTCACCGATCTTCTGAGATACTTCCTTGAACAATTCTGTTACAGCATATTTGTCTTGCAAATTGCTGAATACCACACGTCTTGAGTGAGTTGTATCCTCTTTAGACTTAGTGATAAGCGGTTCTACGAACTTACGGAGCGCTTTAGCTTTAGCAACAGTCGTAAAGATTCTCTTATGTTTGATAAGAGAACATGCCATGTTTGAAAGCATTGCGTTACGGTGAGTGTTCGTACGACCTAAATGATTTATTTTCTTATTGTGTCTCATCGCTATACTTACTCTTTATCTAATTTATATTTAGTGATATCCATACCGAATGAAAGGTTCAGACTCTCAAGCAGTTCATCAAGTTCTGTAAGTGACTTCTTACCGAAGTTACGGAATTTCAACAGGTCATTCTTGTTGAATTTAACCAGTTCACCTAATGTTTCAACATCTGCGGCCTTCAAGCAATTCAATGCGCGAACGGAAAGATCCATATCCGAGAGCTTGCTCTTCAGCAACTGACGCATGTGAAGCACTTCTTCATCGAATTCCTCATTACCGTCAGTGTCAACTGTCTCGATAGCAATCTTTTCATCTGAGAACAACATGAAATGGTGAATCAGAATCTTAGCTGCTTCTTTTAACGCTTCCTTCGGATGAATAGAACCATCAGTGGCTATTTCAAGAACCAACTTTTCGTAGTCCGTCTTTTGCTCAACACGGAAGTTCTCGATCGAATACTTAACGTTGCGAATAGGTGTGTAAATAGAGTCGATTGCAATCACGTGCATGTCTGCATTCGGATCTCTGTTTTCATCAGCGGGAACATATCCGCGACCTTTGTTAATCGTCAGCTCGATCTGGAAACCTGCGTTCGGATCCAAACGACAAATAACCAACTCAGGATTCAATACCTCGAATCCGGTCAGCTGTTTACCAATATCACCGGCTTTGAACACTTCCGAACCCGAAACAGTAATACTTACTTTTTCATTCTCTATGTCGTCTACAATATGCTTGAACCGTACTTGTTTCAGATTCAAGATAATGTTTGTCACATCCTCGATAACACCGGGGATTGTACCAAATTCATGGTCAACCCCTTCGATTTTAATGGATGTAATAGCAAAACCTTCAAGTGACGACAGGAGAATACGGCGCAGAGCATTACCTATAGTAATACCATAGCCGGGTTCCAACGGACGAAATTCAAACTTTCCGAAGAAATTGTCCGCTTCCAACATTAATACTTTATCGGGTTTTTGAAATGCTAATATCGCCATGGAAATCAATTATTATTTAGAATACAATTCTACGATCAACTGCTCTTTAATGTTTTCAGGAATGTCAGCTCTTTCCGGCAGATGCAGTAATTTTCCGCTTAAAGAAGACTGATCCCATTCGATCCAAGGATACTTGCTGTGGTTGAATCCTGACAGTGCGTCGGCAATCACTTCAAGAGATTTGGATTTTTCTCTAACACCAATAACCTGACCGGCTTTTACAGAGTAAGAAGGAATGTTTACAACCTTACCGTCTACTGTAATGTGACGATGAGAAACCAACTGACGGGCAGCAGCACGCGTCGGGGCGATACCCAAACGGAATACTACGTTATCCAAACGGCTTTCCAGTAACTGCAACAGCACTTCACCGGTAATACCTTTTGAACGTGATGCCTTTTCAAACAGGTTTCTAAACTGTTTTTCCAATACACCGTAAGTGTATTTAGCTTTTTGCTTCTCACGAAGCTGGATTCCGTACTCGGAAGTTTTTCTCTTGCGGGCATTTCCGTGCTGTCCGGGAGGATAGTTCTTTTTTGAAAGAACTTTATCCGGTCCGAATATTGCCTCACCAAACTTACGGGCAATTCTTGTTTTAGGTCCAGTATATCTTGCCATTTTTTTATTGTTTTAATGTTCTGTTCTGAATCTGGAACCGTGCAGCCGCGACTACAGAGAGGATAAGGTCTTTGTGTAATCTATTCACAATTCCGGATTCAATGTTCAAGAAACTATAGTTAATTATACTCTTCTCTTTTTCGGAGGACGACAACCATTGTGAGGAAGCGGAGTAACGTCTACGATTTCCGTTACTTCAATACCTGCACCGTGGATAGTTCTGATAGCAGACTCACGTCCGTTACCCGGTCCCTTTACGAATACTTTTACTTTTCTCAAACCAAGATCGTAAGCTACTTTTGCACAATCCTGAGCTGCCATCTGGGCTGCATACGGAGTGTTCTTTTTAGAACTTCTGAATCCCATCTTACCAGCAGAAGACCAACTGATTACCTGACCTTCGCTATTAGCAAGAGATACAATAATGTTGTTAAAAGAAGAATGAATATGAGCTTGACCGTAAGCGTCAACTTTTACGTTTCTCTTCTTTGCTGCGACTGTTTTCTTTGCCATATCAATTCTTATTATTTAGTAGCTTTTTTCTTATTTGCAACAGTTTTCTTCTTACCCTTACGAGTACGAGCATTGTTCTTTGTGCTCTGGCCTCTCAAAGGTAAACCAATACGGTGACGAACACCCCTGTAACATCCGATATCCATCAGACGCTTGATGTTCAGCTGAACTTCTGAACGAAGGTCACCTTCCACCTTATATTCAGCGCCAATGACTTCACGTACTTTTGCAGCTTGATCGTCTGTCCAGTCTTTTACTTTGATATCACGATCGATCCCTGCTTTGTCTAAAATGGATTTTGAAGCGCTACGACCAATACCATAAATATAGGTCAAGGCAATTTCTCCTCTTTTATTTTGTGGCAAGTCTACACCAACTATTCTTATAGCCATATTACTTACTTAAATTATTTTGCAAAAATAATAAATTATCCTTGACGTTGTTTATACTTAGGATTTTTCTTGTTAATTACGTATAAGCGTCCCTTTCTTCTAACGATTTTGCATTCGGGAGTACGCTTCTTTAAAGATGCTCTTACTTTCATATCTTGTTGTTTTTTTTATTTATATCTAAAAGCAATTCTACCTTTCGATAGATCATACGGAGACATCTCAACTCTTACTTTATCACCGGGAAGGATCTTTATGTAGTGCATGCGCATCTTCCCTGAGATATGAGCAGTGATTTCATGTCCGTTCTCTAATTCTACACGAAACATTGCGTTCGACAATGCTTCTACTATAACTCCATCTTGTTCAATTGCTGACTGTTTAGCCATATAAAATTAAATCAAATTAAATTGCATTATTACCTAAAACTTCTTCTAAAAACTCGAATGAAGACAAGATCTGGGGGCCTTCGGGACGGATTGCGATACAATGCTCGAAATGAGCCGAACACTTTCTATCTTTCGTACGGACCGTCCAACCATCTTTCTCAAAAACGACATTCTTACTTCCCATATTAATCATCGGCTCAATGCAGATGCACATACCGCTGCGCAATAGGGGACCGCAACCAGGACGCCCATAATTGGGGACTTCAGGTTCTTCGTGCATCTTCCGTCCGATACCGTGACCGACTAGTTCCCTGACAACTGAGTAACCTTTCGATTCACAATAAAACTGTATGGCATGGCTGATATCTCCGAGGCGTTTGCCTTCAATGGCATGCTGAATTCCCAAGTAAAGTGATTCCTTTGTTGTCTTCAACAAGGCTTTCACTTTGGGATCGACTTCGCCCACACAAAACGTATAGGCTGAGTCACCGACAAAACCATTCAAAACCGTACCGCAGTCGACAGATATAACATCCCCTTCTTTCAGTATTGTCTTCGAAGAAGGAATACCGTGTACAACCTGTTCATTCACGGAAGCACATATGGAATTTGGGAAACCTCCGTATCCTAAAAATGCCGGAACCGCACCATTATCTCTAATGAATTCCTCGGCAATCTTATCAAGCTGAAGCGTATTGACACCGGGAGCGATATGTTTGGCCAATTCGCCAAGCGTCTTACCCACCAGTTGATTCGCCGCACGCATCAACTCAATTTCTTCATCTGTTTTTAAATAGATCATTCTAATTAATAAGCACCAACTGCGCCTGAGCGACCTTTAATTCTTCCTGACTTCAACAAACCGTCATAATGACGCATCAGCAAATGACTTTCTACTTGCTGCAGTGTGTCCAACACCACACCAACCAGGATCAACAAAGATGTTCCGCCAAAGAACTGCGAGAACTCCATACTTACACCGGCAATCCGGGCAAAAGCAGGCATGATAGCCACTACTGCAAGGAAAAATGCTCCCGGCAAAGTAATACGGTCCATGATGGTATCCAAATAATCTTTGGTACTCTTTCCAGGCTTAACACCCGGAATGAACCCGTTGTTTCTCTTCAAATCATCCGACATCTGAGTCGGATTGATCGTGATAGCTGTATAGAAATATGTAAACAAGATAATCAGTACAGCAAATACGAAGTTGTACCAAAATCCGGTATTGTCCATAAACGCAGCTACGAAACCAGACTGTTCGCCTGTGCTTGAGAAACCGACGATTGAAATAGGAATAAACATGATTGCCTGAGCAAAGATGATAGGCATCACGTTTGCAGCATTCACCTTAAGAGGAATGTACTGACGCGCACCACCATATTGTTTATTTCCGATGATCCGTTTTGCATACTGTACGGGCACTTTACGAGTACCTTGTACTAACAGGATCGCACCTGCGATAACTAGCAAAAGGAACAACATTTCAAACAAGAACATAACCAGACCACCGGTTTTCTCACTCGTCCGGGAAACAAATTCCTGAAACAACGAATGCGGCAGACGGGCTATAATACCAACTAAAATGATAAATGAAATACCATTTCCAACACCTTTATCTGTAATTCTTTCACCAAGCCATAAGATAAACATACTTCCAGCAGCTAAAATAACTGTAGAAGAAATTGTAAACCATATACCTGCAGGCAGAGCTGCTCCGGCGGCTTTCAGTTGTACACTTAAGTTAACAAGATAAGTAGGACCCTGGAACAGAAGGATAGCCACTGTCAGATAACGAGTCCACTGGTTGATCTTACGACGACCACTCTCTCCCTCTCTCTGCAATTTCTGGAAAGAAGGAACTGCAATTGCCATCAACTGCATTACAATGGAAGCGGAGATATACGGCATAATCCCTAATGCAAAAATAGAAGCATTAGAGAAAGCACCACCAGAGAACATGTCTAACAACGCCAGCAATCCGCCTCTTGTCTGTTCCTGCAAAGCGGTCAACGCTTTAGGATCAATACCCGGAAGAACGACGTACGTACCAAAACGGTATATAGCCACCAATAAAAGAGTGGTGAGGATCCGATTTCTCAGATCCTCAATCTTCCAGATATTTTTTATTGTTTCAACTGCTCTCATAACTTAGAGTTTAACAACAGTTCCACCTACTGCCTGGATAGCAGCTTCAGCACTCTTGGAGAAAGCGTGAGCTTCCACTTCAAGTTTAGCTGTCAAGTTGCCTTTAGCAAGAATCTTAACCAACTGGGAAGAGGAAATGAAACCTGCTTCAATCAGTTCGTTGATGCCAATCTTAGAGAGCTGCTGAGCTTCAGCCATGCCCTGTAATGTAGAAAGATTGATAGCTTTGTATTCAACGCGGTTAATATTCTTGAAACCAAATTTAGGTAAACGTCTCTGTATAGGCATCTGACCACCTTCGAAACCAATTTTCTGCTTGTAACCGGATCTTGATTTCGCACCTTTATGACCTCTTGTTGAAGTTCCTCCTAATCCTGAACCCGGACCACGGCCGATTCTTTTTCTGGTCTTGGTAGATCCTTCAGCAGGTTTTAAATTTGATAAATTCATATCGTATAATTTATTTTTCAACCGTTATTACTTTACTACTGAAACCAAATGTTTCACTTTCTCAACCATACCCAGAATAGCCGGAGTAGCTTCATGTTCTACTACCTGGTTCATTTTCATCAGACCCAGCGCGTCAAGAGTTCTCTTTTGGTCTTTCGGGCATTTAATTCTACTTTTTGTCTGCTTAACTTTAATAGTTGCCATAACTTATTATCCTCCCTAATTAACCTTTGAATACTTTTTCAACTGCAACATTTCTGTTCTGGGCAACCATCAACGGGCTTCTTAACTCACTCAGTGCAGCGATAGTTGCCTTCACCAAGTTGTGAGGATTAGAAGAACCCTTTGACTTAGCCAAAACGTCTGTGATACCCACACTTTCCAATACAGCACGCATAGCACCACCAGCTTTAACACCAGTACCATGAGAAGCCGGTTTGATCAGTACCTGAGCGCCACCGAACTTAGCCAACTGTTCATGAGGAATAGTACCTTTGTGAACAGGAACTTTAATCAGATTTTTCTTTGCAGCTTCAACACCTTTTGCGATCGCTGTCGTTACTTCACCGGCTTTACCTAAGCCCCAACCAACGATACCGTCTTCGTTTCCTACTACGACAATAGCAGCAAAACTGAATGTACGTCCACCCTTGGTTACTTTAGTTACGCGGTTGATTGCAACCAAACGGTCCTTCAACTCTATGTCGTTGGTCGACTTAACTCTATTATTAACTCCTGCCATCTTCATTAAAATTTAAGGCCGCCGTTACGTGCAGCATCTGCTAATTCTTTAATTCTCCCGTGATACAAGTAACCGTTACGGTCGAAAACAACAGCCTGTACACCAGCTTCCTGGGCAACTTTGGCAATCTGTTCTCCAACCTTGGCAGCAATCTCTTTTTTCGGAGCTTTAACATCCATCTTCAAAGAAGATGCCGCAGCCAAAGTCTTACCTGTAGTATCATCTATAACCTGTGCATAGATCTGCTTATTGCTTCTAAACACAGTCAGGCGCGGACGTTCAGGAGTCCCTGAAATTTTACCGCGTACACCTGCTTTTATCTTTAATCTTCTTTCTTCCTTCGTTGTCATGATAATTTCAGTTTACGTAGATTACTTACCTGCTGATTTACCAGACTTTCTGCGAATTTCTTCACCCACGAACTTAATACCTTTACCTTTATACGGTTCCGGCATTCTGAATGAACGAATCTTAGCACAAATCTGTCCCAGTAATTGTTTATCAGCCGATTCAAGGATAATAAGAGGATTTTTATTTCTCTCTGCCTTTGTTTCAACTTTCACTTCCTTAGGCAACTGCATGTAGATGTTGTGAGTATAACCTAAAGAAAGATCTAACAGCTGACCTGTATTTGTCACACGGTAACCGACACCGACAAGTTCCAGTTCCTTTTTGTATCCTTCTGAACAACCAACCACCATATTGTTAATCAGCGAACGATACAAACCGTGCAGCGCACGATGGTTCTTTTCGTCTGTCGGACGTGTCAGATGAATGATTCCATCTTCCAAAGTCACATTAATATCAGGATTCACAGCCTGAGTCATCTCACCTTTGGGACCTTTTACAGTCACTACATTATCCTTAATGGTAACCGTAACACCGGCCGGTACATGAATTGGTAATTTTCCTATTCTTGACATTCTTCTTTCCTCCTAATTAATAAACATAACATAATACTTCACCACCGATCTTCAGATCACGGGCTTCTTTGTCTGTCATCACACCTTTAGAAGTAGAAAGAACGGCAATACCTAAACCATTCAATACTCTTGGCATTTCCTTGTAACCAGTGTACTTACGCAAACCAGGGGTAGAAACTCTCTCAAGTTTCTTGATCGCATTTACTTTGTTTACCAGGTCATACTTCAAGGCAATCTTAATTGTACCCTGAGGACCATCTTCTACAAACTTAAAATTAAGAATGTAGCCCTTGTCGAAAAGGATCTTAGTGATCTCTTTCTTTAAATTTGACGCCGGCACTTCAACAACTCTGTGCTTCGCTTTGATCGCATTACGCAATCTTGTCAAATAATCTGCAATAGGATCTGTCATATATAAATGAATTAAATTGATCCGGCCACCCGGACAATATTTAAATTAAAAAAACTCTTACCAACTTGCTTTCTTTACACCCGGGATTAAACCATGAGATGCCATTTCACGCAGTTGAATACGAGAAATACCGAACTGGCGTACATAGCCTTTCGGACGACCTGTAATTTTACAACGATTGTGCAAACGTACAGGAGAAGCATTTTTAGGTAAAGCCTGTAAAGCTTCGTAGTCACCTGCTGCTTTTAATTCTGCTCTTTTAGCAGCATATTTTGCTACGAGCTTTGCTCTTTTCACCTCACGGGCTTTCATTGATTCCTTTGCCATAACTACTTAGTCTTTTTTTGCATTTTTAAAAGGCAATCCAAATTCTCTCAAGAGAGCATACCCTTCTTCGTCTGTTTTCGCAGAGGTCACAAAGGTAATATTCATTCCCAATATTTTGGTAATATTATCGATATTTATTTCAGGGAAAATGATTTGTTCCTGAATTCCGAGGGTATAATTACCTCTTCCGTCCAACTTACTTTCGATCCCCTTAAAGTCACGAATACGAGGAAGAGCTACGCGAACAAGTCTTTCCAGAAATTCATACATCTGTTCACGGCGTAATGTTACCATTACACCAATTGGCATTTTCTTACGCAACTTGAAGTTAGAGATATCCTTCTTTGAAACCGTCGCAACAGCCTTCTGACCTGTAATTGCAGACAATTCGCTGATGGCAATATCGATAATCTTCTTATCTGCAGCAGCCATACCCAAACCTTGATTGATAACAATCTTCTTCAGTACGGGAACCTGCATTACGGTTTTATAACCGAACTCTTTCGTCAAAGCAGGAACAATTCTGTCCTGATATTCTTTCTTAAGACTGGCAGTATTGCTCATTACTTAATTTCCTCCCCTGATTTTTTAGAATAACGCACTAAAGCACCTTTTTCGTCTAATTTACGACCGATACGTGTCGGCTTACCGGATTTCGGATCAACAACGTTCAGGTTAGAAATATGAATAGGAGCTTCCTTCTTTTCAATACCTCCTTGAGGATTCTTTGCATTAGGCTTGGTATGCTTTGATACCATATTAATACCTTCTACAATGGCACGGTTGTCTTTTACAAGAACTTCTAAAACACGACCTGTCTTACCTTTGTCTTCGCCGGCATTAACAAAAACTATATCGCCTTTTTTGATATGTAATTTGCTCATTACTTTAAGTTTTACAAAATTAAAGCACTTCTGGTGCAAGTGAAACAATTTTCATGTTTGTTGCACGAAGTTCTCTGGCAACCGGACCAAAGATACGGCTTCCACGAATATCACCACCGGCATTCAACAATACGCAAGCGTTATCATCAAAACGGATGTATGAACCATCCGGGCGGCGAATCTCTTTTTTAGTGCGAACAATGATAGCCTTAGAAACAGCACCCTTCTTCACATCACTCGACGGGATTACACTCTTGATTGCTACTACAATTACATCCCCGACAGTGGCGTAACGTTTTCTTGTACCGCCCAAAACACGAATACACAACGCTTCTTTTGCACCACTGTTATCTGCTACTACTAGTCTTGATTCTTGTTGTATCATGTTACTTAGCCCTTTCGATTATTTGAACTAATCTCCATCTTTTTGTTTTGCTCAAAGGACGAGTTTCCATAATTTTTACAGTATCGCCGATACCGCATTCATTCTTTTCGTCATGAGCATGATATTTCTTCGTCTTATTAACGAACTTTCCATAAATGGGGTGCTTTTCCTTCCATTTAATAGCAACCGTGATGCTCTTATCCATCTTGTTGCTGGTAACCACGCCCGTTCTTTCTTTTCTTAAATTTCTAGTTTCCATCAGGCTCAATTTTTGTTGTTAAGTTCTCTCTGGCGCAATTCTGTTTTCATGCGCGCAATCATCCTGCGTTGTTGTTTAATCTGAGCAGGGTTTTCACTCGGAGAAATGCTGTGGTTGATCACTTTCTGATCGTAAGCAGCCACTTCAGCATCAATTCTTTCTACTAACTCCTTCGTGCTCAATTCTCTAATTTCTGCAATCTTCATAACAAATTACGCATTTTGATTAGCCATATCATAATCACGTCTCACAACAAACTTTGTTGTTACCGGAAGCTTTTGTGCAGCCAAGCGCAAAGCTTCCTTAGCAATATCAAAAGGAACCCCTTCGATTTCGAAAATCAAACGACCTGGAGTAACAGGCGCAACAAATCCTTCAGGATTACCTTTACCTTTACCCATACGTACTTCAGCAGGCTTCTTTGTGATTGGTTTGTCCGGGAAAATACGAACCCACACCTGACCTTGACGTTGCATATAACGAGTTACCGCGATACGAGCAGCTTCGATCTGACGACCGGTAATCCATTTATTTTCTAACGCTTTTATACCAAACGAACCGAATGCCAGCTGGTTGCCACGCTGAGCTTCGCCCTTCATGCGACCTTTCTGCTGTCTTCTGAACTTGGTTTTCTTTGGTTGTAACATCTCTTCTTAAATTCTAACGTTTAACGATTAGCTTTCTTTCTCTTGAAGTTCTTATCTCTGCTGCCGCCGGCATTTTCATTTCTGCGACCTGAATCTTTTGATGCAGCGAATGAAGGAGCAAGATCTCTCTTACCATAAACTTCACCACGGCAGATCCAAACCTTAACACCGATCAAACCAACCTTCGTCAACGCTTCAGCCAAAGCATAATCAATATCTGCTCTGAATGTGTGTAACGGAGTTCTTCCTTCTTTATACATTTCTGAACGAGCCATTTCAGCACCGTTCAAACGACCAGAGACTTGCACTTTAATACCTTCGGCCCCCATTCTCATGGTAGAAGCGATAGCCATCTTGATAGCACGACGGTAAGCAATTTTTCCTTCAAGCTGACGAGCAATATTGTTTGCAACGATAACAGCGTCCAATTCGGGTCTTTTTACCTCAAAGATGTTGATCTGAACTTCTTTGTCGGTAATCTTCTTCAACTCTTCTTTCAACTTATCAACTTCCTGACCACCTTTACCGATGATGATACCTGGACGTGATGTGCAAACTGTGATTGTAATCAACTTCAGCGTACGTTCAATAACGACGCGAGATACACTAGCCTTAGCAAGACGAGCATTCAGATATTTACGGATTTTGCTATCTTCCAGCAAAGTGTCTCCGTATTTTTTGCCGCCATACCAATTGGAATCCCAACCGCGGATGATTCCCAAACGATTACTAACCGGATTAACTTTTTGTCCCATCTACAAATTAATTTTGACTATCGTTTTTACTAAGTGTATCAACAAACAGAGTTACATGGTTCGAACGTTTACGAATTCTGTATCCTCTTCCCTGAGGAGCCGGACGCATTCTCTTCAATGTAGTAGCGCAATCTACGCTGATTGAAGATACGCACAACTCTCCAGCTTCTGCTTTACGTTCATTTTTCTGTTCCCAATTGGCAATAGCTGAACGAAGCAATTTTTCTACTCTTGCTGCAGCTTCCTTGTTAGAAAACTTCAAAACACCAAGTGCACGGAATACTTCCATTCCACGGATCATGTCTACAACGAGACGCATCTTGCGGGGAGAAGTCGGCACATTCCGCAACTTTGCGAAGTACATGGTCTTCTGAGCTTCTTTTCTTGCTTCAGCTGATATTCTTTTTCTAGCACCCATTTTATTGATTCTTTTTATTTTCAGATTCCTGAATCCCTGTTACTACCGATTATTTTTTCTTGTTACCGGCGTGACCACGGAACGTACGAGTAGGAGAAAACTCTCCCAGTTTATGACCTACCATGTTCTCGGTTACAAAAACAGGAATAAATTTATTTCCATTGTGAACTGCAATAGTATGACCTACAAAGTCAGGCGAAATCATTGAAGCTCTTGCCCATGTCTTAACGACCGCCTTCTTTCCTGACTCATTCATTGCCAAGACTTTCTTTTCAAGCTTTACATTAATATACGGGCCTTTTTTTAGCGAACGACTCATAGTTTACTTAATTAATCAGATTATTTCTTTCTTCTTTCAATAATATATTTTGAAGAATGCTTCTTCGGAGCTCTTGTCTTCAAGCCCTTAGCATATAAGCCATTACGAGATCTAGGATGACCTCCGGAAGCACGACCTTCACCACCACCCATCGGGTGATCAACCGGGTTCATTACAACACCACGGTTGTGAGGACGACGACCTAACCATCTAGAACGACCGGCTTTACCTGATTTTTCAAGACCATGGTCTGAATTACCTACACTACCAACTGTAGCCTTACAAGCAGCAAGAATCTTTCTGGTTTCGCCAGAAGGCATCTTAATAATTGCATAATCGCCTTCTTTCGAAGTCAACTGAGCAAAAGCACCGGCAGAACGTACTAACTTAGCACCCTGTCCCGGACGAAGCTCAATGTTGTGAATAATAGTACCAACGGGAATATTTGCCATCGGCAAAGTATTACCAACCTCAGGAGCGGCTTCGCTACCTGAAACCACTGTTTGGCCAACTTCCAATCCGTTCGGAGCGATGATATAGCTCTTTGCCCCGTCTGCGTAATACAACAGTGCGATACGAGATGTACGGTTAGGATCATACTCGATAGACTTGACTGTTGCAGGAATGCCATCTTTGTTTCTCTTGAAATCGATAAATCTGTACTTCTGTTTGTGACCGCCACCAAGATAACGCATTGTCATCTTACCAGTGTTATTACGACCACCTGTACTCTTCTTACCTACTACAAGAGACTTTTCTGGTGTACTTGCAGTGATTTTATCAAATGCACCAATAACTTTGTGTCTCTGCCCCGGTGTTGTGGGCTTTAATTTACGTATTCCCATTTCTTTTTTTAGATATTACTAAAGAAATCAATTGTTTCTCCTTCTTTCAACGTTACGATAGCCTTCTTAAAAGCTGATTGTTTGCCATTGATAATACCTGATTTGGTATAGCGGCTTTTCTTCTTGCCTGAGTAGTTGATGGTGTTAACATCAACTACTGTAACATTATACATGTCTTCAATGGCTTTTTTAATCTCTAACTTGTTGGCATCAGGAGAAACACGAAAACCATAGCGATTATCCATTTTTTCTGTAATCGCTGTTTGCTTCTCAGTTACTATAGGTTTAATAATAATTCCCATTTTTCTACTCCTTATGCGTTAAACAGTTTTTCAATAACAGCTACAGAACTTTCTGTCAACACCAAATTAACAGCATTTAACACGCTATATGTATTTAACTCTGAAGCTGTTATAACATTTGCCTTCTCTAAATTTCTGGCCGACAAATATACGAAATTATTTTTCTCAGATAAAACCAAAAGTAACTTTCCATCAGCCACTTTCAGATTCTTAGCAATTGTTACGAATTCTTTAGTCTTAGGAGCTTCCAAAGTGAAATCTTCTACTACTACAATTGCGTTATTCTTTGCCTTATAAGTCAAGGCAGACTTACGGGCCAAACCTTTAACTTTCTTGTTCAATTTAAACTCATAATCTCTCGGTTTCGGACCGAATACACGGCCACCACCTACCAATACCGGAGAGTTGATGTCGCCACGACGAGCACCACCACCACCTTTCTGGCGGATCAATTTACGAGTACTACCAGAAACTTCACTTCTTTCCTTTGATTTATGAGTTCCCTGACGCTGATTAGCCAAATACTGTTTTACATCCAAGTAAATAGCATGATCATTGGGTTCAATGCCAAAGATAGCATCGTTCAATGTTACCTTTCTTCCGGTATCTTCACCTTTAATATTTAATACGCTCAGTTCCATTACTTTTCAATTAATAAGATTGAACCTTTTGCTCCTGGAACAGATCCTTTTACTAATAAAAGATTGTGTTCCGGCATCACCTTGATCACTTGCAGGTTCTGAACAGTTACACGTTCATTACCCATTTGGCCGGCCATACGCATACCTTTGAATACCTTTGCAGGATAAGAACAGGCACCGATACCACCGGGAGCGCGCAAACGGTTATGCTGACCATGAGTAGTCTGACCTACACCACCGAAACCATGACGTTTTACTACACCCTGGAAACCTTTACCTTTTGATGTACCTACTACATCAACGAAACCTGCATCTTCCAAATAATCTACGGTGATTACATCACCGAGCTTATATTCGGTTTCAAAATTTTTGAACTCGGCCAAGTATCTCTTGGGAGTTACACCTGCCTTTTTGAAGTGGCCCATTTCTGGCTGTGTTGTGTGTTTCTCTTTTTTCTCTTCGAAACCTAACTGTACAGCTTCATAGCCATCTTTTTCCAAAGTCTTAATCTGTGTAACTACACAAGGACCCACTTCGATAACAGTGCATGGAAGATTTTTTCCCTCGGCACTGAAAACGGATGTCATTCCGATTTTTTTTCCTAATAATCCTGGCATTTCACTAATTTGTTAATAAACTTACACTTTAATTTCTACTTCAACACCACTGGGCAATTCCAGTTTCATCAATGCATCAACCGTTTTTGCAGTTGAGCTGTAGATGTCGATTAGTCTCTTGTAAGAAGAGAGTTCGAACTGCTCACGAGACTTTTTGTTAACGAAAGTCGAGCGGTTCACAGTAAAGATACGCTTGTGCGTAGGCAGAGGTATCGGGCCGCTAACAACTGCACCGGTAGCCTTAACCGTCTTCACGATCTTCTCGGCAGACTTGTCTACCAGAGAATAATCGTAAGACTTTAATTTAATTCTGATCTTTTGGCTCATATCTATATATATGTTTCTAAATTATTTGATCAAATCAGCACGACCCTGTACTTCTGTCAATACCTGCTTAGCGATAGAAGAAGATACTTGAGCATAGTGCGAGAACTGCATTGAAGAAGTTGCACGACCTGAAGTGATAGTACGCAAAGCTGTTACATAGCCGAATGTTTCAGCCAAAGGAACTTTTGCTTTTACAATACGAGCACCTGTACGACTTGTTTCCATACCTTCAACTTGTCCACGACGCTTGTTCAAGTCGCCGATTACATCACCCATACTTTCTTCCGGAGTAACCACTTCCATCTGCATGATCGGTTCCATCAAAGCAGGACCTGCCTTTTCAGAAGCGTTCTTGAATGCCTGGATAGCTGCGATTTCGAAAGACAACTGGTCAGAGTCAACCGGGTGGAAAGAACCATCGATCAAAGTAACTTTCAGTTGATCCAACGGATAACCTGCCAATACACCGTTCTTCATAGCCTTCTCGAAACCTTTCTGAACTGACGGGATAAATTCCTTGGGAACGTTACCACCCTTCACTTCATCGATGAACTGCAAACTTCCTTCAAAGCCTTCATCTGCCGGTTCGATACGGACAATGATATCGGCAAACTTACCACGACCACCAGACTGCTTCTTGTAAACTTCACGAAGTTCGACAGATTTGGTGATAGCTTCTTTGTAAGTTACCTGAGGCTTACCCTGATTACATTCGACTTTGAATTCGCGTCTCAGACGGTCAATAATAATATCCAAGTGAAGCTCACCCATACCGCTGATGACAGTCTGTCCTGTTTCTTCGTTAGTCTGAACCGTGAACGTCGGGTCTTCTTCGGCCAACTTAGCCAAGCCCATGCCCAGTTTATCCAAATCCTTCTGTGTCTTCGGTTCCACAGCGATACCGATAACCGGATCAGGGAAGTCCATAGATTCCAATGTGATCGGAGCGTTTTCGTCACACAGCGTATCCCCAGTACGGATATCCTTGAAACCTACACCTGCACCAATATCACCGCAACCGATCGTTTCCATCGGATTTTGCTTGTTAGAGTGCATCTGGAACAAACGAGAGATACGTTCTTTTTTGCCAGAACGCGTATTCAAGACATAAGAACCGGCGTTGATCGAACCTGAATAAACACGGAAGAAACAAAGGCGGCCTACATATGGGTCGGTAGCGATCTTGAATGCCAAAGCAGCCATCGGTTCCTCAAACAACGGCTTGCGGACAACGACTTTTTCAGGATCACTCGGATCCGTACCTTCAATAGCTTCCGTATCTTCAGGAGACGGCAAATAAGCACAAACTGCATCCAATAACGTCTGAACACCTTTGTTCTTGAATGAAGATCCGCAAGTCATCGGGTTGATCTGCATAGCTAATGTTCCCTTACGGATAGCCGTGTGAATCTCTTCTTCTGTGATAGTCGAAGGATCATCGAAGTATTTTTCCATGATCGCGTCGTCACATTCTGCCAAAGCTTCAAGCATCTTGTCACGCCATTCTTCAGCTTCAGCCTGAAGATCTGCCGGGATTTCTTCTATGCTATAGTCGGCTCCCATCGATTCGTCATGCCAATAGATGGCCTTCATCTTGATCAGGTCGACGATACCTTTGAATGTTTCTTCAGCACCGATAGGAATCTGGATAGGACACGGATGAGCGCCCAATACTTCCTTAACCTGGCGAACTACTTCATAGTAGTTTGCACCTGAACGGTCCATCTTGTTTACATAACCGATACGAGGTACATTATATTTATCAGCCTGACGCCATACAGTTTCAGACTGCGGCTCCACACCACCTACAGCACAGAAAGTAGCAACAGCACCATCCAGTACACGAAGAGAACGCTCAACTTCTACTGTAAAGTCCACGTGTCCCGGAGTATCAATCAAGTTGATCTTATATTTGTTACCCAAATAGTTCCAGAAAGTAGTTGTTGCAGCAGATGTGATTGTAATACCGCGTTCCTGCTCCTGGGCCATCCAGTCCATCGTAGCAGTACCATCATGCGTTTCACCGATCTTATGGGTCAGACCGGTGTAAAACAAGATACGTTCAGAAGTAGTTGTTTTACCAGCATCGATGTGAGCCATGATACCGATGTTTCTTGTAAACATTAATTGTTTATCGTTTGCCATATTCTTTCTTAGCCTTTATAATTAAAATCTGAAGTGAGCGAATGCACGGTTAGCTTCGGCCATACGGTGCATATCTTCTTTTCTCTTGAATGCTCCGCCCTGGTTATTGAAAGCATCTACAATCTCTGCAGACAGCTTATCAGCCATAGTCTTACCACCACGTTTACGTGCGAAGATGATGAGGTTCTTCATTGAAATCGATTCTTTACGATCGGGGCGAATTTCAGTAGGTACTTGGAAAGTAGCACCACCAACACGGCGAGATTTCACTTCGACTTGAGGAGTAATGTTGTCGAGTGCAGCTTTCCAAATTTCGAGAGCGGACTTTTCTTCGTTAGGCATTTTGGCCTTAACTGTTTCCAAAGCGGAATAGAAAATTTCGAAGGCAGTATTCTTCTTGCCATCATACATCAAATGGTTAACGAATCTCGTAACCTTAACATCACCGAAAACAGGATCCGGGAGGATCTGTCTTTTCTTTGGTTTTGCTTTTCTCATTTTGTTTTCAAAAATTTCGTTCTTGTTCTTGGTTGCCTTTAATACGTCTTCAACGGTTCCGCTGAACCATTTACTCAACCTATAGCCTATCCAAATAACTCAAACCAGCTTTAATACTTAAATTTAAATTCTCAGTTTGAAGGGATGTAACTAATTACTTCTTCTTTCCTTTAGCTGCAGCTGCTGCCTGCCCCGGTTTCGGACGTTTAGCGCCGTATTTGGAACGTCTCTGAGTACGTCCGTTTACGCCTGCAGTATCCAAGGTTCCACGTACAATGTGATAACGTACACCAGGAAGGTCCTTAACACGACCACCACGAACCAACACGATTGAGTGTTCCTGCAGATTGTGTCCTTCTCCCGGAATGTAAGAGTTTACTTCTTTTCCATTTGTCAAACGAACTCTCGCTACTTTACGCATTGCAGAGTTAGGCTTCTTCGGAGTTGTAGTATAAACACGAACGCAAACACCACGTCTCTGCGGACATGAATCCAATGCGGGTGATTTACCCTTTTCCACCAAAGTTTCCCTTCCTTTTCTAACTAATTGCTGAATTGTAGGCATTTCTTTTCTTTTTTAAACTTTGAATGTGTTATTATTATAATTATCTATTTCTTCAATTTTGAGCTGCAAAGGTACACATTCTTTTCGGACTATCAATAAGTTGCGCCTTCTTTTTCGCACACTTCGCGCTAAAACGCTGCAAAGGTACGCATTTGTTCCCGTTTCACAAGAGGCCGCTTTTATTCATTTATAAATAATTAACTATTATTTCTCTTACAAACTCCGTTAACCCAGAACAACCGACCTCTTTTACACGAAATCCAGTAGGTATCGGATAAAGAATCGATGCCCACTGGATTCACATTTGATGCTTATCGGATCAAAAACGAACGACTGTTAGAAGAATATCGATCCCCCTTCAGTCGATTATTTGAAACGTTTCTCCAATTCCTCGTCCGTCAACTTCGAAATAATGGTTTTTCCATCAGGAGTAAGATTCGACTCCTGGCAGGAGAAAAGAGAAGCGAGCAAGTTGTCCATCTCTTCACCAGACAGGATCTTTCCCGGACGGATAGCAGCCGCTTTTGCCAGAGAAAGTGCCAACGAGTCACAGATCTCCTCATGTACTTCGCAACCGGTATCGATCACACGATCCACCATATTCCGAATCAAAGATACCGGATCAAGATTCTCCACACCGGCAGGAAGTCCATTGATAGCGTAGCTGTTATTTCCCAGGTTCGTCAGATCAAAACCGATAAAACGCATATCTTCGAGCAAGGTCGGCAAGACCGTAGCTTCGCTAGCGGTAAACTCGACAATCTCAGGGAAAAGGACTTGCTGGGAAGCACCTCGCTGCTGCCTGATGTTTGTAATGTACTGGTCGAACAGGATACGGACATGGGCACGGTGTTGATCGATCAAAGCCAAACCTGACTTCAAAGAAGTTATGATATATTTTCCTTTATACTGATAACAAGGGTTGGACACATCGTTGAACAAACTGCCCGAAGTGTCCTGAACAGCCACTTCGTCAGCCTCAATAGTTGGCTCAGAAATATCCGGAGCCAAAAAAGATCCGGTTAATTCCGCCCCCTGTCGTATAGCGTTCCGGTCACCCTCGAAATCATTATAAAGCTTGGACCAGTCGAATTCCGGTTTCTTATAGGAAGAGGTTTCAAAAGGATTATACCCGGAATTCACCTGCACACGGGGAGCTTTATAAGGTGCCGCTTCCTTCACGGGATTATACACAGGAATATCGATGGCGTCTTCCACATCGAAATCAATAGTCGGGATCGCACTGGACTTGGCCAGCGCTTCACGAGTCGCGGCCATCAGGATTTGCCAGATCGGCTGTTCGTTTTCAAACTTGATCTCCGTCTTGGTCGGATGGATATTGACATCTATCGTTGCCGGATCAAGCGTAAAGTAGATAAAGTAGTTCGGCTGCTCACCTGCCGGGATCAGTTGTTCGTAAGCCTGCATGACCGCTTTGTGAAAATACGGATGCTTCATAAAACGTCCGTTTACAAAGAAATACTGCAAAGCCCCCCTCTTCTTTGCCGAATCAGGCCGTCCCACAAAGCCGGAGATCGTCACTAACGAACTTTGCGCATCCACAGAAAGGAGCTTCTGGTTCAGCGTTTTTCCATATACATTAACAATACGTTGCCTCAAACCGGACTCAGGCAGGTTGAATATCTCCGTATCGTTATGGTAAAGAGACAAAGCAACCTGCGAATTGACCAAGGCAATCCGTTCGAACTCATTGATGATATTCCGGAACTCCGTCTCATTCGATTTCAGAAACTTTCGACGTGCCGGAACATTAAAGAAGAGGTTCTTCACTGAAAAAATACTCCCCTCGGTACAGGCATCCGGTTCGACACTCTCTAATTCTGAACCCGAAAATACAAGATGCGTCCCCAGTTCGGCTCCTTTCAGGCGAGTACGAAGCTCTACTTGTGAAACCGCCACTATCGAAGCAAGCGCCTCGCCACGAAATCCCATCGTATGAAGAGAAAAAAGATCGTCTGCAGTAGAAATTTTCGAAGTTGCATGCCGTTCAAAAGCCATGCGGGCGTCAGTCTCAGACATACCTTTTCCATCATCGATCACTTGGACCAATGTACGACCGGCGTCCTTTATATTCACCTGAATGTGTCCGGCGCCGGCATCCACCGCATTTTCTACCAACTCCTTTACGACAGAGGCAGGACGCTGGATAACCTCGCCCGCCGCTATCTGATTGGCAATACTGTCAGGAAGTAAATGAATTATATCACTCATTACATAAACAAGTACCAAAATATACCACCCAAAATAGCAGCGGCCAATAACAACTTCATGTTCTTATATGTCCGACTCCGGGAATCATGCCCGTTATCACGGCTCTTTTTCAGATGAGAAGTGCCTTCGACAAAGCTACCTTTGATTTCGGCTTTATAATCATCAATCGACAATTCTTCTTCCATGCCAATCTCACGCTTCACTTTGCGGATGCGATCTTCCATCGCCTCCTTATGAGGATCCCAATAGATTGGCTTATGATCGAACTGCCGAGGCTTCCGCACATTATAAAATGAGAATAATGCCATAGTCTTTTATTATTTGAAAAATTCTTTGCTAATGTACAAATTTATTGCTTCTCTTGGGTGATTCCGTCGCTTTTCTTTTCACCACCTCGTAAATGTCATCCCTATTCTTCGGACGCAGATAGTCGAACCAATAAAAATCTTTCAACATCTTTTGATCGGGTTTCAGATCCGGAATAGGAGTCAAGGTCCCGGAAGCATTGACATAAAGTCCCATTCTCTCCAGTTTATTATTCCTTATCCACATTGAAAGATGAGAACCTTTTGCATTATTCATGCCAACCTTAGAACCATCCTTTTCCAAAGGATAATAATTCAACTCCGCATTTCCGTTTACATCAATACGACGCAATTCCTGTCCCTCAAAATAGGCTTTCAGGTCGTTCCCCTTCAACTGGTTATAGTAACTCGAGTCGACATGCTGTGCCGCAAAAGCAAACTGGATCACATGGGCATATTCGATCGTACTATCATTCATATAAATAGCGATCGTATCGCCATACAGTTGATATTGTTCATTCCAGAGAACCGGTTCCGTATACATATATAATACAGAATCGCGCGTATTGAACTGCATGGAGTCACATACGCCTTGCATATCGATCCGATAGAAACGTACGCCGTAATAGGCCTTGATCTCCCGGTAGACGGAGTCGACCGTCACCATCTGCAACGTATCGGCATGCAAAAACAACGTATCGCCTTGTGAATACTCAAGGAAGCGGGCACTGTCGGTTGCAAAAGCATATCCGGTCTGTTCATTATAATAACCATATTCGCCTTGCAGCGTCACATGCTGGGCCGTATCAATCAGGCTCATATTCCCATAGACCTCTCCCATACCCGTATCCCGATTATAAAAGATAGAGTCACCGATCAAGATCTTCTCACCCGATTCAACCTGGGACTGATCAAGCAAAAGGGATGTGTTGTTCACCGTATCATACCATCCTCTTGAAGTATGGATCGTGCCACTGTCCGAAACAATGACAGACGGCCCCAGGATGGTAGCTACCTTGGATTCTGTGTCATAATGCAAAGTATCGGAATACAATGTAAAGTCAGGGTTCTCAACCTGCACGCTGTCATTGAACACCGCCAGCTTCGTCTCCGGAGAATATTGTCCGTAAAAAGAAGATAGTTGATTCAGAGAATCTACAATTAGCCCACCTTCAAAATAGTATCCGATATTCGGAATGCGTTCATAATTGAGGCTATCCGTAAAGAGCGTCACCTGCCCGTTCTCCATCCGGACATTCTCGCGCAGATAAGCCACCTGCGTGTTTCCGTCATAAAAAAGATAATCTCCGTAGACGAACAAGGTGTCTCCCTGCTCCATCCGGACATTACTGAAAGCTTCGAGCGAATTGGTCTGTTCGAAAAAGTAAGCACTGTCGCAATACATATATGAACTGTCATGCCGGAAACATACATCGCCGTTCAATATCTGCGCATCCGGCTTTACAGCCTTATCGAAAGATAGCGTATTGGAATGGATCAGGTATACCTTCGTCTTTTTGGGCGGGACAGTATCCGTCATAACCTGCAAACTATCGGCTGCCTTCAAGCTGTCCGGCGGGGCGACTGTCACATCTTGTGCGGTAATAACAGTAGTATCTGCATGCACAATACTATCTTGGGCCTGTGCAAAGGCACAGACCGCCAACACAAAAAACAGACCTGTGAAAATAAATTTATTTACAGTCCTCATTCTTTAATCCAGCCGGGATACTGGAAATCACAATTACGCCAGCCGTCGCTGATACGCACATATGTGCTTTTCTGCTTCTTAATGATCCAGTCATGCAGCAGCTCTTCGCGTTTCCGAGATTCGACAATCGACTTCAAAGCCTGATAGTCATCCGATATATTTGCCTTATGCTGGTCCACTCTGGCTTTCAGTTTTACAATAGCAACAACTTCTTTCTGCTTATCGTTGATCATAGTGAAAGGTTTGGAGATATCTCCCACCTGCATCGTATAAACCATCTTACCGATTTCCTGTGGCAGTTCGGCCATCTCGAATTTCGGAGTGCTGTGGTTGTCACTTTCAAAGTTCTGGTTCACCATCAAACCTTTGTTATTTCTCGTATCCTTGTCAGCAGAGATAAAAGTTGCCGCTTCTTCAAATGTAAATTTCTTTGCCGTTAAGTCGTTATACAACGAATCCATACGTGTCATACACTCGTTCAACTCCTTGTCCGAAACTTTCGGCTTCAACAAGATATGGCGGCAGTTGATACGGTCGCCACGCTTTTCGATCAATTGGATAATATGATAGCCATATTCAGTCTGCACGATCTGGGAAATCTTTTTCGGATCCTTCAAGTTGAAAGCGACGTTAGCGAATTCGGGCAACAAACTTGTCTTACCCAAAAATCCAAGTTCTCCGCCTCTTTTGGCTGATTCCGGGTCTTCCGAATACAGACGGGCCAATGTCGAAAATTCATATTTCCCGCTGTTGATATCATCGGTAAACTGGCGAAGACGAGCCTTGATGGCATCTGTCTCTTCAAACGGGATCTTCGGTTCCATCGTGATAATCTGCACCTCGACAGTTGTCGGGATATTAGGCAGACTGTCTTTGGACAACTGGCTGTAATACTTACGGACTTCGGAGGGTGTCAACTTGATTTCACCGATCAGCTGGCGCTTCATCTGTTCAACAGTCTGTTGCTCCATGATCATTTCCTTACGTTCGTCCTTCAGTTGGGAAATCTTTTTACCGAAATATTCCTCCAGCTTTTCCTTAGATCCCATCTGGTTGATTGCGAAATTGATCCAACGATCCGTCTCCTGGATCACCTGGTTTTCACTCACTTCCACACTATCGATCTTCGCTTGGTTCAGAAACAGCTTCTGTATTGCCATCTGTTCGGGGAGCACGCAATAAGGGTCACCGTCAAAACGCTGTCCCTCGTTTTGCAGATATAAACGCTGGCTTTCGATGTCCGAACGCAAAATTGCATCATCTCCCACCACCCACACGATTTCATCGATTACATTATCCTGGGCATACACCACACAAGATAAACAGGCAAGAATGAATACTGTCAAAATCTTTTTCATCATGTACTTCTCTATAAGCTACCAATCACGGTTCCGTATAAAACTTGACGTCACCGCTCCTGACTGCATCATTATATAATTCTTCTTCAAATTTCTTCAAAAATTCCACCTTACGCCGATTTGTCAGCATCTCCACGATCTGCGCACTGGCATAGTCGTATGGCGCCACACTTCCCGCAGGCAGATATTCCTTAATATTCAACAGATAGCAATATGTACTATCCGAAACTTCGACAAACTTGTTTGCCCTCAAGAAGTCGTTCGCATTCGACACATGCACCGGAATATTGTCCATCACCTGGTCAAAGTCCACCCATTTGTCGTAAAAGTAGTCATAAATACTGGCATTCTGTACACTATACTTCTCAATTTTTTCTAAAGAAGCCTCAGAAGTCGATCTATACCATCCCTTTACATCAACGAGGCCGGGGGCATCCACCGGGATCTTCAGGAAGAGACCTTTCACCAAAGCCTTGTCCAAGACAAATTTTTTCTGGTTTTCTTCGTAATAACTCAGCATGTCGCTTTCCTGAAACTCGGAAGAAAGCCTTTCTTTTATCAACTGTTCCTGATACCGATAGCGGATCAGCGAATGACGATATTCCTCCACCAGCTTATCCACTTCCGCCTTATCTTCTCCCTCCAAGTTGCGCAAGGCCACATCGTAGACCAATGCATCTTTCACCCACTTCCTTTCCAAACTTTCGGCAAGCAACATACTGTCAGCCGAGGACAATCCGCGCGGGATCTGCTGTTTTATCTCCGAACGTCTCAAAGTCCGGTCCTTCACTTTTACCAACACATCCGCATCATCCACAGGCTGCGTTCCCTTACAAGAACACAGCAAAGATACGAATGCTATAAAAATGAAGCAATATCTCATATAACTTTCTCTTTATTATTTCTTTGTCATTTTACTCACTTTCTTCACCAGCTTCCAGTTTATCGTCACCGGGTATTTCCGGTTCAGCTGTTCGATCCACTCGGCTTCCGCCTTGGCTTGCTGGTCCATCGGCTTGTTCCAAACTTCCTTATTGCTGATGTCGAACAGCAAGATGCCATCCCGATACTCTTTCATAAGAAGATCGAACTCAGGATGTTTCGTAGTCAGATTCTTACGTTCGGCAGTAGTTACGATATCTCGGATAAAAAGATCGTAAACCTCCTGCATGAAATCTCCCGCATACGATTTCGTAGAGAACGGACAGCGCTGGATATAATAAGCGAACTCACTCTGGGGAAAATCCGTGCCATTCAGATGAAACAAAGTCTTGTTCATGTCTTTCGCCTTCTCGTAGAAAGCAGGATCGGACGGAAAATAGTCGTTGCACAAAGCTTGTAGTTCGGCATAAGCCTCGGGATAGAAGCAATATCCATACTCTTTTTTCATTCGTTCATCAAACGCACCGTAATATTCGAAATTCCGTTCTCCCTGCGCCATCTGGCGAGACCAGGCCTTCTTCTTATCATCGAAAGAAGGAATACCTTTCTTCTCGATCAACTTTATAATGTGATAACCAAAACGAGTTTTCACCGGTCGGGACAATTCCCCCGGAGTGTTCAAAGCGAAAGCAGCCACTTCGAACGGCTCCACCATCTCGCCGACACCAAAAGCTGGCAACTCCCCTCCCCGCTTGGCAGAACCGGCATCAGACGAGTATTCTTTTGCCAACATGGCAAAGTCAGCTCCATCCTTCGCTTTCCGATAAACTTCTTCCGCACGAGCCAATGTTTCAGCCTCTCCAAACTTCACCGAATCTTTCTCAAACGGGATCAGGACATGCGCTACACGTACCAGCCCCGGATTTCGCCTGCGACTGTGTATTTTTATGATATGGAAGCCCATAGTCGTCCGAACCGGCAGAGAGACGGAACCGACGGGCAACGAATAAGCGACATTTTCAAAGGCTTTAACCGTCTGCATCGGCAGCAAACAGTGTACATATTCATAGCCGACATTTTCCTTATCGGCATCTTTCAGTTCTTTGCCGACAGCGGCAAAATCCTCTCCCGCTTGAATACGCTCATAGGCCTCGATCGCTTTCTGATATACCGGAACCGTATCTTTCGATAATGTACGTTGCGGCAAGCGGAACAGAATATGACTCAATTCCAGCACTTCTCCATACCGGTCATATACGGCACGTACAGCAGCTTCCTCTCCATCCTTATCCGACAGATAACTTGAAGTCAATTGAGCCCGATAGCTATCCAATTCATCTTTGAACGCTTTCGTCTTGTCCAGTCCCAAATCTTCCGCTTCCGCCACTTTCAGTTTGAAGTTCTTAAACAACTCCACGTATGCATTCACGGATTTACGGTCAGACAAATTAACTTCGCTATTCTTTTGTGCAATAAAAATAAATTCATCCAACGGGATCTGCTTTCCGGCTACCGTCATCACTACCGAATCGACCGAAACTTGTGCATTTCCTGTCATACAAGCGAATACCAAAGATAATACAAGCAACTTCTTCATTAATCCTTCTTTTACCATATCACGATATCGTTTACAAAAATAACACTAATCTAACGGAGATGCAGCTTAAAAAGTACATTACCCCATTAAATTAGTGTTTTTTATAAATATAAAAACCGACATTCACTTTCAAAAGACAGGCGCCTTTTCATGAAACAGCTATTCCCACCTCTGCAAATCACTCGATTATTTTCTGCAAAAAACGGCTACAAAATAGGTAAAACCGGGAGGTTTTCATTGTCCGGCACGGTACTTTAGTTGCCGGACACCCCCATGTTGCTCCCTCTTACACCCGAATGTACCAGCTCTCTACACCCGGATGTTAAGGATGGTAACATGGGGGTGTTTACGGAATTATCTGCTTGCTTCTGCTAAAAAAAGAGAGTTTTTTTGTGGAATGAAGAACCGTATTTCGCCAATTTAATACCTGTTATATTCGTTTTTACATTTGTTTATTCGATTATTTTATATGCTTTTTCAAAAGCAAAAGAAGGCAATACACTGGTTTTCAATTACATGATAAAAACACCCTGTATCAGAAGTGATAGAGGAGTGATAAAGAAAAACACCCTGTATCACTGCCTCTGACGCTTGAATATTAATAACTACAACCTTCGCAGTGATAGAGTGATAGAGGATTTGCTGAAAACTTCGTATGCAAATCACAACCTTGGAAAATTTTGATGCGGTTGCCCTGAAAGTGGCAGGAATCAATAATATGTCATCAAACGTCAATCCGTCCATGACCACTCTGTCTGCAATAAATGACATAGAACTTATGCCTTAAAAATTATTGCACACAAACCTACAAAACAATTGACAATTAACAATGGACATTTTTGTCGCCCATTGTCAATTGCCAATTGCCAATTGTCAATTATTTAATTTGCCATTTCCGACAGGAACTTAATGCGGACGAGGCGAATCTCTTCTTCCGTATAATCACCACCTAATTCTTCGATTGCATCTTCCAGATCGTCTGTTTCCGAATCCTTGAAGTATTCATAAATATCATCGATATGATCTTCGTCCATCACATCGTTCAAGAAGTAGTCGATATTGATACGGGTTCCAGAATAAACGATCGCTTCTATTTCGTCGAGTAGTTCGTTAAATTCCAATCCGTTCGTCATGGCTATTTCGTCTAACGCCACCTTACGGTCGATACGCTGGATGATCGAAACCTTCAATTTGGATTTATTGGCAACCGTACGAACCCGAAGATCTTCGGGACGTTCGATCTCGTTTTCTTCCACATGACGCTTAATCAGCTCAATGAACTCCTTACCATATCTTTTTGCCTTACCGGCTCCGACACCCGGAATATTCTGCAATTCTTCCAACGTTACCGGATAAGTAGTGGCCATCGCTTCCAGAGACGGATCCTGGAAAATAACGAAAGGAGGCACTTCCAGACGCTTGGACAACTTCTTGCGTAAATCCTTCATCATCGAGAAAAGGGCAGGATCGACCGCACAAGCGGCTCCACCGCGTACGGGAACTTCTTCTTCCTCTTCATCGAATTCGTTGTCTTCTGTAATCTTGAAAGAGACAGGTTTCTTTATAAACTCTTTTCCTTTTTCTGTAATCTTCAACAGACCGTAGTTCTCGATGTCCTTGGCCAAATATCCGGCAATCAATGCTTGACGGATAACGGCATTCCATGTCTTCTCTTCCTCATCCGAACCGGAACCGAAAATCTCCAGTTCATTGTGCTTGTAAGATTGTATTTCGGAGGTCTCGTTGCCGACCAACATGTTGACAATATATTCTGCCTTGAATTTTTCCTTTAACGTACCAACCACTTCGAGTACGGCGCTTAATAATTCCTTTGCTTCCACTTTCTTTTTTGGGTTCAAACAATTATCACAATTTCCACAATTTTCTTCCAGGTATTCTTCACCGAAATAGTGCAACAAGACTTTCCGTCGACATACGGAAGTTTCGGCATAAGCAGCAGTCTCCAGAAGCAACTGCTTACCGATCTCCTGTTCCGCCACAGGTTTTCCCTGCATGAATTTTTCCAATTTCTGCAAGTCTTTATAGGCATAAAAAGCGATGCACTGGCCTTCACCGCCATCACGGCCGGCTCGTCCGGTTTCCTGGTAATATCCTTCGAGGCTTTTGGGAATATCATAATGGATGACATACCGTACGTCGGGTTTGTCGATCCCCATACCGAAAGCAATGGTCGCAACGATCACGTCTGCTTTTTCCATTAGGAACGCATCCTGATTGCTCGAACGCTGCTGCGAATCCATACCGGCATGATAAGGGAGCGCCTTGATACCGTTTGCTTTCAGAATATCGGCAAATTCTTCCACCTTCTTACGGCTCAAACAATAGATAATACCGGATTTTCCCTCGTTGGACTTAATATATTTGATGATCTCGCGGTCGATATTCGCCGTTTTCGGACGAATCTCATAATACAAATTAGAACGGTTGAAGGAGGATTTAAAGACAGAAGCGTCAATCATTCCCAAGTTTTTCTGAATATCGTGCTGCACTTTCGGAGTGGCTGTCGCCGTCAAAGCAATCAACGGACGCTTGCCGATTTCGTTTATGATCGGACGGATACGACGATATTCCGGACGGAAATCATGCCCCCATTCAGAAATACAATGTGCTTCGTCCACTGCATAAAACGAAATATTGACTTGGCGCAGAAACTCCACATTTTCATCTTTGGTCAATGACTCAGGAGCCACGTAGAGCAATTTCGTCCGGCCATTACGGATATCGTCTTTTACCTGGTCGATAGCCGATTTATTCAAGGAAGAGTTTATGAAATGGGCAACCCCGTCCTCTTCGCTGAAATTACGCATGGCATCCACTTGGTTCTTCATCAGGGCTATCAAAGGAGAAATCACTATGGCCGTCCCCTGCATCATAAGAGAAGGCAGTTGATAACACAAAGATTTTCCTCCTCCGGTCGGCATCAACACAAATGTATCATTTCCTGCCAGTACATTTTCGATGATTGCTCTCTGATTTCCTTTAAAGGTATCAAAACCAAAATGTTTTTTGAGCTCTTCTGTCAAATTATCCTTCTTCGCCATACTATTCATATTTTAAAAACCGCCGTCAGGTCATCTGCAGACGGTTTACGTCCGATTTTTCAAACTTTTCCTTCGCATACTCCAACGTGACATGGAGTGTCTTTTCATTTGCAGACGGCATACTGTACATGGCATCCATCATCACAGCCTCCACAATGGAACGTAAGCCACGTGCTCCCAACTTAAACTCAAGTGCCTTATCGACTATAAATTCGAACACGTCTTCGTCAAATGTCAGTTCAATATCATCCATCGCAAACAATTTGATATATTGCTTGATGATCGAGTTCTTCGGTTCCGTCAAGATATTACGAAGCGTACTCCTATCCAACGGGTTCAAATAGGTCAAGATAGGCAGACGTCCGATGATTTCCGGAATCAGGCCAAACGATTTCAAGTCGGTTGGTGTAATGTATTTCAGCAGATTGTTGCGATCCACCTGCGCCGTGTTTTCGTTTGCGGCGTATCCTACTACACGTGTATTCAAACGCTGGGCGATTTTCTTCTCTATTCCGTCGAAAGCGCCACCACATACAAACAGGATATTTTTCGTATCCACGGCAATCATTTTCTGCTCCGGATGCTTGCGCCCACCCTGCGGGGGTACGTTCACGATGGAACCTTCCAAGAGCTTCAGCAAGCCCTGCTGCACACCTTCACCGCTTACATCACGGGTAATGGAAGGATTATCGCTCTTACGGGCGATCTTATCTATTTCATCGATAAATACGATACCACGCTGTGCCGCTTCGACATCATAATCGGCAGCCTGCAACAGACGGGTCAAAATGCTTTCTATATCCTCCCCTACATAACCGGCTTCTGTCAAGACCGTCGCATCTACAATGGCAAACGGGACATGGAGCAATTTGGCGATCGTACGGGCAAGTAGCGTTTTACCTGTCCCCGTAGCACCCACCATAATAATATTCGATTTCTCGATCTCAACATCATCCGATGTTACTTTCTGGATCAAACGTTTGTAATGGTTATACACAGCAACCGACAGATAACGTTTAGCGTCGTCCTGACCTATCACATATTGGTCCAGAAAAGTCTTAATATCCTCAGGCTTAGGCAGATCTTTCTGGTTTAATCCAAAAGAACTCCCCTTGCCAGGCATTTGTTCTTTTACTATTTCGTACGCTTGCTGTGCACATTCATCGCAAATAGCACCGGAAATCCCGTTAATCAACATATTAACGTCCCGGCTACCGCGTCCGCAAAACGTACAGCTATCGCCTGTTTTGGCCATTCCGTATTTGTTTTTTAAAGAGAGTACGTTAAAAGCTCCTGTTCCCGCATTCGATACAAGGGACAAGGGACTTTTAACGCAGCCCCTTACATTAATATTATTTATTACGAACCAGAACCTTGTCGATCATACCGTAAGCCAAAGCTTCCTCTGCCGTCATCCAATAGTCACGGTCACTATCGTGTTCAACCTTTTCATAAGGTTGACCTGAATGAGTTGATATGATTGTGTAGAGTTCCTTCTTTACTTTCAGGATTTCACGAGCCGTGATCTCAATATCCGAAGCCTGTCCCTGCGCACCGCCTAACGGCTGGTGAATCATCACGCGGGAATGAGGCAAGGCCATACGCTTGCCTTTCGTTCCGGCGACCAGCAATACCGCAGCAAAAGAAGCTGCCATACCCGTACAGATAGTCGACACGTCACTACTGATAAACTGCATCGTGTCATAAATACCATATCCTGCATAAACAGAGCCACCCGGAGAATTGATATAAATTGAAATATCCTTGCCCGGATCGCTTGAATCCAGATACAACAACTGTGCCTGGATTACATTTGCCGTATAATCGTCAACCTGTGTACCTAAAAAAATGATACGGTCCATCATCAACCGTGAAAAAACGTCCATCTGAGCAACGTTCAATTGACGCTCTTCGATAATCGTCGGAGATATGTAACTGCTGGTTATATTCATATAACTGTCCAGCGCATTACTGTTCATCCCTAAATGCTTCGTTGCATACTTTCTGAAATCTTCCATAATCTATAGTCTTATTGTGTTACCGAAAAGTCATAAAAAAAGGGATTCCTCTCTTACTTATCGGAATAACAAAGTTATAAATAAATTTCTGAAAGAAACAACTTATTTGCTGTCCGGTAAGATATTTTTTCGAGAGAAAGCCCTTTTTAGATAAAAAAGCTGCTGCTGCCGCTTTTTCAGGTAGTCTTATTCTTCAAAAAGTTTGTTGAATTCGTCGGCTGTCACCTCCTTGGTATCCAGTTCGACTTGTTCTTTCAACCAGCCTGCCAGTTTTTCTTCAACTGCACGGTCAATGATATTCTGCAGCGTCTGCTTGTTTTTCAAAATGTCTTTAGCATAGTTAGCCAATACGTCTTCCGGTACGGAAAGCATTCCATACTGGGCAAACTGGGCTTTAGCTACACGTTTAGCGAAGCCTTCGATATCAGCATCTTCAACTTTCAATCCGTTTTCCTTCACCAGATTTTCTTTGATCAGCTGATATTTCAAGTCTTCTATGATCCGAGGATATTCTTCGTCGATCTTTTCTTTCGTATTCTTTTCATTGGCAACCAGCAACCAACGCTTTAACAGGTCTTCGGCAAACGAAAGTTCACCGGCCTTCTGAACCAGCAGGTCACGGGCATCGACCAAGAACTTGAAGTCGCTCTGCGGAGTGAACTGCTCAGCCAAAGCTTCGCGGATCTTGTTCTTGAATTCTTCTTCGCTGGTAACAACGCCTTCACCGAAGACTTTGTCGAACAATTCCTGGTTCAGCTCTGCATTCTTATGACGAGTCACCTCCGTGATTTCAAAGCTAAAATCGCCTGTGATACCACTGACGGCTTCCTTATTCACTTTCAAGAAAGAAGCGATTTCTGCTTCTGCACCTTCGTAGGCCTTATTCGGATTGAATACGATCACAGAGTTCTTCTTTGCACCGATGAATTTAGCTTTTTCAGCTTCATCCTTTATGTACATCGGCATCAAAACAGCCTCTTCAACAACGATACCGCCTTCTTTCGGAGAACCGTTTTCCAGTTCGGCTACCGTACCTTTCACCAAGTCTTTTTCTTCTACATCCTCAACCTGGTCGTACGTTCCGAAATTAGCCTGGTAAGCCTCGACTTGTTTGCCGATCATTTCGTCGTCGATATTCACCTGGTAATAAGGAACCTTGTCATTTTTGGACAATTCGATCTTGATTTCCGGAGCCAGCGCTACATCAAAACAAAATTCGAAGTCTTCCTGAGTATCGAAGTTGATTTCTTTCTGTTCAGTTTCGTTAGGCAGCGGTTCGCCCAAAATGTTCAGTTTGTTTTCACGGATATAGTTGTACAGGTTTTCAGAAACCAATTTGTTGATTTCTTCGACCAACACATGCTTGCCATACATTTTCTTTACCATACCCATTGGGACCATCCCTTTACGGAAACCCGGCATCTCTGCTTTCTGACGGAAGCTGCGAAGGCTCTTTTCAACCTTGTCTGCATAGTCAGCTTTCACTATTTCCAATTTCACAATGCCTTTTGTAGCATCAATGTTTTTAAGCGAAACGTTCATTCTGAATGATTTATTTAATTAATAGTCTTGTTCGAATTTTAGGGTGCAAAATTAGACTTAATCTTTTAATCTCGCAAATTGTTTGCTTAAATTGTTATAACCGAGATGAATTTAGGAGCAATATTATTTTTTTCAGGATAAATTGTTGTTTATCTAAAATAAATGTATTCCTTTGCGATGTGAAAGGGCATTAACCTTGAACGGACCTAACATTGTTTTTTATTTCTTCATTTACTCGTTACTTGTCGAATATCTCTCACTGTTACGAAATTCCGGTTTACTACTTTCATTGAAGTAACAATTTTATTTTTTAATTTCTATTTTTATGAACATCTATGTTGGAAACCTGAACTATCGTGTTCGGGAAGATGATTTGAAACAAGTAATGGAAGAATACGGTACGGTTGAATCCGTAAAGATCATCAAAGACCGTGAAACAGGCAAATCAAAAGGTTTTGGTTTCGTTGAAATGCCGGACGATGAAGCTGCGAAAAAAGCAATCGCCGAGTTGAACGAAGCAGAATATGAAGGCCGCCAGATAGTAATAAAAGAGGCTCGTCCTAAATAATTACTTTTCCGGGAAAAAATAAGAAACTTCTGCTTAACTTTGAGCAGAAGTTTTTTTATGCTCAAAAATATGTTCTTAAAAGGTATATATGCCGGAAAACCGGCCATCTTCCAATTGACCGTCCTGCTTCTCCTGATTCTGGCAGGCGCAGTTTTCTCATCGCTGATTGCAATGGGATTCTTCTATATGATCTATGGTCTGCACGCCGATATTACGCAGTATTCGGACATGATGCGCCTGTTGCAACTTATTTCAGCCCTCGGCACATTCCTCTTTCCTGCATTGGCACTTGCGTGGCTGTGCAGCTACAATCCGAAAGAATATCTGTCGATCGGGAAAATGCCTAAAGGACACATATTGCTTCTCACATTTCTCAGCATATTTTTGATCACTCCTTCCATCAGCCTGACCGGAATACTGAATAAGCAGATGGAACTGCCATCTTTTATGGAACCCATAGAAAACTGGATGCGGTTGCAAGAGGAAACGGCCGAACAACTGACTCTGAAATTGCTGGCCGGAAGAGGGATCATAACTTTGTTTTTTAACCTGATCGTTATCGCGGTAGCTGCCGGCATTACGGAAGAATTCCTTTTCAGGGGCGCTTTGCAACGGATAATCGGGAAATGGACGTACAATCATCATATCATCATCTGGAGTGCAGCCATCATTTTCAGTACCTTCCACATGCAGTTTTTCGGCTTCCTTCCACGTATGCTGTTAGGAGCTTATTTCGGATATTTACTTTATTGGACCCGGAACATCTGGATACCGGTATTTGCCCACTTCGTTAATAATGCAATTGCTGTCATCAGCATGTCGGATGCCAAATTAAAAGACAACGAATTCATTACCGGAGATATTTCCACACAGAATTTGTTGCCCTACACAATCGTGGCGATCGTTGCGTTATTTTTCTTTGTCCGTTGCTGTCGGAAATTGAAAATTATCAGATCGTCTAATCTTAATTCTTAAAAGTCTTTTTTGCGGAGAACAAAATCCTTACCCAGATATTTTTCACGCACAATTTCATTTTCGGCCAACTGCTCGGCAGTTCCCTGAAAAAGCACTTTCCCTTCGAACAGCAGATAGGCACGGTCACAGATACTCAAAGTCTCGTATACGTTATGATCTGTGATCAGAATCCCGATATTCTTATGTTTCAGCTTTGCGACAATACTCTGGATATCTTGTACGGCAATCGGGTCTACCCCGGCAAACGGTTCGTCAAGCATGATAAATTTCGGATCGATAGCCAGACAGCGAGCGATCTCCGCACGCCGGCGTTCACCTCCGGACAACTGGTCGCCCAAATTCTTCCGCACTTTATTCAGACCAAATTCGGCAAT
Source organism: Parabacteroides merdae ATCC 43184 (assembly GCF_025151215.1). Classification (NCBI taxonomy): domain Bacteria; kingdom Pseudomonadati; phylum Bacteroidota; class Bacteroidia; order Bacteroidales; family Tannerellaceae; genus Parabacteroides; species Parabacteroides merdae. The sequence continues at coordinate 2,730,864 of NZ_CP102286.1, forward strand.
CAGACTCTCCAATTTTTCTTTCTGGTATTCGGATGTTGTCTCTGTCATTTCCAATACGGAACGAATGTTATCCTCCACCGTCATTTTACGGAAAATAGACGCCTCCTGAGCTAAGTAGCCAATACCATTACGAGCGCGTTTATACACCGGAAACTTCGTGATCTCCATATCGTTCAAGAATATCTTTCCTTCATTGGGAGTCACCAACCCTACCGTCATATAGAAAGTAGTCGTTTTCCCAGCTCCATTAGGGCCAAGCAATCCCACGATCTCTCCCTGCTTCACATTGATCGAAACATGATTTACAACGGTACGTGTCTTATATTTTTTAACGAGGTCCTCCGTACGGAGCACCATTTGTTGTTCGTCTGCCATATCCAAAATCTTTGCCACAAAGAAACGGAATTAATTCCTTCTATACAAATCGTTCACTACGCTTTTATTGACTTACAGCCCAGTTTAGATTAAATACAAACCAGAAGTATCAAGCCTGAAATGAACAGTTGTTCCCAGAATTGCGTTATATTTGCAGACTGTAATTGAATAGAAACATAAAATAATGAATAAAGCATTACATCAAGTAGGTGAATATGTCATGTTGATGGGGAAATGCATCTCCGTACCCAACCGGTGGAGCATGTTCTTTAAGCAGTTGATAAAGGAAATATATAAATTAGGAGTCGATTCCCTTTGGATCGTTGTCATCATTTCCATTTTTATCGGTACGGTTATTGCCATCCAGATTTCACTGAATATCAGTTCGCCGCTCATTCCTAAATTTACGATAGGATATACAACGCGTGAAATTATCCTGCTGGAATTTTCTTCTTCCATCATGTCGTTGATTCTGGCGGGTAAAGTCGGTAGCAACATTGCTTCCGAAATCGGGACCATGCGTGTGACGGAGCAGATCGACGCAATGGAGATCATGGGAGTTAACTCCGCCAACTTCCTGATCCTGCCAAAGATGGTCGGTATGATGACTTTCATTCCGGTATTAGTTATCTTCAGTATGTTCACCGGTATTTTGGGAGGTATCGCAGCCAGCCATTCCACAGGAACAGGTATGACACCCGCTTCTTTCGAATATGGTTTACAGTTCTATTTCAATGAGTTCTACATCTGGTACTCCATCATTAAATCCGTTGTGTATGCATTTATTATTTCATCCATAGCCGCCTACTTCGGTTACAATGTAAAAGGCGGTGCACTGGAAGTAGGTAAAGCCAGTACGAACGCGGTCGTTATGAGCAGTATCATGATTCTGCTGGCCGACGTGATCTTAACCAACTTAATGCTGACATAAAAAATGGTAGAAGTAAAACATATCACCAAGTCCTTTGAAGGACGAGTTGTCCTGAATGACATCAGTGCTGTATTCGAAACGGGAAAAACAAACCTGATTATCGGGCGAAGCGGCTCCGGGAAAACGGTTCTTATCAAAAATATTATCGGGCTGATGCGTCCGGATTCGGGAGAGATTTTATATGACGGCCGTGACTTGACATCGATGGATAAGCACGAATTGAACATGTTGCGCCGTGAAATGGGTATGCTGTTCCAAGGATCGGCCTTATTCGACAGCATGACGGTGTTGGAAAATGTCATGTTCCCGCTGGATATGTTCTCAAACGACACTTACAAAGATCGTTTGAAGCGTGCCCAGTTCTGTCTGGACCGTGTGAACCTGTCGGAAGCCGGTCACCTCTATCCTTCTGAGATCAGCGGCGGTATGATGAAACGTGCCGCTATTGCCCGCGCCATCGCCCTGAACCCGAAATATCTGTTCTGTGACGAACCGAACTCCGGCCTGGACCCCAAGACTTCGTTGATTATCGACGACCTGATCCACGATATCACCGCCGAATACAAAATGACGACTATCATCAACACACATGACATGAACTCCGTCATGAATATCGGTGAAAACATTATCTTCATCAAAGAAGGCGTAAAAGAATGGCAGGGGAACAGCAAAGAGGTTATTACTTCCAAGAACAAAGCATTGAACGATTTTATCTTCGCTTCTGACCTGTTCCGTAAGGTAAAAGAGGTCGAGGAAGAAGAGTTAAAAGAAGAAGAACTGAAAGCAAAGTAAAAAAATAATCCGATGCCCATCGGATGAAAAAACGATGGGCATCGGATCGGAAAGAGATAGGCATCGGATTAATATCCGAACAATTCTTCCTGTGTCAGTTTCTGGATCGGACCATATTGTGACAAACCTTTCAGATCGAGATCCTTTTCATCGCCTAATACACAATAGATATAGGTACGCCCTTTCACCCATTTTTCCTGGAATGCCTTGATTTCAGGCAATGTCATTGTCTGCGCCTTCTCGAACAGTTCTTTACGGCTATCCGTGTTCAGACCTAAATCCTGGGCATTCAGATAAGACCAAAGAACATCCGATTTGGTAATACGCTCCGTACGCAAACGGGTAATGAGAGCATCTTTAGCCAAGTTGAACGCTTTTTCTGATTCCGGCATATTATTGATAATTTCATCGAAAGCTTTCATCGCATCAATCATCTTATCATTCTGAGTCGCAATGAACGTACGGTAGACATACGGATATTTCAGTTTGGACGGAGTAATAAGGAAAGCTCCTGCAGAATAAGCCAGCCCACGCGATTCACGCATTTCCTGAAATACGATCGCGTTCATGCCGCCACCGAAGTATTCGTTATACATATTCAATGTAGGTTGGATAGCCGGATCGAACTTTTCACCTCGGTTAGAGACAGCAGAGAAATAAATCTGTTTAGCATCATACTGTGCAAGCAGAACTCTATTTTCAGGAGTTTCCTGCTGGCTAAACTCAATTGCTGCCGGAACCGGTTGCAACTGTTCAGGGACATTATGATATTGTTTGATGATGTCCAGAACGGCCTGTGGTTTTTCCGGACCATAATACAAAATCTTATGATCGAATGAGTTGATCTTATGAATGCGATCGACCAGTTCCTGCGGGTCCATCTGCTGCAACTCGGCAGTTGTCAGTACATTTGTAGCAGGAGACTTCGGCCCCCAGATAGCATACTGGATCAGTTTGTTGAAATTCTGTCCCTGGTTCAATTTAGCATCAGTCCGTTTTTTCAAGATATCACCTGCAAGGTTTCCATAAGCCTCCTTATTAACCTGTGCATCGGCCAAGATCTCTTCAAACAGAGCCATTGCCTTCGGCATGTTCTCTTTCAAACCTTCCAGCATCACATATGTGCGGTCTGAACCAGGGAATACATTGAAATAACAAGCCAGTTTGTAAAATTCTTCATTGATTTCCTTCAGACTCATTTTAGATGTGCCCAAATACTTCATATATTCGAAAGCGGTGCCCATTGCCTTATCGTTATTCGTACCCATATCGAATACATACATCAGAGAGAAGAGATCATTGGAAGTATTCTCCTTATACAATACCGGAATATTGGATTGGGCGGTCAGTTTTTGCAAATCCTTACTATAATCCAAGAATACCGGTTCGATCGGAGCCACTTTTGAAGCCTGTATTTCTTTCAAGAACAGACTTGAACTATCGCGATTCATCACGATCGGAGTGATTTTAGGTTTGTCGATCTTCTTTTCGTTCGGGTCTTTACCTTGTCTTTTATAGATGAGCGCATAGTTGTCACCGAAATATTTGTTGGCAAAATCGACGATCTGTTGCTTTGTCACTTTGCTCATGCGATCTAACGAAGCGACTTCATCTTTCCAATCGACACCGTCGATGAAAGAAGAGACAAACATATCGGCACGACCGTCGTTACGATCCATCCGGTACATTTGCATCAGTTTATAGTTATTGATAGCAGCTTCCAGCAAGCCTTCGTCAAACTCACCTTTCTTTAGCTTATCAATTTCAGCCAGGAATAGGTCTTTTACTTCATCCAAAGTCTGTCCCTGTTTCGGACGACCACTAATAACAAATGCATTATAATCGGACATTCCGTATGTTCCGGCATAACAACTTAGTACTTTCTGTTGCTGAACCAAATCGATATCCAACAAACCTGCTTTACCATTATTAATAATTTCGCCTGTCAGATTCAGCAAATCCTGATCAGGAGAAGCTGCTCCCGGGAAACGCCAACCCAAAGTCACATTTTCAGCATCGACACCCAACACTTCTTTTATAACCGGTGCTTTAATCGGAGACTCATGCGTTACTGGCAACTTCGGCAGATTGGGGTTCGGTTTCAAATGGCCAAAATATTTATTGATCGTCTCGATCATCTGGTCCGGATCAAAATCACCGGACAGACAGATTGCCATATTATTAGGGACATACCAAGTTTTATGGTAGTTTTTGATATTCGTGATAGACGGGTTCTTCAGGTTTTCCTGTGTTCCGAGAACAGTCTGCGTTCCGTATGGATGATCGGGGAAAAGAGCGGTCAGAACAGCTTCATACACTTTACGACCATCACTGGTAAGAGACATGTTCTTTTCTTCGTACACAGTCTCAAGTTCCGTATGAAAGCCACGGATTACATTGTTTTCAAAACGGTCCGCCTGTATCTTGGCCCAGTTGTCAATCTGGTTGGAAGGAATATCTTCCACGTAGACTGTCTGGTCAAAGCCGGTATACGCATTTGTTCCAGTTGCACCAATAGCAGACATCAGTTTATCATATTCGTTCGGAATTGCCAATTTCGAAGCCTCATAAGAAACACTGTCGATCTGATGATAAATAGCCTGGCGCTCTGCCTCATCAGTAGTCTTACGATACACCTCAAAAAGCTGTTCGATCTGATCAAGCATCGGTTTTTCCTGTTCGTAATTCTGCGTGCCGAACTGCTGAGTTCCTTTAAACATCAAGTGTTCAAAATAGTGTGCCAGACCGGTCGTTTCGGCAGGATCGTTTTTACCTCCCACGCGAACGGCAATATACGTTTGAATACGTGGGGTCTCTTTATTCACAGTCATATACACTTTCAGGCCGTTATCCAAAGTATAGATACGGGCTTTCAGAGGATCGTTCGGGACCGACTCGTATTTAAACGGGGAAGTCTCTGCACATGCAGTTGCCAAAAGGAGAATAAAGGCTAACTGAAGAAACTGAATCGTTTTACGCATAAATTTTAGATTTAGATAATTACATGCGTCAAATATATGCAATTTAAAATAAAAATAGCTCTTATCCGAAAAAAAACAGAACAAGAGCCGATTTTTTCGGATAGGAGCTAATATATGCTCGTACAAAGATTATATTTACATTAAAGGCCGAACGCTTCTTTTACTTTATCGACATAATCCAGTTTTTCCCAGGTAAATAGTTCCACTTCGCAAATGGTCGGTTCCGGATTATAACGAGAAGTAAATGTTTTTGTCACAACCTGCGGTTTACGTCCCATATGACCGTAAGATGCAGTTTCCAGATAGATCGGGTTACGCAATTTCAAACGTTCCTCGATTGCTTTCGGGCGCATGTCAAACAGATTCCAGATCTTTTCTGCAATCTCTCCGTCTGTCATTTTCACGTTAGCACGGCCGAATGTATTCACGAAGATATTCATTGGCTTAGCCACACCGATCGCATACGAAACCTGTACTAGCATTTCATCAGCCACGCCAGCGGCAACCAAATTCTTTGCAATATGACGAGCAGCATAAGCAGCAGAACGGTCTACTTTCGAGGGGTCTTTTCCAGAAAATGCTCCACCACCATGAGCTCCCTTGCCACCGTATGTATCAACAATAATCTTACGACCTGTCAAACCGGTATCTCCATGAGGACCACCGATCACGAACTTTCCAGTCGGATTCACATGATAGATAATATCATCATTGAACAAAGCCTGAACATGAGCCGGATACTGAGCCTTTACGCGCGGGATCAGTATACTCTTGACATCTTCTGCGATCTTTTTCTGCATAGCCAAGTCCGCTTCTTCCTGTGTGATACCTTTTGCAGTGATAAATTCATCATGTTGTGTAGAAACAACAATCGTATCGATGCGTAGCGGTTTTCCGTTATCATCATATTCAATCGTCACCTGACTCTTTGCATCCGGACGGAGGTAAGGCATCAGGTCGTTTTCATTCTTACGTATCTCGGCAAGCTCCCACAACAGGCTGTGTGAAAGATCCAATGCCAGAGGCATATAGTTTTCTGTTTCGTTAGTGGCATAACCAAACATCATACCCTGGTCGCCCGCTCCTTGATTATAAGGATCTTCGCGCTCGACACCACGGTTAATGTCGCCACTCTGTTCATGGATAGAAGAGAACACGCCACATGATTTCGCTTCAAACTGGTATTCGCTTTTCGTATAACCAATTTTTTCGATCACGTTACGGGCTACATCCTGTACATCCACGTAAGCACTTGATTTTACTTCTCCAGCCAAGACAACCTGTCCAGTTGTAACAAGGGTTTCGCAAGCAACTTTAGAGTTCTTGTCATAAGCCAGGAACTCATCCAGCAAAGCATCCGATATCTGATCGGCTACTTTATCGGGGTGCCCTTCAGACACCGATTCGGAGGTGAATAAATAACTCATTGTTTTTTGAATTGACAATCGACAATTGACAATTGACAAGTAATGGAGCGATCCAATAAAGCCAACAGACAATTTACAATTGACGGTTAATAAATCAAATGAATGGATTGACGAGGGGAAATTTGCTTTGCCGGACGGCAGTTAAAAAGGGCTTGTTTTTAGCATTTTTTCCTGTGGTTGCAAGCAATACAAATCTATCCACATCAATTCGCATGCAAAAGTACGAAACAATTGATAATTGACAATTGATAATTGACAATTATTTTTTCTTTTTAGTGTTACGCAGTGCTTTTTTATACTTGAACTCAGCTCTCATCTTGGCAGCACCCGATTTATGCGTACCACGCAAGAAGTCCGAAAACTTAATCTTTTTCTCTCCGGCATTTTCGTCTTTTCCCTTTTTCTTAAAGACCATGCCACCACCGGTCAATATCTTTTCAAAATCATTCATAATCGTTCTTTCAAATCTATTATACGTTCTTTCAACACAGGATGCACGACAAACGGAGCTATTTCGGCCAAAGGTTCCATCACGAACTTCCGTTCATGCATAAGAGGATGCGGCAAGGTAAGCTCCGGAATCTGCAAAACCTCGTCCTCATACAGAAGGATATCGATATCGATAATACGGTCATGATAGACTCCGCTGCTTTTTTCCGCGCGCCCCAATTCTTTTTCGATCCGCTGGGTTATCCGCAATAATTCCAACGGAGAAAAAGAAGTCTTCAATTTAACAGCCGCATTCAAGAAAAAGTTCTCCGACTCGAACCCCCACGGTTCCGTTTCATAGAAACCGGAAAGGGCGAGAATATCTCCCACCCTTTCAGCCAGCAATGCTGCAGCTGTTATCATGTTCCGTCGCTTATTCCCTATATTGGTTCCCAAGCCCAGGTATGCAATCGCCATAAGTACCCGTTTTTACAGGATCAACATGGCATCGCCATAAGCACCGAAACTATATTTTTCTTTTAACGCCACGTCATAAGCATCCATAATCAGATCATATCCCCCGAAAGAAGCTGTCATCATCAACAAAGTTGACAACGGCATATGGAAGTTTGTGATCATGCTGGACGCCACACTGAAGTCATACGGCGGGAAAATGAACTTATTGGTCCACCCTTCAAACTCTTTCAGATGGCCATCCGTACTGACAGCCGTTTCGATAGCACGCATCACGGACGTACCGACCGCACAAATCTGTCGGCCGTTATCCTTTGCCGTATTCACGATGTTCACGACATCTCCGTTCACGACCATCTGCTCAGAATCCATCTTATGCTTGGTCAGATCTTCCACATCGATTTCGCGGAAGTTGCCCAGACCGGAATGCAATGTCAGGAAAGCGAACTGGCAATCCTTGATCTCCAGACGCTTCATCAGCTCACGGCTGAAATGAAGACCTGCAGCGGGAGCCACAACTGCACCTTCTTCCGTCGCAAAAATATTCTGATAACGATCTTCGTCATCCGGTTCTACAGGACGGTCGATATATTTAGGCAGCGGAGTTTCCCCCAATGCGTACAATGCCTTTTTAAATTCATCATGGTTCCCGTCATAAAGGAAACGCAAGGTACGGCCGCGTGATGTCGTATTGTCGATCACTTCAGCCACCATCGAATCATCTTCACCAAAATACAATTTATTACCGATACGGATTTTACGGGCAGGATCGACCAATACATCCCAAAGACGGAGATCTTCGTTCAGTTCACGCAACAGAAAAACTTCGATACGAGCCCCGGTCTTTTCCTTATTTCCGTATAAACGGGCAGGAAAAACTTTCGTGTTATTGAAGATGAACACATCTTTTTCTCCAAAATAGCTGAGCAAGTCTTTAAACACTTTATGCTCGATCTCTCCGGTCTTGCGATTGACAATCATCAATCTGGACTCATCCCTGTTCTTTGCCGGATGGAGAGCGATCAGCTCCTGCGGTAAGTTAAATTTGAATTTCGACAGCTTCATAATATAAATTCTATTTTTATTTTATTCTTATCATTATCAATCCTCACAATCCTTTCTGATTATGATATTTTCATCTAAAAAGGTATCGATATCATCAGGAGACATACATTTGGCCAGTGTGATGTCTCCGATACGAGTCCGTTCGAGAGCTATCAGATGAGCACCCGACTGAAGGGCAACACCGATATCACGTGCCAAAGCGCGAATATAAGTGCCCTTGCTGCAAACCACCCGTATCTTTATTACCGGCAGATCACACTCCAACAGTTCCATTTCATCGATCACAAGCGTCTTGGACTTCAATTCCACTTCTTCACCCTTGCGAGCCAACTCATACGCCCGCTTACCATCCACCTTGCAAGCCGAAAACACAGGTGGAATCTGCTGAATCGTTCCCACGAACGACTGTAGCACCTTCTCTACTTCCTCACGGGTAATATGTTCTGTCGGATATACTCCGTCTATCTCTTTTTCCAAATCAAAAGAAGGCGTCGTTTCCCCCAACTTCAAGGTAGCGACATACTCCTTTGTCTGATACTGAAATTCATCGATCCTCTTAGTGGCCTTGCCCGTACAGACAATCATTACCCCTGTCGCCAGCGGATCCAAAGTACCGGCGTGTCCCACTTTTATCTTTTTCACCTTCAGCTTCCGCGATAATTTATACCGGAACTTGTTCACCAGGTCAAAGGAAGTCCACTTCAAGGGCTTATTGAAATATAATACTTCTCCTGCTATAAAATCCATTCTTATTTAAGTAACGTACAGGCAATCGTAACCAAACCTGCAATTGCACAATAGATGGCGAAATAAATCAGTTTTCCCTTCTTTACGATATTAATCATCCATTTACAGGCGATACATCCCGATACGAATGCAGCAATAAACCCGACCACCAATGACAATGCCGGAATATCACCTGCTACCGCTTCGCCTTTTACCGCTTTCATGACATCCAACAACGCTTCACCCAAAATCGGAGGAATAACCATCAGAAATGAGAACTGGGCCAGTTTTGCCTTATTGTTTCCCAATAACAAACCAGTCGCAATCGTTGTTCCTGAACGGGAAAGCCCCGGCATCACGGCACACGCCTGAGCCAAACCGATGATAAAGGCATCTTTCATCGAGATACTTTCTTTCTGGCGGGGTTTGGCATAATAAGAAAATGCGAGCAACGCAGCCGTCAGCAACAACATACAACCGACAATCAGCAATCCCGACCCGAAAATATCTTCCACCGTATCCTTGAAGAATACGCCTACAATACCAATAGGAATCATAGAAATCAGGATATTGATCACATAACGAGTTTCTGCATTCATCTTGAACTTAAACAAACCACGGAATATCCATTCGATCTCTTTCCACAAAATCACCAGCGTACTAAACACGGTCGCCACATGGACAACAATCGTAAATGCCAGATTTTCTTCTCCTTGAATACCGAACAGAGCAGAGCCGATAGCCAAATGTCCGCTACTGCTGACCGGCAGGTATTCCGTTAATCCCTGAACAATCCCCAGCACTAAAGCCTCAAACCAACTCATTCCGCTACTTCCTTATTTTTGCTGTTTTTTAAAATTCCGAAAATCATCAATACGAAGCCGATCACTGTCACAGCTGGAGCCACAACAATACGGCGGGAACTGAAAATCTCAGGATTAAAACCTGTCGGATCCTGCGAACCGCCACCACTCATCAACATAAAACCAATCGCGATAACAGCAACAGCAACAGCGATCAAAATAAAATTTTCTTTTCCAAAAGCAAAATCTCTCTTAGCCATACATTTATATATAATATAGTTTATCAACACCCATTCGTAAATACTTGTTCACCGCAAAGACAGTAGCCGTAACCGAAAGCAGGATCCCCATTATCAATACACCGGCATAAACAATTATCAATACTTTAATATCCAACAACTGGACGAAACCAGATAATTCGTTTTGTAAATAATACAACGCTCCCGTCAACATTAATATTGCGAAAATGGACGCAAAAATACCACTGACCACATTGTACCGCACAAACGGCCTTCTGATAAAACCAGGTGTAGCCCCCACCAACTTCATCGTATGGATCAGAAAACGTTTGGAATAAATCAGCAAACGGATCGTGTTACTGATCAGCACAAACGAGATTGCCATCAACATTACGGCAAGTGTAAGCAAGATCAGGCTGACACGTTTCACATTGTCGTTCACCATCTGCATCATGTCTTTCCGGTAAAGCAGATCTGAAACGGAAGTATATTTTTTTATTTTCTTTTCGATCAATTGCAGGCTGTCGGCATTAGCATATTCCGAATGCAATTTCACTTCAATGGAAGCCTGTAGCGGATTAAAGCCCAAGAACGTTTCGGGATTTTCCCCCAACTCCTCCTCAAGTTCCTTGACAGCCTGTTCTTTCGATATATATTCGGTCGATTTGATATAAGGCAAGGCATCCAGCGTCTTCTGCATCTTCTTTATATCCGCTTCTTTCTGATTATCTTTCAGCACGATCGAAAATGAAATGTTCTCCTTCACATATACGGAAAGTTTGTTTCCCAACAACCCTATCAGAAAAACGAGCCCCAGCAGAAACAGTACCAATGAGATACTTATAATGGAAGTCAGACGAGAATTAAAGAAAGAAACAGAACTAACCTTTTTACCTTCAGCCATTAGACGTAACCTTATTGTTATTAAATAAAGCGAGGAGATGCGTTCAGAGAACACACCTCCCAATTTTTCTGCAAAAGAACGAATAATTTATGAGATAGTGATTACTTTACAATTCTTTAACTACAAGTCACCGAGCATAGATGGATAAAAAGTAGCATGCTTATCTTAAACAAACGAAGAGACTGTATCCATACACATAGTGTATTCCGACACAGCCTCTTGTTTTTTTAACTGCCTTCGACCTTCACAGGCTACTGGCAGAAGAACTTTATTTCAATACTTTAGTATTAATAATACGATCGCTTGTTCACCTGTCGCAGGATAATTGCCGTTATTTATAGAGATGCACCGCCGTGCATCTCTACGGCGCACGATCTTATTTAGAATTATTTGATTATAATTGTAATGTTATTATTCTGAGATTACTTTACAATTGCTTTTACAGCGTCTTCACCTTCAATAGCAACTACAACTACACCAGCGGGAGCAGCGATAGTAGCATTATCAGAAGTAACCACTGTATTAGCGACTGTCTGGCCTAAGATGTTAGTGATAACCACCTTCTTGCCGGCAGCACCTGCAACTGTGATCTGACCATTACCGGCGATGACTGTTACAGAAGATACTTCTACGTCTTCGTTTGCAGTAGCATCACTTTGAGCTGTCGTATTCAGCAACAATGCCTGATAGATATCTTCATAAACATTTTGATGCCAGTTGCCATTATGATCTCCAGTTTCACTATAACCACGACCGGTAGAAACAATGTTGTGGTTTTGTTCCTTCACCCAAGTGTTACCATTGGCTGCATAACCATACTGTTTACCCTTCGTTTCGATATAGAAGTTTTCGTCATCACTCTGATCTTTCAAACGGAATGCGATAGAAGCTCCATCGTAAGCCTTTTCTTTCAGAACAACTTTCTTGGCAACGTTTTTGCCGTCATACAAATCGCGGTCATACTTGATTGTTGCATCAGCAGCATCCATGATGTACAATGTATCCTGATAGTGGATTGCATTTACGAATGCATAACGAGTATACACATTTTCGAATGGTTTAACGCTGTTCTTCAAATAAGCCGGAATTACGCTATCGACAGAAGCATCAACCATGTAACGTCCCTGTAAGTAATCAATCACCTGATAATGGTCACCGATAGCCGGATGATCTTCGTGATTGCATTCTGCTGTTTTCTTAGCCTCAACATCAAGAGCCAACAGATAAGTAGGCATGCTCGATACATTTACATGAGCTGTATCGATAAAGAACTCGTTGTTGCGTTCCGGTTCTTCAACAGCACTGAAGATGTTCATATAAGTAACACCATCGATTACAGATTCGCCCAATGTACGGTTTTCATTGTTCGTTGAATAGAACTTTTCAGTCTTCAGACCGACAACTCTGCGATAGTACGGCATTGTATCTGCCTCCAAGATGAACGATTCGGTACGATCCTGACACAAGTTTTCAACTTTTGCATCCAGTTGACCTTGTTCGATAGCCAGTTTATCCAAAGCATCGTCAAAGACGTATTTCCAACCAGCAAATTTATTCACATCGTCAGTATACACATCATCTTTATCTACAGGATAAGCAGAAGGATACTCAGTACGAACCAACGCATAATAATGGCCTTCTTCGTTATCGGCAGTCCAATGGTTATTTTCTTTCAATGTAAAATAAGCCAATGTGTAATTTGCATTACGATCCAAAGTATCAGCCACGCAATATTTACCATTCTTGTTGATACCAACAAATACACGGTCATTGTTGATCATATCTGCATCCTTCACTTTCAGCATATAAACTGATTTATAAAGTTGAGTTGCACCAGCAGCTTCACTTGTATAACCGTAAGGTATGTTCGTTGATTCGTAAGCAGCCGCATCCCAGTTAACTTTAACCGGAACCAGTTCAAAGTTAGAACCTTCAGCCTGAGCTCTCAACAGCGTATCTTTACCCTGCTTAACAGCGTTCAGATAATAAGGATCTGTTCCATAATCGAAGAACTGTTTCAGTTTGAATGTATTTTCGATTACTTTATCACCCGGATTCAGATAACCCAATGTATTGACCGGATCAACTTTCGTAAACTTCAGTGTATCAGAGCAAGCGAACTTACTGTTGTGGTGTCCTAATGTATTATCATAATTATGATTGATAATGAATACATTGTCATCAGCTTTATAAAGCTGGCCTTCGAATGCCACATTTGAATATTCACGGTTTACAACTTTGACACGAGCAACAGGATCTTCTTCACAACCTGTATATTCAACAACCCACTGCGTTGCAGGCATGTGAGCGAAGTTCTGAGAAGCCTCTTTTTCATCATATACAACATGACCGCTCATATCTGCCACAACATTCACACCATTTGCACGATGAGTGGTCAAATCCGGAGCTTTATCTGTTACTAACTGGATGGTGTAAACAGCCTGATCCAAAGTTGTACGAGTCAAGTACGGATAAGAATGATCAAATTCGATGCAAGTATGAAGAGTACCTTCAGCAGCAGAACCTTTAGGTTTATCTGTTCCACCGGCAGTTACAACCCAACCGTCTTTCGTATTCAACTTGCTCAACATTACTGCAACGGGAGCCTCTTCCGGAGCTGTAGCCAAATCAGTATTACTTGCACTTAAACCTTTGTTTCCAGAAGTAATATCGCTAGAAGAAATAAACTGGCTTGCAACGATAGAGTTTCTCCAAGTTTTCTCTGCCTTAAATTCTGCATCATTCATTACAGATGCATTCAACGGCTCAATAACCAAACTATCTTGAGTCGGGAAATAAGTCAGACGATAGTTATAACGAGCATTGAAGAAGAAATCAGCAACTTCCGTAGACGGCTTCTTGTTTGACAACAGCAGTTCAGGAGAGTTGGATGGGTTTTCGGTAGCTTCTTCCCAACGAGCAGTATCAACCATCAAATATTTATCATTCTTAGCCATATCTTCTTCATCGATCACAGCTTTCAAACGAAGAGGATATTTGTTATACAGATCTTTATGCTCAACAACAGCAACAGCGAAATTATAATCTTCAATCACTGTTTTATCTGTATATTTTACATAATACGCCTTATTGGCATCACTCAACGCCCAAAGTTGGTCAGTAGCTGTTTCTTCCAGATAAACGACCCACTTCTCTACAAGATCTTTTGCATTTTCAGCAGTCTTGTCATTATAGAAAACAGATCCTGCTTGTACTAATGCATTTTGAGATTCACCTTTATTAAAATCAGCAAAAATGAAGTTCAATTCTTTTGCTTCGGAACCATCTTCTGCATTATATTCAGATAAAACAGTGTTACCAGCAGCAATAATAGCCTTATCTGCTGCCAATTTTATTTCATCTGCCTCAGCAGTCAGATTTTTCTCTTCCGCAATATACTTATATGTGTCTAATGTGCTGTTGTCTTCCGGAGACATAGCCGTTCTATTGCCAATACCCGTCGGAGTCATAAAGTTGAAACCGGCAGCACCATCTTTCTGAGCATCGATCATGCGATTGATGTCTTTTGCGTTTAACACAACAGATTCTGCAACAACCGGAGTCAATGTCAAAGCCTCACAAGAAGTAGCCTTATTCCCTGCTTCGGCAGCCGTATAAACAGCGGCAACTACTTGAGTTCCTGCAATATTCAGACCATGCTGATTAGCAGCAGTCCTAGAAGACTTCTTCAATACGATGTATTTGTCCGAATCGTGGAAATTAGCATACAGAATTTCATTTGCCAGCTTCTGTGTATTGTCTACGTTAGAAGAGAACCAACTCCACTCAACATTGCAACCTTCCAGAATAGAAGCTTCCAAATCTGCAGATGCAGCAGTCGTAGCGATTTTATCTTTGCCATAAGCTGTTTTATGATCAAAGATAATTCCTAACCCTGTTTCCTTGTTCTTAAAGGTAAATTTGCCACCAGTTGCTCCGTCTTTCTTATCATAAGAAATCTGCCACAAAGAATAGTTTAAAGGAGCTTTATTAGCATCCACAATACGAAGAGTCACTTCACCGGTTTTAAAATCGCGTTCTTGGATCAAAACCTGATTTTTTTCCTCACCAACACGTAACTGATACCACTTATCAGCCTCAATTTTGTTCACTTCAGAACCTAAAGTTGCATTGCTCTTAGTTCCGAAAGAACGATAAGTTAACCCAGTCGCACAAGGAGTAACCTGGCCATAAGCATTGCTTACGGGAAAATTACTTACCTGTGCTACCGCAGAGAATGCCGTTCCGAAAGCCAGGCATCCTACAAGAGTAGAAAACTTTTTGTTCATAATCATTTGAATTAATATTAATAATACATATACTAAAAGTTCGATCAGCATCACGTACATCCCTGTGTTTTCGTCTTTTAACTAAACTTCTGTATTTTGACGAGAGAAAACGTACGTTTTTTTTAGTCATTTTTGAGGGGCTTTCTGGAGGGTTTGTGTTGGAAAGTCGGTTTTTCGTACTTGTTAAGTTATCTGATTGATAAGAAAGAATATAGAAAAGGGAAAATAATTGGAAGAAAGGATTGCAGGTTTAAAAAGTAGTTGTATTTTTGTGCAGTGAAAATGGCGAACAAAAACGTACGTTTTCATTAGTCATTTTGAAAAACACCTCTATATCACTATAATACAACAACTTACAAGCACAAAATCAAGTATTTGTTATATATGTACGCATGTACATTAGTTAAATTGATAACAGATAGGTTATCAGACAGATACTACACCTTAGCACACTCAAGGATTCCACTGAAAAAAAAGAGAAAAACAAGGTATTTTTGCAGAATAGCGACTTATGTGTTATTTTTTCTTTCAGTCAACAACTATTATTAAAGATTATATCTCAATAGTGTTGATTTGTTTCTTGGCAAATTTGAAACATGAAAGAAGATCTATCGGTGAGCAAACGGACAAACCTGTGGAAAGGTTCAAATATTCTTACAATTGTCCTATTATTCCATAAACTTATTATTGATTACGAAAACAACTGTCATACTATCATGCTTTGCTTTTAAGATCATGAATATCAATACTTACACGAAATGATAGTAGACATGACGGATGGTTTTTCAACTATCATACCATCATGGATACAATAGCTTTTTTACACGTAGCATATAGCTTATTTTCAACAATATAGTTACATTTTTTTGTCGAGACCCGGGTGTCCGACACCGGCAGATCCGGGTCTCAAGACTGCTCAAATGGAGGTGTAAATGGCCCTGATATGGGTATTTTGAGGAAAAGATCTAACGTCTTTCATTAAAAAAAGTAACGTGTTCCGGAAAAAAGGCTTATGCTTTCCGCAAAACATTCCGTTTTTAACGCTTTTGGAGTATGTCTATTTCGAGTAAAACGGCCGAAATGATAGTTAAACAGCTGATTTATGATAGTTGCATGATAGTTGAAAAGGGAACTATCATATCTATACAATATGATATTCAATATTCACACAAGAAACATGATGGTATGATGGAGAATTTGTAAATAATGGGAGTCCGTAGGGGCGGGGTTACTCCGCCCATTAGGAATCAACATCACCATAATTAAATGGCAATAGGCAGAACAGAATCCAGCCCCTACAGAAAAATCCCCGCTCTTATTCGACCGGGTCTCCAAACAGAGTTGCGGAAGAGGCGCGGTTTATGCGTACTTTTATAAATTGTCCTACGCGATAATTCTTCTTGTCAAAAATCACAACCTTATTCTGGCTGGTACGGCCGAACAACTGTTCGCGCGAACGTTTGGAGAAACCTTCGATCAGAACCTCGAACACTTTGCCGATATCACGCTTGTTACTTTCTTCCGAAAGCTGGTTCTGCAAGTCGATCATGCCTTGCAAACGGCGGACTTTCTCTTCTTCACTGACCGTATCGGGAAGATGCTGGGCCGCATAGGTTCCCGGACGCTCGGAATATTTGAAAAGAAAAGCACTATCGTAGCCTACTTCACGCATCAGGGAAAGCGTTTCTTGATAATCCTCCTCCGTTTCGGAATGAAAACCGCAAAACAGGTCGGTCGAGATAGCACAGTCCGGCAGGATACGACGGATAGCGGCAATACGATCCAGATACCATTCGCGCGTATATTTACGGTTCATCACTTTCAAGATACGGGAACTTCCCGATTGTGCAGGAAGATGGATCATCTTACATATATTGTCATGCTCAGCGATCACGTGCAGGGTTTCATCGCTCATATCCTTCGGATGCGAAGTGGTAAAGCGGACACGCATTTCAGGCACTTCCTCGGCGACACGCTTCAGCAAGGCGGGAAACGAAATTTTCTCCCCCTCTTTTTCAAAGAGATAAGAGTTGACATTCTGCCCCAGTAAAGTCACTTCCTTAAAGCCTTTATCACGCATATCGCGTATCTCGTTCAGTATGCTTTCGATATCCCGGCTGCGCTCCCTTCCGCGGGTATACGGCACGATGCAATAGGTACAGAAATTATTACATCCGCGCATGATGGAGACAAAGCCCGAAATATGCACGCCTCCCAATTTCAAAGGGATCACATCTTTGTAGGTTTCCTGCGTGGAAAGTTCTACATTGATCGCCTTTTCGCCGTGCTCGACCGCCCCCACCAGGTTCGGCAGGTCCATATAGGAATCCGGGCCGACTACCAAATCGGCATGATGCACTTCGATCAGCTCCTCCTTCACTCGCTCCGCCATACATCCGAGCACGCCGATCACTAAAGATTTTTTCTTTCTTTTTAAAGACTGGAAATACTGAAGCCGTCCGTAGATTTTCTGTTCGGCATTATCGCGAACCGAACACGTGTTGACGAAAATAGCATCAGCGTCTTCAATCTTGTCAGTCACTGCATACCCATCCATTTTCATGATGGAAGCGACTACTTCGCTGTCTGCCACATTCATCTGACACCCGTAGGTTTCGATGAACAACTTCTTTTCTTCCGTTACGGCTGCGGATTTTAAGTCCACGCCATTCTCTTGATTCGTCATCTTATTTACTAATTACTGTTAAATATAAATGTTTTTGAAAAATAATTCACTAAACACTTGCACAGTCAAAATACCACGCTTATATTTGTAATCGAAAAACGTAAATTTTTTCATAGTTAAGGTTTTGGTTAAATCGAATAAGGGTGGCTGTGAAGTTACCCTTATTTACTTTTATACCTATTATATGTATCCTTTCTTTCACTTCTAAATAATATTTCCTACATTTGGAGTGCAAAAATAATCAAAGTTTATGGATAACGCAGGTGATTGGCTATATATTGTGTTCCTGATAATTGCAGGGATCAGCAGTTTGTTCGGTTCCAAGAACAAGAAAAAACGTCCGAAACAGATATTGGGGCAACCGGACAGGGAAATCGTCACAAACGAAGATAATGTTCCCGACAAAGGCTTTTGGGAGATTCTGGAAGAAATGCAAAATCCGAAACCGGCAAAGCAACCTGTACCCACTCCTAAAAGAAAAAAGAAACAACAACAAGTTGCAGACCCCTCACCATTTCTTGCCGCCGAAAAAGTGACAGACAAACAATCTCCTGCCGGCAATCGCCTTGTCGTTCCCTCAACCGAAGAGGAAATCCCACTTACGGATATCGAGTTCGACAATGCCGCCGAACTGAGAAAAGCTGTTATTTACACTGAAATACTTAATCGCAAGTATTAATCTATAGTCTTTTTTAATACCTTTGCGCCGCACTGTTAACTGAATAAAGTATTACTAAATTAATAATATCATGGCTTTAAAATTTATTACAGCTGAAGAAGCAGCTTCATTCGTACATCACGACGACAATGTAGGCTTTAGCGGATTTACTCCTGCAGGATGTCCTAAAGTTGTGCCGGGCGCCATTGCAAAAAAAGCAATTGCCGAACATGAAAAAGGAAACCCGTTTCAGATCGGTATGTTTACCGGCGCTTCGACAGGCGACAAGCTGGACGGCGAACTGGCTCGTGCCAATGCAATCAAATTCCGTACTCCGTATCAGTCCAACAAGGACCTGCGTGCCCTGCTGAATTCCCACGGTGCACAGTATTTCGACATGCACTTGTCTGAACTGGCACAAAGCCTGCGTTATGGCTTCTTAGGCAAGATCGACGTAGCCATCGTCGAAGCAGCCGATGTGACGGAAGACGGCGAAATCGTTCCGACAAGCGGTGTCGGTATCCTGCCGACAATCTGTCGCATGGCCGATCGTATCATCATCGAGTTGAACTGCCGCCACCCGAAAGAAATCCGCGGGATGCATGATATCTATGAACCGGCTGATCCTCCTTACCGCCGCGAAATCCCCATCTACACTCCGTCCGACCGTATCGGTAGCGACTGCGTGAAAGTCGATCCGGCTAAGATCGTCGGTGTTGTCAAGACCGACGAACCGAACGAAGGCGGCAAGTTCTCTCCGCTGGATGACGTGACAATGGCTATCGGCCAGAATGTTGCCAACTTCCTGGTTGGCGAAATCAAAGCCGGCCGTCTGCCGAAAGAATTCGTTCCGCTACAGAGTGGCGTAGGCAATGTTGCCAATGCCGTTTTGGGTTGCATGGGCGAAAACAAGGATATTCCGGCATTCAACGTTTATACGGAAGTTATCCAGGATGCCGTTATTGCTTTGATGAAAGAGGGACGCGTCAAGTTTGCCAGCGGTTGTTCACTGTCTGTCAGCAACGAAGTGATCCGCGACATCTACGCGAACTTGGATTTCTTCAAAGATAAGATTCTGCTTCGCCCGCAGGAAATCTCCAACAATCCGGAAGTAGCCCGCCGTCTCGGCCTGGTGGCCATCAATACGGCTTTGGAAGCCGATATATTCGGTAACATCAACTCCACCCACGTATCCGGTACAAGAATGATGAACGGTATCGGCGGTTCCGGCGACTTCACCCGTTCGGCCATGTTGTCCATCTTCACGACTCCGTCTACGGCGAAGGAAGGCAAGATCAGCGCATTCGTACCGATGGTTTCCCACCTGGATCACAGCGAACACTCCGTCAAAGTCATCATCACGGAATATGGCGTTGCCGACTTGCGCGGCAAATCTCCGATCCAGCGTGCACGTTGCATCATCGACAACTGCGTCCATCCGGACTACAAACCGTTACTGGAAGAATACCTGGCAATGGGTATCAAGGGACACACGCCACAGAACCTGAAATGTTGCTTCGCTTTCCACGAAGAACTGGCAGCCAGCGGCGACATGCACAATGTTGACTGGAGTAAATACAACAAATAATCGTTGTATCATATATACAGAAAAGGGCTGTGTCAAAACTCCGTTTTGACACAGCCCTTTTCTTTAGAAGTTCCGCCTCAACCACAAAGAGAAAAAGCGATCGTAAACCATGTAAAAGTTTCCTTCTTTTGTTATGAAGTCCTTTTCCAACAGCCCTCTTAAAGCCGATTGAACCGAACTGCTTGACGGCAAGCTGTATTTATGGATAAATTTTCCGGAAGTCAGTGCCGTTGCTTTCCCTTCTTTACAAATGGCAATCATCAGCTCTTTCTGCTTTTCCGGCAATTGATAAAGCAACTCAGAATAGGTAAAGGAATAAGAATCCAAAATGAAATCCACTGCCTGTTCAATCATCTCGCCACCGCACACCTCCCCTTTCGGAGTCATTGCAAAAAGAATATTCAATATCTTTTGCAGATACCAAGTGATTCCTTCAAAACGATTATACAAAGAGTCAAAGACTGTAATATCAATATTCTTTTGCGCCATCCTGAAATGATGTTGTACAAACTCCATGTATTTCTGTTTATCGATTGCCGATAAATGCAGGATAGATACACTCTGATAAAAAGGACGGGCAGGACTAATAAACATTTCACCCATCAAATGACGTTGTGAACCGGCAAATATAAAATGAGCCTTGTCGCAATGCTGGACATAAGTACGCAACAAAGCCTCCGTATTCTTTTCCGGATATTGTGCAACCTGTTGAAACTCATCGATAGCAATAATACAAGGCTTATCAGATACAGCCAAATAATGAAAAATTTCATCCAAAGTCGTTTCCGGCGACTTGATATCGCCCAATTCCAAATTCCATTGCGGCATTCCCGACATATCCAATGAAAAACCGGCCTTTAAAGAGACCAAACTATTAACAAACAACTCCCAAGCCTTTTGTCCTTTCGGTTTTAAAGTCGCCAAAATTACTTTTCCTAACTGAAAAACGAACTCTCGGAGTGTCTTGGTCGCATAAATATCAATCAGGAAGGTATAATAATTTTCCTTTATTTCTTTCAAATGGAAACAATGCTGGATTAGCCCGGTTTTTCCCATACGGCGGGTAGAGATGATGGCTACATTGTTTTCATTGACCAGCCAACGAAGCAACTCTTCGGTCTCCCTCTCCCGATCACAGAAATATTCGGGAGCGATGTAACCACTTGTAACGAATGGATTATTTAACAATGTCATGTTGTTTTCTTTTTACGCAAAGATAATTATTATCTTATAATAATCATCATAACGTAATCAGATTCCGATTTAGAGTCCTACCCTAAAAAAAGTCCTTTCGAAAGAAATCTGAATTTCTCCCGAAAGGACTCTTTTTAACGCAGAAAGGCAATAAGAGCCAGTGCGACCTTATCAAGGTTGTTTACCGATATAAGCCAGAATACCGCCATCGACATACAGCACATGGCCGTTTACGAAGTTGGAAGCGTCGGAGGCAAGGAATACGGCAGGTCCCATCAAATCTTCAGGAGTTCCCCAACGGGCAGCCGGAGTCTTGGCAACGATAAAGGCATCGAACGGATGACGGGAACCGTCAGCCTGTCTTTCACGCAAAGGAGCGGTCTGCGGAGTTGCGATATAACCCGGACCGATACCATTACACTGGATGTTATATTCGCCATATTCGGAAGCGATATTGCGAGTCAGCATCTTCAAACCACCTTTGGCGGCAGCATAAGCCGATACGGTCTCACGGCCGAGTTCGCTCATCATAGAGCAGATATTGATGATCTTTCCGTGTCCTTTCTTGATCATGGAAGGAATAACTGCTTTAGAGACGATAAACGGACCGTTCAGGTCGATATCGATCACCTGGCGGAATTCGGCAGCCGTCATTTCCACCATCGGGATACGTTTGATGATACCGGCGTTGTTCACCAGAATATCGATTACGCCTACCTCCTTTTCGACTTGTGCAACGAAAGCATTCACCTGCTCTTCATTCGTCACGTCGCAAACATAACCGTGAGCTTTGATACCTTCAGCTTCATAGGCAGCGAGACCCTTATCCACCAATTCCTGTTTGATATCGTTAAACACGATAGTAGCACCGGCTTTAGCGAACGCAGTCGCAATCGCAAACCCGATACCGTAAGAAGCACCTGTTACAAGTGCAACCTTACCTTCCAATGAAAAATTTACCATAATAATATATATTAATGTCCGAAATTCATTACTTCAAGTCAGAGATCAAAGAGAAATCCTGATCTCCGTAATCCAGGTTTTCACCTCCCATACCCCAAATGAAAGTATAGTTGTGAGTGGCAGCAGCACTATGGATAGACCATTCGGGAGACAAAACAGCCTGGTCGCCTTTCATCCAGATATGACGGGTTTCATCCACTTCGCCCATGAAATGGCAGATAGCCTGGTCTTCAGGAATATCGAAATAGAAATAAGCTTCCATACGACGGCTGTGCACGTGCGCCGGCATCGTGTTCCATACGCTGCCCGGTTTCAATTCCGTCATACCCATCTGCAACTGGCAGGTAGGAAGGACCTGATTGACGATCATCTTGTTGATGTTGCGGTCGTTGGACATTTCCAAAGAGCCCATAGCGGCAACCACAGCGTCAGCCTTCGTTACTTTTTTATCCGGATAGTTGCGATGTGCAGTCGTAGAGTTAAAATAGAATTTAGCCGGATTCTTGGCATCCTTGCTTTCAAATGTCACTTCACGGTCACCGGAACCCAGATAAAGAGCCTCCTTAAAATTGAGTTCGAAGACAGCATCCCCAGCTTTTACAACACCTGGTCCGCCCACATTGAAGATCCCCATTTCACGACGAGTCAGAAAGAAAGGAGCTTTCAACGGATCGATTGCTTCCAGAACCAATACCTCGCCAGCCGGCATAGCGCCACCGACGATCATACGGTCGTACATCGAATAGACCATATTCACTTCATTCGGAGTAAACACCTTTTCAATCAGAAAGTCACGACGGATACGTTTCGTATCATATTGCTTTGCATCTTCCGGATGCGCAGCATAACGCAATTCATAATTTGTTTTCATCTTCTTATAGTTGTATTATTTTTTAATTTTTAATTCTTAATTTTCAATCACTTGATTGCATGGTCAGCCTGCACCTTCTCCCCGTTCCAGGCTTTCACATTCGTCCATTCCGTATAAGGAGCGGACCAGAATTCATCCGTCTCCGGCAGTCCCAGAGGCACTAAGCCAAAAGCACAAAGGTAGACGCTCCCCGTATTGATATAAGACTCGGAGATCTCGATTTGTTCACCTGTAAAGCCTACGCGCAACCAGCCGTTCTTGTCGAAATTTGCCGGAGACTTCAACTGGCGACGAATGACGGAAGTCAAAGCGCAACGCACCTGCGCCGGTTTCACCCGTTCGGGCAAAATATGCATCAAAGCAGCTTGTCCTAACGCATGGAAAGCACCGAAACGGTAGCAGATGGAACGACCGACAACCGGAAAGGAACCTTCGGGAGAAATAAAACGTTCCAGTATCTCGGCATAACGAGCATGACGTTTCAACTGTGTATCCAAGAAATCAGCTCCCTCGATATTATGTTTCTTCATCACGACCAGCACGTCCGTCAGCATCGGATGGATTACGAAACTATTATAATAGTCCATGTGAAAATCAACTCCATCACCATACATAGCATCCCCTTTATACCATTCGTCACGGAATTTTTTCACTCCATACAGCATCCGTTCCATATCACATTCTCCTGTAAACTCCAACAAAGCAGCTTCGACGGTCGAAGCAAAAAGCAGCCAGTTGTTTTCAAAAGGCTTGATGTTACGGCTACGCTTCAATTCGGTAATCATCCATTCTTTTGCCTGCGGATCAAGATTCCCCCAAAGTTGTTTCGGAGCACGCAATAATCCCTGAGCCAAAAAAGCAGCATCTACCAGAGGTTGCGACGGTTCACCGAAAACCAGATAGTCGGGAGCCTCCGGATTAACAGCATTCTTCAAGCCTTTTACCGTCAGGTTGATATATTTCTCACGGAGCTTGCCTTCAGGCGTATTGTCCGGTCCCAGTTCCAGCCAAGGAGCGATACCGCAGACCAGACGGCCCACCGCCTCCAAATGCGAGAAACGACGACGGTTGCCCAACGATTCGTAAGGCATATTCTTCTTCAACGTATTATTGCTCAGATTGACAAGTACGGGATCAGCAATGCGTGTCAGATTTTCCACCCAGAATGCACGATCTTCTTTACCTGTTGTTTGCTGGGCGTTGCCTGTAAAAGGCAGGCAGATCGTACATAGAATTAGTACGGCGATTTTCAATGAATTTCTCATGGTTTATATTCAAATTAATTTTTTCAGTCTCATCAATGCTTCCACATAATAGTAATCGGCATAGCTAAGCGGCACGTCCACCTCGCTGTTTCCAGGCAGATGGCCGGTCGAATGCTTGAGTACAAAGTTACAGTTTGTTCCCTTCTCCGCCAAATATTCAGGTGATGATAAAGAGCGCACCTGCTGTTCGGCAAAGTCCAGATAGCTTTTTGCCTCATCCGATTTATCCAACTGGCTCAATTCGATCAAAGCCGAAGCCATGATAGCGGCAGCAGAGGCATCGCGCGGTGCATCCGGGATATTAGGAGCATCGAAATCCCAATACGGGACTTTATCGGCAGGCATATTCGGATGGTTCATCAGGAAACGGGCAATATGCTTGGCCTGTGCCAGATATTCGGGACTGCCGGTTTCACGAGCCATCATCGTATAGCCATAGATTGCCCATGCCTGTCCGCGTGCCCAAGCCGATTCGTCGGCATAGCCTTGATGCGTCATTTTGATATGGGGTTTTCCGGTGATGGTGTCATATGAAACGACATGATAGCAGCTATAGTCATCGCGGAAATGATTTTCCATCGTCGTATTGGCATGCGTGACCGCGATATCATGGAAACGGTTATCGCCGGTAGTCTTGCTTGCCCACGTCAGCAGTTCGAGGTTCATCATATTATCGATGATAACCGGATACTGCCATTTACCATTATTGGTAAAGTCCCAGGAACGGATCGCCTTGATCATAGGGTTGAACCGGGTACTAAGCGAGCCGGCGCCTGTCACCAGCACATCCTTGTAAGCGGGATTTTGTGTCAGCCGGTAACCGTTGCCATAGCTACAATAAAGCATGAAGCCTACGTCGTGGTTATCCGTCACATGCTGCACTTTTTCCAAGCGTTCGGTAAAAAGTCCGGCATACTTCTTCAATTCGGGAGTAGGATTGTTTTCATACAGATACCAGAGTTCACCGGGGAAGAAACCGCTGCACCACCAATAGCAGTCGCTGGTTTCCAGTTTGCCATCCTTAATGCTCTTAGGCAGCCGGCCATCCTGTTGTTCCAGCTCTTTGGCCATAAGCAGCGCCTGTTCGGTCGAGGCTTTCAAACCGCGGTCAATCACTTTCGCAAGAGGTTCCTCCTGCGGGGCATTACTACAAGACGACAACAGCAGTGTGGTCGCTAACACAGATAAACTTAAAAGTTTGTTCATAATCGAATAATTAGAAAGATTTTGGACAAATATAGGGATAAGTTTACAAATTACTGCGTATTACGATAGAAAAGCGATTGGTATACATGACGAAGCCCCGAAAATGTCATTTCATCTCCGGGGCTTGTGTCGTATCCTGATCTTGGTTGGCCTTTTCCCCCCCCTGGTTTCACATCCACCTATATATATTTTCAAGTGAAAAATAAGAAGGCTACAATAATAACTAATAAACAAATACACAAGTATTTACTGCCATCGCTACCACTCCTTACGTTTTCGCCCTTAGTCAAAAAGGTTTTTGACCTGTGTCGAAAGGGCTTTTGACCAAGGGCGAAAACGTATTCGACTAAAGGCAAAAGGTTTATGACCGGGCTGTTTGACAACAGAAACCATAGCTATTGTCGCTTAAACAGAACCATCCGGGACCGACTTGATCTCTGATGAAGGCAAACATAAGCAGTGAAGCCACTTTCACTGTCAAACCTGCATTTAACCGGTTCCGCTTTTTCTTAAATACAGACTATTTCTTGAAATACAAACGTAACAATATCGTAACATCTCATTCAATCCCATGTAACCGCTTCGTAATATTTGTTTCGTTCCTTTGCAGGTGGAATAAAAAGGTAAACAAAGTGAGAAAATTTTTCGAAAAGATTGTAGAAGGGGGGTTACTCATCAGCGGAAGCGTCAGCAGCTTTACGATTTTGCTGATCGTGTTCTTTCTGTTCAAAGAGGCCGGCGGCCTTTTCAATACTCCGGCCACAGAAGAAGGCTATGTTCTTGCCGTAAATAAAAGCAACGATGTCGGAAAATTATCACCGGAGAAGATCATGGACATTTTCGACGGTAATATAACCAACTGGAAAGATATCAGCGGGATGGATCAGGATATCCTGATATTCCGTTTCTCCGATCTGACCAACTATTATACGGAGGAGGAACTGGGCGACGAATTTCAATACGTCCCGCAAAAGATCAGCGAACTGGTGGCGAAAGAACCAGGTATCATCGCTTTCTTCCCCAAACAGTATTTACTGGAAAAAGGGTTCCAGGGAAAGGTACTGCCGGAAGAGAAGATCACATTAGGGGAGTTCTTCGGAGGGACGAAATGGTATCCGACCTCGACACCGGCCCCTATATTCGGATTGATTCCTTTGTTGTTGGGCACATTACTGGTCAGTATCGGCGCAATCGTACTTTCACTTCCTTTCGGAATTGCGGTTGCCATCTACATGGCGGAAATAGCGAACAAGCGGACACGCGACCTCTTGAAACCTATCATCGAACTGCTCGCGGGCATTCCGTCTGTCGTCTATGGTTTCTTCGGCTTGGTGGTAATCGTGCCGCTCATACAGAAGACATTCGACCTGCCTGTCGGCGAAACGGCTTTTGCCGGCAGCGTGGTCCTGGCGATCATGGCGCTCCCAACGATTATCACCGTTGCGGAAGATGCCATGCGGACAACACCCCGCGCCATGAAGGAGGCAAGCCTCGCCTTGGGTGCGACCCAATGGCAAACAATATATAAAGTAATCATCCCATATTCCATTTCCGGCATTACATCCGCAGTCGTGCTGGGTATCGGACGTGCGATAGGCGAGACGATGGCAGTCCTGATGGTAACCGGCAATGCGGCCGTCATCCCGACCTCCTTCTTCGAGCCGGTGCGGACTATTCCCGCGACGATCGCCGCCGAACTGGGAGAGGCTCCCGCCGGAGGCGCACACTACGAAGCCTTGTTCCTGCTCGGCGCCGTCCTCTTCCTGATCACGTTGATATTGAGTATCTCCGTCGAGTATATTTCATCTAAAAGAAAAATCTGATTAGCATTATGGCACCTGTACAAAAGTTAGGAAATATAGATTTAAAGAAACGGACCTCCCAAAAGTTTGCATTCGGTTTCTTCACCCTGTTGAGTTATCTGGTCGTAGCGATCTTGTTCGTGATCTTAGGCTTCATCATCATCAAAGGAGGCAGCGTGATCAGCTGGGACTTCCTGACGAAAGCGCCGGAAGAGGGAATGACGAAAGGGGGAATCTTCCCGGCGATCGTCGGAACCTTCTACCTGATCGTCGGAAGCAGTATCATCAGTTTCCCGATCGGGATCATGAGCGGCATCTACATGAATGAATATGCGACAAACGGCAAAGTGGTCCGCTTCATCCGTATCATGACAAATAACCTGAGCGGAGTCCCGTCAGTCGTATTCGGTTTGTTCGGTATGTCGCTGTTCGTCAATGCACTGGGTTGGGGAGATTCGATCATAGCCGGTTCGTTTACGCTGGCATTGATGTCGCTTCCCCTGATTATCCGCACGACGGAAGAAGCTCTGAAAAGTATCGACGACTCGTTCCGGCACGGTAGCCTGGCTTTGGGCGCAACGAAGTTACAGACCATCCGCCGTGTCGTGCTTCCGATGGCTTTCCCGAATATCATCACCGGCCTGATCTTGTCGGTCGGACGCGTATCGGGCGAAACAGCTCCGATCCTGTTCACCGTGGCAGCCTATTTCCTTCCCCAATTGCCGGGAAGCATCTTCGACCAGTGCATGGCACTGCCTTATCACTTGTATGTAATATCCACGAGCGGAACGGATATAGAAGCCTCCCGCGGCATGGCATACGGAACGGCTTTGGTGTTGATTGCCATCGTCTTGGTTGTCAACCTGCTGGCAAATCTATTGCGTAATTATTTCGCTAAGAAAGTAAAAATGAATTAATTGAAAATTATTTATGATAAAGATTGATGCTCAAAACGTAGATTTCCATTACGGAGACTTTCATGCGCTGAAGAACATTTCGATGCAGATAGAAGCCAACACCTCGGTAGCCTTTATCGGCCCGTCGGGTTGTGGCAAATCTACCTTCCTCCGTTTGTTCAACCGCATGAATGACCTGATCCCCGACACACGTCTGGAGGGTAAGATATTCATCGACGGGCGGGACATATACAGCAAAGGGGAAAAAGTCGATACGCTCCGTAAAAACGTCGGGATGGTGTTTCAGAAACCGAACCCGTTCCCGAAGACAATTTTTGAAAATGTGGCTTACGGTCTACGCGTAAACGGCATTAAGGATAACGGATACATCGAAGAAACCGTAGTCAAAAGCTTGAAGCAGGTCGTTCTCTGGGACGAGGTCAAGGACAAGCTGAAAGATTCGGCTTTCGCTCTTTCCGGCGGCCAGCAGCAACGCCTTTGCATCGCACGGGCATTGGCCATCTCACCTTCAATCCTGCTGATGGACGAGCCCACTTCAGCCCTCGATCCGATCTCTACAGGCAAGATCGAGGATTTGATCCATGAACTGAAAAAGGAATATACAATCGTGATCGTCACACACAACATGCAGCAAGCTGCTCGTGTAAGCGACAAGACTGGATATTTTTATTTGGGTGAACTGGTCGAATATGGTGAAACGCGTAAGATCTTCACCAATCCGGAAAAAGAATCGACCCAGAATTATATCACAGGGAGATTCGGGTGAGAAGATTTATGATTTATGACTTATGATTTATCATCGACACATAAATCATAAGTCATAATCCATAAATCATAAATTATAAATCATAAATTATAAATCAAAACATGAAGGTTATTGAACAAGAAATAGCGGCGTTAAAGAATACGATCAACGAGATGTGGGCACTCGTCCACCAGCAGATATACAATGCCGGTGAAGCGATGCTGACCGGAGACAAGGAACTGGCCTACAAAGTGCTCAGCCGTGAACGCCGCGTGAATGCATTCGAGCTGAAGATCGACAGTGATTGCGAGGATATCATTGCCTTGTACGCACCGGTGGCTATCGACCTGCGTTTCGTACTTGCCATGTACAAGATCAATACAAACCTGGAACGCCTCGGCGACTTCGCCGAAAGTATCGCACGCTTCTCCGTCAACCTGCCGGAAGGAGAACCGATCGATCCGGAACTGGTAAAAATCGCACGCGTAGAAGAAATGTTACACGAACTTCTCGGCATGATATCATTGGCTCAGGAGGCCTTTGAAAAGGAAAGTTCCGAAATCGCGTCACGCATTTTCCTGAAAGACAACATCATCGATGAGATCAATCACGATTCGACTCCTCTGATCGCCCAGTATATCGAAGCGCATCCGGGCAGCGCACTTGCCGGCCTTTACATGGCGGGCGTCATCCGCAAGATGGAACGCTTCGGCGACCATTGCACCAACATTGCAGAAGAACTGATCTTCTACTTGGATGCGAAGGTGATGAAGCACATCGGCAAAACGGAAGAAAAGTAATATCTTTGCAGCCAGAATCAAACATAATCGTAATCGACAATGAAACGACTAACGGCATTCTGGCTGTCAGCCTGCTTTTTATGCACTATTTCCGTACAGGCGCAATCATTTATTCCCGAACGGGATTCCTCCGATATTTCCCTGTTCGAATATGCAACGAAGATTCCCAAGCGCAATAATGTATTCAACCTGGATCTGGAAATGCACGCTTCTTTCAATACTTTCTTCACCGGGCACAAGCTGGATGAAGCTGCTTTCCGTTTCAACCATATCAAGATCGAGGCGACCGGTGAAGTAAACGACCGTCTTTTCTACTGGTACCGCCAGAACCTCAACCAGGGGAATGAAGGCATGGATCTGGAGAACCTGCCGGAATCGATCGAATATGCGATGATCGGCTATCGCCTCAACGATAAATTCACGATTACCTTAGGGAAACAGGATGCTGCCTGGGGAGGGTTCGAATATGACCTCGATCCGTATGCTATATATGAATACAGCGACATGAACGAATACATGGATTGCTATTTTACAGGAGTCACGCTTGGTTATCAGCCGACTCCTTCCCAGGAACTACGTTTGCAAGTAACAGACAACCGAATCGGGAGCATGGAAGACACCTACGGAATACTTCCCGCCGGAATCGGAAAGCCACGCGCTCCGCTTTTCTACACATTTAACTGGAACAGCAGTTATCTGGACGAGATTTTGAACCTCCGCTATTCCGCCACGGCCGGAGAACAGGCCAAAGGGAAATGGATGTATATGGCATGGGCCGGGCACAATGTTTGCACCGGCCCGTTTGACGGCTATTTCGATGTGATGTACACACGCGGGGCACTCGATCCGTTAGGTATCCTGACCGAGTTAGTCCCTCCGTCCGCCGAGAATGAGGAAGGACCTGTCTGCTTGCGTAACATCCAGTATCTTTCACTCGTGGCAGAGATGAATTATCGCTTTCATCCGAAATGGAACGCCTTCGCCAAAGGAATGTACGAAACCGGGTCGGTCTATAAAGCGGGAGATGAAGAAGGAGAACTCCCGGACGGGAAATACCGTACGGCATGGGGCTTGCAGACCGGCATCGAATTTTATCCGATGGCGGATGAAAACCTGCATATCTTCCTCACCGGAACAGCCCGCTTTTACAATCTGACGGAAAAAGCAAAAGCGCTGTGTGCTTCCATTGAAAACACACAACGCTTGTCGGTAGGGTTCATATACAAGTTGCCGCTGTATTGATCAAAACATCAGTACCAACTGATCTTCAGCCTGCAATTCTACTTTCAACATGCCGTCGACAACCGGGAGAGATACGGCTTTTTGGTTGATCTTGATGCCCATATTCGCCGAATCGGCCGGGAGTTTGATACGGAACGAACCGGGAACCAGGGCTTTCAAACCGGCTTCCGCCAAGCGGCCTTCTTTCCATTTGGCAGACACTTCGCCGCCTCCGCGAACTTTCAGTCCTTTGAAACTGCCGCTTTTCCAGGCGGAAGGCAGGGCGGGAAGCAGTTCGATTTCTCCCGTCTGGCTCTGTACCAGCATTTCGGCAATACCGGCACAACCGCCAAAGTTACCGTCTATCTGGAAAGGAGGATGCGCACAAAACAGGTTCGGATATGTCCCGCCGCCGTTCGTCATATTTGTCTTACGGTCCACACACGGACGGAGCAGGTCGACAAACAACTTATAGGCATGGTCGCCGTCATGCAGACGCGCCCAGAAATTCATCTTCCACCCCATCGACCATCCCGTGCTCTTATCGCCACGGGCAATCAGCGACTTACGGGCAGCTTCGGCAAGTTCAGGTGTACGCTCCGTTGATATCTCATTGCCCGGATACAGTCCATAGAGATGAGACACATGGCGATGATGAGGTTCAACCTCTTCGTAGGGTTCGAGCCATTCCATGATACGCCCGTCCTTGCCGATCGTCGTCGGCATCAAACGGGCACGCTTGGCAGCCAGTTCGCCGGCGAAAGCAGAATCAAGTCCTAATATGTCGGCAGCCTCGATCGTATTGGTGAACAGTTCGCGGACGATCTGGTTGTCCATCGTCGAACCGGCACAGATATGAGCCGTCTTGCCGTTCGGCAACTTATAACCGTTTTCAGGCGAAGTGGTCGGGGCCGTCACCAGATATTTGTTGCGGGGATCTTCCACCAACATATCCACAAAGAACAGGGAAGCTCCTTTCAAAACCGGATACACATCTTTCAGATATTCCTTATCCAACGTATAAAGATAATGCATGTACAAATGTTCGCAAAGCCAAGCGGCGGAAGTATTGGTTGCCCCCCATGACGGATGTTCGCCCGGTGCAGTGAACTCCCAGACATTTCCCAAGATATGCGTCACCCATCCACGGGCGTTATAATAAGCCTTAGCGGTCCGTTCGCCACTGGCAACCTGTTGTTTCGTCCATTCCACAAGCGGAAGATGAAGTTCGGAAAGGTTCGCCACCTCCGCAGGCCAATGGTTCATCTGAAGATTGATATTCAAATGATAGTCTCCGTTCCAGGGCGTATTGATCGTATTACACCAAAGCCCCTGTAGATTGGGAGGCAGCAAGCCCACACGCGTGGACGAGATCAGCAGATAACGGCCGAACTGGAAATAAAGCGCAGCCAACGAAGGATCGTCCGGGTTTTCGTGGAAAGCAGCCAAACGCTCGTCCATAGGCAAGTCTTCGCGGGAAGAATGTCCCAAATCCAGCTCCACACGGCCGAACAGGGAACGGTAAGCAGCAATATGCCCTTTCTTCAAAGAGGCGAAATCTTTCTTTTCGGCATTAGCCAGCAGGGAAGAGACCTTCCCTTCCAAATCCTTATCAAAATAATCGGTTGCCATACTCACCAACAAGATCGCTTCGGAGGCATTCCGCACGGAAACAGTCGAATCTCCCGGAGTCACATTTCCCCCTTTCGGCAGGATGACGCGGACACGCGATGCATAGCGGAGGCCTTTCATCTCCAGCGTATCGACACCGTCAGGCAACTGCCCCTGCATCAGAAGGTCATTACCGTCGGCAGTCACCTTATAATGTTCGGGACGGTTCATCCCAAACGAGAAGTTCAGCGCCCTATCCGCATCGGCAGTCAAATGAATCACCCCCAAATCATCGGCAAAAGAGGTAAAGACTTCGCGGTTATACGTCACCTTTCCCCTTCTAAAAGAAGCTGTTGCAATCGCGTTGTCAAGATTCAATTCTCGTCTATATCCGAAGATCGAATCGGAAGTACCTTGATAATCGTAATTCAGCACGAGGTTACCTAGCAGTTGGTAACTGCCATACGGGACATTTGCTCCTTGCCCCTGTCCGCTCCCTTCGCCTTTGCAGACGAAAGTATTGTACATCAGTTCCTGTGCTTCGTCGTTACGTCCTTCGAACAGAAGTTTCCGGATCGTGCCCAACGAGTGATATGCCTGCGGATTATCTGTATCCTGCTTACTGCCCGACCACATGGAGATCTCGTTCAAGACAATATTTTCCGTGTCGACACCTCCGTCCGGCATCAATCCGAGGCGTCCGTTACCCAACGGGAACGATGCTTCCCAAATTCCGGCTGGGGCATCGAAATGATAAGACAGCGGTTTACCCGTTTTCACTTCCGGCATATTGCATCCTATCAGAATCATAAACAGAAAAACAAATGCGTTATATTTCATAATTACAATTATTTGATATTTCTTCCTGTAAGTATATATATCAGATCCGTTTGCGGTATACCTTGCTCTATAATTCCGAAACCACCTTTGTAATCCCAATTGGCTCTCGCAATTTCATACTTATCAAACAACTCTATCATATCTTGATACCAACGTTCTTTATCGGCTTTTGGGGTTGCGGCGATACAACCAAATTCACCACAATACAACGGGAGTTGATGTAAACGGGCAAAATCGACCACCTCCTTGAAATGTTTTTCAATCACCTCTTTGTTAAATTCCACTTTATTCCAATAGGAGAACTTGTCATACAATTCACCTTTTAAGTGTTTCAAATCTTCATCAGCAATCAATTTTCCCGGATAATGCACCTTTCCTGTATAGTCTTTTACATCCGTCCAACCTGCCCTATAATGGGTCAACAAGAAGGGATTATAATAATGAAAACTAATAATCAAGTTCGGATCATTCTCAGGTATCTTCAAATATCGCATCGTTTCATATCCTTGCCACCTATTAGAACCAACAAGTAACGACCGTTCGGGTTCTAACAGACGAATGGTCCGAACACATTCAGCTACAATATTATTCCACTGTTCATGGTCGTCAGCTACCGGTTCGTTCATCAATTCGTAAGCTAAAAAATCGACTGAATAGGTATGCAATTCCTGACTTAGTTGCTTCCACAAATCATAAAATCGAATCTGCTCTTTCCGATCAGTAAAAAGAGGTTTTTCCTTCGCATTAAAATGGTGCGAACGCAATATATGCAAATCCACGATTGCTTTTAACCGATATTTTTGACACCACGACAAAGCATTATGCAGCAAAGAAAAAGCTTCTTTTTCTTTACTGCCATCGGGCGCAAACATCTGTTCTTCATCCACAGGCAAGCGCAAATGGTCAAATCCTACTTCTGACAAAAATTTAACATCAGCCTCCGTAAAAAAGACAGCTCTATTTTCACCTCTTACATTACTTTGTGACAACCAATGACTGATATTGACGCCTCTCTTAACCGAAAAATTGTTCTTTTTCGGTGCAGAAACACCACACATACAACAAAGACAACAAATACAAATCAACCATGCTTTCTTTTCCATAAAACTATTATATTTAGATTATCAACACTTTAGCTATTATTCCTTATCAAAAACTTTGCATATCGCACAATCTTTTATAATATCCATCCAATGCAATCAGCTCCTCGTGCCGTCCGCGTTCCACAATCTCCCCTTCATGCATCACGCAAATCTCGTCCGCATTACGAATCGTCGAGAGCCGGTGTGCAATCACGATCGTCGTACGGTTACGCATCAGGTTCTCCAAAGCCTCCTGCACCAAGCGTTCCGACTCGGTGTCGAGCGCCGAAGTCGCCTCGTCGAGGATCAGGATCGGCGGGTTCTTCAGAATGGCACGTGCAATACTGATACGCTGGCGCTGTCCGCCCGACAACTTACCGCCGCGGTCACCGATATTAGTATCGTATCCATCTTCGCTCGCCATGATAAAATCATGCGCATTGGCGATACGGGCCGCCTCTTGGACCTGTTCGAGTGTAGCCCCTTCCACTCCGAAAGAGATATTATTGAAAAATGTGTCGTTAAAAAGAATCGCCTCCTGGTTGACATTCCCCATCAGGCTGCGCAGATCGTACAAGGTCGCATCACGCACATCCGTTCCGTCGATCGTTATGCTCCCCTTGTCCACATCATAGAAACGAGGCAGCAAATCCACCAACGTGCTCTTTCCCGACCCCGACTGGCCGACCAGCGCTACCGTGTGTCCTTTCGGAATCGTCAGGTCAATGCCTTTCAGCACCCATTCATGCTGGTACTTGAACCAGACATCCCGGTAGCAAATACTTTCCGTCAGAGCAATCGGTTTCGGATCCTCAGGATCGTTAATATTGCTTTCCGCCTTCAGGATCTTATCGACGCGATCCATAGAGGCAAGCCCTTTCTGAATGGCATAAGAGGCCTTGCTAAGATCCTTCGCCGGATTGATTATACTGTAAAAAATCACCAAGTAGTAGATGAAAGTAGAGGCGTCGATCGGACTGTTACTGCTCAGGATCAGCGTACCGCCATACCACAGCACGATCGCGATCGTGGCTGTCCCCAAGAACTCGCTCATAGGATGCGCCATCTGCTGGCGGCGGTAAATGCGGTTCGTCAACCGCCGAAACGTTTCGTTGCTTTTCTCAAAACGGTCCTGTATCTTCGCCTCCGCATTGAAAGCCTTGATAACACGCAGGCCACCCAACGTCTCCTCTATCTGACTCATCAGATACCCCCATTGTTGCTGTCCCTCGAACGATTTCCGTTTCAACTTCTTTCCGACCGTTCCCATCACATATCCGGCGAAAGGCAGCAGGATGAAGACAAAAAGCGTCAGCTGCCAGCTGATGGCGATCATCCCGATCAGGTAGATCAGGATCAGGATCGGGTTTTTGAAGAGCATATCAAGCGAACTCATGATCGAAGTCTCGATCTCGTTCACATCTCCCGAAACGCGTGCGATTATATCCCCCTTCCGCTCTTCCGAGAAAAAGCCCAGAGGGAGTTCCGTTATCTTGCGATTGATCTGGTTGCGGATGTCGCGGACGACACCCGTACGGATCGGGATCATCGTATAAAAAGCCATATACATCGTCCCGACCTTCAAGAAAGTAGACACGATCAGGAAAACACCCAATATGATCAGCGTGAAGGAACCGCCTTTCGTCTCGATCATGTCGGACACGAACCAAAAGAAGTTGTTTTTCAGCAATTCCGGAGTCGCTTTCCAGGCTTCGAACGAGAAAGGGGCGAACGTCCAATCCGTATAGGTATAGGTTTCGTCACTGATTTTAAACAAGATATTCAGAATCGGGATGATTAATGCAAAAGAGAACAGGTTCAAAATGGCAGACAGGACGTTAAATATCACATTCCACACCATAAATTTCTTATAGGGAGGCACAAAACGCCTCAGTATACGCAGAAAATCCTTCATGTTTGATCGATCAATTGAATTTGGGGCGCAAGTTACTCAATATCCGGCTGATTCCGGGCATTCCCGCTGTACTTTATTTCGTCCATCCTTATTCTTTAGCCCGCCAGCCCTGCTCTTTTAGGGCTTCAGATTACTCTCATAAGTCGTCCGCCGCCAAGCAGACAACTTATGGATCGTATCCGAAAAACGAATCTATTCCATAGAAGAATATAATATATCCAAAAGAAAATGATAAAGAAGCAACTATAAAAAGTATATTTGCATCAATATAGTATAAACAAATGCTATAAAAGTATGAAAAAGATCTCTTCCTCCTTCCTAAAAAGTCTCAATTGGCTATTAACCAGCGTACTAATGCTGCTAGGTTTCTCCACATGTGACTCTGAACCGGGAGCCGCCATGTACGGTACTCCTCATGCCGACTTTACAATCAAAGGAAAAGTCGTAAACCAAGAAAATATGCCGATTCCGGATATTGAAATAAAATGTCTGGTAGAACATCATGGCGATAACAGACATTGGTTTGACACGATACCAGCTGTTTCCACAGATCCTGCTGGAGTCTTTCATTGCCAGTTTGAAGAATTTCCAACCGACAAATTACGGATCATAGCAACGGATATAGACGGTCCCCAAAACGGTTCATACGAAAAAGACTCTACGAACCTTACACTTTCCAGCGATGATTATAAGGGAAACACAGGAAGTTGGTTTAAAGGCTCTGTCGAAAAAGAAATAAAGTTCAACCTTAAAAGAAAAGACAAAGAATGAATAAACGTCCCGGATTACGCAAACGCCTTGCATTAGAATTATTCAGAAGCATCCGGAAGAACCGAGCCAAGATACATGAATTGCGTACGCTCTTTTGGGAGTGCACGCTCCGTTGTAACGCCTCCTGCCTCCATTGCGGTAGCGACTGCCATGTCTCGTCCGCCCATCCGGACATGCCGGTCGAAGATTTCCTGAAAGTGATAGACGAAATCACGCCTCACGTGGACCCGCATAAGGTGATGATCACGTTTACCGGCGGAGAAGCATTGGTCCGTAAAGATATCGAAGCATGCGGGCGGGAATTGAACAAACGCGAATATCCCTGGGGAATCGTCTCCAACGGATTGCTGCTCAACCGCACACGACTGGACTCGCTATTGGCGGCCGGAATGCACTCCATCACCATCAGCCTCGACGGGTTCGAAGAGGCGCACAACTGGCTCAGGGGAAACCGCCGGAGCTTCGAAGGCGCTGTCAATGCCATTGCGATGCTGGCAGAAGAGAAGGAAATCGTCTGGGACGTCGTGACCTGCGTCAATCAGAAAAACTTCAAGGACCTGATGCTGCTCAAGGATTTTCTGATCGAGCTGGGAGTCAAGAACTGGCGTATCTTCACCATTTTTCCTGTGGGCCGGGCGGCAGAGACACCGGAATTGCAGATCGACGACACACAATTCACTTGGATCCTCAAATTCATCCGTCATTGCCGCGCCGAGGGAAAGATACATGCTAGTTTTGCCTGTGAAGGTTTCCTCGGCAATTACGAGGGGGAAGTACGCGACCAGATTTTTCACTGCAATGCTGGTATCAGCACGGCATCGGTACTGATCGACGGATCTATATCCGGCTGTCCGAGCATCCGTGCCAACTTCCATCAGGGAAATATCTACAAAGACAGCTTTGTTGATGTCTGGAACAACGGCTTCAAAGAATATCGCAATCGGGAATGGGCACGAAAAGGACAGTGCGCAGACTGCGACATGTTCCGCTATTGCGAAGGAAGCGGTATGCATCTCCATGACGATAGCGGCGACCTGATCACCTGTCATTATCGGAGAATTGAGAATTGACAAAGAGCAATTGACAATATCTTTCCCTCCCTAATTATCAATTCTCCATTGTCAATTGTCAATTGTTTCCTATCTTTACCCACGTAAACTAAAAAACATCAATCATTTCATGAAAAATGCTCTTATCCTATCGGCCTTGCTGACATTAGGGCCGGTCTGTTTCGCTCAACAGACAGAAAAGTATCCTTTGGGCAATTATGAGGAACTTACAGACACCAAACCGCATGACGGCGCAGAAGTCTGGAACAAAATGACAACGCCAACCTGCCTCAGCTGGGGAACAACGGATATCCGCTACAAAAAACTGAATGTCCCCGACATCAAGAAGACAACCCGCTGGCAAGGGAAAGCCTGGAAAGGGGAACGTATCAATGCACAAGCCGTGTTGTGGACTAAAGAAGCGTTGGACGACGTAACGGTCACCGTCAGCGAACTGAAAAGCGGCTCGGCCGTCATCCCGGCTTCTGCCATCACGACGAACTTCGTACGCTATGTCATGACCGACGAGCTGAACAAGGACCGCAAAGGTGGTTGCGGACATCGCGAAAACAAGGCCGAATGGGATTCGTCTGTCGTAGCCGATGTCTTGGATATTGTAAAAATACAGGATATCAAAGCTTGTACGACACAACCGATCTGGCTGAACGTATGGGTTCCATCAGATGCCCGCGCAGGGAAATATAAGGGGACGTTGACCGTTTCAGGAAAGAATTTCCAAGATATGAAACTCCAGGTAGAAATCGACGTGCAGAACCGTACGCTGCCAGCTCCGCAAGACTGGGCTTTCCATCTGGACCTGTGGCAAAATCCCTATTCCGTAGCCCGTTACTACCAGGTTCCTCTTTGGAGCAAGGAGCATTTCGACGCCATGCTTCCGATCATGAAGATGTTGGCCAATGCCGGACAACGGGCCATCACGACCAGCATCATGCATAAACCTTGGGCCGGCCAGACGGAAGACCATTTCGACAGCATGGTAACCCGTATCAAGAAAATCGACGGGACATGGGTATACAGTTATGACGTATTTGACAAATGGGTGGAATTCATGATGAACGAAGTGGGGATCAAAGATATGATCAGTTGCTACACCATGATCCCTTGGGCTTTGACTTTCGACTATTACGATGAAGCGACCAGCCGGGTACAGTTTATCAATGTCAAACCTGGCGATGCCGAATATACCGAATACTGGGGTTCGTTCCTGAAAGACTTCTCCCGTCACCTGCGTAAAAAAGGCTGGTTTGAAAAGACTGCCATCTCTATGGACGAACGTCCTATGGAAGCCATGCGCGAAGCAATCAAAGTCATCAAGCAGGCCGATCCCGAATTCAAGATCACGCTGGCGGGCAACTATCATCCTGAAATCCAATCCGACTTGTATTACCTGAGTATCCCTTACGGCCATAAATTTCCAGAAAACGTAAAAGCCGAACGCGAACGCAAAGGACAGATCAGCACGGTCTACACGTGTTGCTCGGAAGCCTTCCCGAACACCTTTACTTTCTCCGATCCGGCCGAAGCTACTTGGACAGCCCTGCATGCCATCGCCGGAGGCTATGACGGTTACCTGCGCTGGGCCGTAAACAGTTGGACAGCCGATCCCTTGCGCGACTCACGCTTCCGCACTTGGGCAGCCGGCGATACATACAGTATCTATCCTGGCCCCCGCAGTTCGATCCGTTTCGAACGTTTGGTCGAAGGTATTCAGGACTGCGAAAAAATCCGTATCCTCCGCGAAGAGCTGGCAGCCAAAGGGGCTAAAGGCAAATTGAACAAATTAAACAAAGCAGTGGCTAAATTTACCCCGGAAGGCCTGTCCGAAACTCAACAGTCAGCAGCCGAAATGGTAAATGAATTGAATAAATTGCTGAACTCGCTGTAAGCATTCGCCGCTTAAAAACAAAAAAATCATAAAAAAATCCCCGGAGAGTGCATGACTCCCGGGGATTCATTTTATCTTTACAGCATCGGAACCGTTAGCTCAGCTGGTTTAGAGCGCTGCCTTGACAGGGCAGAGGTCGCCGGTTCGAATCCGGCACGGTTCACACTCCGCCATAAAGCGCCAACCGGCGCTTTTCTTTTTACTTTTCCCGAATAAATACATTAATCGGCGTTCCCGTAAAGTTCCAGTTTTCCCGGATCTTGTTTTCCAGGAAGCGTTTGTAAGGCTCTTTGATCCATTGCGGCAAGTTACAGAAAAACACAAACGAAGGAACCTGGCCGGCAGGAAGCTGCGTAATATATTTAATCTTGATATATTTTCCTTTCCAAGCAGGAGGCGGATAGTTCTCGATGATCGGCAGCATGATTTCGTTCAGCTTGGCTGTCGGAACACGGCGCTGACGGTTTTCGTATACATCTTTGGCTGTTTCCAGCACCTTCAGAATGCGCTGTTTTGTCAATGCCGAAATAAACAGGATCGGAAAATCGGTAAACGGAGCCAGACGCTCACGAATCGCACTCATAAAGGTATCAATCACCTTTTGGCTTTTATCTTCCACCAAATCCCATTTGTTCACACAAACGACCAAGCCTTTCTTGTTCTTCTGAACCAAAGAGAAGATGTTCAAATCCTGACTTTCGATACCTCGGGTGGCATCTAGCATCAACACGCAGACATCCGAATTCTCAATGGCGCGGATCGAACGGATCACGGAATAGTATTCCAGATCCTCATTCACCTTCCCCTTCTTACGGATACCGGCCGTATCCACCAAATAGAAATTCAGGCCGAACTTGTTATATTTCGTGTAAATAGAATCACGGGTCGTACCAGCAATATCCGTTA
Organism: Parabacteroides merdae ATCC 43184; assembly: GCF_025151215.1. NCBI lineage: Bacteria > Pseudomonadati > Bacteroidota > Bacteroidia > Bacteroidales > Tannerellaceae > Parabacteroides > Parabacteroides merdae. Next base: position 2,772,295 of record NZ_CP102286.1, read on the forward strand.
CAATATGGCGGTCTTCACCGATAAAGGCGTTGATCAAAGAAGATTTGCCTGCATTCGGACGGCCGATGATGGCGATACGGGGCAGCTCTTCTTCGAGCATCTCCTGCTTGTCATCCGGAAGCGTAGCAACGATTTTATCCAACAAATCGCCTGTACAAGAACCGTTGATAGCAGAGATACAGAAAGGGTCACCTAATCCGAAAGAATAAAATTCGGCAGAGGAGGGATGCAATTCGAAGTTATCCGCTTTATTGGCCACAACAATCACAGGCTTCTTGGCACGACGCAGGATAGCAGCTACTTCGTTATCCAAATCCGTAACTCCATTCAAGACATCAACGACAAACAAGATCACGTCTGCCTCTTCAAGAGCGACTTTCACCTGCTTGTTTATCTCTTCTTCAAAAACATCATCCGAATTAATCACCCATCCGCCGGTGTCAATCAGCGAAAATTCTTTACCTGTCCACTCTGCCTTGCCATACTGACGGTCGCGGGTAGTGCCTGCTTCCTCGTTGACAATCGCCTGGCGCGTCTGTGTCAAACGGTTGAAGAGAGTGGACTTTCCTACGTTGGGTCTACCAACTATTGCAACAATATTTCCCATAAACAACTTTTTCTGTCTGTGCTGTTAATTAATCCAGCTGATAACCGAAGTTCTTCAGCATGTTGTCCCGGTTACGCCAGTCTTTTTCTACTTTGACAAACATTTCCAGGAAAACCTTCTTATCAAAGAAGCGTTCGATATCCTTACGTGCCATAGCACCTACCTTTTTCAATGCCTGGCCACGATACCCGATGATGATTCCTTTTTGGGAATCGCGTTCAACAATAATGAGCGCTTTGATATGAATCAGCTCGGCTTCTTCTTTAAACAGCTCAACAACGACTTCCACCGCATACGGGATTTCTTTCTGATAATACAGGAGAATCTTCTCGCGAATGATCTCCGTCACAAAGAAACGGGCCGGCTTATCGGTAAGCGCATCTTTCTCGAAATAGGGAGGAGATTCAGGCATCAGATCTTCTACCCTACGTTTCACGTAATCTATATTAAAATTCGAAAGGGCTGAGATCGGAATGATCTCAGCTTTCGGAAGAAGTTCTTTCCACTCGGCTACCAGCTTTTCCAATTCTGGTTGGGTAGTCGTATCAATCTTGTTAATCAGTAACAGGACCGGACATTCCACTTTCTGGACCTTCTGGAGAAATTCTTCATTCTTGTCGATCTTTTCGACAACATCGGTTACATAAAGCAATACATCGGCATCACCAAGTGCCGACTGAGAAAAATTAAGCATAGATTCCTGCAACTTATAATTCGGATGCAGGACTCCCGGCGTGTCAGAATACACAATCTGCATATCTGCGGTATTCACGATCCCTATGATTCGGTGCCGCGTTGTCTGTGCTTTCGAAGTGATGATCGAGATACGCTCTCCCACCAAACGGTTCATCAACGTAGACTTCCCGACGTTCGGATTACCGACAATATTAACAAAGCCGGATTTATGCTTGTTTTCCATTATATCCCCATTTAAGATAAATTGCACCCCAGGTAAAACCGGCGCCAAAAGCGGCAAGAATCAGATTATCGCCTTTCTTCAGTTTGTCTTCCCACTCCCAAAGGCAGATAGGGATTGTCCCGGCGCTGGTATTTCCGTATTTCTGGATATTGATCATCACCTTTTCCATGTCCACACCCAGACGTTTTGCTGTCGCATCGATGATGCGCAAGTTTGCCTGATGAGGCACGATCCATGCGATATCATCGTGTGTCAGCCCGTTCCGTTCGGCAATCTCGGCAGCAACATCAGCCATATACGAAACTGCGTACTTAAAGACATATTTGCCATCCTGGAAAACGAAATGTTCGCGATTATCCACCGTATCGTGTGAAGGAGGATAGGCCGAACCGCCGGATTTCATAATCAGATGTGAATAGCCTACACCATCGGTACGCAAGATCGTATCCATCACACCCACTTCTTCCGTTGTAGGTTCGAGCAGCACAGCACCACAGGCATCGCCGAACAAAGGACAGGTAGAACGATCTTGATAGTCCGTTATAGCAGTCATTTTATCGCCTGCCACAACAACCACTTTCTTATAGCGTCCCGAACGGATATAATTGGAACCTGTTTCCAAGGCATACAAAAAACCGGCACAAGCCCCCTGCAAATCGAAAGTCATTGCATTCTTGCAACCGGTATGGTAAGCTATAATGGAGGAAGTGGTCGGGAAATGATGGTCAGGCGTAGTTGTTGCTGTGAGGATCACTTCTATCTCTTCCGGGTTCACATTTGTCTTTTCGAGTAACTGCTTCACAGCCCGTATACCCATATATGAGGTTCCCAAGCCCTCACCTTTCAAAATTCGGCGTTCTTTGATGCCAACACGCGTCATGATCCATTCATCCGTCGTATCCACCAACTTCGAAATATCTTCGTTCGTCAACACATCTTCGGGAACGTATCCGCCTACGCCTGTTATTACCGCATTTATCTTATCCATATCTTTAAAAATAAAAAGGACTATATATCCCAATTAAAAAAAAGCCCTAAAAATACTTTTAGGGCTATTTCTTGGTTTATCAAAACTTAATCAGTTAGGATAAACTTACACAGCTGCTTCTTTTTCGATAGCTAACTTACCTCTGTAATAGCCGCATTCGCCGCATACAGTGTGATAAATGTGCCATGCGCCGCAGTTCGGGCAAATAGCCATTGTGGGAGCAACAGCCTTGTCATGAGTTCTTCTCTTGGCTGTTCTTGTCTTACCTTGTCTTCTTTTAGGATGTGCCATGTTTTAATTTATTTAATTGTTATCATTCTCAAGTAAACCTTTCAGACCATCCCATCTCGGATCTGTTGCCACAGGTACGTCGTCATCAATCGCGATATCTTCTTCCACGCTATCGTCTTCGTACTCTTCATCTCCGTCTTCAGTGCTTCTGGCGGTATGCTTCTTCAACTTGGACGACATAGCCTTATTACATTTTCCCGGAGCATGTACATGCTTCATAGGTATTGCCAATGCAATAAATTCATACAGGAACCACGCGAGGTTAATAGCACCTTCGTCTTCCGGTATAACCACTACTTCGTCACTTTCTTCGGCATATTCTTTACCGAACTTTACCACCAGGCGATTATGCGTGTCGATTGGGATTTCCATATCGTCCAGACATCTGTCGCACGGAACCATAACAACACCTTCAATCTGAAAGTTCATTTCAAACATCATGGAAGACCGTTTTACCGTGAGGTTAACCTTCACTTTGCCCTTCTGGACTTGGTCTCCATCAATATCCACAAAAAACTTATTCTCCAATAAATACTCGAATTCGTGTATTCCTGGAGTGAGATTTTTCAAATCTACATTATATAATTTAAACTTTCCCAAAGCCTTTTAGTGTAAAAACCTTGCAAAGGTACGAAAAAACTAAACACAAATGCAACATCTTTGCAGTTATTTTTTACTATCTAAGATTTTAGCCCTTATATTTCCGAAGCTCAATTCGAAAAGTCGTGCCTTTGCCGACTTCCGAACTCTTAACAAATATCCTTCCGCCGTGATAAGATTCGATAATACGCTTTACCAGAGACAAGCCTAGCCCCCACCCACGCTTTTTGGTCGTATAACCGGGATTAAATACGGTTTTAAACTTAGATTTGGCGATCCCCTTCCCGGTATCGGTCACATCGATACGAACGACTTTATCACGTTCCTCCACCTGAAACGTGATTTCCCCCTGCCCTTCCATTGCATCTACCGCATTTTTTGTCAGATTCTCTATAACCCAAGCAAAAAGAGAGTCATTCATCAACACCGGAACCGGCCCGTCGGTAAGATGCGTATAAATCTTGACCTTCGAAGAAATACGTGTGCTCATATAGCTCAAGGCCGAACGGATAGAATTATTGATATCCACTGGGACTGGGTCCGGATTGGAACCGATCTTGGAAAAACGCTCCGCAATCGTTTCCAAACGCTTCACATCTTTTTCCATCTCGTTCAAGAGAGAAGAATCTATATCTTTTGTCCGCAGATATTCCACCCAAGCTATCAAAGACGAAATAGGCGTTCCTAACTGATGAGCCGTTTCTTTAGACAGTCCAACCCACACTTTATTCTGTTCGGCCTTCTTCGTGCTTGCAAGCGCCAGAAAAGCAATCACAATAAAAACGAATACAACCGTAAGCTGCGCATAAGGATAAATCAACAATCGCTTTAGGATGACAGAATCGTCATAATAGACATATTGGAAAGTTCCATCCTCCATATCGATCACAATCGTATTTTTGCTTTTCAGCTCCTTTACTTTTACTTTCTTAAATTCTTCCACATCATTTTCGGGGAAGCTTATATTCTTTACGAACATGATGCTGTCTTTGTCATTACAAAGTACAACCGGGATAGTCGTATTTCCTTCCAGGATTTTCAAAACAAGAGACAAATCCACAGCCGTGTTCTTACTTGCCGTCAAACGAGTAGCCTCCGCCCATACTTCCATTTTCTGGCGTTCTTCCTGGGCCAGATCTTTTATCAGCATATCAGAAACAACAAGTGAAGCGATCGCGATCAGGATAGCCGTAAAAATAAATACAAACTTCAACCGTTGGCGGGAATCATATATACTTTTCATATCGAAATATTCAGTCAATATATATTGAACGATAAAGATAGAATAATATTATATTATACCAGAAGAATACGGAAAACCAAAAGGGAAAGGGCAGAAATACTGTTTAAGGAATACCCTGACATCCACATGGCTTATAGGCTGTCGGGAACGAAAAAAGCCGACTCAAAACTGAATCGGCTTCCTTCACGGAGAACTTTCGCTCTCACTCCTAAAAAACGGCGGCTATCTACTCTCCCACTTTTACGCAGTACCATCGACGTGGTTGGGCTTAACTTCTCTGTTCGGAATGGGAAGAGGTGGATCCCCAACGCTATAACCACCTTAATACCTCTTTGTAAGATTTTGACTGGACAACCCCATTACCTAAAGTAACTAATAGAAACATATGGCATCAGCCACCTGCTGATATATCAACCCTTACATGATCGAAAGTCTCGGGCTATTAGTACTACTCGGCTTCGACATTGCTGCCCTTACACCTGTAGCCTATCTACGTCGTAGTCTACAACGACCCTCTAGGGATATCTCATCTTGAGGCTGGCTTCGTACTTAGATGCTTTCAGCACTTATCCAATCCAGACTTAGATACCCGGCGGTGCACCTGGCGGTACAACCGGTAAACCAGTGGTCTGTCCAACACGGTCCTCTCGTACTAGTGTCAGAGCCCCTCAAATATCCTACGCCCACGATAGATAGAGACCGAACTGTCTCACGACGTTCTGAACCCAGCTCGCGTGCCACTTTAATGGGCGAACAGCCCAACCCTTGGGACCTTCTCCAGCCCCAGGATGTGACGAGCCGACATCGAGGTGCCAAACCGCTCCGTCGATATGAGCTCTTGGGAGCGATCAGCCTGTTATCCCCGGAGTACCTTTTATCCTTTGAGCGATGGCCCTTCCATGCGGAACCACCGGATCACTATGCTCTAGTTTCCTACCTGATCGACTTGTCTGTCTCCCAGTCAAGCACCCTTATGCCATTACACTCTACGACCGGTTACCAATCGGTCTGAGGGTACCTTTAGAAGCCTCCGTTACTCTTTTGGAGGCGACCACCCCAGTCAAACTACCCACCATACAGTGTCCCCGCTTCTGCGGGTTAGAACTCAAACAACCAAAGGGCCGTATTTCAACGGCGACTCCACAAATACTGGCGTACCTGCTTCACGGTCTCCGGCCTATCCTACACATCGATTGCCCAAATTCAATGTAAAGCTATAGTAAAGGTTCACGGGGTCTTTTCGTCCCATCGCGGGTAATCGGCATCTTCACCGATACTACAATTTCACCGAGCTCACGGTTGAGACAGTGTCCAGATCATTACACCATTCGTGCAGGTCGGAACTTACCCGACAAGGAATTTCGCTACCTTAGGACCGTTATAGTTACGGCCGCCGTTTACTGGGGCTTCAATTCAAGCCTTCTCTTGCGATGAGCTCTCCTCTTAACCTTCCAGCACCGGGCAGGTGTCAGGCTGTATACTTCATATTTCTATTTCGCACAGCCATGTGTTTTTGTTAAACAGTTGCCTGGACCTATTCTCTGCGCCCTACCTCTCAGTAGGGACCCTTTATCCCGAAGTTACAGGGTCAATTTGCCTAGTTCCTTAACCGTGAATCACTCGAGCGCCTCAGTATTTTCAACCCAACTACGTGTGTCCGTTTACGGTACGGGTACTTTATGAATATGCTTAGCGGATTTTCTTGGGAGCCTGATTACGTCCATTTTGCCTTGTGCAAGCACGCGGCATACTGTCAAGGTCGACTCTCCCTGCGGATTTGCCTACAGGAATCTACATCTACACTCTTCAACCACCTATTCCGTCAGATGGCAGGACTTTCACTTCTCCGTCTCCACATCGCTCCATAAAGTAGTATGGGAATATTAAACCATTCTTCCATCGGTATCGCCGTTCGGCTTAACCTTAGGTCCCGACTTACCCTGATCCGATTAACGTTGATCAGGAAACCTTAGTCTTTCGGCGAGGAGGTTTCTCACCTCCTTTATCGTTACTTATACCTACATTTGCGTTTCCAAAAGCTCCAGCAAAGGTCATCCTTCACCTTCGACGCCGTTGGAATGCTCCCCTACCATGTATTTCTACATCCATAGCTTCGGTAAACAGTTTATGCCCGAGTATTATCCACGCCGGACTCCTCGACTAGTGAGCTGTTACGCACTCTTTAAATGAATGGCTGCTTCCAAGCCAACATCCTAGCTGTCTCTGCAGTCCGACTTCGTTAGTTCAACTTAACTGTTATTTGGGGACCTTAGCTGATGGTCTGGATTCTTCTCCTCTCGGACGCGGACCTTAGCACCCGCGCCCTCACTCCTTATCAATATATAGCACGCATTCGGAGTTTATCTGGACTTGATAGGCGGTGAAGCCCTCGCATCCAATCAGTCGCTCTACCTCATGCTATACTAAATAAAGGCTGCACCTAAATGCATTTCGGGGAGTACGAGCTATCTCCAAGTTTGATTAGCCTTTCACCCCTACCCTCAGTTCATTGGAACACTTTTCAACGTATACCCATTCGGACCTCCAGTTGGTGTTACCCAACCTTCATCCTGACCAAGGGTAGATCACTTGGTTTCGCGTCTACTCACTCCGACTATCACGCCCTATTAAGACTCGCTTTCGCTTCGGCTCCGGGCCTGAAGCCCTTAACCTTGCCGGAGAAAGTAACTCGTAGGTTCATTATGCAAAAGGCACGCCGTCACAACTTACGTTGCTCCGACCGCTTGTAGGCAGACGGTTTCAGGGACTATTTCACTCCTCTGTTCGAGGTGCTTTTCACCTTTCCTTCACAGTACTGGTTCGCTATCGGTCTCTCGGGAGTATTTAGCCTTACGGGATGGGCCCCGCTGATTCACACAGAATTTCTCGTGCTCCGCGCTACTCAGGATTCCACTAGGCTTCGTTAAAGAGTCGTATACTGGGCTTTCACCGTCTACGGCCGTTTGTTCCAAAACGTTCTACTTCCTTAATCTCTTGCCACAACGTGGTCCTACTACCCCGACAATGCCTAAACATCATCGGTTTGGGCTGTTCCGCGTTCGCTCGCCACTACTTGCGGAATCACTTTTGTTTTCTTCTCCTATGGGTACTTAGATGTTTCAGTTCCCCACGTTCGCCTTCCTTACGGAATGACTGGCCTTCTACCAGCCGGGTTGCCCCATTCGGAAATCTTGGGATCAAAGGTTATTTGCACCTACCCCAAGCTTATCGCAGCTTATCACGTCCTTCATCGCCTCCGAGAGCCAAGGCATCCACCGTCTGCCCTTGCTTACTTTCTTTATCACTGACACTGCTTCCTTTTATTGCTAAAATTGAAGCCCGTGTCGGATTGATATATCTTCAGCTTGCTCTATTTTTTTGTTACTTTACTTTTTTGAAGTTGTCCAATACGTCAAAGATCTTTTTTTACCCCTTACGGAGTTTATCGTGGAGAATAACGGATTCGAACCGTTGACCCTCTGCGTGCAAAGCAGATGCTCTAGCCAGCTGAGCTAATCCCCCGTTTTTCAACTGGTAGTCCCAGGCAGAGTTGAACTGCCGACCTCTACATTATCAGTGTAGCGCTCTAACCAACTGAGCTATAGGACTGTCAACCGTTATGTGCCTGAAATTTTCATCTCAGCATCATCTTTCTCTCTATATACTGGTCTTTCCAGTTTAAGATCATATATATATACATATTCAACCGTAGTACCAGAGAGCTACATACCTCATCGGACTTAATCTAGAGATTCCAGCTCCAGAAAGGAGGTGTTCCAGCCGCACCTTCCGGTACGGCTACCTTGTTACGACTTAGCCCCAGTCACCAGTTTTACCCTAGGCCGATCCTTGCGGTTACGGACTTCAGGTACCCCCGGCTCCCATGGCTTGACGGGCGGTGTGTACAAGGCCCGGGAACGTATTCACCGCGCCATGGCTGATGCGCGATTACTAGCGAATCCAGCTTCACGGAGTCGAGTTGCAGACTCCGATCCGAACTGAGACATGGTTTGGAGATTAGCATCCTGTCGCCAGGTAGCTGCCCTTTGTCCATGCCATTGTAACACGTGTGTCGCCCCGGATGTAAGGGCCGTGCTGATTTGACGTCATCCCCACCTTCCTCACAGCTTACGCTGGCAGTCTCACCAGAGTCCTCAGCTTCACCTGTTAGTAACTAGTGATAAGGGTTGCGCTCGTTATGGCACTTAAGCCGACACCTCACGGCACGAGCTGACGACAACCATGCAGCACCTCGTAATCTGCTATTGCTAGAAGGAGTGTTTCCACTCCGGTCAGACTACGTTCAAACCCGGGTAAGGTTCCTCGCGTATCATCGAATTAAACCACATGTTCCTCCGCTTGTGCGGGCCCCCGTCAATTCCTTTGAGTTTCACCGTTGCCGGCGTACTCCCCAGGTGGATTACTTAACGCTTTCGCTGTAGAGCTTACATTGTATCGCAAACTCCTAGTAATCATCGTTTACTGCGTGGACTACCAGGGTATCTAATCCTGTTTGATCCCCACGCTTTCGTGCTTCAGTGTCAGTTATGGTTTAGTAAGCTGCCTTCGCAATCGGAGTTCTGCGTGATATCTATGCATTTCACCGCTACACCACGCATTCCGCCTACCTCAAACACACTCAAGTAACCCAGTTTCAACGGCAATTTTATGGTTGAGCCACAAACTTTCACCGCTGACTTAAATCACCACCTACGCACCCTTTAAACCCAATAAATCCGGATAACGCTCGCATCCTCCGTATTACCGCGGCTGCTGGCACGGAGTTAGCCGATGCTTATTCATAGGGTACATACAAAAAAGGACACGTCCTCCACTTTATTCCCCTATAAAAGAAGTTTACAAACCATAGATCCTTCTTCCTTCACGCGACTTGGCTGGTTCAGCCTCTCGGCCATTGACCAATATTCCTCACTGCTGCCTCCCGTAGGAGTTTGGTCCGTGTCTCAGTACCAATGTGGGGGACCTTCCTCTCAGAACCCCTATCCATCGTCGGTTTGGTGGGCCGTTACCCCGCCAACTGCCTAATGGAACGCATGCCTATCTATCAGCGATGAATCTTTAACAAATATTCCCATGCGGGACCCCTGTTTTATGGGGTATTAATCCGACTTTCGCCGGGCTATCCCCCTCTGATAGGTAAGTTGCATACGCGTTACTCACCCGTGCGCCGGTCGCCATCAATCTGTATTGCTACAAATCATGCTGCCCCTCGACTTGCATGTGTTAAGCCTGTCGCTAGCGTTCATCCTGAGCCAGGATCAAACTCTTCGTTGTTGATTTTGTTTATACCTTTTGCTCAGAATCTCTATCTGTCTATTGTAGTCTTGACGGTATGTCAGTATTCCTACTACGTCTCTTGTACTACTTGTTGATATGTAATGCTTTCAAAGAACTTTTTTTCGCTTTCTCTTAGCGAACGTGGGTGCAAAGATAATAACTTTTATTTTTAACTTCCAAATTTTATCGGAACTTTTTTCAAAAGTTTTTTGTTTCATCATTTAAACACCTGCGTTCTCTCTCGAATGCGGATGCAAAAGTAGTGCTTTACAACATATCCACCAAACATTTCTGCAACTTTTTTTCACCCGGTTGCTATCTCTTTACGCTAACTCCTGAACCTCTGAACGTTACAACTGCAACTTCTTTTATCTCTCACTTTACAACAGTTTATGGATATACGGAATGATTTTATAGATCTTTATAATGTACATGGAAAGACGGTATACTGATAAAACATCTATACTTTTGGATTTCTCAAATCGTAGTAATGAATTTGGAAACTCATTACTATAATGTATCTTTGTCACCATATCAATTATTCACCTAAAAACTTAATTCTAGAATGGAATCAGTAATGAAAAGAACGACAGCCACCGGCTTTTTGTCTACTTGTGCCATATCGTTGGCCCTATTTTCTTCGTGTACCAGTGTTGAACCCAATACACTTACACCCGAAGAAATCGCAGACGGCTGGCAACTCCTCTTCGACGGCAAAACATTAAACGGCTGGAAAGATTACAACGGAACAACCCTGACACAACCCTGGCATGTGGTTGACGGATGCATCCAAGCAAAAGGAGACGGTAGCGACGCGAGTGGTTATATCGTAACCGACAAGCAGTATGAGAACTTCGAATTGTCTTGGGACTGGAAATTGTCCAAAGGAGGCAACAGCGGTATGCTATACCATGTAGTCGAACGTCCCCAATTCGCCGTTCCATACGTCACGGGACCGGAATATCAGTTAATAGACGAACCTAACTTCCCCGAACCACTGGAAGAATGGCAGAAGTTGGGTGTCGACTACGCCATGCACCTCCCCGACAAGGCAAAAATGAAAGTAAACCCGCAAGGAGAGTGGAACAATTCAAAGATCGTATTCGACAACGGACATGTAGAACATTGGTTGAACGGAGTCAAAATCCTAGAATTCGAAGCCTGGACTGACGATTGGTATGCAAAGAAGAACAGCGGTAAATGGGCAAACGCCCCAGAATACGGCTTGGCCAAGAAAGGTGTCCTTTGCCTGCAAGACCACGGATACCCTGCTTCTTTCCGTAACATCAAGATCAAAGAACTCCCCCGCAAGACAAAAGAAGTGACGCTATTCAACGGTACAGACCTAAAGGGATGGGAAGCCTATGGCACGGAAAAGTGGTATGTAGAAGATGGTTTGCTGATCTGTGAAAGCGGTCCGGACAAGAAATACGGCTATCTGGCTACACGCGATTACTATGACGACTTCGACCTGACGGTTGAATTTAAGCAGGAAGCAGACGGGAACTCCGGCGTATTCATCCGTTCCTTTATCGAAGAGGATGTTAAAGTGAACGGTTGGCAGGTTGAAGTAGCTCCCAAAGGCCATGACACTGGCGGCATCTATGAATCATACGGACGCGGCTGGTTGATCCAAATCCCGGATGAAAAAGAAAATATCCTGAAAGAGGGTGACTGGAATACCATGCGTATCAAAGTACAGGGAGACAATGTCCAAACTTGGTTGAACGGTCAAGAGATGGTCAACATCAACGATGAAAAGATCGGAGCCGGACAGGGACGCATTGCTCTGCAAATCCATGATGGAGGCGGTATCAAGGTTCTCTGGAGAAACCTGAAAGTAAAAACATTATAAATTCTTGTCCCATAAAAAATGACTCCCGTTCCAAACAATATGAGACGGGAGTCGTTTTTTCATTCCTTGCGACCATGTCTTTTACGAGGAGACTGGGGGCGTTGCTTTTCGAGATATTGTTTATACTGATCCTCCGTCAGTATCTTTTTCATCTCCGCATCCCGATCATCCCGCAAGCTCATCATCTTTTCGCGCATCTTCCGACGATCCAAATCGGCCTGTTTTCTTTCCGCTTTCATCTTATCTCTGAACTCAGCTTCCACTTTACGGAAATCTGCCGCCTGTTTCTCATCCAATTTCAGATCAGCAATCATTTTTTCACAACGTTGTGCCGGATCACCTCCTTTTTTTGCACCTCGTTTGCCATCTTGGGCAAAAACAGAAACCGAACTGATCAAGAGAACCAAACACAATCCTATTACCTTCTTCATAAACTAATTACCTGTTATTAATATTAAACTTATTTGTTTTTGAAGCGCTTCTGGATAATAGACTTGGAGCCGGACGAAAGGTTTAACCCAGATCGATGTTATTTTATTATTTAACAATGATTTCCTATTGAACCGGACCACAGGTAATTCCTTCCGTTTTCCACTTTTGTAGAAAGGAATTCAATTTGTCCAAAAAACGTTGATAGTCCTTGTTGGAAGCATCCGTCCACCCTGTTTCCGCATAAGCGGCCAAGCGGGGATAGACTTTCAGATTCATGCTCTCGACTGTCGGGATAAACTCTCCCCACATTTGGCATCCTAATCCCAATACTTTACTTTTCTGATCATCCGTCAGGCCCTCCGGTACAGGATTGAACGAGTAAGCTTTTTCCATAGGAATCGACTCGTATGAATAATCCAAATAGGTATATTCATGATAAGAATTCACGACATCATATCCCTTTTCTATTGTTTTCCTAATAAGAGCCGTGTCTCCCTTCCAGAAATGGACGATCGTACCGGAAGCCAACTCCTGCTTCACGCCTTCTGTATCGGCATCTGACTGATATTCGTGCAGTTTATCTCCGGTAATTTCATTCCATCCCATCATTCTCTTGCCCTTGGCTGCCAACATATTGGATATTTCATTTGTAAAATAGACCTGAAGTTCGGCCGGAGTCTTCAAATTATGTTTGGTCATGTAAGCACGTATCGCTGGGGAATTTTTCCATTGATCATATTTCACTTCATCACCTCCGATATGGAACACAGAACCGGGGAAGATCGCGATTACCTCATCTGTCACCTCGTCCAAGAATTTCATCACGTCAGGATCAGCCACATTAAAAACTTCATAATGTACACCGAATTTCCCCGGCACTTTTATCTGTTTTCCGCTCGTCCCTAACCAGGGATAAGATGCGATAGCTGCACTGGCATGTCCTGGCATACTCACCTCCGGTATTATCGTTATATGGCGTTTTGCCGCATAATCCACAATTTCTTTTAAATCTTCCTGCGTATAAAAACCGCCATGACGTTTACCGTCATACACGTCACTCCCAAAATGGTTGATTTCGGAAGAATCCCTGAAAGCTCCTATTTCCGTCAACTTCGGATACTTCTTTATTTCGATACGCCATCCTTGATCGTTGGTCAGATGCCAGTGGAAGACATTCATTTTCAGGTCTGCCATTTCATCCAACAGTTGCTTCACCACTTCTTTGCCTTTGAAATAACGACCTTCGTCTAACATAAAGGCACGCCACGAAAAAGCAGGGTAGTCCGTAACGATCGCCTTCTGTACCATCAACTTGCCGTCTTTTTCTTTGATCACCTGCCTCAAAGTCTGAACACCATTCAGGATACCGGCCGGTGAATTGGCTTTTATCATGACCTTCCCGGATATTGCGTCCAAAACATAGCCTTCCTTTTTATCCGGCAAAACAGTCGGGTCCAACTGTAAGGTTATATCCGCCTTCCCGCCACCTTCATTCAATACGGCTCCGACTGAAAAGTCGGAAGACAGATAGGATTGAAGGAGTTGCGCTTCATTCGCCAGCTCCGAAGGATAGGCGACAACGGGCTGGCTCTTCAATTTGACAAACCCGGAAGTGTAGGCAATTTCCGCCGGTTGGGGAATCACGGCATATTCTTCTATCGGGAGTTCCTGACAAGAACAAAGAAATACCAAACAAAGGGAAATAAGAAGACTTGATTTCATAAATGTCCGAATTTAAAGTTAGCTCAATGCGACAACAACATCACACTGAGCTACAAAATTAATCTTTTTATCCGATAGCCGAAATAATTATATCTCAAAAACAACATCTTAGAGCCTGTTTAAACCAAACATTTTACCTCCAAATAAAAACGGTGCAGTCAATAGCACAATATAAACAACTCATTACAAGTAGCTTACAGAGGTTTTCCGTTCATTATGGTTCAATCCTACATCTTAAAATAAATATATTAATATATATATAAGCTCATTTCCTTGCCCCTCTTTAAACCGGCAAAGACACGACAGGAACGAGAAAAATCCCTTCTTTCGCATCCGGAAGTCCGGTCTTTCACCTCCCGAACTCCATGGTTTGACACACCAAAGTCCCTTGTTTCGTACGCAGAAGTCCCTTGTTTCAAGGCTCACCCAGATATTGTACGATCGTCCTCACCTGCAGGGGGAATCAACATCTTCTTTCCTTTCCTCCAACCGTTACCCTGTAGCTCTGTCTTTAGCTCCGGGTTTCCCCCACCCATTTGGACAACCGTTTCCCTGCCGATGCCGGCATCAAATCCAGACCGTAAAAGACCGCCAATTCCTGCCCCCCGTAACTCCTGACTTCGAATTCATTCAGCATCATAATCCCCATCATTTTATCGTCCTATAAAGATAAGAAATAATTACTGATATTCAAAACATAATGACATCTATATTCTGCCTTTTCCTACCCGTTTCCGCACCGATCTTCGCCGATACTCCCCAAACCGTATTTCTGCCTGTTGCGAGGCCCTACCTTCGTGTTGTCATCGATAATGAAAACAGATAAATATCCTCGAAAACAAACAGCAAAACAGTGTCGAACAAAATTCAAACAGGCTCTAAATCAACACTGAAAAAAGTCATTCTTCCAGATTCTTTTTCCGGAGCAGTGCTTCCAGAAAATAATAATCAGCATAAACGATCGGAACATCGATCTCCGTTCCTGCCGGTTTATGCCCGGTGCTTGAATGCAACAAAAAACCATGCATCTGATTCAAGGGAACCCTATATGATTCCGTCAGATTTTCCATAATGGTATCAGCCCATTTTTTATATTGTCCACCCTTATCCGAATAAGCCGACAATTCATATAAAGCAGATGCAGTTATCGTAGCAGCCGACACATCCCGGGGAGAGGCTGGGATCTCCGGGTCATTATAGTCCCAATAAGGGATCAAATCCGACGGAAGATTGGGATGATGAAAGATAAAAGAAGCGATTTGTTCAGCCTGATTCAAATATCTCCTGTCTCCAGTCTCCCGAAAACACATCGTATAGCCATATAAACCCCATGCCTGTCCACGCGCCCAAGCAGACTCATGAGCATATCCCTGATGGGTATGTTTGTTTCGGACATTACCGGTTATCGTATCGTAATCAATCACATGATAAGAACTATAATCTTTCCTGAAATGATACTTCATCGTATTATCGGCATGAGTCACCGCAATTTTGTAGAATGTAGAATCACCCGATGCTTTGGTTGCCCAAAACAGAAATTCAAGGTTCATCATATTATCTATAATAACCGGATATTGCCATTTGTCACCATTATGATCCCAGGAACGAATACAACCGACCACCGGGTTAAAACGAGAGGCCAAAGAGTTTGCCCCCTCCAGCAATACCTGTTTATATTTATCCGATTGCTCCATACGGTATCCGTTGCCATAACTACAATAGAGCATAAAACCCAAATCATGAGTACCCTTATATGATTTTAAAGGCTCCAACAATTCAGTTTGAAACTCCGCCTTTTTTTTCCAAAAATCATCTTTTGTATATTCATACATATACCAAAGTTCACCAGGGAAAAAGCCACTACACCAGTCCCTGGCACGAACCAATCGCAAGGAGCCGTCAGACTGGATATTACGTGGAGATGGTAGTTCTTCCGGCGTCTTACCCAGAGAAATCCGGACATTTTCCGTTTCTGTCAGTGCATAACGCAATTGCTGGTCTGCAAAAGCAAAATCCTGACTGACCAAATCACCCGCTCTTTCTCCTGTACAGGAAAGAGCCATTAAACCTACACAGATAAAAGAAAATGCTTTTTTCATCTTCATAATACCGATTTATATGTAACATTTTTATTTTCTCCCGGTAAAAGGAATACTCTAATACTTTGTTTGGCAGATAATTCCAAATCCGTATCAAATCCGATAATTAAAATACCCGGATTCGGCGAATCATAGCTAAATTCAGATTGGGCAGGTGAAATATGCCAACGAACTTTTTTAGGACCTTCGACCTTTATATACAACTTCTTGCCATCTTTTTCCAATAACATGACATTATCAGCTACAATCTTAGCCGAAGCCGGAGTTACCATCGTCCACGTCATCATCGTAAACCGCTTGGTTGCCTCAATCACATCTTCCACTACCACATATTCTTTATTGACTAAGGAAACAGCCCGTTTTGCACTTTTTACCTGATCTTTATACACCGGGGTCAAATCCGAAATAACATACATATTATTTTCCTGATCCGAATAACCGTCAATCTGAGCTTTGCCCTTTACATCCTGGTATTTATGATTAAATGATAATGTGTTATGGGCAAAATTATTATAACGGTAAACATCCCAACGTTGAGAATTCTGGCGCGAATTCCACAGTTCAACCCCTCTCGTTTCCAATCTGTTGTACTCTTCTCCTCCCATATCCATTCCCCAAAGGACACCATCCGCTTCCAATAAAAAACTACCGACATCCATATGTCCGTGATTGACAGAAGGCGACCCCATTTTCATACCGACATAAACGGCAGACGAATCATTCCAGGAAGAACGCATGAAACAAACCGGATTATCCCCTTGTGCCTTCCATGACAGTCGAGCAGGTATCTGTGGATTCGCCAATGAGGCAGAAGCGCCCCAAATCAACATGGCCGGAGCCAAACGATTCTTTTTGATCCGTTTTTGTCCGTCTTTTTTATATAGTTGCACCTGGTTATATAAGATAGAGGCATCTTTTGTCTTATCATAAAACCAAAACATAGTCGGTGCTAAAAATGCAGTCCCTCCATTGTCTGAATAAGCAAAGTTTTTCAGATTCGGAGTAACGGCATGTAAGATGTACTCGCCTGTCTTTAAGAAACCGGGCAACTCACTTAATCCATAATCCGTTCCAAAGGCCTTTTCTATAGCACTAAGAAACATGGCATTGAATGATGTTCCATAATCCCAATAACCAATACCTTCCGGATAAGCTCCGTCAGGAGCATAATGTCCCATAGGAATCGAGATTTTATCGATAGCCCGGTTTATGACAGTTCGTGACAACTCCGGTTCTTTCTCCCATATAGCCAAAGCACCATAAGTAACGCCTGCATGACAAACCTGGCTCCAATTGTGGACAGCATTGACAAACCAATTGTATCGTTCATCGAAGGAAGGTTTCAGACCTTTTTCGACAATCGCTTTTTCTATTGCCTCCTTTGTCTGTACCGACAATTGAGGATAAAGCCAATCATATCCGATCGCCAAAGCCATCGTCATTTCCCCCACATCCAGGAAATGGGAAGGATTCCAGTCAGAAAAAGAGGCCGCTTTCAACATCTCGCTCTCCGCCCGTTTCAAAAACTCATTCTTCCCAGTCATTCTATAGGCATAACTCAGAATGAAAATGCGGCGTAGATTTTCTCTCGATACACTCAATAAGCGTCTGCCGGTCTTTATCCGTTCATTCAAGGGCAGTTTTACGATTTCTCCCGCTTCGTCCACTAATGACAGATGAATATCTTTCCAAACAGCATCCTTCATTATCACTTTTTTCAACGCTTTTTCTTCCCCCTTCTGTAATAGAATCCGGGGATGACCGGACAAGCGGGCAGAAGCATTCACAAACTCTTTTTGTGCAAATGATGCATTGTGGCAACAAAATAAGGCCACTAACCATACCAAAATACGTGCTTTCATCCTTCTTAAATTTAAGTTACTTATTATATATCACACTCTTTCCTGCATATTCATTTTGAGGCAGATCTACGGAAATCCGGGTTAAAGCCTGTTTTCCGTCCCATTCGGTTTGTATATTTTCTTGTGCCGTCCCAACGATTCTCTGATTAACAGACAGATGGAGTTTCTTCATGAAACGGGTCGGATCAGAAACGCCCAATGTAAGTATTTCACCGGCATCGTTATATTTCACCATCAACATTCCGGGAGCATCCATCTCCACCACGATCTTGTCATGGATCCGAAGCGTTCCACCTTTATAAAAGACCGCATAAGCCATATTTAATCCGTCATGCCGGACAGCCTGCACATCAGGACAATTCGCCAAAACAACCACTCCTTCCTCTTCTACCTGTTTCTCGATAGACAACGGATCGGCGGAAGGAACGACCATATAGGCATAACCTTCATTATTCGGATAGCTACCGTGATCGACAGAAAGGGTGAACACATCTTGCTGAATAATGTCTGTAGGTGTAGTAGTCTGCCGGTTAGCAATCTTCCAGCTTCCTTCCGTACGCTGATTGGATAATATGACATTCTCTTTATTGAGGAAATAATACCCCACTCTGTCATGCACCACCCATCGTACCCCTTTTTTCATACGAGATCCCCGTTCTTGCGGATGAATGCCGTCGGCATCGCTTACGGTCACCTGCCCGTTCAAGAGACATTGATTGACAGTTGTCAAAACCTGGTTCTTCATCCGGCTGGATATGTCCGTCCCCAAACAAACGTATGTTTTATCGAAGAAGAACCATACTTTCTTGGCCGCTAAACCTGTGTGCGGACTTTTAAAATCGAGACCAACCGCCCCATATGTTCCATCTGTAACCGCCCCGACATAATCAGTCAATCCCCATTTCTGAATTTCATTCTCACCCGGCATCTTATCCAATTGCACAATCGTTGCCCCTGGTATCTTCATCCAATCATAAACAGGTGTCAATCTTTTATATTCATCTCCCCTGACAGAAAGATAATTTGTCCCGTCGCCTCTAAAATGATTCATCAACCCTTCCCCATTATACGGTTCTTCCATATTGGCATTGCGGGTAGAATACATTCTGACAGAAGTATAAAAGTCAGGACGTTGGAACACAAAATGATCCGTTCTCCAAAAGAATTTGGCAAAAGAGCCCGGCCGACAGGAGGAATCCCCTTTTCTTAAACAGATGATATTATCCAATTCCGCTTGCCTGTAATCAGTCAGGTTTCTCAACTTTTCAGGATCGGAAGGGCTCCACACCCTTTCTTCACCCGGCCGGGTGATGTCCCGGTTCAAGATACCCGGATCCGAAATCCTTCCATAAACCATCTGTTTGCAAATGCCGTCTAAATAATAGTCAATCAATAACCGGACAGCTTGTTCCGAAAAACGGAATTTCGTATCCGCCACATTCGAAGCCCATTCTATAAAAGCACTGGCATAACCGGAACCATAAGAAAGTGTGTTGTTCACCCAATCCGTCCGGTGATGGAAGCTAAAATCATGTTGCATGCCTCTTTCGGTCGAGAATTTTATTTCTCCCTCTATAACTTTCATCAGCATGGCAACCTCTTGGACATCTCTTTTAAAAAGAGCCGCTTTCGCTTGCAAACCTGCGATCTTTATGCGATCACCGCTGGGACGTGCTCCCCAAGCATTGATATTCCCACGTTCCGCTATCTTCAACATCCGTTCCGATTCTTCCGGAGACAAATCCCGGTCGAGTATCAATAACAGGCTCACCATCGTATTAGGCGTACCAATTTGGTTCCACCACCAATTCTCACAAATGAAATCATTTTCCAACCAGAAAGCCAATGCCTGATGAACGGCTTTACTTACCTGTTTATTTCCTTTGTAAGGAGACCCTTTCTTTTGATAAGCAATGCTTAACGCCAACATATTGCTGAGATGCCGTTCATGCTGGAAAGCCGTACGGGTAGTATCGACATAGTCTATCCCCGGCCAACTTCCATCCGGCTGAAGTGTTTCCAGCAATGTCTTGATCCGGCTGTCAGAAACCGAAGCGCTTAGTAATTGCATGGCAAAACGTTTTCTAAGTTTCTCTATATCGGCATCTTTTTTAGCTACAAACGATTGACCTCCCTGATTATACCCACTTAAAGAGAGTGGCATCAATGTCGGGAAAACCCATGCAAAATGGTGTACCGGATAAATATGAGGGCGGCTATTTTCAACATATTCCCCATATGCAGACTCCCCATATATACCCGCCATAGCCTCCAGCAAATTGTCCGGCCAAGTGGCATGCGTCCCAACATTCGGTCCTTCATACCACTTCCATTCAGATGGAGATTTTTGATAGCGAAGCAGATAGTCCAATGCCTTTTTAACCGACTTTCCCTCTTGTTCCCATAAGAACAGATTCTCACCCGTCAAATTATAAGTAACCCAAAAAGAAGCAGTCATAGGAGCCAACGAGAAATAGGTATACCAAAGACCATTCTTTCCACGCCTAACTTCTTCCGGCATATGACCGTCACTTGCGATCTTATCACCCAAATCACCTTTAATCAACTTGATATTACGTTCGATTTCCTCTTTATCATCCAAAAAAGAAGCGACTAACAAAGAGCCCAGACGTCCCCAATCTGCCCAATTATTCTTTCGTTCACGAATTTCATTTGTCGCTTTCCGATAAACGGACGTCACCCAATCCTTAAAAAGCTGCTTCTCATCGGCGTCCCATACCGACGTATCATCCATTAACTCAGCTGCCATTAAAAATGCCGACCCGGAGTAGCTCATCACCAATGGTCCATCCGGTTCCGAATATTTCTTATTAATGGTAGCCCATGCATTCATAAAATAACACGCTTTTTCTCCATACCTTTTCTTTCCCGACAACCGGTAAGCCAGTGCAGAACAATAAGCGGCAAAAGCATCCTGTTGCAACGCCAACGAATTGGCCCGGTGCTCTTCGGGTTTCACATAGTAACCGGGAACAGCAAAGTCATTTCGTGCATGGTGAGTGACCTGTTGAATGGAATCTGCATAACGGATCAATTGCACATACGCCGTATGATACGGTTCCTGTTTCCGTCCTATCATTTTTTTCACAAAGGCTATTTGTTTTAATGGATGCATGCTATGGTTCGCCCATAGCGATTGGTACATGCCAAACAAACAAAAGGACATCAATATTCCAATAATTACTTTTCTCATAACATTCCTATTATTTCATGGTACTATTTTCAATCACTTCATCTTAAAGACTCTCTCGCCTCCAGTCAAATAGAAAGGTTCTTTCAACATCCCATTCTTCGCTTGTATTTTTATCGGACAATTAGAACGGACAAGAAGTGAGGTTTGATCATATTCCATATAAAAACTACCTCGATTCTCCGACTCAACCTTGAATTCCTTATTTTCTACAAAGGATCCATTTCCCACATACACACTATTTTTTCCTTTCCGCTTTGCAAAAATAGCAAAATCACCACAACATTTCTGATTATTCAATATGACAGGTCCATCTTTCAAAATATTAACCAATGTAAAAGTATCACCTTCTTTTGTATTTACTTTAATAGCACAACCTTCTTCTCCCTGAGGATCCAATTTAACCCGGTCAACAGATTCGATTAAACCGGCGGATACCTTATCTGATATAGGTTCGTAAACAGCGACAAACGGTTCTTTTACAGCAGGTTTTTCTTTCCGCATCGTAACAACAAGAGAAGGTTTGTTTTGATAGGGAGACGAAGCGGTTTTCGCACCAGGTGCTAAAGCCGTAAAATAAGAGACATCTGAAGAGGCCGGCATCCACATCTTCATGTAACTTGTTCCTGTGTTTAATGGTCTTGCTGAAAATAAAGCGACAACCGTATTTTCATTAAGTCCGGTTGTCCGTACCGAACGGAAATATCGTAACCCCGGACGGTCCTCCCCAACACAAGGATAAGACGAGACCTCCTCTTGTTTCAAAACCTTTCCGTCTTGTGTATAAAGAATCACACTATCCCCTATATTATGATACAAATAATCATTACTGATCGCATTATCGGAACGATAAAAATCCACATAAAAACCATGTTTCTCATCAATACGAAGAATCGATAATAAACGATCTTGATGGGTCTTTGTCGAACCATCATAATAGTTTGTCAATGTATAAGAAAACTCATCAGAGATGGCCTTTTTACCCGCTAATGGTTCCATTGATACCAACTCTACTTGCCCTATCCTTTTCGTTCCACCTCCACCTCTAAACGGAGTTACCGAAGTAGAGGCTCCTGCAGCTACAACCGTGTTATGTGCCGCCCATTGCGTATAATAATTAACGTGCATCGGATGTTCATAGGTAGGTCCATTACCCGGATCGATCCCTTGAACAGTTCCGGCTCCATATAATTCCATGCTCATGCCATTGGAATGATTATGATTATAAGTAGCTCCCTGCACTACACACATCAGCCCGTTCTGCGGATCTAATCCATTTCTCTGAAGATAACAAGAAGCAAAATCCAACTTCTCCGATCTATTCCAAAGATGATTGTCCCCACTCTTTGCCTTCGGTAATTCAGGCAAATAACATAACAATCCGGTCAGTCCGGATTTTGAACGGTCATATTGTCCTGCCTGTTCCAAAATCATGGCAGCATTCAACAAATCTGGAAGAATCGGTAGCTGATATTTGTCGGCCATCAGAATAGCACTCTCCAAGCACTCCATGCTTTGGCGCGGTCTTCCCGTATCGCCAAAAGCGGAAGCGGTTAAGTCGGGAAACGAATATTTCAACATAACATAAGAAGCATTCAACAAAATCGGATATTGATTAAAAATCTGATACCCATTATTTTCAAGCATGAGTGCAGCTTCTATTAACTTCGATACCGGATAATTATGATAACCTCCTGGTTCTTTCCAATGCCCATCCGGTGTAAACCACAACTTGGATGCGGAAGGTAGGCTTAGTTGTCCGCAACCATCCACAACCGTATCCCGGTTCAAATAAAAATCCAAATAAAAATTCCTTTTCTGTGCATCTTTTAATGATAACGCTGCTGCGACCAAAGTCGAACTTTCAGCGGCAAACCAGTTATTCCCTGTATATCCCCTAAACAACAACGTCCAAGCGACCTTTTCAAAAGCTTTGTCATAATTTTCCAAAGGATACTTATATTTTACCAGATAAGGATACAAGAAATCATAAGCCAAAATCAACGGCTTCTCTTTCTCATCTCCCAACGTCTGGATATCTAAAAAGCCGGTACGTCCAGGGCCGTCAATCGGTTCCTGATAGACAACTCCGCTTACCCACTGGTTCAAAATATCGGCAGCAAACTTAGCATATTTTTCTTCTCCTGTCAGCCAATAAATGACAGAAGCCTCATAAGCCAATGCATTGATTCTTCCGTTAATAGTGCCCACATATGCCTGTGGGTCCACACATTCATATTTCTGAGTGTCCGGATTCAGCAAATTCATTGTCATAGACGTATCATTCGGGACAATATCCTCCATTTCAGGAACAACATAAGCCCGGCCTTGCGGTGTGATCGGAGCACGTTTATGTGGTGATACCCGTACAGTCGGAACCGGAGCGTCACCTTCGTAACCAATCAATTGTGTACCTTCTTTATCTGATATAAAACGGGTATAACGTTTTCCGGGAATCCTGTTCATCAAATAGCGGTCCAAAATCCAATCCGGTTCTGCCTGATGCCTTTCCACATAGACAGCCAACCGTTCCTTTGTCTGATTGAAAATATGTTTCGCCCAAGCCTGTTTCTCTATTTTATCTAACACAGCCACTTTATCCTCATCTTTGACAAGAATATGCGGATATTTCTCTGCCCAAACCGATAAGCTGGCAAACAAGACTAAAATTATACTATATATCGTTTTCATCATTTGTCCATTATAATTGTTCCAATTGCAGTTTTTTCTCAGAAGAAAGCCATTCCTGCCGCTTTTCTTTACCGTTCCATCTATAAAGATTATCTTTTATATCTGTTTCTTTCATGCCAAATGCCCGAATGCCATACTCATTATTATACTGAATCTTATTATGCCTAATTTGAATCAAGTTAGAGCCATCATGCAGATATTCACCCATAAAACCACATCCATCATTCCCTTCAACCAGACAATTTTCGATTTTGCCGTTATGACATTCGGCCATCAACAGGCCATGCCAACCATTTCTGGCAATTTCGCAATTTTCGACCTTTAATGACTTACAATGATCAAGAACCAATCCACAACCACGTATGGAAGTATCGAATCGTGAATCCTTTATCATAATATTGGAGGAGTGTTGGATCATCAGGTTATGTTGTAGCCTTGGACCGGGAACGACATGTGCACCATTTTCCGTAAAATCGCAATGGTCGATCTCGATTCCTTCCGCATCCGATATATAAACTCCTGATCTGGAAAAGTTGATCACAGTCAGATTTTTCAATTTAATATTGCTGAAAGCATGTCCTGCTTCTCCTCTCATAGAAATTCCCGCCAAGGCATTACTATAACGCCCGGTTCTGTAGAAACGTCCGGAATTCGGATCATAAGCTTCCTGATGTTCTTTGGAACCATCCACTACAAGATTCTCTATCGTAATATTTTTTGCATCCAAATCACCCAATAAGATAGCTGCCGTCCGGATCGTCGGTTCACAAATCAAGACTGTGCTCCGCCCTTCTCCACAGATATGTATATCAGAAGGAATGGTCAAGGATTGTTTCAATCGATATTCACCGGCACGTAAAAAAAGCGTTTTGCCAGAACCGGCATTCGTATTCAATACTGCTTGAAGATCTTCCCGGTTATTTACTTCGATCACAGAATGCCCCACCGGCTGAGCCTGTTCCAATGTCGCACCTGCATGATAAGCGATATTACTTTCCTGAATATCAACAAGTTCAGAAGGTTTCTGCCGAAACTCTTCACGAAATGCAGTCAGCTTCCATAGGGCATTTGCCGGATTGTTCATGTTAGTACGACTACATAATTCTTTCAGGTAAGGCATGTTGACTCCCTTTGCCGTAAAATGATCGATGCAATGTTCAAATCCTGCACGATATTTAAACCGTTCCCGTTGCGAAGGAACGCCATAAGCATAAACAGAATCACCGCATATAAAACGTGCAGAATACTCCAAACCTAAAGCCAACCTGTTATCCGCAGCACTGAACAGATCCACCCCCTGTGTATAAGCGATACGTGCCGCTCCTGAAAATTCATAAAGTCCCATTTGGACATGTCCCTGATCCCGACGGGTCTCCTGGCACTGGCCGGTAGGATAAATATACTTAATCAGACTGCCATTCGCATTAGCATGCAGATAATGATAGACTGCATTATCGAATAATTCCCTATTATCAGTAAAAACAGCAATGGCCAGCAAGGTATGCATAATAGCTCCATCCCAATTACCGTTTGCAACAGGAAAATAATAACGAATAGTTGGATAGAAAGCCGACATCATCAATCGTGTCATATTTTCCGTATCTATCTTTTTCCACCCAGGATAATTATAGCGCAAAATCTCGGCAGCATTACAAAACTCATAACCAGTCAATGCCACAAGCAATTTGGCGTTATTCTCATCGAAACTGCGTAAAGTATTGGCCCACTTCTCAATAATATCTATCACTATTTCAGCATAACACTCTTCTCTTGAAATATACCATAAGACGGCACAGCTATACGCCATACGTGCCGACTGAGACAAATCCTTTCCTCCTATATCAGGTTGGGAATAGGGTCCACTGATCACATGGGCAAATGGTTTTACTTGAAAATCCAATGGCGTTTTTTCCTTCAACAAATCATAAGCATCCTTCCAAGGTTGTTTTCCCGCCAAAACTTGGTTACGCATATACTCCAAGTCTGCTGAATTCATATCTATTCCGGGATGTACAAACTTTTGGGCAGTTCCGATACCGGTCACCAGCAAAAGCATAGTCACTATCAATAAAAATCGTATATTATGTCTCATGATATATTGGTTTATATAATAGAATAGACTAAAAAACAAAATTAAGGGTAATCAGTTGGTAAGTCGAAGAACCTGAATTCAGCAACTTACCAACCTATCAACTCATCAATAGAACTTACATTTTATACCTTTTGACACTAACAGTCACCTCACTCGCAGAAGCCTTGTTAATATAAACATATGCTCTATATTTACCGTCAGCCGTCTCAACCCACGCACCGGCCTCTTCTTTTAATCCCAAGATATAGTTCGTACATTTAGACATATCGATTGTCTCAAAATCCAAATCATCAATAAATTTGCTGTATTGCAAGTCAGACAGTTGTCGATCTTGTAAGCCATAAACTTTGATCATCTTGGTATTATTGACAAAACCGGAAGGGAGTTCTGTTCCACCCATATATTCTTTTGGAGAAGAAGAAGTATAGAAGGCATGTGACAAATCCGATTTTTCACTATACGCATACATGATATCAATTTTCGCAGCCAACGAAGGGTTAGCCTGCAAATCTGCTTTTGAATAAATATGCACGGCCTCTCCCTCATTCAAGAATGAAAGATAACATTTATCATTAGTCACTGACAAATTTTTGGCCATATCCATTTTTGAAATCTTATACGGACCTAATTTGTATTCCGCAACTTGACCGTTACTGGCTTTAACCGAAAATGAAAACTGTACATCTTTGCCACGAGCTTCTTCCGGAATAATATAATAATAACGAAGAGTTGCCGCACAGGTATCAACAGTGAAGTCTATAACAGTTGTTGTCCCGTTCGTCTGTGAATCAGAACAAACTTTTACCGGAATATCCTGACCGGACGAATTGGTATAATACGAATTTGGATCAAAGTAAGTACCGGTAGCACCAGCAATGCTGCTCACAACCTGAGCGGACGACAGTTTCCCAAGTTCATTAGGAATAGCCATCGCATAGGCAAATTCTATTTCATTACCTACAATATTCGGTGCAACAGGCAGACTGCGTTTGATACAATCATTGCTTAATGCAGAGACCGGATCCTTCAATAACACAGGATCATCATCACATGCAACCAAAGTTAAAGCAAATGACAACAATACAAAATAATAATATTTCAGTTTCATACTTTTCATTTTTTATTATTGCAATGGTCTTTCTACTATAAGGAATATGTATTCCTTTTTAATTTCACGATTACCAGCGATAACAGTGAACCGTTTAGCCGTCGAAGGAAATGCCGACGGATTATTCACTATGCGCTCACTCAACTGATCCGACGGATTCCCGGACTTCCAATCACCTTCGATGAATTCCATATTCATTTTGGAACCGGAGAAATCCATCCACCCCGTAATTTTAGGAGCCAGTTTTGCATCTTCACAAAGAGATATACGCGGCCAAACATTATTAATCGGGGTACCAAATTTGACATACATGATAGCAACTTGAGCTGTTGTATCAACATAGGCATTACCCAACTTAATTGTTTGATGATCCGTATTATACAAATCAAAATTACTCACATAACATTCTGCTCTTGTCGTGATTAACAACCCGTCTTCATCTACCGGAAAATCTTCACATGATACAGCAATCAAGGCAATGAACAAAAACAAGCAAATTTTACTAATCATCTTTTTCATATCATCCAATTTTTTAATTACAACCATGGTGTATTCTGTGTCAAATTCGGATTCTTATTTCTTTCAGAAGGTGGAATCCGGAAAATATAGTTTCGCTGATAATTCAACAAGGAAGTATTATTAAAGACGGTCTGCCTCAAAGCACCGTGTGTATCATACATCCTGACTCCCGGAGACGTCTGCGGAGATAAGAATACTCGCTCAATGGAGCGCCAACGACGAAGGTCAAAGAACCGTTGCCCTTCTGCAAACAGTTCTACGATTCTCTCCTGCTCAATCGCATAAAAGAATGTCAATTTATCAACATATTTCTCAGGCTTTAAAGCCGGCAAATTACCACGATGCCGAACCCGGTTAACCACATCGAGTGCCAGCCCCCCATCACCTGTAGGACCATAAGCTTCATTTGCAGCCTCCGCATACATCAAATAAACATCGGCCAGACGCATTACCGGCATATGGTAATCACCATCCGAACGACCTTGTCCCGCATAATTACGGACAAACTTTCTCATAATGTAACCAGTCTGATCTCCATCGGCATTGATAGCCCCATACCCATCTACTGTACCTTTTAATGTCTTATATTGATATTTACGGATTTGGTCAAAAGAAAGATTTAACATAGTTACCATCGTTTCTCCATCCCACAATAACGTCGATTTCATACGATAATCACGATCTTTATAAGATTCCGGATTTAACGCAGAATTAACAGCAGTACGGGCATCTGCATCTGCCGGATTCCTCGGGATCAGTTTCTCGCAAAAATCACCGGTGACTGTAGACTGATAACGATTTGCCAATTCAGCACGTGGTTGTCCCCAGCCTTGGCTACCTTCCGTAGCACGTGTACCGAAATCTCTCATTAATTCTTCACCCTGTCCGGTTCCGGTTCCACCATGTGTAAAACCGACCATCAGTTCAGGATCTGTATTTGCCGTCGGCAAAAAGAGATAGAAATAATTAGGCAAGACTTCACACCCTCCCATTTCTCCCCAGTCACCAGGTTCACCGCTACGGAACAAGTTAATGCCCGATTCCTCGATCACTTTCTTAAAATCGGCGGCGGCATCTTTATAAGCTTGTGCCGATTCAGACGCATTAGGCGTAAATGTGTCCAGTTCCGGCCAACCTCCATTAGGAGAGACGGGGGTATCCCACGGCCAAGAGGTACGGTTCCAGCAAGCCCAGAATAGTTGTAATTTACCACGGAATGCCAAAGCCCCCCATTTAGTAAAACGCCCTAATGCCACTGGTTTCGCCGGCAGTTTTTCCCAAGCATAAGTAAAGTCATCATAAATGTGCTGTTTAATTTCTGTAATAGAAGTACGTGAAATATTAGCAACCTCATCATTACTCTCTATTATCTTATCGAAATAAGGTACATCTCCCCACATAGAAATCAGACGGAAATAGGCCATTCCTCTCAGCATTTTAGCTTCGCCAATAAAGGCCTCCAATTTTGCCTTGGATTCTTCCGTCTTTGCATCGGGAAGCATTTTTTCTATATTCTGAATAGCATAGTTGGCACGATTGACTGTCGCATAAGCATATTGATAGTAATTATCAAAACTACTTCCGTAGGTGGAAGAAGGATTGTTATAAGAACCGTTACGATAAGCGATGCTCCGGTCTCCGGTAGCCTGAGAAGTCCCGACATTCCCTCTGAACCTCAGGTATTCCGTATTTCCATCGAATACATAATCACGATTGAACATGGCTCGTGCCTGGCTATAAACACCATTGACAGCATATTCCGCATCGCTTTCAGTTTTCCAATACAAGGAAGAAGCCAGTTCTCCCCCCGGAGTCTGGTTCAATAAATTATCAACGCATGAAGAAAACATCAGATTAGCTCCAACAACACATGCGACCGTTAATATTTTAAATCTATTTTTTTTCATACCATTCCTGTTTAAAAACTAACATTAAGACCGATTGAGAAAGACCGATTGATCGGATACAAGTCACGAGCACTATTCTTCTTTTCAGGATCCAGCCCCGGATATTGCGTCACGGTAAACAAATTTTCGGCAGAAGCATAAATCCTCAAATTCGTCATCGAGATTTTGGACAAAAGTTTTTTCGGCAAATTATATCCTAACATGATATTTTTCATTCTAAGATAATTCATGTTATAGAGCCAATAACTATTATCGCTTCTGTCCGTGCTTGTTCCTAACCTTGGCCATTCCCCACCTCTATTCTCCAAAGACCAGGGTTCGGTCCAGTGATCCCAAGTGGAAGCATACCGCCTGTCGGCAAATGCCGTATTATTGAAATCTGTAAGCCAGAAATCCTTACGCCCTAAACCTCCATTAAACAACATGGATATATCAAATCCTTTCCAAGCAGCCTGCAGGGTAATGCCGTAAGTGGTTGTCGGACGATCCCGCTGGATATTCGGATAAGCTTTTTTATCCTTCCCATCAATTATACCATCTCCGTTCAAGTCTTTACGGATCACATCGCCCGGAGATAATCCCTGAGGCGTATTGTTATAAATATCCTGCCATGTTTGGGCTATACCATTGTTTTCATAAACATATAAGAAGTGGTAAGGCATATCCAAATAGACCCAACCGCGACTGAGGAACTCATTCCACTCTTTTAATACTGTACGGTTATAAGCCCCGTTCAAGTTGACAGAATATTCCACATTACCAATTTTGTCTTTCCACGTCAAGTTCAATTCCAAACCTCTATTCAGCAGATCACCGATATTAGCACGAGGAGCACTATATGCCCCAGTCAGATGGATTGACATTTGAGACGGACGATTCATGCCTGTACGCAAACGGTTATAAAAATCAATTTCCGTACGTAAACGATTATTCAAGAAGCCTAAATCCAAGCCCACATTAATATCAGTAGAAACTTCCCAAGAAAGATCTTTGTTGATCATTTTCTTGTTCACAAACCCTTTAACAACATCACTCGACATATAATTCATCGCTGTCAGAGTTTCCAACTGTTCGAAACGTCCTACTCCTGAATTGTCACCCAATTTTCCCCAAGAAGCACGAAGTTTACCACTCGATAACCAGGAGGAAAGATATTTTTTCAGGAACTCTTCTTCAGTGAAGCGCCAACCGACTGCAACAGTCGGGAAGAAACCATACTGGTGCCCTTTAATAAACTTTGAAGAACCATCCACACGGAAGCTGAATTCTAACAAATATTTATCATATGCACTATAATTCATACGACCGATATAGGATCTCAAACCTTCTGAAGCAGAACTTCCTGAATTACTTTGAACATTTGTCAGCGCAGAATTGATTTCACTGGTTGACGGATGAATACGATCGTTACGGGAAGCCCCTGTCGAACGAGTATGCCAATACTCTTCGCTATAAACAAACATTGCACCAATATTATGATTTTGCGCAATAGTCGTCTCATATTGCAAACGGCCGTTCAACTGAGTTTTGTAATTGGTAGTATTATTGTCGCTGACACCCACGTTGTCGGCAACATAGTAACGTCCAATATCCTTTCCCGTCTGAAAATCATAAGCAGCTCCGGTTGGAGTATCAGCTCTTTTCTGAAAATAGTTACTAAAGCTCAGAGCATAATCGACATGGGCAGTAAAGCCTTTAAAGACATTCCAGTCCAAATAAATACTTCCGTTCAATTGCTGACGAGTCTGCTTCGGATTGCGACTGTCAAAAAAAGCATACGGGTTATAAGCCTGAATATCTTCGCCATAAGCCATAACACCTCCATAACGACCAGTCACGGGATCATAAGGAGTTACACCCGCAACCGCATATTGCATATCACCACCTCCGGAATCGCTGGTATCGTTGTTTGTAATACCATCGGCATAACCACTATAAGTAAATTCAGACCAATTACCATCAAAACGAGCACCCACTTTCACATTATTGAACATATTATAGTCATAATTGAAACGAGTATTATAACGCTTAAAATCGTTTTTCATCTGAATGCCCTCTTTATCCATCATACCGATAGATATGTAAAAATTAGACTTGTCGTTTCCACCGGTTGCTGAAAGCGTATAGTTTTGAAGGGTACCGGTACGCATGAAGGTATCAAACCAATCAGTATTCGGATAGCGTAGCGGATCGATCATTCCTAACGCCATCCATTGATCGATCGTCCCATCTTTGAAATTATAGCTTTCCCGCTTTGTACCTGATGCTGCCCTAAACTGTTGCAATGTCAATGCACGTGGGTAATCATCCATAAAGTCATAAGAACGTGATGGTTTTTCTATCGCATAAGAGCCCGTAAAATTGATACTCGTCTTTCCCTTTTTACCAGTACGAGTTGTTATCAGAATAACCCCATTGGCAGCACGGGATCCATAAATAGAAGCAGATGCCGCATCTTTCAATACGGAAATACTCTCAACATCAGCCATATTGATACGATTGATATCGACATCCGGCATACCGTCAACAACTACTAACGGACTGGTATTGTTTACCGTACCCATACCACGAATCATCAAAGAGGCATTATCATTACCCGCCATACTGGTCGTTTGGGAAACCTGTAAACCAGGTACCAAACCGGAAAGTCCGGAAGACACATTGGATATTGAACGGCTTGATATTTTTTCATCAATATTGACTGCGGCTACAGCTCCAACCAAATTAACCTTTTTTTGAGTGCCATAACCAACAACGACAACTTCTTCAATGGCCTGAGAATCTTCTTTCAATGTCACATTAATTTCTGATTGTCCCTTGACCGGAATCTCTATGGAAGTATATCCAATATAAGAAATAATCAAAACCGCATTTTCTGGTACATCCAGGCTGTACCGCCCATTTATGTCAGTGATCGTACCCGTCCCATTATCTCCCTTAAGTACGACATTAGCTCCTATGACAGGTTCACCTGTTTGATCCTTTATAATACCGGTAATTCGTTTATTCGCCTGGTATTTTTCATTTTTTGAAGGGATAGCTGATTCAGTCAGGATAATGTCTTTATCTACGACCTTATAAGCTATATTACTATTTTTAAACAAGATATCTAATACTGTAAAGATATCCTTGTTATCTACGGCAAGCGTTACTTTACGATCGACATTAACCAACTTGCTATTATAGAAAAAATGATACTCTGATTTATTTTCTATAACGTTTAACACCTCTGCTATACTCTTCTTCTCTGCATTAATAGACAGTATCGTATTTGAGGCATAAGAGCCTGACGCAAATACTGCTCCTGTGCAGAAGAACAGAAATAAAAAAATAAAATTAAATACTCGATATATACCAGATTTTATAAAATCTGGTATTGGATCACTGTGATCCAATCGACCATCATTATTTTTAGTCATACTTGTAATTATTGATTTAAGATTAAATTAAATCTGGACAACCAGATTATTAATTAATTTGACGAGAAAAATCCATATTTATTTTTCTGCCGTTCTCTCATTCATTATTAGTTCATTTATTCCATAAGCATTAAATTTAAGTTAAACATCATATTCTTATTTTATCCTGCGAAGCACAACCTGTTCACGCTGTGCGGACAAACTGTCATCCATTTCCATCCGTTTTATCGAATAATCAATCCGAGAAGAAATCCTAAGATAATCTAAAATCTGCGATAATTGCCGATTATTAAAAGTACCAGTTAAGCGGTACGAGTCAAGAACCGGATCCATCACCTTAAAATCGACATTATAAAAATTAGCCAAACATCTCAAGACTTCAGGTAAAGGTGTTTCTTTAAATACCAAACGTCCCTCCTTCCAAGCAATCTCACTTTCAACATCAACATTTATAACTTCCAAGGTCTTATCGGTTAAATCATAAACAGCTTTTTCCGACGGATACAAATTTCTTTCATTTGTTTTACCCTTATCTTCTTTCATTACTATATTTACAGATCCGGAGACCAAGGTCGTTTGTACAACATTCTCTTTCTCATAAGCCCGAACATTAAATTCTGTTCCGAGCACCTTCACCCTCAAACGATCATGAGATACACTCACAATAAACGGATGCGCCGGATCATGTTTTACTGAAAAATAAGCCTCACCGACAAGTGTCACCTTCCTTTCCTCTGCATCATATGAAGAAGGATAAGAAAGCGTACTGCCCGAATTCAAATAGGCAATCGAACCATCCGGCAAATCAAGACTTGTCCTCACACCTCTATTCGCACAGACCGTTATTTGCTGCGGAGCCAATACAGAAGACTTCCGCAACAAAAATGAAATAGCTGTCGATATTACCAATAGCCCAACAAAACACGCTGCAACAATAGAAATCTCGTACAACCTTATCTTTTTCTTACGTTTATCTATACGCTTTTGGACCTTCTTGTAAGCCTCAATAGAATTTCGGGAAAGAATCCGTTCACTTGTTTGAGAAATATAAAAAATACGGGCTGCCTGTAATACGGTTTTCTCATTTTCTTCTGAAATCTGCATCCAATCCTCCACACGCTTTCTTTCCTCTCCAGTCGTCAAACCTCTAAAGTATTTGAAGAGCAAAGCAGTATCAAGACTTATTCCATCCATATGTTCTTTTCCAATTCCCATTTTATATATGACAAACTCGTACAGACTATACCCTAAACAAAAAATACATTTTTATATAGAAAATTGATTTCAATGATACTTTTACTAAAGTTTCCAGGAAAGAATCTACTCACAAATTCAAAATAGTTTTATTATTTTTTACCTTTGCGCAAAGAGATAAAAAATCTAAATGTAAAGGGCATGGACGATAATAACTTAATAACCTTACTACAACAAGGAGACCGGAATGCTTACAAGCAGCTGTTTATCAAGTATTACTCCCCCCTTTGCGAATATGCGTCACAATATATTTCTGATGATGATTCTGAAGAGCTTGTGCAGGAGTTAATGCTTTTTCTTTGGGAGACACGGGAAAATCTTGTAATTGAGACGTCTTTGAAATCCTATCTGTTTATCTCCACCAAGCATCGTTGCCTCAATGCGATCAGGAAAAACCAGTACCACGAACGTATCCATAACCAGATATATGAGAAAATAAAAGACCAGTTTGAAGACCCGGACTACTATTTCGTGAATGAACTGACAGAAAACATACAGAAAGCGATCGAGAACCTACCCGAAACCTATCGGGAAACATTTGCCATGAGCCGATTCGGGGAAAAGACGAATGTTCAGATTGCCGAGAAACTCGGAATATCGGTAAAAACCGTCGAATACAGAATATCGCAAGCACTTAAGATACTTCGTTTCAAATTGAAAGATTATCTTCCGCTTCTGATAAATATCTTAGGCTAAAAGCATATTGACAAAATGTTACCATCATAACATTAGTTACGACTAATAACCATAAATAAATGGAAATACTATAGTGGATAATATTTTTAACACTTCATATGGATGGCAAGAGAAGGAAAACAATACTAATCTGTAAGGCACAACGCATTCGTTAATAAATCAAAATCAAACCAAAGCTTATTAAACTTACGGAAAACTTCCGTGTCTATCTTTTCGTACTTAATATCAGATAAGATAAAATAAAAGTTATGAAATCGGGAAGGTATTTTTTTATTCTGTTTCTAATTCTATTGATTATGCCTGCATATGCGCAAAAAGGTGTAGACATCACCGGAACGGTGATTGAGGAAGGGACCAATGAACCGATCGAACAGGCTACAGTTCGTTTGTTAAGTGTCAAAGACAGCTCCATGATCGGAGGTATCGCCACATCGCGCAACGGAAGTTTCATGCTCAAGAACATCAAGAACGGCAGTTATCTACTGCACGTGTCGTTTGTCGGATTCGATCCGCTCTATCAACCCCTGCGTGTTACGGGGAAAACCAATCCGGTCAAGTTGGGCAAACTCGCGCTTACCGACGGGGCAATTCAATTGGGCGAAGCTGTCGTGATCGGGAAAGCACCGGAAGTAACTGTACGCAACGATACGATGGAGTACAATGCCGATTCCTATAAAACCACGGAAGGCTCCATGCTGGAAGACCTGCTGAAAAAAATGCCCGGTGTGGAAGTGGATAGTGAAGGAAAGATCACTGTCAACGGGAAAGAGATCAAAAAGGTACTGATCGACGGAAAAGAATTCTTCTCCGACGACCCGAAAGTAGCTTCCAAGAACCTGCCATCTAAAATGATCGATAAAGTACAGGTTTTGGACAAACTGAGCGATATGGCCAAGATGACCGGATTCGACGACGGAGAAGAGGAGACCGTCATCAACCTGACCGTCAAGCCCGGAATGAAGCAAGGCTGGTTCGGAAACGCTTTTGCCGGTTACGGTAGCGAAGACCGATACGAAGGGAACTTCATGGTGAACCGCTTCATCAACAACAACCAACTGACCTTGATGGGAGGCATCAACAACACGAATAATATGGGATTTTCAGACCTTGCCTCCAGTATGTTCTCTGGGATGGGCGGACCGCGTGGACGTCGGGGCGGAGGAGCCGGCAACGGGATCACAACATCCGGCAATATCGGCCTGAACTTCAGTAAAGAATTTAATCCGAAGTTGACGGTCGGGGGCAACCTCCGTTATTCTCATTCCGACAACGACGCGATCAGCAAGAGCAACCGACAGAATATCCTACCGGGCGACAGCACCTCTTTCTACAACGAGAACAACAGCAGCAACACGCGCAGCGACAATGTAGCAGCCGACCTCCGTATGGAATGGAAACCTGACTCGCTCACCCAGATCATATTCCGTCCGAGCTTCAGTTACAGTAACAGCCATAGCCGTGAAGGGAGCACCTTCAACACGCTGAGCGGAAACCGCGACACGGTCAACATCGGCGAATCCGATTACCTCTCCGACGGAAGCGGATACAACCT
Organism: Parabacteroides merdae ATCC 43184; assembly: GCF_025151215.1. NCBI lineage: Bacteria > Pseudomonadati > Bacteroidota > Bacteroidia > Bacteroidales > Tannerellaceae > Parabacteroides > Parabacteroides merdae. Next base: position 2,808,660 of record NZ_CP102286.1, read on the forward strand.
CAACGCCCGCTTGGAATTCAGCCGCAAACTAAACAGTGAAGGACGTGTTTTCAGCGGATCTCTGTCGGGAGGACTCAGCGATTCCTATAATAAGGGACTGAACTATTCGAACACCGAATATCTAATGATGGCTGACGGGATGGACAACGAACTGGTGGATCAACGCTTCCGCTACGACAACAAAGGGTTCAACTACCGGGCTTACCTGTCCTGGGTAGAACCGATCGGCCACAACAACTTCATTCAAGCAACCTACAGCATCCGGCAAAACAAACAGGAATCTCTGAAAAACTCTTATACCCGTGAAAAAGGAAGCGAAGATTACAACGTGTTGGACACGGCTTACAGCAAAAGCTACCGCAACAACTTCATCAACCAGCAGGTCAGCCTCGCCTTCAAAGCTGTCCAGGAAAAATATGATTATACGGTCGGTTTAACGGTAGACCCGTCCCATAGTACGAGCGAGAACTTCGTGGGCGATACGGTTCTCTCCAAATTGTCGCGCAACGTGGTGAACCTTTCACCGATGGTCCGCTTCAACTACAAATTCGACAAACGCACGAACCTCCGCATCAACTATCGCGGACGTACCAGCCAACCCAGCATGACACAGTTGCAGCCGGTGGCAGACATCTCCGACCCGCTGAATACGACGATGGGTAACCCGGACCTGAAACCGACTTACACAAACGACCTGTTCATCCGTTTCCAGAAATTTGTGCCGGACAAGCAAACAGCCTTGATGGTAATGTTGAATTTCGACTATGTGATCAACGATATCGTCAACAAGTCCGTCTATGTCGGCAATACCGGTAAAAAGATGACGACCTACGACAACGTAAACGGGAACTACAACGGGAACATTCGCGTCCTATTCAACACACCGCTCAAAAACCGCAAATTCTCAATCAACTCCATGACAATGGCCTCTTATGCCAATAACAACGGCTTTATCAATGAGGAGAAGAATACGAACAAGAACCTGATTCTGATGGAACGCGCCGGCATCGATTTCCGTTCCGACTATCTGGACCTCGGATTGAACGGTAATATCCGTTACAACGGAACACAAAACACCCTCCAAGGACAGAGCGAACTGAACGCCTTCAACTACGGTGTGGGTGGAACGACAACGATCTATCTTCCACTCGATTTCAAAGTGGAAAGTGATATCAACTGGTCGACAAACTCCGGCTATTCAGACGGTTTCAAACAGAACGAAGTGTTATGGAACGCCTCTGCTTCCAAATCATTCTTGAAAGGGAACCAAGCGACGCTCCGTTTCAAAATATACGATATACTGAAACAACGCAGCAACATATCCCGCAGCGTAACCGCCAGCTATACACAGGACTCCGAATACAACACACTGGGTAGTTACTTCATGGTGCACTTCATCTACCGCTTTAGTATCTTCAAAGGGGGAGCCAGCATGAACGATGTGTCCGGACCTGGCGGAAGAGGGCCGAGACATGGCGGTCCGATGGGCCCGCCTCCGGGTGGAAGGTTCTGATGATTTATCTGTCACTTTTGGATCAAGCCAAAAGTGACAGATAGAACCCCTTGACCAACGAAGGCTCCAATATAGCCGGGTAAATCAAACCGTAAAGCGCTCCGTAGAAGTGGGCGTTATGATTGACATTATCCCCCGCCTTTCTTGCCATATACTGGCAATAGGCCAGGTAGATCACACCAAAGACAATCCCAGGAATCGGCAGTACGGCAAAAAACAAAATCTTGCCCCACGGGTCCAGGAAGATGGAAGTGAACAAGACAGCCGATACAGCTCCCGAAGCGCCTATCGAAACATAGTAAGGATCATTACGCCGGCGAATCAGATCATACAGTGAAGCAGCAACCATCCCGCCAAAATATAATCCCAGATAGCCACCCGTACCGAGTCCCAAATAACCGAAAGCACTTTCCATATATGTCCCGAATGACCAGAAAGTAAACATATTCACAAGTAAGTGTGTCATGTCGGCATGCACGAAACCATGCGTAATCAATCGATACCATTCCCGGTTATGAACGGTACAATACGGTATGAAGGCCAACTTCCGAAACAACTCATGGTTGCCGAAACAAATATAGGACACGACAACCGTGACCCCGATAATAACATAAGTAATCATAATCTATTCTATATTAATGACGTCAAATGTAGTAAAGATTGAACAATGTTTCCCCTATATGGTTTACAAAAACAAAGCTTCCGCATTTGCTATTTCCGTTTTAGCTTCCTATCTTTACAAATTACAACATATTGACAGATATAAAAAACATCCGAAATGCTGGCACTCATACACATACAATGGATAGTGGGTATAATATTCATCATATTATACTGCGTCACCATTCTTGGGCTAGTGTTGGTTATCATCACGGAGAACCGGAATCCGTTGAAAACGATTCCCTGGGTGATCGTGTTACTGCTCGCCCCCGGTATCGGGCTCCTGTTCTATTTCTTCTTCGGGCAGGATAACCGGAAGCAACGGATTATCTCCCGACGCACCTATAAGCGTATCATGAAACGGCCGCAGGAAGGGAAACTCCCACAAGATGCCTGTTCCGTTCCGGCCCCCTACCAGCCATTGGTCACACTGTTGACAAACAGCAACCAATCGTCCCTGCTCTACGGAAGCAACATCACGATCTATACGAACGGAGCAGACAAGTTCCACGACCTTTTGCAAGAGATTGCCAAAGCAACCCATCATATTCACATCCAATATTACATCTTCTGCGACGACGAGGTCGGAAACAAGGTCAAAAAACTGCTGATCGAGAAAGCCAAAGAAGGAGTAGAAGTCCGCGTTCTTTACGACGATGTGGGCTGCTGGAACGTGAAAGACAAGTTCTTCAAGGAAATGTCGGATGCCGGCATCGAAGTCCATGCTTTCCTGAAAGTGGCATTTCCAGTCTTCACCAGCAAAGTAAACTACCGGAACCACCGGAAGATCGTGGTCATAGACGGCAAAGTCGGTTTTATGGGTGGCATGAACATTGCAGACCGCTACACGAAAGGGACCAGCTGGGGGACATGGAGAGACACGCACTTCAAGATCATCGGAAAGGGAGTACACGGCTTACAGGCCGCATTCCTTATCGATTGGTATGTGGTCAGCAAGAAACTCCTGAACGAAAAGATCTATTATCCGCCGCTTCCGGTCTATTCGGATGATAACATCATGCAGATCTGTACCAGCGGCCCCGTCGGACAATGGCGTACACTCTTGCAAGCAGCCATCTTCACGGTTGCCAACGCCAAGAAATATGTATTTATCCAGACTCCTTACTTCCTTCCGACCGAAGGATTGAACCAAGCTTTGCAGATAGCGGCTTTAGGAGGCGTCGACGTGCGGTTGATGCTTCCCAAGCGTTCGGACACACGTACGGCGAACATGGCGACTCACTCTTTCATTGATGAAATGGTAAAGGCGGGCGTCAAGGTCTATTTCTATAAACCGGGATTCCTTCACTCGAAACTGATGGTGGCAGACGACGAACTGACCTGCATCGGTTCCGCCAATATGGACTTCCGCAGCTTCGAGCATAATTTCGAGATCAACGCATTTGTCTACCAGCCCTCGTTTGCCCAACAGATGAGAAAAGTATTCCTGCACGACATGCATAGTTGCGAAAGACTGGTGCCGTCACGCTGGTTGAAACGCCCGCTCAAACAACGTATAGCCGAATCGTTTATGCGTCTGTTTTCTCCTCTTCTTTAATAAAGATGGAAAAGTTCACCGAACCGTAGACGCGGTGCTGGTAGAAATAGGGCAACCCGGAGAAATCATTTGTCTTCGGATGTTCCATCACGAAGATGCCTCCGTCCCGCAGCAGATCGCGTTTGAAGACAAGTTCCGGCACTTCGGGCAATTCTTTCAAGGCATAAGGGGGATCTGCAAAGATGAAATCAAAACCTTGGGTCGGAGCCGAATGGAGATAACGGAAGACATCGCCGCGAATCAGTGTCAGCGAATCCGTTTTCAGCTCTTTGGCGACTTTGGCGATAAAGGAGGCATGTGCATTATTCTTTTCGACAGCCGTCACGCTCCGGCATTCGCGCGAAAGCAGTTCGAAAGAAATGCTTCCCGTGCCCGCAAACAGGTCGAGCGCATCCACCCCCTCAAAATCGATATGGTTGGAGATCACATTGAAGATATTTTCCTTCGCAAAGTCCGTCGTCGGACGGGCGCTGAAGGTAGACGGGACATCAAAACGTCGCCGTCCGTATATTCCACTTATAATTCGCATAATGATAGAGCTATAAGATCCAACGGAGCCTGCAACACCTCCGGCCCCATCAAATAGGCTTCGGAAGGGATCTCCAGCGGATCGATATATTGTAAATAATTCCGCAACGTATTCGTTATATCATTTCGCAAGGGCACATCGCCGAAAAGACGCAACTGGTCTTTCTGTTGATCCATTCCGACCTGTTTCCATACATATAATATATAATACAAAATATCATCCGTATGTTCATACTCGAACGAGTTCACGAAAAGCAGATTTCCCTGCGCATAGCACGCCACATCCATCCTCCGCCGATGCAACACGACATATAGCTGGCGGGGCAAGCGCGCACGGCTCTGCTTCTTCCACAGCGAAAGCAACGGACCGACATGATGGACAAAACGAGGATTGACAAGCGAACGGGAACAGAACTCATACACATCCTCATCCACTCCGAATACCAGTTCCGCCTGTTCGTCTTTCAGTTCATTGCTCAGGCAACGCCCTTCGGGAGATGAAAATGTGAACGCCAGCAGTCCCGCCTTCTGCTTTTCCTGAAAAACAGCAGCCGGCACAAGCGTATACTGGGAAGTGACACACACCACATTGACCTGCTTGTAGAACCAGGTCAGGAAATCATTTTCGAAGAAACATTCTTTCAGAGAAGAGACATAAGGCCTTGTCCGGTCGAATTCGACGTCTCTATAAAAGAAACTCTCGTTCACCGAAGGACTGTATGCGGAAAAAGAAAGTCCACCCGACCGAAGCCGGATGGACATTATGTAATTTTCCGAATGATCAGCTGTTAACTTATCAGACAAGTTTATAGCCATAGGCTGTATTAATCTTCCCAGTTACCTGCGTTGTTATTGATTTCTTCGACAGAACCTACACGCAGACCGGCATATTTACCCATCTTGCTGGCTTTATCTTTCAGGTTATACACTTCTTGCTTGTTCAAGTCACCCAGATAGTCATCATACAGAACACCGCACTGGAATACTTTTACCGTATAACCCGAACCTGAAGTCAAAGTAGCCGTATCCATCGTAAACTGTACGTTCGCACCCGGCACGTTACGCAAATCGTCTACATTATAACCTTTGCCGAACAATGTATCAACAGCTGTCACCCAAACAGTATCACGTCTGATCAAGCCTTTCTTAACGGCTTCTTTCTCAGTCATACCCTTTTCGAGCTGTTCGTCAGTCAATACACCTTCCTTGATAAGGAACGGCAATTTTTCATCTTTTAAAAACTTACTCAGTTCATCAAAATTGGCTGCATGCACCTTGTGGATGTTCTTGTACTCAATCTGTGCTTTACGGATATCGATCAAACGAGCTTTGATCAAATTTTCACGACGATCCCTCTCATCCTTAAATTCGATCGGACCCATAATACTTCTGTAACACATGTACGCAAGCAGTACTACTGCCACAGCCAATAAAATCTTTAATGTAACTTTCATGGTTTATATTGTTTTTTGAATTTATTTCGTTCGGCAAATTTAAAAAAGAATATTTAATACACTACCTTTATCGCGAAAATTATTACAATCAAAATGATAAATAGTTATTTAAGCCGCCAAATTACACAAAATTTTCCATATGATCCGACCGAAGACCAGGTTTTGGCATTAAATCTCCTATCCAATTTCCTGCTTTCGGAAGAATCGGATTCGCTTTTACTGCTGAAGGGATATGCAGGAACCGGTAAAACATCTTTGGTCGGAGCCTTGGTCAAGACGATGGCAGAGCTAAAACAAAAAAGCATCTTGCTCGCCCCTACCGGACGGGCGGCAAAGGTATTTTCCGGCTATGCCGGACAGAAAGCATTTACGATACACAAGAAGATATATCGCCAGAAAGCCTTTTCCAACGAACCGACAGGTTTTCATCCGGCTGATAACTTGCATAAAGACACGCTATTTATCGTAGACGAAGCGTCCATGATAGCCAATGAAGGACTAGACTCGTTTGTTTTCGGAACCGGACGCCTGCTGGACGACCTGGTCCAATATGTCTATTCCGGAGAAAACTGCCGCCTGATCCTGATGGGCGATGTGGCACAGTTACCCCCCGTCATGCAAACCGAAAGCCCGGCTCTCAATCCGGAAACATTGCGGGGATATAATTTAAAGGTGCAGGAAATCACCCTCACCCAGGTTGTCCGCCAAAGCGAAAACTCCGGGATCTTGTTCAATGCGACCCGCCTTCGGGACGCCTTACGAAACGGGACGGTCGAGATTTTCCCCAAACTAAGGCTGAAAGGCTTCACCGATTTCAGAAAGGTAAACGGAGACGAACTCATCGAAGAAATCTCCTCGGCCTACAGTCGGGACGGGATCGAAGAGACCATGATTATTTCACGCTCCAACAAGCGGGCTACCCTATATAATAATGGTATCCGCAACCGCATCCTATACCGTGAAGAAGAACTTTCGTCCGGCGACCGGCTGATGATTGCCAAGAATAACTACTTCTGGACTGCCGGCAATAAGGAGATGGACTTCATAGCTAATGGCGAAATCATACAGGTGTTACGTGTACGAAGGACTTACGAGCTCTACGGTTTCCGTTTTGCCGACGTATCGGTCCGTTTCCAGGACTACGATCTCGAAACGGATGTCAAAATTCTCCTCGACACCTTACAGACAGCAGCTCCCGCACTGCCGAAAGATCTTAATGACAAGCTTTTCTATACCATTCTCGAAGATTACGACGATGTCCCGACAAAGGCAGGAAAGATGAAAAAAATGAAAGCAGATCCTCATTACAACGTCTTGCAAGTCAAATATGCCTATGCCGTCACCTGCCACAAGGCACAGGGCGGCCAATGGATGAACGTCTTTCTGGATATCGGCTATATCACGGAAGAAATGCTTGGAGAAGACTTCTACCGTTGGCTTTACACCGCCTTTACACGTGCGACCCACCGGCTCTATCTGGTGAATCTGCCGGAGGAATTCGAAGAATATGCCTCGTCCTGATTTAGGTTGGCCATGCCTCTCCGGTTTCGCATCCATATATTTAAGTAAAAGACAAAGAAGCAACAATATCAATTAATAAACAAATACACAGCTATTAACAGCAATTACTACCACTCCTTTGCTTTTCGCCCTTAGTCGAAAAGGTTTTTGACCAGTGTCGAAAGGGCTTTTGACCAAGGGCGAAAAGGTTTTCGACTAAGGGCAAAAGGTCTATGAGCAGGCGGTATGACAACAGTAGCATGGCGATTGTCACTTAAATAGAGCCTTTCGGGGACGACTTGATCTCTGATAATGGAGCATTTCGGAGCGGTTGTCCTAACTTCACAATAAAAGGAATAACAATATTTCATACAATAAATACGTTACATATATAAGAAATACCTATTTTTGTTGCAATATAAACGAAAACTTGCTTGTAAGTTTTCATGAATGGAAAAAGGAATGGCGAATAAAGAAAAAATAGATTACCTGCTTCTGGATATCCGGGAGCTTGAAACATTGGTTGCCGGCATGCGGGATGCAGAAGTGTATCCGGTGTCTTTTTTCGGCCAGACTTTCGACCTCACCCATAAGATTCTGAAGGACCTACATGCTTTGGAAACGGCCCAGATCGAAATGCTGCGTAAACAGATGGAAGAGCATCAGGCTCTGATCCAGTCTATTCCCCCATCGGTTGCCACTCCGGTACAAACAGTACAGGAAGCTTCGATTACAGCCCCGGCTCCGATTCCGGCCGAACCGGAGCCAGTCATCCAAGAGCAGGAAATCAGACAGGAGCTTCCTGCAGAACAAGGATTATCGGCCGGACCGGAGCCAATCCCCGTTGAAGAGCCGGAGACTCCGGCAGTGGAAACATCCGGCAAAGTGATCCCCGCAGAGCGTCCCGGATTATTCCTCAACGACCTGTTGGAAAAGAAAAATTTTTCGGATTTCCGAAAGGCATTCAGCCTGAACGATCGTTTCCGTTTCCGCCGCGAGCTGTTCGGAGGTGATGAGGCACGGATGAACAAAGTAATCAATGACCTGAACGATCTTCATTCGTATGAAGACTCGGTCACATATTTGAATAACGAATTAAAGTGGAATATAGAGGATGAAGCGGTAGCAGACTTTATCAAGCTGCTTGAAAAACGCTTCCTCTAAGCAATGTGACAATGGACAATTGACAATGTATTTGTCTTTGTCTTTTTAATTGTCAATCGTCAATTATCAATTAAAAAGTGCTATGGCAAAATTAACAGTAGTACCCACTCCCGTCGGAAATCTGGAAGATATGACGTTCCGGGCAATCCGCGTGCTGAAAGAGGCCGATCTCATTCTGGCGGAAGACACGCGTACTACAGGTATCCTGCTCAAACATTTCGAAATACAAAACAGGATGCAGTCGCACCATAAGTTCAACGAGCATAAAACGGTCGAACAAGTGGCAGCCCGTATCAAGGCGGGCGAGAATATAGCATTGGTATCGGATGCCGGTACTCCCGCGATATCCGATCCGGGATTCATGTTAGTGCGTGAATGTGTACGTCAGGGTGTAGAAGTGGAATGCCTGCCGGGAGCCACGGCTTTCGTCCCGGCATTAGTTGCTTCGGGGCTGCCCAACGAGAAATTTTGCTTCGAAGGCTTTCTTCCCCAGAAGAAGGGAAGACAGACGCGCTTGAAAGAGCTCTCGACGGAATATCGCACCATCATCTTCTATGAGTCACCTTTCCGGCTGGTCAAGACATTGACACAACTAGCCGAGTTTTTCGGGAATGACCGCCCTGTTTCCGTATCACGTGAAATATCGAAGATACACGAAGAAACCGTACGCGGCACGCTCGAAGAAGTTATCGCTCACTTCACCGTGAACGAACCGAAAGGTGAAATTGTTATAGTATTAGCAGGCTTAAAAGATAAAAAGGACAAAGAGACAGGAACAGAAGTTTAACGTAACAACAGAAAGAACATGAAGAAAGTATTAATTGCAACAACGATTTGCACAGCCATGCTGGCCTCCTGCGGACAGAATTCAGCAGAATATAAGAAGCTGAAAGCAGAAAACGACTCTCTGAGAATCGAAAACACCAAAAGCAATGCCGAGATGGATGAAATCCTCGGAACCCTCAATGACGTAGAGGCTGACATCCAGTCTATTCGTGATGCAGAAAATTATCTCAACATACAGCAACAAAAGGGAGATCTGAATAAGAGTAATCGCGAACAGATCAAAGAAAACATGCAGTTGATCAGCGAAACACTGAAAAAGAACAAACAGCAGATCAGCGAACTGGAAGAGAAACTGAAAAAGAGCGGAATCCAATCCTCGGCTTTGAGGAAAACAATCAGCCGCCTTTCTTCCGAACTTGACCAGAAAGCCAATATGATTGTCACGCTACAGGAAGATCTGGCAAAGAAGAATGTTCGTATCCAGGAATTAGACGAAATGGTTGCTTCTTTGAACGAAGACGTGGAAGACTTGTCCACTACAACTGCGGCCCAGTCCGAGAAGTTGCAAGAACAGGACAAACAACTTCATACTGCTTATTATTGCTTCGGCACGGCGAAAGAACTGAAAGACCAAAAAATCCTTTCCGGTGGCGGCTTGTTTGCCAAATCCAAAGTATTGCAGAGCGGCTTCAATAAAGATTATTTCATTTCTATCGATATCCGCGAAGTGAAGGAAATCCCGCTGTTCGCAGGCAAGGCAAAGCTGAAATCCAATCACCCGGAAGGTTCTTACGAATTTGTGAAGGACGAGGACGGCAATATGACATTGAAGATCACGGACGAAAAAGCGTTCTGGAGCCTTGGCAAGTATTTGGTGATTGAAGTAGGATGATGAAATACAAAAGTCTTTTTATTGATTTGGACGATACCCTTTGGGACACGTACCATAATAATAAGGAATGCCTCGAAGAAGTATATACCGCTCACCACTTTGACCGGTATTATGCCTCCTTCGAGGCTTTTTTCGAGATCTACTGGCCACACAACAACCTGCTATGGGAACAGTACCGCAACAATGAAATAGACCGCCAGACATTGATCATCGAACGTTTTCGCTATATGCTCCGCCCGTTAGGGATAGAAGACACAAAATCGGTACTGGCGATCAACAACGATTTCCTGCAACGAACAACCCGTAAAACACGCCTAGTACCGGGAGCAATCGAGCTATTGGAATACCTGCGTCCCTCCTATCGCATGTATATCCTGTCCAATGGTTTCCGGGAAGTCCAATTCAAAAAGCTCTGCAATTCCGGTCTGGCCCCCTATTTCAAAAGGATGATCCTATCTGAAGATGCCTGCATCCAGAAACCTCATAAGGAGATTTTCGATTTCGCCCTTAAAAATACCAACTCCCGCCGAAGCGAAAGCCTGATGATCGGCGACAGTTGGGAAGCCGACATTATCGGTGCCCACAATTCCAAAATCGACCAGCTATGGCTGAATCCGAAAGGGCTGCCGGCAAAAGAATTCATACCGACTTACACGGTTGGAAGCTTGGAGGAGATCAAACGGATCTTATGACTTACACCTAAAAGAAAAGGAACCGGAAAAGCCGTCTTCCTGCCCTTTCCGATTCCTTCCCTCTCTTCAGGATGCCTCCTGTCAAAAATTATAATGGAAACCGATGCTGATATTTTCCGTGTCGAAGTTCACACCTCCAAAATCAGAAGTTCCGTTGTACGAATCGCTATAACCAAGAAATCCGACTTTAGTGACAAAAGATATATGTTCCGTCGCTTTCAAAGAAAGTCCCGGACGCAATCCCAACCGGAAACCGGTATCACCGTCACCGGCAGCAATCCCAATCGTCCCATCGACAAACAATCCCACAATACCCGTCTTATAAAACGTATAGCGAGCATACGGAGCAAACTGGAAACGGTTATAATCATCGTAATGCGTATAACCGATTTCACCCCCCACGGCCCATTGGTCAGTCAAATGACATCCCACTTCCGGTGAGATCTGGAAAACAAACTCACTATCTTCACTACCGACTGTAAAACCACCGCCAATATACACCTCCTGTGCACCGACCGAGCAAATCGCCATAAAGGCAATCATGCATGAAACAAATAACTTCTTCATTTTACTTTATTATATATAAATATTATTAGAACTCTGAGGTAAAATGGAATTTGATATCGGGGAAATCCTGCTGTGCCATCATCAACACATAGCTGGAATCGGCCAGATAGACATCGCGGCCCTCTTTGTCGAGCGCCATATATTGAGCTTTACGGCGTTTGAAGTTTTCAAGAGCGGCAGCATTGTCGCTTTCTATCCAGCAAGCCTTATAGAGGCTGATCGGTTCCCACTTACACTGTGCGCCGTATTCGTGGAGCAAGCGGTACTGGATCACTTCGAACTGCAATTGTCCGACCGTACCGATAATCTTACGTCCGTTGAACTGGTTGGTAAAAAGCTGGGCGACGCCTTCATCCATCAACTGCTCGATGCCCTTGTTCAACTGCTTGGCCTTCATAGGATCGGCATTCTCGATATATTTGAACATTTCAGGAGAGAAACTCGGCAATCCTTTGAAATGAAGTTCTTCACCGGAAGTCAGCGTATCACCGATCTTGAAGTTTCCGGTATCAGGCAAACCGATGATATCGCCGGCAAAAGCCTCGTCCACCACTTCCTTCTTCTGCGCCATGAAAGCTGTAGGACTGCTGAAACGCATCATCTTTCCGAAACGGACATGCTTGTAGTTGGCATTACGTTCGAAACGTCCGGAACAAATCTTCACGAAAGCAATACAACTGCGATGGTTAGGGTCCATATTGGCATGGATCTTGAAAACGAAGCCGGAGAAAGCATCCTCTTCCGGATCGACCACCCGTTCCACAGCCGATACAGGACGGGGAGAAGGAGCGATATTGATAAAGCAATCCAGCAACTCTTTTACCCCGAAGTTATTCAAGGCAGAACCAAAAAACACGGGAGCAATATCTCCTTTCAGATAAGTATCGACATCGAATTCAGGATAAACCCCTTCTATCAGTTCGATATCGGAACGGAGCTTTTCTGCCTGTCCGGCATCGATATAGTTTTCAAGTTCCGGGCTGTTGATATCCTTAAATTCCACATTCTCCGTCACATATTGCTTACTCGGAGTATAGAGATTCAGTTTCTGTTCATATATATTATAGACGCCACGGAACCGCTGTCCCATGTCGATCGGCCAGCTCAGCGGGCGCACATTGATATGCAGCTCCTCTTCGATCTCGTCCAGCAAGTCGAACGGGTCCTTACCGTCGCGGTCCATCTTATTGACAAACACGATCACGGGAGTCTTACGCATACGGCAGACTTCCATCAACTTACGGGTCTGGGCTTCCACACCTTTTGCGGTATCGATCACGATAATAACGCTATCCACAGCCGTCAGCGTACGAAACGTATCTTCAGCGAAATCCTGGTGGCCGGGCGTATCGAGGATATTGATTTTATGGCCGGAATAATCGAAAGCCATCACGGAGGTTGCGACGGAGATTCCACGCTGCTTTTCAATTTCCATCCAGTCGGAGGTAGCTGTCTTCTTGATCTTGTTAGACTTTACGGCTCCTGCCACATGAATGGCACCTCCAAAGAGCAACAGTTTTTCGGTAAGAGTCGTCTTACCGGCATCCGGGTGGCTGATAATAGCAAACGTTCTTCTTCTCTCAATCTCTTCTGAATACTGACTCATTGTTATTTATCTTATTTTGTTATTCTTTTCATACATTCACGCAGACTCGCTTCCCAATGGGATATACTGATCTTATAGATCGTTTTGATCTTAGCCTTGTTCAGGACACTGAAATGCGGACGGGCAGCCTTCGCCGGATAATCTTTGGACTCGATCGGGAGAACACGGCAGGGGGCATTCCCTAACTCCATAATCTTCACGGCAAAATCATACCAACTGCAAACCCCTTCGTTAGAATAATGATAGATACCGGGAACGAAAGCATCCGCCTCCGCCTGCACCAACACCGCAAAAATGGCAGCCGCCAGATCCCCGGCATACGTCGGCGAACCAATCTGGTCGAACACGACAGACAACTGTTCCCGTTCATTTCCCAGACGCAACATCGTCTTGACAAAATTATTACCGAACTCAGAGTAAAGCCATGCCGTCCGGATGATTACTGCATCCGGGCACACCTCCTGCAAAGCCTGTTCACCGGCAAGTTTCGTACGCCCGTAGACAGAGGCCGGACAAGTATTGTCCGTTTCCACATAAGGCAAATGATTTGTGCCGTCAAACACATAATCGGTAGAAACATGGATCACCCTCGCCCCAGCCATACGTGCCGCCTCGCCCAAGTTTCGTACGGCATCCCGGTTGATACGAAGGCAAAGAGCTTCGTCATCCTCCGCCTTATCCACAGCCGTATAGGCGGCACAATTGATGATATAATCGACTTGCTTCTCCTTAACAAAAGCATTCACGGCTTGAGCATCGCAGATGTCAAGCGTATCCACATCCGTAAACACAAACGCATATTGCGGATATCCGGCAGCTAACCGACGGATCGAATTGCCCAGTTGCCCGTTAGCCCCTGTTACTAAAATCGTTTTCATCTTGTCTTATTCTTCTAATTTCAGTTCCCCATTCATATCTTCACGATACTTCTCGGCCAGAAGTGCCAGGAACGAACTGATCTGTTTGATCCCCTCCATCGTTTCAGGGCTGATTTCCTTCCCTTGCATCTTCAGCATCAGGAAACCGTAAATAGCATTGAAGCAAGTCTCCAACTCAGGCAAGTCCTCGCCGCCCGATTTGGCACGGAGCTGAACGATAAAGGGGAGTGTTTTATAATAGGCCGCCCCATACACCATTTCCTTCGGCGATTTCAAAAGACGGAGGTGCAGATCGGTCAGGGCAATGATCACATTCTTGTTCAGCTGGATATGTCCCTTTTCCATCACCCCTTCGGAACGCATCATCTCGATTAGTTCCTCATACCATTTGGCGATTTCTTCCTTTATATCGTCCGGTTGGTCGTAACGATCTACAACCGTGCGGCGGATCGAATCCATATCGAAGTTATTGGCACGTATCAGGTCTTCCACCTGCCACATGTACAACAGATATTCGGCTATATTTTCTTTTCTTTTTCGTCTTGCAATAATCATGGTTGCAAAGATACACTATATTCGGATAATGCCTGATAAAAATCCGCATCTTTTACACCTAACTGGCGGCAGGCCAGGCGGGCAGCATTCAGGTTGATCAGGAAAAAGCGATCCGGAATATAGACGGGAAAGTCCCCGTAGCGAGTCTGCAAATAGGTCTTTCCCTCTTTCTCGACCACGACATGCTGGTCGTAAGGCATGGCTGTAATGTCTTCGCGAACCTCTTGCGCAAGCTGTTTGACAACCGGATCGCCGTCGAAATAGATCAGCTTTCCCCCGCGTTCGATAGAAGAGGCGAACGTACGGAAAGTCGTGTGATAGGCTTCCGGTGTGGCGTGATCGGTAGCGGAAGTCCACATCAGATTGGTCAGAATAGCGATATGCGGACGATAGAACTCAAGCTGGAACCGTTTCTCCAAAGCAGACGTTACATGCTCATCACCTTCGATAATCGCGATCCGAGCTTCATAACTCAGATGCACACGGTCGGGCAACAAGGGGACTTCGCTGGTCAACGCATAGTCGAACGCCAGTTTCTGCCGTTTCAGGGCGCACACAATCATCGAGATGATCGTCTTCTTTCCCCGGCTACCGGCAACAACAACCCGCGTCTTCTCTTTCGTCCGCTGAAAGATGAATTCAGGTATCGAAAGCACTAATAATCCCAGTTCCTTTGCACGTATCAATTCGGGGTTATCCTGCCGGACTGTGGCCCCTAATACCACAAAATGTATATCTTTAGTTAATCTCTCCGGGAACCACCCGTCTCCATGACAAGTACACCCCTCTTTTTCCAGTCTGGCAAGGGTCGTATCAGTCAGTCCAACACCGGATACACTTACTTCATATCCTTTTTGGTGGATAGCCAGGGCTAAGTCAAACAACAGAGGCTCGGTTACGGAGATTAAATGAACTTTTCGCATCACTCAGATTTTGCCTGCAAATGTACACAATTTCATTCACGCTTCGCATGGGTTTGAAAGAAAAAACTTCCCTATCTTTGTTGGAAAAAGTATAATTTATGGATATTCAACTTATAGACACAGGCTTTTTCCATGCAGACGGAGGTGCCATGTTCGGTGCGATTCCCAAAACTGCTTGGAGCCGCCGTTATCCAAGCGATAAACAAAATGGATGCATCTTGGCTATGCGCAGCATGTTAGTCCGCGACGGGAACGGGAAGATCGTACTCGTCGACAACGGGGCGGGTAACAAACACCTGAAACAACTCAGCTATTACAACTTCTTCGACCTGGTCGATCTGAAGGATGAACTTCAAAGGCGGGATGTTGCCTGTGAGGATGTTACAGATGTCATACTCACACATCTCCACTTCGACCATTGCGGATATACGACACAAAAAGAAGAGCAGACCGGTGGAAAGCCTCTCTTCAAAATGGCCTTCCCAAACGCCATCCACTGGGTAAGCCGTGCACAGTGGGAGAACTTCCTTCACCCGAACGCACTCGAAGCCGACTCCTATTTCATCGAAAACATGCAGGCCGTCTACGACAGCGGCAAACTTCGCCTCATCGAAAATGACACGAATCTCTGCCCCGGCATCGACCTGCGGCTGTTCGACGGACATACGCCGGGGCAAATCGCACCTTATATCACGACACCTGAGCGCACTTATGTCTTCGCCGGCGATGTCATCCCGTTAGCGGCAAGCGTCTCGCCCCTCTGGATCTCGGCATACGACACCTATCCTGTCGTTTCCTACAACGAAAAAATGCGGATGCTGGAAGAAGCCGCCTCAGAGAAACAGGCAGTCATCTACTGTCACGACGCCTATACTCAGTGTACTACCGTGAAAAAGGTGAACGACTTTTTCAAGGCAGATCAAAAAGTTTCACTTTTTTCCATAGGGTGAAAATAAAGTCTCCCGCAGGTAAAAATAAAGTTTCATCGACAGGAAACTAAAGTTACCCTTACATGAAACTACAACAAGATTACTACCGGACTAAAGAAAAAGCCGGTTGTATTGTAGGGCAGTCTGCTATTTATCTTTATCTTTGTCTGATTATAATCATAAATTAATCCTGATCATCATGAAAAAGACAATCTTCGCTTCACTGACAATCCTGACATTCTCGGCCCTGATGTTCTGTTGCAGCAATGCTCCCAAGCAGGAGAAAGTGCTTCGCCACGTTGTCATGTTCGGTTTCAAACCGGAAGTTTCCGCCCAACAGATCAAGGAAGTCGAAGAAGCTTTCTGTGCACTTCCCTCCCAGATAGACCTGATCAAAGGGTACGAATGGGGAACGGATTGCAGTCCCGAAGGATTGCAACAGGGATTGACGCACTGTTTCTTCCTGACTTTCCATTCGGATGCCGACCGAGACGCCTACCTGATCCATCCGGCGCATAAGGCTTTCGGGAAAGTATTAGGAGACAAGGCTTCTGCCGTCACCGTCGTGGACTACTGGACCAAATAAGAATTATTATTTTTCTCACTTATAACATTTTAAACGCATGAACAAACTAACAAAGTATGCATGTATCCTGACAACCCTGGCCGGAGCCGTGGCTTGTTCGGGAGGTAAAAAAGCACAAGGAGACTATGCCATTATCCCGCTTCCTCAAGAAGTGGTGACACAAGGCAGCGCCCCGTTCCTGTTGAAACCGTCTACCCCGATCTCTTATCAGGAAGGTGATGCGGAAATGGAACAGACCGCCCGTTTCCTTGCCTCCTATGTCAAAGAGGCTACGGGATATGAACCGAAAGTGATTACCGGGAATGCGGACAAAGGCATTCATCTGTCAATTGCTTCCGACATCCGGAACCCGGAAGGCTACCGCCTGCTGGTCAGCGAGAACGGCATCGAGATCGCCGGAGCATCCAACGCCGGTATTTTCTATGGCGTGCAGACCTTGCGTAAGTCTATCCCCGCCGTGGCCGAAGGAATGGACATCGAGCTTCCGGCCGCCAGTATCAACGACTATCCGCGTTTCCCGTATCGCGGTATGCACCTCGATGTTTCCCGGCACTTCTTCCCGGTAGATTCGGTCAAGAAGTTCATCGATATTCTTGCCTTGCACAATATGAACCGCTTCCACTGGCACCTGACAGACGACCAGGGATGGCGCATCGAGATCAAGAAATATCCGGAACTGACCCAGATCGGGGCGCAACGCAAGGAAACCGTCATCGGCCGTAACTCCGGCAAATATGACGGCAAACCGTATGGCGAAGGCATGTTCTATACGCAAGACGAAATCCGCGACGTGATCGCTTACGCCCAAGAACGTTTCATCACGATCATCCCCGAAATAGACCTTCCGGGACACCAGTTGGCAGCTATCACGACTTATCCGGACCTGGGTTGTACGGGCGGACCGTATGAAGTATGGACCCAGTGGGGCGTATCGGACGATGTGATCTGTGCCGGCAATGAAAAGGCAATGACCTTCCTCGAAGACGTGCTCGGCGAGGTGATCGATCTTTTCCCGTCCGAATATATCCATGTAGGCGGTGACGAATGCCCGAAAGTGCGTTGGAAGAGTTGTCCGAAGTGCCAGGCACGTATCAAGGCGGAAGGCATCAAAGGAGACAGCAAGCATACGGCCGAAGAATACCTGCAAAGCTATGTCATTTCACGCATGGAGAAATTCGTCGAAAGCAAAGGGCGCCATATTATCGGCTGGGACGAAATCCTGGAAGGCGGACTAGCCCCGAACGCTACGGTGATGAGCTGGCGCGGCGTAGACGGAGGTATTGAAGCAGCCAAACAAAAACACAATGTAATCATGACACCCAACTCTTACCTGTATTTCGACTACTACCAGTCTACCGACACGGAACACGACCCGCTTGCCATCGGTGGTTACCTGCCGTTGGAACGCGTCTATTCGTTCGAACCGACTGCCGGAATCCCGGAAGAGTATAAGAAATATGTAACGGGAGTACAAGCAAATCTGTGGACAGAATATATCCCGACATTCAGCCAGGTCGAATATATGGTATTGCCGCGTATGGATGCATTGGCAGAAGTGCAATGGACAAACGCCCCGAAAGATTTTAAGGCGTTCCTGCCGCGCTTGGTCCGCATGACCGAACTTTACGACCGCTTGGGTTACAACTACGCCAAACATATCTTCGACATTCGCGCCTCCTTTACTACCGATGGTGACAAAGGTGAAATCGTCGTGACACTCGAAACCGAAGGTTCCGCCGATATCCATTATACGCTCGACGGCAGCGAACCGACGGCAACCAGCCCGAAATACGAAGCCCCTCTCCGCATCAAGCAAAATGCAGAAGTGAAAGCCGTAGCTGTCCGCCCGACCGGAAACAGCCGCATCTTCTCCGAGAAGATCGACTTCAACAAGGCGACAGCCAAGCCGGTCACATTGAAGGTGGCTCCCAGCAGAGGCTATGACTTCAACGGAGGCCCTGAACTGACCGACGGCCTGAGCGGCAACGACAACTACAAGACCGGACGCTGGTTAGGATTCCAGGGCAAGGACTTGGATGCCGTTATCGACCTGAAAGAACCGACCGAGTTCAGCAAAGTGTCCTTCAACACGAATGTTGTGAAAGGGGACTGGATCATGGGAGCGGCAGGCGTTACCGTAAAGGTATCGGACGACGGACAGAACTTCAAGGAGGTAGCTTCCAAGGTTATCCCGTCTTTAGGCAAAGACGACAAAGACGGCCTTTACCCGCAGGAAATCTCCTTCGACCCGGTAAAAGCCCGCTATGTCGAAGTCATCATCAAGAGTGACAAACTCCCGACATGGCACGGAGGTGCAGGTAATCCGGCGTTCTTGTTTGTGGACGAAATCAATCTGCAATAAGTAAATATTTAGGCACAGATTACACGGATTTCACGGATTCTCTTTCTCATCTCCGTGTAATTCGTGAAATCCGTGCCTAAAAAATATAAAGAAGTTTTGCTATTCTAACATATTCCCCCATGAAAAGAGACATACTTATCCTTTCTGCCCTTTGTACCTGTTGCAACCTTTTTGCCGAAGAGATCACAGTCAAGTATCTCAGGTATGCAGGTCCTTATGAAATAAAAGGCCCGTTCATCGTCGACAGCCTTGACGTGAACAGTAAGAAATTTACAGATGCCGAGTTATTAAAAACCGCCATCCCCTTCAACAATGTCCGGAAAAGCAACCGGACACTGGATGCCGCCACTACAGCCGGACAAAGCAAAAACAGCTCCGTCAGCCTCGCCTCCTTCTATCTGAACAGCGACCGCTATACGGACGGGACTCTTCAGATCAGCGGACCAGAGCATTACGAAGTATATATCGACAACGAGAAACAGACACCCGCCAACGGCGAGCTCAAGCTCACACTCGAACCCCGCCGCTACGAAGTCGTAATCAAATATCTTACAGCCCCGGACGAAACGAACCACATTCCGAAAGTCACCTTCAAGACGGACAGCAAAGCCGTTGTCACGGCGACAACCGATCCAGAGAAGCGTTACACTTTGAGCGATGTCTTCGATGGCACACGCATTCGTTCCGTCAGCCTCTCCCCCAACGGCAAATACCTGTTGACCGCCTACCAGACGACTTATCCCGGTGGCGATACCGAATCCTTCCAGCAAGTGACCGACCGGGCCACAGGGCAGGTTTTAATGGAAAGCAACAACCATCATTATAGCTGGATGCCCCGCAGCAACCGTCTTTACTATACCCGCAAAGGCATGCAGGGAAAGGAACTTGTCACGATCGACCCTGCAACCCAAGCAGAGGAAGTCCTTGCCCACAACCTTCCCGACGGTTGGTTCAGCTTTGCCCCGACAGAGGATTTCCTGCTGTTCAACATCATCGAGGAAGGACCGAAGAAAGGGGAAGACCTTCAGGAAATCCTTGTGCCTGACGACCGCCAGCCGGGATGGCGTACCCGTTCATTCATCCATAAGTACGACCTGGCAACCGGAGTGTTCCAACGCCTTACCTACGGGCACACTTCGACTTCCATCAACGATATTTCCGACGACGGCCGCTATCTGCTCTTCACTTGTAGCGAACGGGAGCTGACGAAACGTCCGTTTTCGACTACTTTGCTCTATCGGATGGATCTGCAAACACTGGATACGGAACTCCTTTTGAAAGATCCGTTCATCAGCTATGCCCAATTCTCGCCCGACGGCAAGATGCTGGCAATTGCCGCATCTGGAGAGGCTTTCAATAAAATAGGGCTGAAGATAGCACCGGGGCAGACTTCCAATATGGCCGACGGGCAGCTCTTCCTTTACGATCCGGCAAGCAAACAGGCAAATCCTGTCACCAAAGATTTTAATCCATCGGTTCAAAACTTCGTTTGGAACAAAGGTGATAAACAGATCTACCTGCAGGGAGAAGATAAGGATTGCGTACGCTTGTACGTCTTGAATCCGTCAACCGGGAAAATCCTCCCCATCCCGTTAAAAGAGGATATCCTCTCGGATTTTACGATTGCCGAAACAACTCCCGAACTGGTTTATTTCGGCGAAAGCGCCTCCAACTCGCAACGCCTCTATTCCGTCAACCTGAAAAAGAAAAGTTCTGTCTGTCTGAAAGATCTTTCCGCCGGCATCTTGAAAGATATCACCCTCGGCGAAGTGCACGATTGGAATTTCCGGGCAGCTGCCGGCGACACGATCTACGGTCGTTATTACCTGCCGCCCCATTTCGATCCTAACAAGAAATATCCGCTGATCGTGAACTACTACGGGGGAACCAGTCCGACGGAACGTTCACTCGAAAACCGGTATCCGTCGCACGTATATGCGGCATTGGGCTACATCGTTTATATCATCCAGCCCAGCGGAGCAACCGGCTTCGGCCAGGAGTTCTCCGCCCGCCACGTAAATGCATGGGGACAGCGTACAGGAGACGAGATCATCGAAGGAACAAAGAAATTCTGTGCCGAACACAACTTTGTCGACGCTAAAAAGATCGGTTGCATAGGGGCATCCTACGGTGGCTTCATGACACAATACCTGCAAACAAAAACGGATATCTTTGCCGCCGCCATCTCTCATGCCGGAATCAGCGACATCACCAGCTATTGGGGCGAAGGTTACTGGGGATACTCCTATAGTGCTTTGGCAAGCGCAAACAGCTATCCCTGGAACGCACGGGATATGTACACGTTGCAAAGCCCGCTGTTCAATGCCGACAAAATCAACACCCCGATCCTTTTCCTGCATGGCACGGTCGACACGAACGTCCCGGTAGGTGAAAGCATCCAGATGTTTACAGCCCTGAAACTGTTAGGCAAACCTACGGCCTTCGTACAAGTAGTAGGACAAAACCACCAGATACTGGACTATAAGAAGCGTGCTGAATGGAATAAAACCATCTACGCTTGGTTCGCCAAATGGCTCAAGAACCAACCGGAATGGTGGAATGCCATGTATCCGGAAAAGTCTTTGTAAAAAAGTTGAAAACAAAGCCCCGAAGACGAAACCGTCCCCGGGGCTTGTTTTTTTATCTGCCTTACACCTTCACAGGCTCACAGCAGAATGAACTTTATTTCAATACTTTAATATTATTAATATTAAACCGCTTGTTCGCCTGTCACAGGGTAATTACCGTTTGCACGGCACGCGGCCAAACATTTTAGAATTATTTGATTATAAATTACTATATAGAGGGAGTGGCCGCTGCCACTCCAAACTATTCCTCTATTCTTATCTTACGATTGCCTTTACAGCTTCTTCACCTTCAACAGCTACTACGACTACGCCTTGAGGAGCAGCAATCACAGCATTGTCGGATGTCAGAACCTGAGTGGCTACTACCTGACCCAAGATGTTGCTTACAACAACCTTCTTGCCGGCAGCGTTAGCGATTGTAACATTGCCTTCGCCTGCGATAATCGTTACTTCAGAAGTCGTGATTTCGTCGTTGGCTGTTGCACCACCAGCGTTAGTGTCGACATTGTAGAGGTCAGACTGCATAGCTGCTTCGAAGTCATTGATGATGACAGGAACACCGTTCTGTACTTTCACCCAACCACCCAGATTAGCAGACGGAGCGATACCGCCATCAAACGCTGTCTTCTTTCCATAAGATTCAGATTCGATCAAGAAGTCGTTAGATCCTTCGTTAACCAAACGGAAAGAGAACTTAGCCTGATCATGAGCATTCAGCTTCAGAGCGACTTTATGAGTTGTGCCATCCAGAACTAAGTTACCAGCTGTCATATAACCCGGCAAGAATGCAAGTCTCTTGTATTTACCTTCCCAAGTATATTTCTTAACAGCGGGAACTGAGTCGATCATGTTCACCAAGAAACGACCAAATGTCGTGTCAGCAGTTACTTTACTATGCGGGCATTTCAAAGCTTCTTCTATTGTTGCATGAGAGTGAGTAGTAGCGTCGCACAGAACTGTATCACCGACTACAAAGTTCACATCCTTGGCAATCAAGTACTGTGGCATCAATGTGTTTTCGACACCTGTCGGGATTACATTGAATGCTTCAGCTTTATCGTCACCCTTACCTTCTACGCAAAGCAGGTTGTCAGCTCCTTCATACAAGTAAGCCTTAGCAGTAGAGTTCACACGGTAGAACTTCATTGCGCCGTTTTCACCCAATTCGTCAGCTGTAAACTCACGATACAGAGCAGTCGTATCAGCAACCAATGCGAAAGCAGAAGTTGTAGATTCAGTAGCCACGTTTTCAGCCTTAATCAAGCCTGTTGCATCAATCACACCGGCTTTCTTGCCTTCTGTCAGCAATGCATAGTAATGAGTTCCGTCTACGCAGTTCACTTCTTTCAAAGTGAATACAGAACCATTTTCTGCACCTTCTGTTACTACCATCATTTCAGTACCACCAACTTCAGATACCTGAACATATTTCTGGTTGTTAGCGAACTTATACGGATCGTTTACACGGATCTGATAATAAGTCTGGAAGATCGTGTCTTTTTCGAAGATAGGGGTATTATAACCATTGCCCCATTTTACCAGTTCGAACTTAGTAGCCTCATCGGCAGATACACGTAAGATCGTGTCGTTGCCTACGGTAGAGTTGCCAATTGTAACACCCAAGTCATTGCCTACATTCAAGTAGTTCAAAGTATAGTTTACATTCTTGGCATCATCGTTAAAGAAGCCCAAGCGGTTACTTACGGTCTTTGTCAATTTCAGCGTATCATTAGTCAACCAAGCTTCTTCGTTGTTATAATAATAGTTAATTACGATATTACCATCAGCCAATACTTTGTAAGAACCATTATTCAGAGTAGCTCCTGTTTCTTGGTTCCAGATTTCAGGATACCCACCGAATTCATTCGTATTCTGATTTACAACCCACTTAGCGGCCGGCATGTGTTCGAAGTTCATCACATCCCATTCAGCCGGAGCAACCTTTGTCAAGTTCCAACCGTTCAAATCAACCATCAAGCGAGCACCGTTCTTCTGTGCATCAGCACCGTTTACTACATCCATGAAATAGATGCCCGGTTCCAAAACGGCATTGTGAGCAGCAGGAGAGAGGCTCAAACCGATACGGTCGTTGTATGTATAGATACCTGTGCCTTTCAGCTCTTCGGAAGAACCGATAGTGGCTTCACGACGGGCACCACCTAATACAGCAATCTTAACCAGATTGTTTTCTTGGCCTTTTGCAGAAGTAGCAAAAATATCGATTTCACTATTTGTACGATCCTTCCAATATTTAGTCGTTACGTTCTTCACGTTGTAACCATCTGCTTCAATACGCAAAGAGTCCTGAGTCGGCCAGTAGAAGAAACGGAAGTTGAAGCGACCGTTGATATCGCGAGCTGCCAAGTTGTTGACAGATTTGAAATCAGCTTCATGTTCACGAGTAGCGAATCCTAAATGCTGGATACCTGCAATTTCTTCACCGGCTGAGCCGTTCAGATAAGCTGTGTCGACCATTAAATAAGTATCCTGGCCCTTGGCATTCTTGCCGGCTTTCAGAGATAACCAGTTAAATGACTTTTCAAGACGAATGTTTTCAAACACTTCTGAAGCCTTGATAGCAGCACGTTCAGCATCCTTATGCGCATAACGAGCGTCTACCCATGTCCAATAAGCTGCCCCCTTTTCACCATCTAAAGCCATCAACTGTTCATTCAAACTTGCAATTTGTTGCGTATAGTTGAAAATAGCAGTTTCTAGCTCGACCTTCTTAGCACTAACTTCTTTCAGTTCAGCTTGAACAGAGGCCAATTCTTCTTCAAGTTCTTTCAACTCTTTCTTTGCTTCTTCAAGAGCTTGACTGTGAACTCCATAAGCTTCAAACATTTCGTCATAAGCTGTGCTGGCAGCCTTCTCAGCTTGCTTTTTCTCCTCTGCTACACCAATAGCAACATCTAAATCTTTAGAGATTGAAGCTATTGCACCTTCTGAAGCGATAACAGCTTCTGCAGCTTTTTCAAAGGTTTCATTTTCTTCAGTATTAAGAGCATTGACACCATTTATAAAAGCCTTATTGTTTTGGCTCTTATAAGCTGAAGCAGACATTGATATATCTACACCATTATTTGCTTCTTTCAAGATAGCATACAAACGATGTCCATATTCTACAAAGGCTTCCTTCTCTGCTTCATCAGTTACCTTAGCTGCATCGAAATAAGAATTCCATGCTTGTGGTTTATCATTAGGGGCATAGCCCATATCTGAGACATAATATACATTATTTGTTTCGTTGAAATACTTCCTCATCGCTGTTCCCCACTTTGCATATCTACTTTTCTGATCGAATGCTTTATTTTTAACATCCAGAGCAACATTCCATGCATCCGTGGCATTATTGATAGAATTTTGAAGAGCGGTCTGGGCAGCAACTGCATCTTTATATTCATTTTGAGCTGCCTCTAATTTTTCAGCCAATTCTGCAAGTTGTTTCTTGGCCTCTTCGTTTAGAGCAGAACTTGTTGCGATAGATTGTTTTTTCTGTAAAATCGCTTGTTTTGTAGCATCTTCACTTTCATTCAAAAAGTTGTAAATCCAACTTTGATTCACAAGTTCTCTACCTTTTTCAACCTTTTCAGACTCTACATTCTGGATCTTCTGAGCCAAAACATTATATTCTGATTCAGCATCAGCCAGAGCTTTCACGGCTGCTTCTACTTTTTTTTCAGCTTCATTGGCAGCAAGCATAGCCGCATCCTTTTCAGCAGCAGCATCAGCAACAGCACCATATGACAAAGTGCTTTCGCCTACAGCATCAACAGCCTCATAAGCATGGCCTTTACCTGCAGACCACAAGTTTGCCAAACCTTCTGTCACATCTTTTTCAAAAGAGAAAGATGTTTTACCATTTGTTGCATCTTGTGTCTGCAACATGCTGTTCAAATCGTTCTTTCCTAACCAAACAGGACCAGCAACAGCCGGACGAATGTTCAACTGTGCAAGCTTGTCAGTCTCACGAACATCATACTTGACAGCAGCAACCGTACCATCTGCATTCGGAATCAAAGTCATCACAGAGTCTGTCTTGAAATAGGCTTCCGGAGTTTTACCTACATTTAAGCCCTCACTGGCTTCACTTCTCATCCAAGCCCAAGCGACTGCTTCACCAGCCAAATAAGAACCTTCATAAGTCTTTCCCGGTTTATAATCCTGAATCTTTGCCGGATCAAAAGAGATAGGATAATTATAAGCCAAGTTCATAAATTTAAAGGCCACACCATTTTCCTTATTGTCTTTATCAACCGTCACATACCACAAGGATTCCCCTATATTGGCTGCGTAATAAGGGACATACTTCAAGATGAAACGATCACCTTTTTCTGTCGAAACCTTCTGCATTACCAACACATTCCAACCGTCTGTCAACTGATAGCATTTTCCGTCGGCCACACTCTCTACCCTAACATTTGTAGGTAGAGCTGACTTTGTGAACTCTAGGTTCTGTGCAGAAACTGTTCCGACTGTCGTTGCCAGTAACATACTGGCGACAAGAGTAGAAAACTTTTTGTTCATAACTTAAATTAATTTGTTAGTAAATAATGTATTAAGAATAATTTCTTCTTTTATATATTTAATGTACGCAAGACTATCTGTTAACTTTTGTACTTTGATAGCGAAAACGTTCGTTTTTTTTAGTCATTTTGGGCGGTCTTCGAAAGAGTTTGTATCGGAAAGGCGGTTTTTCGTACTCCTTAAGCTATCTGATTGATAAGAAAGAATATAGAAAAAGAAAAAATATTTGTGGAAAGGATTGCAGGTTCAAAAAGTAGTTGTATTTTTGTGCAGTAAAAATGACGAATTAAAACGAACGTTTTTTTAGTCATTTTGTTTCTGACTACTATCTTTTTTATTCCCAATAAGTTACAAGTAAAAACAAGTAACTTTCACCCCTTGAAAACGGGCTTTTTTACTGTTCTTCACAAACAGACATATCATCCTTATTTATAATCACTTATAAACTTTTACTCAAGTAATACTGCAGTAACAAACTGCCATTTTGAGAAGAAGGCTGGGAAAATGGAGTTAAAAACGGCCTTTAGGTGGCAAAAAGAAGAAAAATTATCCATAAAATAAAAGAAAGTGTGTCGTAATGAACGATACGCCATTTTGCAGGGCAACTGCACTAAAATTCAGAAATCGTATAAAATATACCAAAGAAAAAAACAGGGCCTTATCATACAAGTTTTTCCCATTTCCTCTGTCACTGTATCACTGATTTCTTTTTTATCGATTGATATTCAAGCTGTTTCGTTAGTGATATATGCCCGTTTTCTCTATCACTACGGTATCACTACCCTATCACTGGCAATTTAGATGGGAAACAGGAATTACGCTTATACACATCTGTAGATTAGCGTATTATAAATAACACAAACAATAAACACCCAATTTCCATCCCTATAAATCACTCGATTATTTTATGTAAAAACGGCTATAAAATAGGTAAAACCGGGTGGTTTTCATTGTTCGGCACGGTACTTTTGTTGCCGGACACCCCCATGTTGCCCCCTCTTACACCCGGGTGTACCGGCTCTCTACACCCGGATGTTAAGGATGGCAACATGGGGGTGTTTACGAAATTATGTGCTTGTCTTTGCTAAAAAAGAGAGGGCTTTTGTGGAATGAAGAACCGTATTTCGCCAATTTAACACCTATTGCATTCGTTTTTACATTTGTTTATTCGATTATTTTATATGCTTTTTCAAAGGCAAAAGAAGGCAATATATTGGTTTCCAATCATATGATAAAAACGTCCTGTTAGAGGAGTGATAGAGGCAGTGATACAGGATGTTTTCCTCTATCACTCATCTAACGCTTGAATATTAATAGCTACAACCTTCGTAGTGATAGAGTGATAGAGGATTTGTAGAAACTTCGTATGGAGATCACAACCTTGGAAAATTTTGATGCGGTTGCCCTGTTGTGAAAGTCGGGGTTTTGTGCGTAAAAAAAAGAAAAGGTGTGCAATTTTGAACACACATTCATGCAGTTCAATATTGCACACCTTCGTCATTCACAACAAATACGAATATTAACCGATTAAACCTCTCATACGGTCTTCAAAAGCAGACAGAGCTGCTTTCGCTCCTTCTCCCATTGCTATGATTATCTGTTTGTAGGGTACGGTCGATACGTCGCCAGCCGCATAGATGCCGGGAACATTCGTCCGACAATGCGCATCGATTACAATCTCACCCGGTTTGTTCGTTTCGACAACATCGCGGAAAACGCCACTGTTGGCTGCCAAGCCGATTTGGACAAAGATTCCGTCCAGGTCGATCACCCGCTCCGCATCCGTCTTACGATCTTTTACACGAAGACCTGTCACCTTATCGCCATTACCGAGCACTTCCAAAGATTGGGAATGCAAGAAAACTTCCACATTCGGCAAGCTCTTTGCTTTTTCCTGCAACACTTGGTCGGCTTTCAGTTCGTCCATAAATTCCAGAACCGTCACTTTCGAACAAATGCCAGCCAAATCTATAGCTGCTTCGATACCCGAATTTCCACCGCCGACAACCGCTACGTGCTTACCTTTATAGAACGGACCGTCGCAGTGAGGGCAAAAAGCGACACCTTTTCCGATATAGTCCGCTTCGCCCGGAACATTCAACTTGCGCCAGCTTGCACCTGTCGCCACGATAAGGGCAGGAGCAGAAAAACGTTCACCGGTAGAAGTGGTCAGAAGTTTTGCCGATCCATCCAGTTCGACTTTATCCACACGGCGATGCTCCAGTATATCGACCGGATAGTCGTTGATATGTGTCAGAAGGTCGTTCGCCAACTGCTGTCCGGTAGTCTGAGGAACGGAAATCAGGTTCTCGATGCCGACCGTTTCTTTGACCTGTCCTCCGATACGTTCGGCTATCACTGCGACATTCAAGCCTTTACGTGCCGAGTAGATAGCAGAAGCTGCACCGGCAGGTCCACCTCCCACTATTAACACATCATAGTTCTTAACAGGTTTTTCAACAGAGTTATCAACACCCCCTTCATTAATTCCGTATTGGGCTTCGAGTTTGGAAAGCAATTCTCCCAAATCACTACGCCCCACATTGATCAGTTTGCCATCGGCAAAAACAGAAGGGACTCCCTGTACTTTCATTGCCTCAACTTCTTTTTGGTTGATAGCGCCATCCACCGTTTCGTGGGTGATCCGGCTATTGAGAGTAGCCATGACATTGAGTGCCTGCACTACATCCGGACAATTGGTGCAAGTAAGAGAAACATAAGTCGTCAGCTTGATCGGACCATTCAAGGCTCTGACACGAGCACAGATACTTTCGTCCGGTATATTTTTACCTTTTCCATCGCAATTCAGGACCGCTAACAGCAAAGAAGTAAACTCATGTCCGTTAGGTACTGCACGAAACCGGATACCGGTAGGCATACCGTCTTTTACAATTGTAAACTGAAGTCCTTCGCCATCCGCAACGCTGCATGACAAATGATCCGAGCATGATGCCACATCACCAAGCAGGTCTATTAGCTCCTGACGGCTTTCGTGATCGGGAGCGACTTGTATATCAAATACATATTGGGATACCAGTCCGGAGAAAATACCCGAAAGCTGGTCTTTCATTGCTGAGTCTAACATAACTTTAGATCTTACCAACCAAGTCGATACTCGGCTTCAAGGTTGCTTCGCCTTTTTTCCACTTTGCAGGACAAACTTCGTTCGGGTGAGAAGCAACGAACTGGGCAGCTTCAACTTTACGAAGCAATTCGTCTGCATTACGGCCGATACCGTTATCGTGGATTTCGGCAATCTTGATCTTTCCCTCGGGATTTACCAGGAACGTACCGCGATAAGCCATACCCTCTTCTTCAATCATCACACCGAATGCACGGCTTAAAGCCCCTGTCGGGTCTGCCAGCATCGGATATTTGATCTTACGGATCGTTTCGGAAGCATCATGCCATGCTTTGTGTACAAAGTGCGAGTCTGTACTTACGGAATATACTTCGACACCCATTTCCTGAAATTTGCCGTACTTGTCAGCCATGTCGACCAATTCGGTCGGACATACGAACGTAAAGTCGGCAGGATAGAAGAAAAAGATGGCCCATTTGCCCTTGATATCTTCGCTACTTACTGTCTTGAAACTACCATTCTGAAAAGCTTGAACTTTGAATTCGGGTACTTGTGAATTGATAATTGGTTCCATGATTTTTACTATTTAATTTGTTACTACTATTTTTGTTTACCCTACAAAGGTAAATCGTAAGATACTGATTGAAAGAATTTTTCAAATTGATAATTTTTATCTGCCGATAGACGGATTTCTATCTGCAAGCATACTTATCTACTATGACAATAGGAAGCAAAGTAATGTTTTCCGGAACAATAAAAATATACCTAATTGTAGGTAAAATACCTTTCGATCATACCATGTGATTCTTTAATTGTTAACTTTGGATGTTAACTTAAAAATATTCGAAGATGAGAAGAGCTAGTTTGTATAATACATTTTCAGCAAGTCTATTGCTCGTTTGCAACGCATGTCTTTCTTCATGTGTCTCACAAATACCCCTTACAAAGGAAAAACCGGTAAACAATTCCACTTATCAAGTCGAATATCTGTTCGAACACGAAGGGTGTAAGGTCTATCGTTTCATGGATATGGGACATTACATCTATTTCACCAACTGCAAGGGAGATGTTACCAGTATTGAAAGCGACAGCGTCCGCACAGTCAACCGGATCAGCCGTAAACCGATCATCATCAAAGAGCAGACACTCGATTAGGTTTATACGGTTACCCCGTGTTTCATAAAGATCGCTTTCGCATTGGCCAGACGTTCTGCTGAAAGCGGTTCCACACCTTTCAGCTTATAGTCCAGGCCTTGCGCCTCATATTTGTAAGCTCCCATTGTATGATAAGGCAGAAGTTCGGCTTTCTGGACCACGTTATATGAACTGATATATTCGGCCAGCTTGCTCAAGGCTTCATCATCGTCCGTCAGGCCGGGCACGATCACGTGGCGAATCCATACAGGGATGCCGCGTTTCTCCAGTTCATCAAGAAAGCGTAAAGTATTATCGAGTTTTACGGCCGTCAAACGGGGATGAAGACCGGCGTCGATCGTCTTGATATCTAACAGAACCAGATCGACCTGTTCGAGCACCTCCAATGCTTTACCGGAACAGATATAGCCGGAAGTGTCCAACGCCGTATGAATACCGTTCTCACGGCAAAGGCGGAAAAACTCTTTAAGGAATTCAGGTTGTAACAAAGGCTCGCCACCGGTCACGGTAACACCACCTTTAGCGATAAAATTCTTATAGCGCAGCACTTCGGCAAGCAACGCTTCAGGTTCCAGCAGATAAGGCGTTTCACGCTTTACCTCCCAGGTATCCGGATTGTGGCAATACAGACAACGAAGCGGACATCCCTGCATAAAAACGACAAAGCGAATTCCGGGACCGTCAACGGTCCCGAAACTCTCTAAAGAATGTATACGCCCCAACATATTAATCAATGGACAATTATAAACTGCTGTTGATGGTGCGCGAGATGACGTCAAGCTGCTGTTCGCGTGTCAGCTTCACGAAGTTGACGGCATAGCCAGAAACACGGATCGTAAGCTGCGGGTATTTCTCCGGGTGCTCCATCGCATCGACCAACAGGTCCTTATCGAACACGTTCACATTCAGATGCTGGCCGCCGTCAGGCGTGAAATAGCCATCCAACAGGCTCACCAGATTATTTATCTGAATATCGCGCTCCTTACCCAATGTAGCCGGTGAAACGGCAAATGTATAGGAGATACCGTCATGCGCATGCTGGAAAGGCAGTTTGGCAACAGAAGCCAAAGCGGCGACAGCCCCTTTCGTGTCGCGTCCGTTCATCGGGTTGGCTCCCGGAGCGAACGGCGTACCACCCGGACGGCCGTCGGGAGTCGTTCCGGTTTTCTTTCCGTAAACCACGTTTGATGTGATCGTCAGGATAGATTGTGTCGGAGTTGCCTTGCGGTATGTCTGATGCTGGCGCAGATATTCCATGAACTTCTCGGTAATGTCGACAGCAATACTGTCCGTGCGGTCGTCATTGTTTCCGAAAGGTACATATTCGCCTTCGCGTTCGAAGTCGACAGCCAAACCACGTTCGTCACGGATCACTTTCACTTTCGTGTCACGGATGGCAGCCAGCGAGTCGGCAACGATAGAAAGGCCGGCGATACCGGTTGCGCGGATACGTTCCACATCTCCGTCATGAAGCCCCATCTCGAATGCTTCATACGCATATTTGTCGTGCATGTAGTGAATGATCTTCAGAGCATTGACATAAACTTTTGCCAACCAGCGCATCATCTGCTCGTATTTCTCCATCACTTCGTTGTAATCCAGATACTCGCTGGTGATCGGTTCGAAACGGGGAGCCACCTGCACACCCGATTTCTCGTCACGTCCGCCATTGATCGCATACAACAAGCACTTTGCCAGGTTGGCACGAGCTCCGAAATACTGCATCTGCTTACCGATCTTCATCGGAGACACACAGCAGGCGATACCGTAATCGTCGCCATAGTCCGGACGCATCAGATCGTCGTTCTCGTACTGGATGGCAGAGGTATCGATCGATACTTTTGCGCAGAAGTTTTTCCAGTTATCCGGAGCATTGTTGAACCAAAGCACCGTCAGGTTGGGTTCGGGTGCCGGGCCGAGGTTATACAAGGTATGCAGATAACGGTAAGATGTCTTTGTCACCAGCGAACGGCCGTCAACACCTTGTCCGCCCAGCGATTCAGTCACCCAAACAGGGTCGCCGGAGAACAGGTCGTTGTATTCCGGAGTACGCAGGAAACGGACAATACGCAGTTTGATAATAAACTGGTCGATCAATTCCTGTGCCTCTTCTTCCGTCAGCTTGCCTTCGCAAATATCTTTTTCGATATAGATATCGAGGAAAGTAGAAGTACGTCCGAGAGACATGGCTGCTCCATCCTGATCCTTTACGGCTGCCAGGTAAGCCAGATACAAGAACTGCACGGCTTCGCGGGCATCCTTTGCCGGACGTGTCACGTCGAAACCATAACCGGCACACATTCTCTCAAATGCTTTCAGCGCTTTGATCTGCTCCGTTATCTCCTCACGACTCTGAATGATTTCTTCTGTCAGTTCCTGTATATCGAGACGTTTCTGGAAACGTTTCTTTTCTTCGATCAGGATCTGGGTTCCGTACAGAGGTACACGACGGTAATCACCGATGATACGTCCGCGTCCGTAGGCATCAGGCAACCCGGTAATGATGGCGGAACGACGTGCCGCAATCATCTCGTCTGTATAGGCTGAAAAAACGCCTTCGTTGTGCGTCTTTCTGTATTTGGTGAAGATTTCTTTTGTCATCGGGTCCAGATGATAGCCATAGGCTTCCAGACTGTTTTCGACCATGCGGATACCGCCTTTCGGGAAGATACCGCGCTTCAACGGGGCGTCTGTCTGCAAGCCGACGATTACTTCGTTTTCCTTATCGATGTAACCGGGTCCGTATGTGTCAATCCCCTGGGGAAGCTTCGTTTCGGCATCATATACTCCTTTCTCCCTTTCAACCTTAAACATCTCGGTTAGTTTGTTCCACACTTTCTTCGTTTTCTCCGAAGAGGGTACGAGGAACGTATCGTCTCCGTTATAAGGTTTGTAATTGTTCTGGATAAAGTCTCTTACATTGATCTCCTTTTTCCAGGTTTCTCCTTTGAACTGCGCCCAGTTCTCGTTTTCAAACTTCATAAGCTTATCTTGTCTATTTCGGTTTAGGCACGCAAAGATACGTCTTTTCCCCCTATCTGAAAAGGATTGTAAAGGACGAGGGATGTTAAACCGGAGAAAATACCTACAAATAGGGATAAGGGAAATAAAAACGAAGCCCCGGCAGTACGAATACCGCCGGGGCCTGTTTTTTGTCTGCCGTCCGGTCTTCACAGAGGGAAAAGCAGTAGAACTTTTAATTTCATTACTTTAGTATTATTAATATTAAATCCAACCGCTCGTTCGCCTGTCGCAGGGTAATTGAAACCGTAGATCAAGAAAACCTCTTACATACGGTTTCACGCAGGTTGTCTAGAATTATTTGATTATAAAATGTCATTGTGCCTGTGTAAGGGTGGTTCGCTAACCACCCTTACGATAGACAGTATTGTTTTTTAGTATCAATCGTTACTTAACGATAGCTTTTACAGCAGCTTCGCCTTCAACAGCTACAACTACTACACCTGCCGGAGCAGCGATAGTTGCGTTGTCAGAAGAAACGACAGTGTTAGCTACTACCTGACCTAAGATGTTGCAGATAACAACTTTCTTACCGGCAGCGCCTGCGATTGTTACGTTACCTTCGCCAGCGATCACTTTCACTTCAGATGTTGCGATGCCTTCGTTGGCTGTAGGAGCAGAAGTTACTTCGATTACAAATGCTTCAGCTTCCTTAGCATCTGTACCGTAAACCAAGTTACCGTTGATTACATATACATAGTTACCATTAGCTTTCAGTACATAGTCACCGTCTTCGTTTTCAGTAACTTTGAACTTGAAGTCTTCGATATCCTTGCCAGTATACTTTTCATCGGCGATAACCAAAGTGTCTTCACCAGACAGACGTTCAGCGTCTACAAATTTGATACGTTCTACACTCTTGTAGTAAAGATTTTCATCAGCAGTAAGTTCTGCATATTCTTTCTTGCTGATTTCATCATTAGCATAAGCCTTATCAACAATTTCTTTAAACTTCTTAGCAGTTGTCATCATCTTGCCAGCGTAAGAAATGAAGAACTTCGGAGTTGCATAACCTTCAGCATTTACAGAGTCAACCCACAAAGCAGCTGTTTCTTTAGCCAATACTGCGTTGTTATTTTCGTCAGAAGCGATGAAGCCAATGCTATTAGTAGCTTCGAATGTCATGTGCTTGCTGTCAGCAGCCAAAGAAGGAGCAGCATCCAAGTCTATGATTTCGAACGGAGTAGAGTTAGTAAAGTCAGTTGTTTCTGCTACTAATTCCTCAGAACCATTGATTACACCGTATTCTTTTACTTCATCAGCAGTAGCGCCATATACGATAGCGTATGTACCTTTACCATTTTCTTTCAAGAAGAACTCGATGTCATCCTTAGCCATCTTCCAAGCTGTTCCCAAACCTAATTCATCAGCATTGATTGCATATGAATAAGCCAGACGAACTGTATCAGCCGGCAGGATACCTTTTTCTTCATTACCTTTGCCATTCAGTTCAACCCATTTTTCACCGTCATAATATTTGTAGTTGGCAGTAACAGCCTGTGCTTTTTCGTTACGGATCAATTCCCATTCAGAACCAGCATGAGGAACAACAGTTACAACATCTCCTTCTACACCAGCTTTCAAATACAGATCTGAACCGGCTTCTTCGTTAGCATATTCACCTGTTGTTACAAAGGCGAACTTCTGATTGATGTCAGACAATGTACTGTAGTAGCCGTTCAGCTTGTCATAATCTTCAACTTTCGTCAAAGTGATTGTTTCAAGACCAGACAAACCTAAATCAGAAGCAAATACTGTGTAAGTATTTTCACCTTCTGCTTCATATAGACGGATATTGTCTTGTACAAAACCCGGTTTCTGAACATTGATCAACTTAATTGTGTTAGCAGCTGAACCCGCAGCAACCAACCACTGCCCCTGTGGCTGATCGAAGTCAGCTTCAGAAACTTTATCATACCAACGTGCGCCAGTGAAATCATTCTTCAACCCCAGTGCAGAAGAATTCTTCTTGTCTGCAACTTTGGCAGTTACATTTACGATCAACATTCTTTCGTTGGCAACTTCAGTATTAGCGACACGTGTACCCTTGCCTACTGTAACCCCCATGAAAGTAGAATGGCAGTCATATTCGACAGAAGCCAACTGACGAGTTGTTTCATCATTTGTCACTTTACCGAAAGTCACATCTTTGTTGTCCAGGTCACCAACTTTTACTTTCTGAACTAATGCATATTTACCATCTCCGATGTTTGTTTCGTTCTCTTCAGCATAGAATACAGTGTTCTTGTCGTCAATTTTCTTGTCTTTAATCGCTTTAGCAGTCATTTTTGCATAGCGATAACCGATTGCGTTGGCAGCCAACTCTGAGTTGGAAACACGTTCGTTTGCTAAAACTACATATTCATCGTCTTTTGTATCTTTTGTGCCTTTGTTGTCAACCAACTTGAAACCCAAATTATCATTGGCGATTTTTTCTACGCTTACATTTTCAAACACATCCATGTCATCCAATGTTTCCGGGAACTCGATTGTGAAGTTTTCGCCAAACTTGCTCGCAAAAGCTTCTGCTGTAATTTGGTCGTTGTAGATTTCGTAGAGAGCTACCTTCTTCTTGATAACGGAAGTAGATCCATCCGTATGATGCTCAGAACTTTGTAATAAAGCCAATGACCAATCTGCTGTGCCATCGTTCTTCAGTCCTAAAAAATACGGTTCTTTTTCATCAGAAAGCACAGCTTGCAAATTGCCGTTTGCTGCAACAGTAAACCAACGAAACGACTTTGTTTCATCGTTTGCCTCTTTTTTGGCAGCTAAAGCATAAGCTCCATCTTTCTTTTCAAAAGCCAGATACTGTTCTCCTTCAATATTTTTGAAAGCATAATGTGTAACAGTTCCAACCTTTTTAGTTTCAACAGTCCATTGTGCAGCAGCAACAGGATTTGCAGCCGTAATATCAGCACCATTCACTAATCCTTGCAAAGAAAAAGCCTGCAAGTAATCTGTCGGACTCACAAAATGCACCCCTGCCAAATAATAAGCGCGGCTTGCTTGTGCATCCTTCCATTCAACATTACGCCCCTCCAACTGTGCGAAAGCTGAACTAAAAGAACCGGCTACCAAAGCGGCAGCCAAAAGAGTAGAAAATCTCTTGTTCATAATCTAAAATGTTTAATTAATAATAATATGTATATTGAATATCGTTCTTACTTCCTGTTTAACAGGTTTTTACCAAATTCCTGTATTTTGACGAGAGAAAACGTACGTTTTCTTTCGCCATTTTCACTGCACAAAAATACAACTACTTTTTGAACCTGCAATCCTTTCTTCCAATTATTTTTCCTTTTCTATATTCTTTCTTATCAATCAGATAGCTTAACAAGTACGAAAAACCAGCTTTCCAACACAAACCCTCCAGAAAGCCCCTCAAAAATGACTAAAAAAAACGTACGTTTTTTCGCTATTTTTCTTCTTATACCCATATACTTCTTATTAGCAATGACTTACATTGAAAAAAGTGCCTAAAGCCATATAAAAAAAGAGCTGTTTTCAACCGCTCGCCAAACTTTTTTACATCTTCATCAAAACAAAGATAATCAATCACCTATAAGATTAACTCCCTTTATTCACATTGGAGGGGAAAAACGGCAAAAACAGCAGGTTTCGTAATTTCATCTTGGAAAAGCTCCCCCTTCTGTTAAAGATATACAAAATACGGAGTATTGGTTGCTTAGCTCAATAACAGCTTCAAGACTTGCAAAACCTTACATTATTATGTATCTTTACATCAACGTCCGTCACAGACGGATCAAACAACTATAATACATTAATGGAATATATGAAAGAAAAAATCGACTCCTCCGACATCCCCACCTCCTATCTGCTCTGCATGAAACAAGATTGCCCCAAAGCCACTACTTGCTTGAGGAGAATCGCAGAACAACAGATCGGCGACGAAGTCAAACTGTGGCACGTCATCAGCCCTAAATACCAAGAGAAGCAAACCGACCGATGTGCTTATTTCCGCCCTGCCGATAAACTGACCTATGCGCTCGGTTTCATCGGGATGCTGGACCGGATGCCCTACAAACTGATGCAGGAAGCCATTTGCAAGCTGATGAGACGGTTCGGACGCAGGACTTACTACCGCGTGCGAAAAGGCGAACGCCCGCTCTCGCCGGACGAACAAAAAAGCATGTTGAACATACTGAAACAGTGCGGTATCAACGATCCCGGAAAGTTCGATGCCTACTTCGAGGCATACGACTGGTAAGTTCACATGACGCTACTTGCCTACGTATTGGTTGTGCCATACCTATGTAACGACCGTTTCCTCGGCATGAAACGGTTGTGCCAAGCTTATGTAACAGGCGTTTCCTACTCAGGAAACAGTTGTGCCAAGCCGATGTAATTGTTTTGGCACAGCCGGAGCAGCAAACATACCCTTGCGGGAACAAGTCCAAGACTCGACGCCGAACAGATTCCGGACAGAAGCGAATGGGAAACGGAAACATAAAAAAGAAGCCTCTCTTCACAGAGAGGCTTCTTTTTTATACCGAAAATAACCAATAAAAACTTTTCGATATAGTTAATCATCTTATATGCTTACATAATTGACAAAAGGTTTTGATATAGCGATTATACTAATAGTGTTACTTTCTTAATGACATTGCAAAGATACGGGTACTTCCCACCTCCTACAATACCTATATGTGAGTAAAAAAACGTCTTTTACTACCTAATCAAGGTGATATTCAGGCGCAATACCTACAAATGGGTAACATCGGAACCTTTTTACCTACTAATTGCGATTGCACACCGTTGACAGCCCCTCTAATTTTGCCAAAAATTAAAAAACGCAATGAAAAGGTTAACTAATTTATTAGCAATCACTCTACTCACCTCTTGTGTAACGGCATTTGCACAGGAACAAGAAGAAACAACGACAGAAAAATCCGCAGTGGAACAATCCGCAGACATTTATGCAGCCGGATATAACAAGTTCCGCTTCGGCGGATATGGGGAGATCCTCGCAAACTTTATGGACTACGGCATCAACCGTTTCCGGGGTACGGACAACGGAAGCAAGAAAGACCATCGCAATTCGATCTCCATACCCCGTTTTGTCTTGGCCTTCGATTACAAATTCAATTCCCAATGGGTATTAGGAGCAGAAATAGAATTTGAGGCTGGAGGTACGGGAAGTGCCTATGAGATAGAAAACACAGAAAACGGAGAATACGAAATGGAAGTTGAAAAAGGCGGTGAAGTTGCTTTGGAACAATTCCACATCACACGTCTTATCCATCCGGCCTTCAATGTCCGTGCCGGTCATTTGATCGTCCCGGTCGGTTTGACCAACGAGCATCACGAGCCGATCAACTTCTTCGGAACTTCTCGTCCGGAAGGCGAAACGACCATCCTTCCTTCTACCTGGCACGAAAACGGTATCGAAGTGTTCGGTACGTTCGGCCGAGGCTACACACGTTTCAACTACCAGGCTTTGGTCGTTGCCGGATTGAACGCCAACGGGTTCGACCGCAATACATGGGTTGCCGGCGGCAAGCAGGGACTATTCGAAACAGACAACTTCACCTCACCGGGCTATGTGGCCCGCCTGAACTATTTAGGAGTACCGGGATTGAAAATAGGCGGTTCCTTCTACTATTGCCACAATACGGGAGCCAATTCCGACAAACCGGAAACATACGTCAAATATGGAAACATACCTTTGCGCATCTATACGGCTGACCTGCAATACAAAAACAAATATGTCACCGCACGCGCAAACATGATATACGGCAACCTGAGCAAAGCCGACGACCTCAGCAGTGTCAACAACCACCAAAGCGGCGGTTCTCCTTATACACAGACAACCCCGATCGCCAAACGTGCGGTCAGCTACGGTGGTGAAGTGGGGTTCAACCTGCGTGCGGTTTGTAAAGACAATATGAGCGTACCCGTAATCTATCCGTTCGTCCGCTACGAATACTACAACCCACAGGAAAAAGGCGAAGGCAAGCACACGATGGATTTACGCAACAAAGTAAGCATGTGGACAGCCGGAGCCAATTGGTATGCTTTACCTAATCTTGTCGTGAAAGCAGACTATACAACACGCAAAATCGGAGGCGGCAAATATAACAGCGAAAACGAATTCAGCTTGGCTATCGCCTATATCGGCTGGTTCCTCAGCAAATAAAAACAATATAAACAAATTAATAACTTATCAATAAAAATGAAAAAGAAAAATTATTTCTATCTGGCAGCCTTATCGCTCGCCATGACATTCTCGATGGGAGCATGTAGCGACAACAACGACCCCAATCCGGATGGTGGCGGAAAAGATCCGGTCAACCTGGATTACAGTTCTGAAAACGCCAGTGCATGGGGTAACTATATGTATAACGTTGCAATGTTGCTGAACGACGATGCAACCATGCTCTACAATTCTTGGGTAACCGACTACGTCGATGAGCAGGGTTCACACGGCCCATATGCCACGATTTTCAAAGACCAGACTGCCGGAGCTTACCAAAGCCCGCTCTCGTGTATCGAGGAAATGATCGAAAGCGGTATGTGGAACATCGCCAACGAAGTAGGTGACGCCAAGATCAAGGACCCGTATACCAAATATACCAGCGGTGACAAGGAAGGCGGTCTCTATGCCGTCGAATCATGGTATAGCTGGCATTCGCGCGACGACTATACGAACAATATCTTCTCCATCCGTAACACATACTACGGCCGCATCGACGACAACGACGTGTCCAAAGTAGACGGAAACCTGAGTGCATTCAACTCTTACAAAGATTTCGACGATGAAGGAGACATCGCAGAACACTCGCTTTCAAAACTGATCGCTTCAACCAACCCGGCTCTCGACGAAGAAATCAAAACGCTGATTTTCGCTTCTGCAAAGGCGATCCAGGCTATTCCGCAACCGTTCCGCAACAACATCGACAGCGAAGAGTCCGTTGCCGCAATGAACACTTGCATGGAACTGGCCAACCTGTTGTTAAATGAAGTAAAACCGTATGTAAACCAAACATTCGGCGATCCTGAATACGACGATGACCTTGATGCAATAGCCGAACAGTTTGTCGATGCGGTCGTTCTTCCTACTTATAAAGACTTGCAGGAAAAGAACAAGCTTTTGCTGGATGCGGTAAACCAGTTCAGACAAAACCCAAGCAACGACAACTTCGAAAAGGCCTGCAATTTATGGATCACGGCACGCGAACCGTGGGAAAAGAGCGAAGCTTTCCTTATCGGTCCGGTCGCCAACTTAGGTCTGGACCCCAACATGGACAGCTGGCCTTTGGACCAGAACGGTATCGTACAGGTATTGAATTCACAAAACTGGGATGACCTGGAATGGAGCGGAAACTTTGACGAAGAAGATGAAGCCATCGGAGCCGCACAGAGCGTACGTGGTTACCATACATTGGAATATCTCCTATTCAAAGACGGGCAGCCCCGCACTGTCGATGGAGCAAAATAAACATGCCTCTGAGACATAAAACTTGATAATAGATCATGACAAACCTTGAAACAGCAGACAAATGCCCGCTGTTTCAGGGTTTCAGAGTAATTACACAATGCGACTCGCGTTATTCGGAAATAAATTCAGAAAACCAATAAAATGATATGAAGCAATCTTACCTGTTAACATCCTCGCTATTCCTGCTCTT
Source organism: Parabacteroides merdae ATCC 43184 (assembly GCF_025151215.1). NCBI lineage: Bacteria > Pseudomonadati > Bacteroidota > Bacteroidia > Bacteroidales > Tannerellaceae > Parabacteroides > Parabacteroides merdae. The sequence goes on from NZ_CP102286.1 coordinate 2,849,838, forward strand.
TGCATGCGCAGCTTGTGAAGAGGACGATAAAATGGATATGGATAAAATAGATGTCCCGAACGGATATGCGCTGTCAGCAGGGACTTCAACGATTTTCCTAAACTCATCGGTCGCCTACGATACGAACGCCGACTGGATAACAGGAGCCAACTCGATCCGTTTCAACAACGGCGACGGTCTCTACGACGATGTACGCACCAGCAACAATGGCGACGGAGGCGGTCTCGGACCTGTTTATGCCGGCTATTCCTGCGGCAGTTGCCATCGCAACGCAGGAAGGACCAAACCGACATTGTGGGAAAATGGCGGATCGGGCAACTACGGTTTCTCTTCCATGCTGGTCTATATCTCCCGCCGCAACGGTGCTTTCTTCCGCGACTACGGACGTGTATTGCACGACCAAGCCATCTACGGCGTCAAACCGGAAGGTAAGTTGTCCGTCACATACGACAAGCAGACTTTTTCCTTCCCCGACGGAGAGACTTACGAACTATGCAAACCCAATTACACGATAACCGAATGGTATAAAGACAGTATCGCCCCGGAAGATTTGTTCTGCACCGTACGCATCCCGTTACGCCACGTCGGTATGGGACAGATGATGGCAATCGACCGCAGGGAAATCGAAGCGCTCGCTGCCAAAAGCAATTATCCGGAATATGGTATCAGCGGACGTTGCAACTATATCACCGAGAAGGGTGTCACCGGTGTCGGCCTTTCAGGAAACAAGGCACAGCATCTTGACCTGACCGTCGAACTGGGCTTTTCAAGCGATATGGGCGTGACAAACAGCCGCTATCCGGAAGAGATTTGCGAAGGGCAGGCTCAGATCAACCAAGGCAGCATGATGGGACTCTCGTACGACCAGCTCGACATATCGACCGCCGATATGGAAGATGTGGACCTTTACATGCAAAGCCTCGGCGTACCGGCACGGCGCAACATAAACGACCCTCAGGTCATCTTAGGAGAACAAAAGTTTTACGAAGCGAAATGCCATCTCTGCCACGTCACTACGCTGCACACGCAAGCGGGCGGTTCCACACTGCTCAACGGCACACGTTTGCCATGGCTCGGCGGACAGACCATACATCCTTATTCTGATTTCCTACTGCATGACATGGGGTCGGAGATCATGGGAGTCGGGTTGAACGACAATTATGTCAGCGGCCTGGCACGAGGAAACGAATGGCGTACTACGCCGCTTTGGGGTATCGGGCTGCAGGAGAAAGTCAACGGTCATACCTATTTCCTTCATGACGGACGCGCCCGCAACCTGACCGAAGCCATCATGTGGCATGGAGGCGAAGGGGAAGCCTCCAAAAATTTATTCAAACAAATGAGCAAGGAAGAGCGTGAGGCAGTGATCGCATTCCTCAACTCCTTATAATTTATCCATAAGACAAACTAAAATGAAACAACTGATAATCACAATTGCAGCATTATTACTATTGCCGTTGGCCGTCATGGCCCAATATGAGGAAGATACGGAAAACGGTGTCGTATCACTAAACGGCAAAGAAGGTTTTACAATCGCTACCAAGAAGGGGGATTTCGTTTTCAAACCTTATATGTTGGTACAGACCAGTGCTAACATCAACTACTACGACGATGAAGGGCTGGACCCGGCCTACAATCAGGACAATATACACAACAGCGGTTTCTCGATCCCTTATGCCATCCTCGGTTTCACGGGCAAGGCATTCGACCGGGTGACATTCAACCTCTCCATCAATGCTGCCGGAAACGGAGGAAACATCCTTCAACAGGCTTGGTTCGACGTAGAGATAAAAAAGAGTTTTGCCATACGTGTTGGCAAGTTCAAGACTCCGTTCTCGCACGCTTACCTGACTACGCTGGGCGAGACGTTAATGCCGACACTGCCGACATCGCTCACCTCATCCGTTATCCTGCCTTATTCTCTTAATGCCGTGACACCGAACATCGGCATGGGATTCGACCTCGGAGTGGAAGTGCACGGATTGGTAAAGGATAAGTTCGGCTACGAAGTTGGGATTTTCAACGGAACGGGAAGCTCCGTCAACGTGGCATCCAAAACGTTCAGCGACGACTGGCATATCCCGTCATTGTTGTATGCCGGCCGCATCACGTACATGCCGAAAGGAGTTATGCCGTCCAACCAGGGCAGCCCGAACCGTTTGAAGGAAGATAAGATGCTGTTCGGTCTTTCCACTTCATTGAATGTGGAGAGCGAAAGCGAAAGTACGAACGATTTCCGGGCAGGAGCAGAATTCGCCATGTTGAAGAATCGCCTGTATCTCGGCGCTGAAATCTATTATATGAATGTAGGGTTTACCAAACGGCAGAAAATTGACGAGAGCTATAACTATTTAGGGGGGTACGTGCAAGGCGGTTATTTCGTTACCAACAAACTACAAGCGACAGCCCGTTATGACTTCTTCAACCGCAACGGATTGGACACAAACGGTTTTCTGAATATGCCGGCCGTCGGATTTAACTATTTCTTCACCAGCTGCAACTTGAAACTGCAAGCCATGTATCAGTTCATCGGACGTACCGGACATGACACGCAGCTTGACCGCGACAACGACGACTTAGGATTAGCCATGCATTCCGGAACCGTCTTACTTCAGTACACTTTCTAATCGTAACGTCATGAAAAGAGAAGTTTATTCATTCATCTCCGGGCTATTGCTCTTTTCCTGTCTTGCCATCTCCTGCGACGATGGCAAGATATATGATGAAAACAATCAGACGGAAAGGGAAGGAGGAACAGTGAAGTTAACCGCCCAAATCAACGGGATAGATTCCTGGCCAGGCGGTTACAGCGTCGTACTGGCCGGATTCACCCCTGACAATGCTTTCGCACAAACGGCAAAAGGGATTAGCCAGACAGCCGACGGGACGATAAACATGGTCTTGGCCGGTATTCCCAGTGAAGTCACACAGATCGAAGTTTGTGTCATCAACAAACTACGCAAAAGGATTGCCAGTTTCTATACCGCCGACTACACGGAACAGGCGGATACCATACGGCTGGATGCCGGAAAGTTGGATGCCGGCATGTTCAACAGTATCCAAACCGAAATTTTCAATCGTTCCTGTACGGCTTGCCATGGAGGAAGTACGGAACCTGCTGCCGGACTGTACCTCACGGAAGGCAAAAGTTACAAGGCCTTAGTCGATGTCGTAGCTGATAAAAGCGAGGAAGGGCTGAAACTGGTCAAGCCGGGAAGCGCGGAGGAAAGTTTCCTGCACGTCATCTTGCACGAGAACATTGTCAAGTACGATCATACCAACGTCATCACGACCTCCAGCACTCTGACGTTGCTCGACGATTGGATCAATAACGGAGCTAAAGAATAAGAAAGCACATATTACATGGATTATATCAAAAAGACATACACAGACAAAGCTGTCGAAGTTCAAATTTCTTCCTTTGCTGGGAAAGGTGGGGTTACCGAATATCACGTTCTGCTCGCTATTACAGACCGGACATTGCCGTTTTCCGGACAACTTCAGAACATCCAATGGGCCTATGTGGCAGTTATCCAAGAGGTGTTACCTGACGATGCGACTGCCGTCTTCCGGCGCTATTTCCTGAGCGACGCTGCCAACCAGGCCGACTTGGTGATGGTTTGGGAATGCGAAAATTCCTATTGCCCTCTTTCCATCGTGGAGCAAGCTCCACTAAACGGGAGCAAAATAGCCATGTGGACTTGGTTTCAGACCGGTATCACTGTCGAAACGACCAAAAACGGAATGTCGAAAGCCAAACACAACCGTTATACACAATACTGGACCGGGGGCTCTTGCAATAGGGCTTCCAACTCCGAGTACCAGACACGGCTTTTGCTGAACGATTACGTCTTGCAACTGACCGAGCAGGGATGCAAGTTGGCAAACGATTGCATCCGTACCTGGTTCTTCGTTCAAAACGTGGATGTCAATTATGCCGGCGTCGTCAAGGCCCGTAAAGAGGTTTTCATCACGCAAGACCTGACGGAAAAGACCCATTATATTTCCAGTACGGGAATAGAAGGACGCCATGCCGATCCGAACGTTTTTGTCCAGATGGATACTTATGCCGTAAAAGGCTTGCAGTCCGGACAAATCCAGTTCCTCTATGCTCCCACCCACCTGAATCCGACATACGAATACGGAGTGACTTTCGAGCGGGGGACAGCTGTAACCTATGGCGACCGGAAACAAATCTTCATTTCCGGAACCGCGAGTATCGACAATCAAGGCGAGATCATGTATCCGGGGGATATCCTGAAACAGACGGAACGCATGCTGGAAAACATCGACACCTTGCTACAGGAGGCGGGAAGCGGATTGCAAGACATCATGCAGGCAATCGTCTACTTGCGCGACCCGGCCGATTATGTCGTGGTCAAGCAATATATCGAAAGCCGGTATCCGTCGTTTCTCCACCTGATCGTACATGCTCCCGTATGTCGTCCGGGCTGGCTGATCGAAACGGAATGCATAGCTGTCATACCGGCGGATGCACCTCAATATGCATACTTATAATAATCTACTATACAAATGATAAAAAATATGGGAAACATGAAGAACGGAAAATACAGGGAAACAAGCAAGATGAGTGACCTGATATGCGAGAATTATCCGATGGTCCTTGTGATGAGCCGCTTCGGTATCGACCTGGGGTTCGGAGAGAAAAACATCGGGGAAGTATGCCGGCAGAATAAGATCGACACATATACATTCCTGACTGTCGTCAACTTTCTGACGGAAACGGAGACAATCCCGGCAGCGGAGGTCCATAAAGATATCTCCATCTCTTCGCTTATCACTTATCTGCATAATGCACACGACTATTTCCTGAACTTCCGTCTTCCCCATATCCGCCACAAACTGACAGAGGCGATCGTGAGCTGCCCGAAAGATGTGGCCTTCGTGATCCGCCGCTTTTTCGACGAATATGCCGAAGAGGTACACAAACATATGTCGTACGAAGAGAAAACCGTCTTCCCGTATGTCCGCAATTTGCTGGAAGGAAAGAAAGACCCGAAATATAACATCACCATCTTCCGCAAACGGCATGACCAGATCGAGATGAAAATCACGGAACTGAAGAACCTGATCCTGAAGTATTATCCGGGACCGGACAGTAACTTGCTCAACAGCGTCCTGTTCGATATTTTCGCAACAGAACAAGACCTTGCCTCTCATAACCGGGTAGAAGACTACATCTTCGTACCTGCTATTCTGTCTTTAGAAAAACAATAAAACCACTTGCCATGTCCACTAACATTAAAATAACGATAGCCGAATCATCCTCCATCATCCGGTGCGGACTGGAAACACTACTGAAACGCTTACCTGGATTCCGTATCCAGATATCCGAAATAACAGCAGCAGACTGTCTGACAGAGGGCTTACGCATTTATAAACCGGACATCCTGATCGTAAATCCTTCCATTCCGGGAAACTTCAACCTACAACATCTGAAAGACGAATGCGGCTGCCCGGATATGAAATGTTTTGCCCTTCAATATAATGTAAGCGACCCGTTTCTGCTTCGCTCCTATGACGATCAGATATCAATATACGATAATGCCGATGAGTTGAAAAATAAATTGGAACGCCTCAACACCGAAGAAGTTCCGTCCGAAGAAGGGGAAAACGAGGACCAGCAGACACTGAGTAGCAGGGAAAAAGAGATTGTCATCTGTGTGGTAAAAGGCATGACAAACCGAGAGATTGCAGACAGGTTATACCTATCCACCCACACCGTTATTACCCACCGCCGGAACATCGCCCGAAAATTGCAAGTACACAGTGCCAGCGGCTTGACTGTCTATGCCATCGTAAACAAATTGATAGAGTTGAAAGACTTGAACGGCTAACAAACAGTACCGTTCCTTGCTTTATTAAGTAATTTTCAACTCTCAATTTTCTGATTTCAATTAAATAGCCTTATTTTTACGATCTATACTATAAAAACACAATATAAATATGAACCTGATAAGGAAAACATACGACACGACGGAAGTGCAAATCACCTCCTTTCAATCCTCCAAAGGCATAACGGAATACCATATTTTCTTCCAACAGACGAACTGCCTGGAGGACTTTCACACTCAGTTACAGCACATACAAGATGTTTACGCCCATTCAGTGGAAGAGTTGCCGGGTAATCCGGTCGCTATTTTCCGGCGTTATTTTCTGAGTGACGTAACCAACCAGACAGATGAACTGATGGAACGGGAACGGCTTTCCCCCTATTGCGCACTATCAATCGTACAGCAGGCTCCGATGAACGGCACGAAGATTGCATTGTGGGCTTGGCTGCAGACTGGCGTACAAACACAGGTGTTGCCAAATGGGTTGTTTGAGGCGCGTCACGGTGCATACGGCCAGCTTTTAGGTGCCAACCAGTGCAACAGGGCAGCCAATTCGGAATACCAGACCCGCCTGATCTTCCGCGATTATATCCTGCAACTGACGGAAGCCAATTGCACACTGGCGGCTAACTGCCTGCGCACGTGGATCTTCGTACAGAATGTAGACGTGAATTATCCGGGTGTGGTAAAAGCCCGCAAAGAAGTGTTCGCGACACAAAACCTGACAGAAGAAACTCATTTCATCGCCAGTACGGGAATCGAGGGACGCTATTTCGACCCGATGGTATTCGTGACAATGGACACATATGCTGTTTCCGGTATCTGCCCCGGACAAATCCGCTATCTATATGCACCAGAACACCTGAACCGCACATATGAATACGGCGTTACGTTTGAACGGGGCACAGCTGTCACATACGGCGACCGCCGCCATGTCTTTATCTCCGGCACGGCAAGCATCGACCGATACGGAGAAATCGTGCATGCTGGCGATGTCATAAAACAAACTTCCCGCATGATTGAGAATATCGAAGCCCTGCTGAAAGAAGCGGACGCCACTTTGAATGACATCATGCAAGCTGTAATCTATATCCGCGATACGGCGGATTATGCGCGGGTCAAACGTTATATAGACGAACATCATCCCAGCCTCCCTTATATCATCGTACGTGCTCCGGTTTGCCGAACCGGCTGGCTGGTCGAAATGGAATGTACAGCGGTGACAGCCAAAGGAGATGAACGGTTTGCGGCACTTTAGCCATTTGGGCAGAATCCTTTTATCATAATAACAACGAAGCCCCGACGGAATTACTCTGTCGGGGCTTGTTTTGTGTCTGCTCTCTTTCCTCACGGAAGTACAGGCAGCATTGTTATTTTTTTACTTTAGTATTAATGTACCACTTGTTCGCCCTCGCGGGGTAATTGACTGGTCGGAAAGACCGGACACATGGTCATTATTTGATTATAAAATCTTTATTTCAATATAGTAGAGACACTGTTTCATAGTGTCTCTACGGGAGATCATTATTACTTAACGATCGCTTTAACAGCTTCTTCACCTTCAACAGCTACTACAACTACGCCCTGAGGAGCAGCAATTGTTGCATCGCTTGAAGTGATAACTGTGTTAGCAACTGTCTGGCCCAAGATGTTAGTGATAACAACTTTCTTACCTTCAGCGTTAGCTACACGTACAGCACCCTGCAAAGCGATTACTGTAACTTCAGATGTTGCAATTTCTTCGTTGTCTGTTGCCAGCTGATCGTCAACCTTATTTTCAACATTGAAGATCAAAGCTCCGTCGCCACCTGTTGCAGCATGTGAGAATGTAGATGATTTGTCTGTCAAAACCACACAACCATTCTGAATCTTCAACCATGCAGCATTTTCAGGTGCAATAATCTTATTGTCATAGTTGTTCGATTCGAACAAGAACTGATTTTCTACGCCTTCTTCCGTTACATTACCTGCATTTTCCGGATGTACATAACGGAATGACCAAGTGTAATTCTTATGGTCGTCACCGTCAAGTCTATTCTTGATCAAATATGATTTAGAAGCAAGATTATTCACAGAATCATTATAAGCTTCCAAAGCATCGAAGCTAATCTTATCGTTAGCCAAAGCTACGAATTCTGCCGGCAGGATCCACAACGTATCGGCAACACGGATACCTTCAACGAAACCTACGCGAGTATAACCACCCTTGATATCTGCATAAGGTTTGTCCTGACCGTAAACATCTACAGAATCCTGGAAACTTACCAAATATTTAGCTCTTTCGAAGCCAGGGATAGCCGGAGTAGCGTGAACACAATGTTCTGCGTCTGTAATATTACCGTCTTTGTCTACGTGAGGACCATCTTCCGTACAAGGTTTACCCGGAGTTCCAGCAAAGTCGTTATGTGCAACCGAAATCAAGTATTGCGGTTTGATATAACCAGCACCACGATTAACCCAAGCAGTATCGATCTGGAATGACAAACCTGTTGCTTTGTCAGCTGTCCACATACCCAGATAGTCAACATTAGCATCAGTCAAGTTGCTATTGTTTTCATCCATCAAGTATTCCTTACGGATCGTTTCGAAGAATCTCAAGCTGTCACGGCCGTCCGTTGCGCTTTCACTCAGTGCAACGTTGTTGAAACGACGATACAACGGAGTTGTAGAAGGTTCAACAGTGAAAGCAGAAGTTCTTGTTTCATTCAGCAACTGAACTTTCAGACCAGCACTCATACCGTCATCAGCGATACCGACTTTCTTCGTATCAGCTGTATTTTGAATTTCAGTAGCATGAGCAGTTCTATTATAATAAGATTCGACGATAGCATAGAAGTCTTTACCATCATAGTGGTTGTTTTCTTTAAAGAAGAATGTATCAACAACCATCTTAGTATTATAGTTTGCTACACCCATTGAATACTTGCTTCCATAAGCTTCAACCAAACGATCCTGTTCGTCTTTAGCAATGACATAATTCGTTCTTTCCAACTGAGCCAGTCCCGGAATCTTTTTCAAAAGAGCGGCATCAACATCGATACCATATTCGTATGTAGAACCTTCAACCAAAGCATAATCGCCGGCATCCTGCTTAACATAGATCAAAGAATCTTTACCTGTACCGTTAGCAATCCAATATTCCATTGAGAACGGGTTCAGATAATTGAATTTATATCTGTTGACCAACAAATCTTTTGAGTCGATATGTTTGTAACCTAACTTCTTATCTTTGATGATTGCAGAGTCTTTGATCTGAACAAACGTTACGTTGTTCAACATATCAGCACCCGTTGTAAGTGTATAGATTTCACCATCTTCATTCAAACGGAACTGAACGTTATCCCAATCTTTCGCATTCGGGAATTCACGGTTTACAATTTTAACCGGAGAAACCGGTTGAGATACCTCTGCGTTCAATGTTTTTGTAATAACCCACTGGTATGCAGGCATGTGCAACGGCTCCTGTTCGTCCAATGTCACCCATTCGATTGCATATTGATTTTTACCTTCTGCATTTTTATGAATAGGAGCAGCCAATACCTGACCCTTTGCATTCTTGATGATATACAAACCGTTGTCAACAGAAGTCTTATCGCTAGTTACGAAACAGCCTTTCAGACCGAAACCGATCTTTGTATTAATAGGTTGTTCTCCAATTGTAGCAATACGATCCGCAACAGTAAAGTTCTGCAACTTAACATGCAATTTAGCAGCATCAACATTACCTTCAGTCTTAAACGGATCTACAAACTTATCACCATAATTATAAATTTTTCCTTTCGCTGTACCATCAATTTCGCTCCAATACTTTTCAGCATTCTTATCTGATTTGTAACGAGCCTGTTTAACCTGGATACGCAGTTGATCCAAAGAAGGACGATAAGTAAATAAGAACTTGTGCTGATCTACTAACAATGAGTTATCAAAATCTTTTTCTTTAGCCATATCAGTCCAGCCAAACTTCAAGAATTGAATACCAACACCATTAGCAGCAGTATCCACTTTCAAATAAGCATTCGCATCGGATTTAGAAGTCACATATACGAAGTTATGATCAGTATCTGCTGCAACTCCTTTAGCAACAAAAGCAGTCGTTGAGAACGGATTGACATCTGCATTTGCATCCGGAGTAAATGTAAGCACATTCTTATTATCTTTCAAATAAGCATTAATTTCAGCCGCACTCAAAACGTAAGTACCTGCATCATAAAGAGTAAATTGAGCTCTCTCCGATTCTGATCGGGCAACAGATGCTTTTACTTTTTTTGCCTTAAGGCCTCCATTATCACCTTTTACCAATAAAAGAACATTATCAGCTTCTTGATAAGTAAATAAAGGCATATTACCTTTCAAATTTTCCTTGTATTCCGGAGAAAATGCCCAACCGCCAAAAGTTTCGCCAACAGACAAATTACTCTTCGTTTTTTCTCCTACCTGTAAACCAACAACATCTTCTTCTGAAATAGCTAAAAATTCACCAGTTGCTTTATTTACAAAGTCATAGATCGGTTCTTTGCCTTGACCTTCTTCCGTCACTTGAACACACCACAGAGAAGCCTGTAAATCAAAGCCATCATTTACGTTCTTTAATACATACTTGCCATCTTCTATAACAAGCACCTGAGTACCAACTCTCAACTGATACACTCCACTCAAAGCCGCCTTATCCAACTTAGCAACAGCTGTAGCATTAGCTCCCACAGCTGCATTATTGAGGTCAGCCGCATTTACAGCTGAGAAAGCTGAAGAGAACAGTAAGCTAGCACACAAAAGAGTAGAAAACTTTTTGTTCATAATTCTAAATTTAATATTAATACTAATGTTTATAAAAGTTCAGTTCTTATCGTACGTTTGTTAACTATTGTATCTTGAAATCGAATACGTACGTTTTTTTTCGTCATTTTTTGGGAGCATTCAGTAAGTTCGTGAGCAAAAGAAGGTTTTTTGTACATATTAAGCTATCTGATTGATAAGAAAGAATATAGAAAAGAAAAAAACTTTGAAGAAAGAATTGCAGGTTTAAAAAGTATATGTATTTTTGTAGCTGAAAAATGACGAAAAAAAACGTACGTTTTCATTAGTCATTTCTAAATATCCTCTTATTTTTCTATATATCAACATCTTAAATACGATCACACACCCGATTTCACTCTTAAAATTCTTCACTTCCGCGTACATTATATAAATTAGTATATCTTTATTAATCAACCCATTACAAAAACTGTCAAAATGTAAAAAACACCTTTTTTGCGAATTACTACCCAAAACAGCCCTTTTCAGTCCCTAGGCAAGACGGATATTTTCCTAAAATCCACAAATCATTCGTTTCCTGCCGCAAAACAAATGTGTCTGCGGTCGAAACTTTTATTTCAATCGTTGGAACTATCTGACTTACCGAATTTACTAATTCTGTAAGCGCAGTCTGCGGAATCTATTTTTTATGTATCTTTGGCTATTCAAACACCAAGACAAGAGAGAAAAGCCTATGTATAAGAATGGTAAATATCGGGAAACCGATAAAATGAGTGATCTGATCTGTGAGAATTATCCGATGGTGCTCGTCATGAGCCGCTTCGGTATTGCACTCGGATTCGGAGAAAAGAATATCGGAGAGGTATGCCGCCAAAACGGTGTCGATCCCTGCACGTTCCTGACCGTCGTAAACTTTCTGACGGAAGAGATATCCGCGCCGATGACAAACATTGACAAATGTCTGTCGATCGAGGCTTTGATCACTTATCTGCATAATGCACACGCCTATTTCCTGGACTTCCGGCTGCCCCATATCCGCCGTAAACTGACCGATGCTATTGCAGACTGCCCGAAAGATGTGGCGTTCGTTATCACTAAATTTTTCGACGAATATGCAGCAGAAGTCCACAAACACATGTCGTATGAAGAAAAGACAGTATTTCCATACGTCCGGGGATTATTAAAAGGGATAAAAGACCCGAAATACAACATAACGATCTTCCGAAAACATCATGATCAGATCGAAATGAAGATTATCGAACTGAAAAATATCTTGATCAAGTATTATCCAGGACCCGGAAGCAACCTGCTGAACAGCGTCTTGTTTGACATCTTCGCGACCGAACAAGATCTGGCCTCCCATAACCACGTAGAAGACTATCTTTTCGTCCCGGCGATCCTGACTCTTGAAAAAACAATACAGTGATGCCTATGAGCGCCTTATTAAACATAGCGGTTGCCGAACCGTCTGCCATCATCCGCAGTGGGCTAGAAGCGGTATTAAAGCGAATTCCCGGATTCCGCATCCAGATCATCGAAATTGCCACTGCGGAGCTTTTGCAAGAGACACTTCGCTCACACAAACCAGACATACTGATTATTAACCCGTCACTTCCCGGTTACTACACCATTCAGCTTCTCAAGGAAGAAACCGGCTGTACGGAAATGAAATGCATAGCCCTGCTGTATGCCGTCGCTGATCATGCCCTGCTGCGACCTTACGACGACCAGATCAACATCTATGACAGCCCGGACGAGATCCGCCACAAGCTGGAACGCCTCCATACGTCACCGGAAGAGGAAACCGAAAACGAAGAACAGCAGACGCTCAGCGCACGCGAAAAAGAAATCGTGGTCTGTGTCGTCAAAGGGATGACAAACCGCGAAATAGCCGACCGCCTGTTCCTTTCCACACACACCGTTGTTACACACCGACGCAACATCGCCCGGAAATTGCAGGTACACAGTGCCAGTGGTCTGACCGTATACGCCATTGTTAACAAATTAGTTGAACTAAACGATATCAAATTATAATCCATGAAGAAAAACAAACTCGCCGTCCTTACGTCATGCCTTGTCCTGTCAGGGACATTCTGTACGCAGGCACAAAACAAAACGCCACAGGAAATCCGGATACCGGATACTTACAAATTAACGAACAAGTCTATCTACCGGAATGGCTGGATAGATTTCAACAAGAATGGGAAAAAGGATGTATATGAAGATCCTACGGTCCCGATCGATGCACGTGTCGAAGACCTCCTTTCGCAGATGAATGTTGAAGAAAAAACCTGCCAGATGGTTACGCTCTACGGTTACAAGCGGGTGCTGAAAGACGACCTGCCGACATCGGACTGGAAAAAACAACTCTGGAAAGACGGCATAGGAGCCATCGATGAACATCTGAACGGTTTCCAACAATGGGGACTTCCTCCTTCCGACAACCCGTATGTCTGGCCGGCTTCCCGTCATGCCTGGGCTTTGAATGAAGTACAACGGTTCTTTATCGAAGAGACACGCCTCGGCATCCCGACCGACTTCACGAACGAAGGCATACGTGGGGTAGAAAGCTATATCGCCACCAACTTCCCGACACAGTTGGGATTGGGACACACCTGGAACCGGAACCTGGTTCATAAGGTCGGCTATATCACCGGGCGCGAAGGACGGTTGTTGGGATATACCAATGTCTATGCTCCGATCCTCGATGTCGGGCGCGATCAACGTTGGGGACGCTATGAAGAGGTATATGGCGAAAGCCCGTATCTGGTAGCCGAGTTAGGTATCGAAATGGCAAAAGGAATGCAGACTGACCATCAGGTTGCCGCCACTTCCAAACACTATATCGCTTACAGTAACAACAAAGGCGGACGCGAAGGGATGGCACGCGTAGATCCGCAAATGTCACCACGCGAGGTCGAGATGATCCATGTCTATCCCTGGAAACGGGTGATCAAGGAAGCCGGGATCCTCGGAGTCATGAGTTCATACAACGATTACGACGGATTCCCCATTCAGAGCAGCTATTATTGGCTGACGACACGTCTGCGTGGCGAATTCGGTTTCCGCGGATATGTGGTATCGGACAGCGACGCCGTCGAATATCTTTTCTCTAAACACGGAACTGCCGCCGATATGAAAGAATCCGTGCTACAAAGCGTATTGGCGGGATTGAACATACGTTGTACATTCCGCTCACCGGATTCATACGTCCTGCCACTTCGCGAACTGATCGCGGAAGGAGCTATTCCAATGTCCACCATTGATGACCGAGTGCGTGACATCTTGCGCGTCAAATTCCTCGTTGGATTGTTCGACCATCCGTATCAGATCGATTTGAAAGAGACCGACAAAGAGGTAAACTGCGCCGAAAACCAACTGGTAGCCTTGCAGGCTTCAAAAGAATCGCTCGTTCTGTTGAAGAACCAGGATGCCGTCCTTCCTTTAGATGTAAACAAAATTTCCAAAATCGCCGTATGCGGTCCGAATGCAGATGAAGAGGCATACGCTTTGACACACTACGGCCCGCTTGCCGTAGAAGTGACAACCGTGTTGGAAGGCATTCGGAATAAGGTAAAACCAGGAACGGACGTGCTCTTTACGAAAGGTTGTGATCTGGTAGATGCCAATTGGCCGGAATCGGAACTGATCCGTTATCCGTTGACAGCCGAAGAACAGAGCGAGATCGACAAAGCAGTGGAAAACGCGAAGAAGAGCGATGTGACTGTAGTCGTGCTGGGCGGAAGTAACCGCACCTGCGGAGAAAACAAATCGCGCTCCAGCCTCGATTTGCCAGGCCGCCAACTCGATTTGCTGCAAGCCGTCGTAGCCACTGGAAAACCGGTCGTATTGGTGCTGATCAACGGACGTCCGTTGTCTATTAACTGGGCGGACAAATATGTTCCGGCTATCCTCGAAGCCTGGTATCCGGGTTCGCAAGGCGGTACGGCCATTGCAGACGCTCTGTTCGGCGACTATAACCCAGGTGGAAAGCTGACCGTCACCTTCCCGAAGACAGTCGGACAGATTCCGTTCAACTTCCCGACCAAACCGAATGCACAGGTCGACGGCGGACGCAACAAAGGGTTGGACGGCAACATGTCCCGCGTGAACGGTCCGTTGTACCCGTTCGGCTACGGATTGAGTTATACGACTTTCGAATACTCAGACATTTCGATCCAGCCAGCTATCGTGACACAGGTTCAACCGGTCACCGTCCGTTGCAAGGTGACGAATACAGGTAAACGTGCCGGAGATGAGGTAGTACAGTTATATGTACGCGATATCCTCAGCAGTGTTACGACCTACGAGAAGAACCTCGTCGGCTTCGACCGTATCCATCTGAATCCGGGAGAAACGAAAGAGCTTACCTTCACTATCGAACCGCGCGACTTGCAGCTGCTGAATAGCGATAACCATTGGGTGGTAGAACCGGGAGACTTCAAGGTTATGGTCGGAGCCTCATCCGAAGACATCCGCCTGAACGACCGTTTTACGGTAGTGGAATATGGTAAAGAGCAGGCAAACATATCGGCAGCTTCCCGACAGCAGAAATCAGTTATTGCCAGCTCTACTCAGGAGTCTGCTCCGTCAGTATTAGACGGCAACCCATCTACGGCTTGGAAAGCCAACAAGGGTGAATACATAACTTTTGCACTCGAAAACAACGCCTCTCCTAACAACATCGCGATTGCCTGGAAAGAAAAAAGCAAAGATGCCAAATTTGAAATCCAACTCTCCGGTGGCGGAGGCCAGTTCCTGACCGTATATGAAGGGACGGTAGAAGCTACGAACGAGCTGACGAATTACCGGTTCAAAGGCACGACCGCCAGTGATATCCGTATCGTAATAACCTCCGGCAATGCAAGTATCTCGGAAGTAAAAATCAAGGAGTTGAAAAATTAAGAATTAAGAATTAAGAAATGGTGTCTTATGCATTCATTTCTTAATTCTTAATTTTTAATTCTTAATTTATAAATAGATTTCCCCAAAGAACTCCGGACAATGGAAGTTCGGAGAAGGAAGATCAATCGGACTCCAACTTACGAAATGCGGAAATTCCGTATCGTCCGCACATTTATAAAAGTTGCCCATTATCTTTTCCGGTAGGTTGTCAGGATCGAGGCCCATCAACCGGAAAGGAATGGCAACCACCAACTCCCAGCTATAAACCCCCAGTTTCTCTGTAAAAGCGACATGAGGAAGACTTGAAAAACGACGTATCGAAGCATACTCTTCGGGGGTCAGAGATTTCTTCGAATCACGCGATTCCCGATAGGAAGCATCACATGTTCCGATACAATTAAACTCGAAATTGTAGTAATTGGGATCATTCACCCGCTTCATAAAAAACTCCACGCAACTATCTTGATAGACAGGTGAACCATCCGTTTCATAAAGAGCTTTCAATGAATTGCCTTTTACAAAGTAACGAATATACAGATTCACTTTCGATCTTGCGATATCGAAAGCCACGATAGGCTTATAGGAATATTCCTCCCAGTTAATCACATCGATCGACTCTCGCTGGGCCTTTTCCATCAAAAAGCCTACGGACGACAGATCCAGTACGTCCAGCGTTTCCAAATAAGGGACTTTCAGTTTCTTCATTATCAATTATAGATTTGGAGTAATGGTAAATGTAAATAAGAAGTCAGCAATACGGATAAGACTCCGATTATAGCCAAAACAATAATGACCGATCCTACAATCCTATTCAATAACCATATACCTCGCACGTTAAACCATTTTTTCAATTTAGCAACTATATAAGTGATTCCGAACCACCAGAGAACAGCCCCCACCCCAATAAAAGCAATGCCACCCGACAGCATCCAAACAGAATGTTCCGGCAAGACAAAACCAAAGCGGGCAAACAAACCAATATATAGCAATACGATTAATACGTTGCTAAAGGTAAGAAGAAAAGCTGTAATAAAATCCTGAGTGAAAGATAACTTTTTCTCCCGTTGTTTTCTAAGATTCCGGACAGGATTGGATTGGAAAATATAATAGCCGAAAATACCCAATACGATACTGCCGATCAATTGCAAAGGAGCCTGATTCGCCTCCACAAAGTTCACCACAACTCCCATCCCCAAGCAAGTCAGTGCAGCGTAGATCACGTCTGACAGAGCAGCCCCTAATCCGGTAACAAACCCATGCCAACGTCCTTTGTTCAGCGTTCGTTGTATACATAGCATACCGATCGGACCCATCGGGGCGGAAACCAGTACGCCAATAACAATTCCTTTACTTATCAATCCCAGCATTATCCTTCTATTTTCTGCCTAATGATTTGCAAAGATAACGCAAACCGGGAGCAGAATAAAATGAACTCGTCCATTTTTAACCAAAAAACACCTGCAGGAATGTTTTTTAGATTACCTACAGGCGTTTTCACACTTTATGTAAAAAGGCTATTTAGCTTTTTCCTTTTCCAATATAGCTTTCAACTTTGCAACGATTTCGGGATGTTCGGCCGCCAGATTCTTCTTTTCTCCGATGTCCTGCTTCAAGTTGTAAAGCTGTTCTTCCTTGCTGTTGCCCAACTCGATATTCGTCAGTTTAGCATAAGCAGCACCATTACTCGGAGCTATGTATTTCCATTCGCCGTCGGAGACAGAAAGAGAACCGGCAACTTCGACCACATAGTCGCGCCCTTTCAAGTCCTTCCCCAAGAATGCGTCCAGATGATCCCGGCTGTCAGGACCGGCCCCTTCTTCGAGCGGCTTACCCATCAGGCTTGCCATGGAGGCATACAGGTCGATCTGTGATACCAATGCGTCGGAGACACCCGGTTTTACCTGAGCCGGCCAGCTCACAATCATCGGAACACGCGTACCGGCTTCGAAGATACTGTATTTACCACCACGGAACGGCCCCCAGGGTCTATGTTCGCCCAACAATTCCACAGCCCGGTCTGCATAACCATCATCCACAACAGGACCGTTGTCGCTACTCAACACGATCAAGGTGTTTTCGGCAATACCGGCTTTTTCGAGTGCGCCCATTATTTCGCCTACGGTCCAGTCGAATTGCAACAAAGCGTCGCCACGAGGGCCCATGCCGCTCTTGCCGACAAAACGGGGATGCGGCCAACGGGGAACGTGCGCGTCGTTGGTTCCGACATACAGGAAGAACGGTTCATCTTTGTGGTTTTCAATAAATCGGACAGCTTTGCAAGTGATGCTGTCTGCAATGTTTTCATCTTCCCACAAGGCCTGCTTGCCCCCTTTCATGTAGCCGATACGCGAAATGCCGTTCACGATCGCCATATCATGCCCATGGTTCGGACTCGGTTTCAATTTGGTAAGCAATTCCGGATGGTCTTTTCCCAACGGTTCGCCAGGGAACGGTTTTTCATAGCTCACTTCAATCGGATCATTCGGATCAAGATTGACGATCCGCTGATTCTCAACCCACACACAAGGCACACGGTCGCCTGTGGCAGCCATTATATAGGAATAGTCGAACCCTATATCTGAAGGTCCCGGCGTGATAAAGCCATTCCAATCCTGTCCTCCCGTCCTGTCAGACAATCCCAAATGCCATTTACCTATAGCACCTGTTGTATAACCACACTCACGAAACATATCGGCAACAGTCGGCTGTTCGGGACGAATGACCATTCCGGCATTTCCAGCCGCAATCCCCGTGTCATTCCGCCTCCAAGCATAATGCCCCGTAAACAGCGAATAGCGCGACGGCGTACTGGTCGCAGCCACCGCATGCGCATCCGTAAAACGGACACCTTGGGCTGCCAGGCGTTCCACATTCGGCGTATGGATCGTTTTTGATCCGTTGCAACTCAGGTCGCCATAACCGATATCATCGGCTATCAGGAAAATAACGTTCGGCTTCTTCTGTTGCTGTGTTACTTTTTCTTCCGCCTTTTGTCTGTTTCCAGAACAGGAGGCCAGCAAGGTAGCTCCTATTCCCAATACGATTGTTGATTTCATGATAATAAATTAACTGTTAAATGATAAACCCTTTCTCCATTTTGAGATTGTCAATCCGAGAATCCCGAAAACGTCCTCCACACTCCGACAATTGTTTTTCAGCAAATCTCGCCGGGAGCTATAACCTTATTGTTGACAAATATACAATAAAACGAAGTATATCACAATTTTCCAAGATTGTAATCTGCATACGAAGTTTTCTGCTAATCCTCTATCACTCTATCACTACAAAGGTTGTAGCTATTCATATTCAAACGTCCAAAGGCAGTGATACAGGACGTTTTCCCCTATCACTCCTCTATCACTTCTAAAACAGGACGTTTTTGTCATACAATTGAAAACCAACACATTACCTTCTATTACTTTTGAAAAAGCATATAAAATAATCGAATAAACAAATGTAAAAACGAATATAACAGGTATTAAATTGGTGGAATACGGTTCTTCATTCCACAAAAGCTATCTCTTTTTTTAGCAAAGACAAGCACATCATTCCGTAAACACCCCCATGTTGCCATCCTTTACATCCGGGCGTAGAGAGCCGGTACATCCGGGTGTAAGAGGGGGCAACATGGGGGTGTCCGGCAACTAAAGTACCATGCCGGACAATAAAAACCACCCGGTTTCACCTATTTTATAGCCATTTTTACATAAAATAATCGAGTGATTTATAAGGATGGAAATCGGGTATTTATTGCTTTTGTTATTTGTAATACGCTACTATACAGATGTGTATAAGCGCAATTTCTGTTTTCCATCCAAATTGCCTGTGATAGGGTAGTGATACCGTAGTGATAGAGAAAACGGGCATATATCACTAACGAAACAAGTTGAATATCAATCGATAAAAAAGGAATCAGTGATACAGTGACAGAGGAACACCGTTTTGACATACTTCAATAAACAATTATTTGTAAAATGGTTTCAATATATTCCCTGCCGAGCCATACGCTCCACATTCGGTGTCCTATACCAGTCGTTCAACGCACAACGAACCAGATTACCTCCCTTATCCGTCAAAAAAAGGCAAAAAGGTATCCATTACTCCCATATCATCCACCAAGAATAACACAATATTAGGAAATTCTTGTGCCAGAAGCAACCGACTCGAAAGAAGTAACCGATCATCAAAAACTCTCCTTCCGGACCATTTTTCCAGATTTCCATTCCGTAAGGAGAAAAGTAACTTTTAGGATGTCCGATATGATTCCCAGCTATATTAATATCCATACCGTTCTGCAATGGATTTTCTGTCACATGCCATTTTCCTATATGGCAAGTCTGGTAGCCTGCTTTTTTCAATACTTCCGGAAGAAGCCGGACACCCGGCTCCAGAGCTGTCCGGTTGGGATATCTCCAAAGCATTAAGCGAGATACGCAACCACTTGGTTCGCCTCGATATTCTTGCCATACTGATCTGTGTGATCGACAGTTCGTCCGGCCATTAGTTTTTGACATTTTGCGCAAGTCCCGCCAGTTTCCCTATCGGGCACCATCTGCGAGGCTCCGTTTTTAACCGAAAAAGGCCTTTGTTGGAACAAATTTATTTTCTTCAACAGATTTAAGGGAAATTCGGTTAGTAAGCACTATCTTTGCACTTTGTAAGCGAGGGGTATCCTTATATTATCCCCCGTATGAACGGAATACCATTAATAAATCGACGATATGATTCTATTCTTTCAATCTCCAACAAAGACGGTGTT
The DNA here is from genome assembly GCF_025151215.1 of Parabacteroides merdae ATCC 43184. NCBI lineage: Bacteria > Pseudomonadati > Bacteroidota > Bacteroidia > Bacteroidales > Tannerellaceae > Parabacteroides > Parabacteroides merdae. The sequence continues at coordinate 2,870,109 of NZ_CP102286.1, forward strand.
AGCTGTGGAGGCTGCACACGCTTTCTCTCCTGAAGATGTAGAAAAATTAGTTTGGGCTTTTAGCGAGGCAAAACCTCTCCAGGCTGAAACATTGGAAGGCTGGTATGTTGGTCCACGCCGGGAAATGATTACCCCGTGGAGTACGAATGCCGTGGAAATCACCCAGAACATGGGACTCACCGGTATATCACGCATCGAGGAATACTTCCCAGTTTCTTCCGGCGAAGCAGAGCATGACCCGATGTTACAGCGTATCTATGACGGTCTGAACCAGGACATCTTCACGATCAGTAAACAACCGGACCCGATTGTTTATATCGAGGATATCGAAGCCTACAACAAACAGGAAGGACTGGCATTGAGCGATGAAGAAGTAGCCTACCTCAACGAAGTAAGCCAAAAGCTGGAACGCCGGCTGACCGACAGCGAAGTGTACGGTTTTGCACAGGTGAACTCGGAGCACTGCCGTCACAAAATCTTCGGCGGTACATTTATTATCGACGGAGAAGAGAAAGAAAGTTCTCTCTTTAACCTGATTAAGAAAACATCGGCGGAGAACCCGAACAAATTGGTTTCCGCCTATAAAGATAATGTGGCTTTCAACGAAGGCCCGGTGATCGAACAGTTTGCTCCGGCAAGCGGCGACAAACCGGATTTCTACGAAGTGAAAGAAATCAAATCGGTTATCTCACTGAAAGCTGAAACCCACAACTTCCCGACAACAGTCGAACCGTTCAACGGTGCGGCTACCGGATCGGGTGGTGAAATCCGTGACCGTCTGGGCGGCGGAAAATCATCCCTGCCGATTGCCGGAACAGCCGTTTACATGACATCTTATCCGCGTACGGAAGGTGCACGCGAATGGGAAAAGATCCTCGATCCACGCCCCTGGTTGTACCAGACTCCGGAACAAATCCTGATCAAGGCCTCCAACGGTGCATCCGATTTCGGTAACAAGTTCGGACAGCCGCTGATCTGCGGTTCGGTCCTGACATTCGAACACGAAGAGAACAAGAAAAAATATGCTTACGACAAAGTGATCATGTTGGCCGGCGGTGTCGGTTATGCTAATATGCGCGACGCGTTAAAGGGCGATCCCGCACCGGGCGAAAAAGTTGTCCTGTTAGGTGGTGACAACTACCGCATCGGTATGGGCGGAGGCGCTGTCTCTTCCGTAAACACGGGCCAATATACCAGCGGTATTGAGTTGAACGCCGTACAGCGCGCCAACCCGGAAATGCAGAAACGCGTTTCCAACGTGATCCGTGCGATTGCCGAATCGGACAACAACCCGGTTATCTCCATCCATGACCACGGCGCAGGAGGTCATTTGAACTGTCTCTCCGAATTGGTGGAAGCAACCGGCGGACATATCGACATGAGCCAGTTGCCTGTCGGTGACCCGACACTTTCCGCAAAAGAAATCGTAGGTAACGAAAGCCAGGAACGTATGGGTTTGCTGATGAAGGAAGAAGATGTTGCCCGTGTACAGCGCATTGCCGACCGCGAACGTTCTCCGATGTATGTGGTAGGTGAAACGACCAACGACATGAAGTTCGTATTCGAACAGGCCGACGGCGTGAAACCAATCGACATCAAACTGGAATATATGTTCGGTAAACCGCCAAGAACGATCATGAAGGATCATACGGTCGAAGAAACATACGCTCCAGTCGTTTATAAAGAATCCGAACTGCATCACTATCTGGAAAATGTACTTCAGTTGGAAGCTGTTGCATGTAAAGACTGGCTGACCAACAAGGTGGACCGTTCGGTGACAGGTAAGGTCGCACGCCAGCAGTGCCAAGGCGAATTGCAGCTGCCGCTGAGCGACTTGGGTGCTGTAGCACTGGATTACCGTGGAAAAGCGGGTATCGCCACATCTATCGGGCATGCTCCGCAGGTAGCGATGATCGACCCGGCTGCCGGTTCTGTCATGGCGATTGCCGAATCATTGACAAATATCGTTTTCGCTCCACTGTCCGACAAGCTATCAGGTGTATCTTTGAGTGCCAACTGGATGTGGCCATGCCGTAACGAAGGCGAGGATGCCCGCCTGTACAAAGCGGTCCAGGCTGCTTCGGACTTCGCTTGCGCACTGGGCATCAATATCCCGACCGGTAAAGACTCTCTGTCCATGACACAGAAATATGGCGACGACAAAGTGATTGCTCCGGGTACGGTGATTATTTCTGCCGGTGCAGAAGTCAGCGACATTCGCAAGATCGTATCTCCGGTATTGGCCCACGAAAAGAATTCTTACATATATTATATTGACTTCTCGTTCGACACGATGAAGTTGGGCGGTTCCGCTCTTGCACAAGTTCTGAACAAATTGGGCAACGAAGTCCCGACGATAAAAGACAGCGAATATTTTGCCGACGCATTCAACGCCGTACAAGATGCCATCCAAAAAGGGTTGGTTCTCGCCGGACACGACATTTCTGCCGGTGGTATGATCACGGCATTGCTCGAAATGTGTTTCGCCAACGTGGAAGGCGGTCTGGAAGTGAACCTCGACAAGTTGTCGGAACAGGACATTGTCAAGATTCTGTTTGCCGAAAACCCGGGTATCCTGGTCCAGGTGAAAGACAAGAAAGCATTCGAAAAGTTGATGGAAGATGCAGGAGTAGGTTTTGCCATTATCGCCAAGCCGACTTCCGAACGCCACATTCTGGTTTCCAAAGAAGGCGTCCAATACCATTTCGGCATCGACTACATGCGCGACGTATGGTACGAATCATCTTATAAACTGGATATCAAGCAGAGTGGTAGCGTATGTGCAGGCAACCGTTTCGAGAACTACAAGATGCAGCCACTGGAATTCAAGTATCCGAAGAGCTTTACCGGCAAGCTGTCTTCTTACGGCCTGACTGCCGATCGCAAAGGAAAGAGCGGAATCCGTGCCGCCGTAATCCGTGAAAAGGGTTGCCAGTGCGAACGTGAAACGTCTTATGCACTGTATCTGGCAGGTTTCGATGTGAAAGATGTTCACATGACCGATTTGGCTTCCGGACGCGAAACATTGGAAGACGTAAACATGATTGTATTCTGCGGCGGTTTCTCCAACTCCGACGTTTTAGGCTCTGCCAAAGGATGGGCCGGAGGTTTCTTATTCAACGAGAAAGCCAAGAAGGCGCTGGATAACTTCTATGCACGTCCCGACACCTTGAGTCTGGGTATCTGCAACGGTTGCCAGCTGATGGCCGAGTTAGGGGTTGTTTATCCGGAACATGAGAAGAAACACAAGATGTTGCACAATGATTCGCACAAGTTCGAATCGAACTTCATCTCGGTCGAGATCCCGAAAAACCATTCTGTCATGTTCGGTTCTTTAAGCGGTTCCAAATTAGGAATCTGGGTGGCTCACGGCGAAGGCAAGTTCTCTTTCCCGTATGAAGAAAAAGAATACCATATTGCACTTAAATACAACTATGAAGGCTATCCCGCCAATCCGAACGGTTCGCCTTGGTCGGTTGCCGGTGTCTGCTCGCACGACGGACGCCATCTGGCAATGATGCCTCACTTGGAACGTGCGATGTTCCCATGGCAATGCGGTTACTATCCTGAAGATCGACGAAACAGTGACGAAGTCACTCCATGGATCGAAGGTTTCGTGAACGCACGGAAGTGGATAGAAGAGCATAAGAAATAATATTTGGATAGGAAGTTGCGTTATAATAATATAGCGCAACTTTTTTTATTTATGAAAGGTTTATCTATTACTCATTTAAATATTATCCATTATGAAAAAGATTGCTTTATTATTGTTGATGTTCGTGGCGTTTCAGGTCAGTGCACAGGATTTCCATTTCTTACCGAAGATCGGATTGAACCTTGCCAATATGACAAATAGTGACGGAAGTATGAAGCCTGGGTTGAACGTCGGGGTTGCCGCCGAGTTTCCTATCAATCCGCAATTTTCCGTCGAGCCGGGAATCTATTATTCCATGCAAGGAGTGAAAGAATCAGAAGGCGGAATCTCCGGCAAAATCAAAAACGATTACATAAACATTCCTATCTATGCAAAAGCCTATCTATACAATGGCTTTTATGCATTTGCGGGACCACAATTCGGTTTCTTAGCCCGTTCTAAAGCAAGCGCTTCTTATAACGGTACTGACATTTCGGTCAATTCGAAAGATGCATTCAAAACATTTGATTTCGCACTAGGAATCGGCGTCGGCTATCAATTCGATTTAGGCTTGCTGGTTTCAATGAACTATAATATAGGATTCACCAATACCTTATCCGATGGCGACATCACATTAAATGGCAACTCCATGAATTGGGATGGGGAGAAATCCCGCAATGGCGTCCTGCAGATCAACCTCGGTTGGAGATTCTGAAATATCCGCTTGCCGGTATAAAATCCGACAGGCATCCATTTTGAAACGGATAGGCTTCGAAGAACATTCGAATGCTTATCCGTTTTTTTATGCTGCCCGACATTATAAATCACGGATTCTTATTATTGCGTCTTCCGTATTAATCCCTATCTTCGCGACCTAAACAATAAACAAGTACACTGATTCATGAAAAAGTTGCTATTTATCTTCTTTACAGCAGGTCTTATACAGGGATTTAGCTCTTGTTCCCACAAAGACACTCCAGATAATGCACTTGCATTGATCCCACAGCCCCAAGAAATGAAAGTCGGGACGGATCATTTCAAACTGACTCGCCGGGCAGCTATCACACTCGACACATCCAATCCTCAGTTAATAGGGATAGCTCGGTACTTCAACAATAAAGTTGCCCCCGCAACAGGTTTTGAAATTCCGGTTGAAAAGCACGGCAACATTGAATTTAAGCTGACCGACAATACCGCTTTCGGTGCAGAAGGATATCGCTTGCAGGTAAAACATGGCGATATCATCATCACCGCCCATCAACCGGCCGGGATCTTCTACGGGATACAGACTTTATTGCAGATGCTTCCCCCCGAAATAAAAAACAGCCAGAAACAAAAAGGCATCGACTGGACGGTTCCCTGTACCGACATCACCGACAAACCCCAGTTTGCCTGGCGCGGACTTATGCTTGACGTCAGCCGCCACTGGTTCACTAAAGAGGAAGTAAAGAAATACATAGACGAACTGGCAGAATACAAAATGAATGTATTCCACTGGCATTTGACCGACGATCAAGGATGGCGTCTGGAAATAAAATCCCTGCCACGCCTGACAGAGGTTGGCGCCTGGCGCGCTCCGCGCGTCGGGCAATGGTGGCAACGCGCACCACAGCAACCTGGAGAAGAAACGACCTACGGAGGCTTCTACACACAGGAAGATGTGAAGGAAGTATTGGCATACGCTGCAGAACGCTACGTACGCGTCATTCCTGAAATAGACGTGCCGGGACATAGCCTGGCAGCACTCGTCGCCTATCCTGATCTGGCGTGTATGAAAGCACCATCGGCTGTCGGGGTCGGCAACAAGTTTTACGGCGAAGACGAAAACACACTTTGTGTCGGCAAAGATGCCACTTTCGAGTTTATGGACAAGGTCTTGACAGAAGTTGCTGCCTTGTTTCCGGATGAATACATCCATATCGGAGGAGACGAATGTTTCAAAGGTTTTTGGCACAAATGTCCGCGTTGCCAAGCTCGCATGAAAGCGGAAAACCTGAAGAACGAAAACGAACTACAGAGTTACTTTATCCACCGTATGGAAAGCATCTTGAAAGAAAAAGGGAAAAAACTGATCGGCTGGGACGAGATTATCGACGGCGGGCTGGCTCCCGATGCTACCGTTATGAGCTGGCGCGGTATGGAGGGCGGAATCAAATCAGCAAAAGCCGGTCATCATGTGATCATGACACCGACCGAACATTGCTACATCGACCTCTGGCAAGGAGAACCATCTGTCGAACCGGACACCTACTCTATGTGCCGCCTGAAAGATTCCTACAGTTTCAACCCAGTTCCCGACAGCGTGCCGGCCGAAATGATACTAGGAGGACAAGGCAATCTCTGGGCTGAATCCGTCCCCACTTTCCGTCATGCCGAATATATGACCTGGCCACGTGGATGGGCACTTGCCGAAGTCCTTTGGACCGGACCTTCCAAGACGGATTGGGACCGGTTCTGGCCACGTGTCGAACGACATTTCGTTCGTGCGGACCAGGCACAGATCAACTATGCACGCAGCATGTACAATGCCATCGTCACTCCTTACTATACTGAAGATGGTGTTTTGGAAATCAAACTGGATAGCGAACCGGGCAATCTTGACATCTACTATACATTCGACAATACGGACCCCGACAACTTCACTCCGAAATATGAAGCTCCGCTCCGAATACCCAAGAACGCGACTTGGTTACGTATTGTCACTTATCGGGACAACAAGCCGATTGGCAAAGTTATAACATTGACAATCAAAGAACTTGAAAAGCGGGCGGATAACACTCGCCATGTCGTCGGCAACTTGTAACATAAATGTAACATATATGTCGTAAATGCGAAACAGTTTTCTCGTTCCTTTGTAAATAAAATCATAGAGTCCAAAAAGTTAGGAATGAAATCAGGAAAGATTATTGCGCTTGGCCTGTTGGCGCTGCTTCCAATTGCGATGAAGGCACAGGAAGCTCAGGAAATAGAAAAGCTGAATGCTCGTATCGATTCACTTTCGCAGGAGACGACAACCCTGGATAAAATCGTCCGTAAACTCAGCAAATTCAAAGTATCCGCTTATATCCAAGGACAATTCCAATATGGTCAGGAAGATGCCACCCTGAAAGTCGGTGACAAGAACGAACATGAAGACAAAGGTTTCAACCGTTTCGGCATCCGCCGCGGACGGTTGAAATTCGAATATAATGACGGTATCGGAACCGGTGCTGTACAGATCGAAGCCAACGACAAGGGTGTCAGTTTCCGTGACCTTTACATCGGTATAAAAGATCCCTGGACAAAACGCTGCCAACTGATGGCGGGTGTTTTCAATCGCCCTTTCGGTCACGAAATCGGCTATTCGACTAGCGGATTAGAATCTCCCGAACGTGCCACCATCATCCAATACTTTTTCCCCGACGAACGCGATTTAGGCGCCATGCTGACACTCCGGGCTAAAGAGACAAGCCCGATCGGTTTTCTCCGTCTCGATGCCGGACTGTTCGCCGGTAACAGCATCAACCGGGAAACAGACAGCCGCAAAGACTTCATCGGCCGTTTGGGAGCCGAAAAGAAAATCGGCAACTGGGGAAAATGGGGAGCAGGCGTCTCCTACTACAACGGCGGAGTTTACAACCCGACGACAACCGCCTACGAACTCCAGGATAAAAAATTCATCGCAGTCGACAAAGGAGAAACCGGTACATACATGAAACGTGAGTACATCGGCTTGGACGCTCAGTTCTCATTCAAAAACAGTTGGGGAACGACAAGCTTGCGCGGTGAAGGACTGTTAGGTACACAACCGGGTATCGCCGGCAGTAGCAAAAGCCCCAACACAGGGACACGCCCGGCCAATGAACCGGAGAACTCCCTGTTCAAGCGTCCTTTCATCGGCTACTTTTTCTATTTGGTGCACGACATCGGAACCACTCCTTTCTCTGCCGTCTTGAAATACGACGTTTATGATCCCAACACCAAGTTGAAAGGGAATGAGATCGGCGTTGAAAACAGCTTGACCTCCAAGACCGACCTCGCCCAGAGCACACTCGGCATCGGCGCTTTGTACCGTTTCAACAAGCATATCCGCGTGCAAGCCTATTACGAGTTCAACTTCAATGAAAAGAGCGATTTCGTAAAGGGATATGAAAAGGACAGGGAAGACGACGTATTCACCTTGCGTCTGCAATATAAGTTTTAATACAAACGTAACATCTGTTTCACACGCTTGCAACACTCCTGTATTTACTTTGCATACAGAAATTTAATTCAAAACAGAGTAATGAGAAAGACAATTGTTATGGCCGCAGTAGCCGCCTGTATGTTTGTATCGAACGTGTTTGCACAGAGAATTAAAGGGAGCGACACTTGCCTTCCCTTAAGCCAGACGGAAGCAGAAAACTTCATCAACAAAAATAAATCGGCAAAGATAACCGTGACGGGCGGCGGCTCCGGCGTTGGTATCTCAGCCCTGATGGAAGGGACAACCGATATCGCCATGTCTTCCCGTAAGATGAAATTCGATGAAAAAGTCAAATTGCAGGAAGCGAAGAAAAGCACCAAAGAAGTGGTGATCGCTTACGACGCACTGGCAGTAGTCGTACACCCGTCCAATAAAGTGTCCAACCTGACGCGTGAACAGCTGGAAGGCATTTTCACAGGAAAGATCAAGAACTGGAAAGAAGTGGGCGGTGCCGACATGAAGATCGTAGCCTATTCGCGCGAAACGTCTTCCGGAACATACGAATTCTTTAAGGAAAGTGTCCTGAAGAACAAGAACTATATGAACGGCATCCTTAGCATGCCCGCAACAGGAGCCATCATTCAGTCTGTCAGCCAGACAAAAGGAGCCATCGGCTATGTCGGTTTGGCTTACATAAACAAAGAAGTAAAACCGATTCATGTCTCTTACGATGCAGGCAAAACATTCACCGAGCCATCCTTCGAGAATGCAAAAAACAAGGCATATCCGATCGTCCGTCCGTTGTTCTATTACTACGATGTAAAGAATGAAGGCAAAGTGAAACCCTTTATCGATTATATCTTATCGGCTGAAGGACAAGCAACGGTTAAACAAGTCGGTTATATCCCGGTAAAATAAGTCAAAAACCATATAGCTCCCACGCTTGACACGGGATCGCGTTAAAGCCGGCCATATACATCTGATTGATATGGCCGGCTTTTTTGCGTCCCCGCGTCAAGCGCGGGGACAAGAGGGAATGCACAGTCATTATTTATTTGTGCATAATATCGGTTGATTTTGCACATTCTTTGGTTTATTGTGCTACCTTTGCCACATATATATTTTTTATTTACACATTTTACTTACATGAAGACATTAACAATTGGGGATCTGAAAGCCCGCATTCCAATCATCCAGGGTGGAATGGGCGTAGGAATCTCTCTCTCCGGCTTAGCCTCAGCCGTTGCAAATGAAGGTGGGATTGGCGTTATCTCCGCCGCCGGTCTCGGTCTCTTATATAAGAAACTTTCTCCCAACTACACCGAAGCCGGCAATCTGGGCCTTGCAGCCGAGATCCGGAAAGCCCGCGAGAAGGCCAAAGGCATTATCGGCGTGAACGTGATGGTCGCCCTTTCAGACTTCGCCGAACTGGTGAAAACCAGTATTGCGGAAAAGGTAGACATCATTTTCAGCGGTGCCGGACTACCTTTGGACCTGCCGTCTTTCCTGAAGAAAGACAGCGTGACGAAGCTCGTCCCCATCGTTTCCAGTACACGTGCCGTCCGCATCATCTGCGAAAAATGGAAAAACAACTACGACTACCTTCCCGATGCCGTTGTGCTGGAAGGGCCAAAAGCCGGCGGCCATTTAGGATACAAGGAGAACCAGCTGGAAGACGAGCATTTTTCACTCGAAGAACTGCTGCCTCAGGTAGTGAAAGAAGTTTCCCACTTCGAAGAAAAATATAACAAGAGAATCCCGGTAATTGCAGCAGGAGGCATTTACACGGGTGAAGACATCAAACGCGTGATGGACCTGGGAGCATCGGGCGTTCAGTTAGGAACCCGTTTCGTCACCACTACCGAGTGCGACGCTTCCGATGCTTTCAAGGAAAGCTACGTCAAGGCACAGGAGAAGGATATCGAGATCATCAAAAGTCCGGTCGGAATGCCGGGCAGAGCAATCCACAGTCATTTTCTCGAAAAGGTAAAAGCCGGGATGAAACAGCCGAAGGTCTGTCCTTTCAACTGCATCAAGACATGCGATATCTCGCGAAGCCCCTACTGTATCGTAACAGCCCTGTACAATGCCTTCAAAGGGAACTTCGAGAACGGCTACGCTTTCGCAGGAAGCAATGCCTGGCGGACAACCCGCATCATGTCGGTGAAAGAAACGATAAGCGAGCTGATCAACGAGTGGAAACGCTCTGACCAACCGACTCTTTCCTCCCGATAAACAAAAAGTTTCATCGGCTTGGAACTTTTGTTTCCCGCCGATGAAACTTTTGTTGCTTGCTGATGAAAATTTATTCTCCTGCAAGTAAAAATAAACTTTCACCTTGAGAAAAAAGTGAAAACTTTATCATTTATCCTCTTTTTTCTTCATATTCGTCTCGATAACGAATGCGACAATCAATCCCAAACCTCCAAACAAAAGGACGGAGGCGCCATAAGCTGAACTGATAGCTTCATATTCATTACGAAAATCCAATGAATGACTATTAGCAGCAACAATTAAATTACAGAAAAAGCCTACAAGTATCCCTAAGCCGATTCCCATCAACAGACATCCCGTTTTTAAAGAGCTAAACGAAAAACGAGGCAAACCATACGAAGGGAGGCTCAGCCTTTTTCCCAAATCAGCAATATCCATTCTTTCACTGATCTTCTCAATGATCAACAAACGTTCTTTACGACGAACGAACAGTTCAAACAAAGCGTAAATACCTAAACAAATGAATCCGACAACCAGCGGAGCTGTAATAAAATCCATCATAACTGTATTGTTTTAAATGATTAATTAATTTCTTTGCTACTTTTGACGCATCTCTTTCCGAAAGGTTACAGATCGGGGGGAAAAAATATATTGTATTTTTGCCGATGCAAGTTGTAACCTATTCGCCCGGCTTGCGTCCATTATAATACGATGGAGTTGTATACCGACACATATTATATACAAAGGATACAAGCGGGAGATACGGCATGCTTTGCCTGCCTTCTGGATAAATACAGCCGTCCTGTTCATTCGTTAATCCTAAAGGTAGTCAGAAACCGGGAAGATGCGGAGGAACTGGCACAGGATGTGTTTATGAAGGTGTTCAAGCACCTCTCGTCGTTCAAAGGGGAATGCAGTTTCTCCACGTGGATCTACCGGATCGCCTACAATACAGCCATCTCGGAAACACGGAAAAAGAGACACGAGTTTCTGGCGATCGAGGAATCGGTTATTAATAATGTATCGGAACAAGAAGTAGCCGAAGCACTAGACAGGACAGACAGCTCCGACCAGATACAGATGCTCGATGCCGCCCTCGCCCAATTGCCACCCGATGAGCGGGCGATCATCCTGCTCTTTTATATGAAAGAAAAAACGATCGACGAAGTGGCGACGATCACCGGATTGACTGCATCTAATATAAAAGTGAAATTGCACCGCATACGAAAGAAACTGTTTTTTGTATTAAAAGGAATGGAGGAACAATAAAATGACAGAGAAGAATGACATATTGAAAGACCTGTTCAGCCGGATGCCGGAAGAGGAGCTTCCGGCTTCGTTCCGAGCCAACGCGATAAGACAGATCATGGCCGAAGCCGAACGGATACGCAAACGCAACGAACGCTGGGGATGGATTGCCGTCATCGCCGCCTCGCTGCTTATGGTCGGTATCGCGATCGCTTCATTCCTTTATATGAATATTTCCCCAATATCCGTACAGATCCCCAATATGAGCACACTCCCCTTCTATGCCTATATCGGGATGCTTGCCCTCATCCTGCTGGGAGCCGATTACAAATTCAGGCAACTATTCAAAAGGAGGCAGATGTCTCAGAAAGAAAAGATGTAAGTAGCGGTATTACAAGCCCAAAAGATTGTTTTTTCCATGCAAAAAGTCTTGCAAGTCAGAAAAAAGCATTACCTTTGCCCCGATTTTTGAGAGATGACAACATAATGTCTAACTTACTAATTAAAACAAACTTAAGTATTAACAATTAGAGAATGGAAAATTTAAAGAACATTCAGCCCATTGAAGATTTCAACTGGGATGCTCTTGAAAAGGGCGATTCTTACGGTGAAGTAAGCAAGGACGATCTTGTAAAAACGTATGACGAGACTTTGAACACAGTAAAGGACAAAGAAGTCGTTATGGGAACCGTAACTGCAATGAACAAACGTGAAGTTGTAGTAAACATCGGTTTCAAATCAGATGGCGTTGTATCTATGGCAGAATTCCGTTACAACCCGGATCTGAAAATTGGTGACGAAGTAGAAGTCTACATCGAAAACCAGGAAGACAAAAAAGGACAGCTGATCCTGTCTCACAAGAAAGCACGCGCTACACGTTCTTGGGATCGTGTAAACGAAGCTCTTGAAAAAGACGAAATCATCAAAGGTTACATTAAATGTCGTACGAAGGGCGGTATGATCGTTGACGTATTCGGTATCGAAGCATTCTTGCCGGGTTCTCAGATCGATGTCAAGCCGATCCGCGACTACGATGTATTTGTAGGTAAGACAATGGAATTCAAGATCGTTAAGATCAACCAGGAATTCAAGAACGTTGTTGTATCTCATAAAGCTCTTATCGAAGCTGAACTCGAACAGCAGAAGAAAGACATCATCTCCAAACTTGAAAAAGGCCAGGTACTGGAAGGTACAGTCAAGAATATCACTTCTTACGGTGTATTCATCGACCTGGGTGGCGTAGACGGTTTGATCCACATCACAGACCTGTCTTGGGGCCGCGTTTCTCATCCGGAAGAAATCGTTCAGCTGGATCAGAAGATCAACGTGGTTATCCTTGACTTCGATGATGAAAAGAAGCGTATCGCTCTCGGCTTGAAGCAGCTGACTCCGCATCCTTGGGATGCTTTGGATCCGAACTTGAAAGTGGGTGACAAAGTAAAAGGTAAAGTTGTCGTTATGGCTGACTACGGTGCATTCATCGAAATCGCTCCGGGCGTAGAAGGTCTGATCCACGTTTCTGAAATGTCTTGGACACAGCACTTGCGTTCTGCTCAGGACTTCATGAAAGTAGGTGACGAAATCGAAGCTGTTATCCTGACCCTGGATCGCGACGAACGTAAGATGTCATTGGGTATCAAACAGCTGAAAGCTGATCCGTGGGAAGATATCGAATCTCGCTTCCCGGTAGGTTCTCGCCACATGGCTAAAGTTCGTAACTTCACTAACTTTGGTGTATTCGTAGAAATCGAAGAAGGCGTAGACGGCTTGATCCACATCTCTGACCTGTCTTGGACAAAGAAAATCAAACACCCGTCAGAATTTACTCAGATCGGTGCTGAAATCGAAGTTCAGGTTCTGGAAATCGACAAAGAAAACCGCCGTTTGAGCTTAGGTCACAAACAGCTGGAAGAAAATCCTTGGGATGTATTCGAAACAATCTTCACTGTAGGTTCTATCCACGAAGGAACAATCATCGAAGTACTGGATAAGGGTGCTGTAATCTCTCTGCCTTACGGCGTAGAAGGTTTCGCAACTCCGAAACATCTGGTAAAAGAAGACGGTTCTCAGGCTGCTGTAGACGAAAAACTGCAGTTCAAGGTGATCGAATTCAACAAGGAAGCTAAGAGAATCATCCTTTCTCACAGCCGTATCTTCGAAGATGAACAGAAAGGCGCTAAGAAAGAAACTGGCGAAAAGAAATCATCTTCAAAACGCGGTGGAAAGAAAGAAGAAGAATCTGCAATGGTAACCGGTCCGGTTGAAAAGACTACACTGGGTGACATTGAAGAACTCGCTGCCCTGAAAGAAAAATTGGCTGGTAAATAATTACCGTCTTTTCAAATAAAACAAAAGGAGATGTCCATCCGGATATCTCCTTTTTTATTGCCTGAAAAAAGAATAGAGAAAGTGCTCTTAGTCTACCTCCTTGATCACTTCCTCTACCTGTTCCTGTTCACCGTAATATTGGCAACTTTCGCCGATACCCAACAAAGCATTCACTTCATGACGCTTGTCCAGGTCCGTAAAATAAGCGTCCACTACCTTATAAATATCGAACCCGTCCGTTGAACCGGCCGCCAGATTCAATGATTCTACCAATTTACCTGTAGCTTTGCGAATTTCAGCTTTACTGATCAAATGAAACTCGTTGTTGTGAATTAATTGACTCTTTCCCATGATGTTTGATTTAAAAGTTATACTTGTTCTTCATTAATAACCATTCCTCAAAGCGGTAAGTTTAATCTTGCAGCTTCGTTTCATGCACTAAATATACAAACATCCTCGGATCTTTCAACCTTTCAAGCCTTTTATTTTCAATAAACATGAAAAACAAATCCGATCCCGACCTCACGATATTCCATGATGAGCAAGGAGAAACCGGATCTCCAAACATAGAATAAGTTCTATTCTATTTGGTTTTGTAAAAATTAATGCTGAAATTTGTTCACAGATAATATAAAAGATATGGGCACGAACGAAGACAACTACAATGTAACTATTTTGATCGCAGAAGACGAGGAAAGTAATTTCCTACTATTAAAAACCATCTTAAAAAGACACTGTAACGTTCTGCAAGCCAGAACCGGCCTGGAGCTATTGAAAGTTTTTGCTGAAAAAGGAGCCGATTTGATTTTGCTGGATATAAAAATGCCGGAAATGAATGGTATAGAAGCTCTGAAAGAGATTAGAAAGAAAGACACAAACATACCGATTATCATGCAGTCCGCCTATGCCTTCGAAAATGACATGGAAGCCGCCCGTGCTGCCGGAAGCAACGGATTTATCACCAAGCCCATCAATATCGTTGAACTAAAAAAAACGATCTCCAAATTCTTGCCGCAGATAATCTGGTAAGAAGCTGAAAGCCGACATATTATAAAAAAATGGAATAGCCATAACGATTGTTATGGCTATTCCATTTTTTGCTTTTCCACAGACACCTTAACCAGCAAACCCTCCCCTTCATTTTTATCAAAAACCTTTCATTTTACGGAGATATCCGCATTAATTTTCTTTATAAACTCCTCCCGAACAAAACATTGAATCTCCGGTTTAAGAGGTGGGTAAAATTATTTTTCACAAGAAAAACTATACCCGACCGGCACTAATGGATTTTCATATAGAACGAAATATACTTTATTACAAACGAAACTAAAATGAACAGAAGTCAGCTTATCAATATCCTGGCTCAAAAAACAGGATTAAACAAAAAAGATGTCAAACGGACAATCGATGAAATGCAAAAACTAATTGTCCAGGAAGTCAAAGAAGGTCAAAGAATCTGCCTGCATGGTTTCGGCTCATTCAAACCTCGTTTTCAATCCAGCCGCCCAGCACGAAACCTGAAAAACGGTACAGCCGTACAGCTGTCTCCCAGGACCATCATTCATTTCAAATGCGCTCCCCACCTGTTGGAGCAGATGAACAAATAAAGAATAAAAAAAGACTTACTTTTACAAGTAAGTCTTTTTTTATTTACTCAGCTATTGTCGGGGTGAGAAGATTCGAACTTCCGACCACACGCCCCCCAGACGCGTACTCTAACCGGGCTGAGCTACACCCCGTTTTTGTTTTACGGCTGCAAAGGTAACTATTTTTCGTTATACTCCAAAGCTTTCACGATAAAAATCCAGGGATTCGAGTATTTTCTCCTTACTCACCTGCTGATTTATCTGAACATCACCGACTTGAGAAAGCAAGGTGAAGTTGATGATTCCCGCTTCATTCTTCTTATCGTGCGTCATCAGCTCGTATAAGGTATCATAATCCTTGCAATCGAACACGAAAGCCGGATAATACTCCTTCAAATAATAGACGACCTGACTCAGTTTCTCCATCGGGAAACCACATACTTTATGAGACAGGTACAATTCGCTGACAATACCGGCGGCAACAGCATGGCCGTGCAGCAAAGGACGGTCCTTCTTAAAGGACAAACTTTCGTAGGCATGACCGATCGTATGGCCGAAGTTCAGTGCCTTACGGATGCCGTGCTCCTTCGGGTCTTCCTCCACGATACGTTCCTTTACGGCTACGGATTGGGCGACCATCCTGTTCAGAAAAGCATAATCGATCTTCGCGTCGAGGTCGAACAGCAGGACGGAAGCGTAAATATCCATCGAACTGATAAGCGCATGCTTGATCATTTCGGCATAGCCGGAAAGCAGATTGTCGCGGTCGAGCGTACGCAGGAACTCGCAATCGATAAAGACACATTCGGGTGGATAAAAAGAGCCGACCTCGTTCTTCAGGCCGTTGAAGTTAATCCCGGTCTTTCCCCCCACGGCCGCATCGACAGAAGCCATCAGGGTAGTCGGGATATTGACGGTCCGCAGTCCGCGTTTGAAAGTCGCACCGGCGAAGCCTCCCATATCGGTAATCATACCGCCGCCCAGATTGACCAAAAGCGAATTTCGGGAAGCTCCTTCGTTCGAGAGACGCGACCAGATATAGGCGACCTGTTCGATGTCTTTATGAGTATCACCCGCCTGCACGGTAATGACCGGGGTATCCTGCAAAGCTGGGATATCTTTTATCAGCGGATAACACTTTTCTTGCGTGTTCGTATCGGTCAGGATAAAGAGTTTATCATAACTCATGGAAGCAAAGAATGCCTGCAAATCGGCTTTGAGATCCTTGCTGATTACTACTTTTTGAGCGGCCATAATGTCCTTTTTTATTATAATCGTTGCGACAAAGGTATTATATGTTATCCGATTATCAAAACAGGGAAAAGAAAATTCCATGCCTATGGAACAAAAGCTTCATAGGCATGGAACAAAAGTTTTCCCTGCATGAAACTATCATTTCCTGCAGGGGAAACGTCTCTTTCTTCTTATTTCAGACCGGCTGCGTCCAAGATATGTTCGATGGCTTCACCCAGTCCGGCCACATTCTTACCTCCGGCTGTTGCAAAATGAGGCTGACCGCCTCCGCCGCCTTGTATCAGTTTTGCCGCTTCTTTCACCAGTTTGCCGGCATTCAAGCCTTCAGCCACCAACGGCTCGCTCAGCATAACCATCAACGCGCATTTCTCACCGTCTTTGATTCCAGCCACGAAGAAAACCTTTTCCTCCGTATTGCTTTCCCCCTTGATCTGGAAAGCCAGGTCTTTGATGGCATCCACGCTGGCCTCACCACGGAAAGCGATCACTTTGACACCATTGCGCTCAACGGCTTTTGCGATCAGTTCTTTCTTGAGCAACTGCACTTTCTCTTTCACGTAGTCGCTTACCTGCTTCTTCAGTTCGGCATTCTCTTCGATGGCCTTCTTGATGGTTTGAGACAGGTTCGGCACATTGTTGAACATCGCACGCAGTTCACGCAGGGAATCCTGCAACATGAAGGTGTAGTTTTCAGCCGCTTCGGCCGTTACCGCTTCGATACGGCGCACACCTGCCGCGATGGAGCTTTCGCCGACCACACGCAGGGAACCGATCATGCCGGTCGCAGGGATATGCGTACCACCGCACAATTCGATAGAGTTGCCATATTTGACCACACGGACTTCATCGCCATACTTTTCACCGAACAGAGCCATAGCGCCCAATGCTTTCGCTTCGGCAATCGGCATATTGCGATGCTCTTCCAGCGGATAGTTGGCACGGATCTTTTCGCTCACCAGCTTTTCCACCTTACGGATTTCTTCGTCCGTCACTTTCTGGAAGTGGGAGAAGTCAAAACGCAGAGAATCGGGAGAAACGTATGAACCTTTCTGTTCGACATGTGTTCCCAGCACCTCACGCAACGCCTCATGCAGCAGGTGAGTGGCAGAGTGGTTGCATTCGCACTGGATACGTTTCTTCTCGTTGATCTTGGCAGTAAAAGTCGCCGTCACATCCTTCGGCAATTTAGTGACCAGATGTACAGGCAAGTTGTTTTCGCGTTTCGTGTCGATCACGTCGACCGTCTCGTCGTCAGCAATCAACCAACCGGTGTCGCCGACCTGTCCACCCATCTCCGCGTAGAACGGAGTCTGGTCCAGAACGATCTGATATAAGACCTTGTTCTTCTGCTTGATCTGGCGGTAACGCAGGATTTCGGCATCGCATTCGAACAAGTCGTAACCCACGAAATTGCATCCGCCCTCTTTCAGCACCACCCAGTCGCCGGTTTCGATGGCGGCAGCGTTACGGGCACGGTCCTTCTGCTTCTGCATCTCGACGTTGAACTCGTCGATATTGGCTTCCATGCCGTTCTCACGCAGGATCAACTCGGTCAAATCCAACGGGAATCCGTATGTGTCATATAATGTAAAGGCATCTACGCCGCTGATCACGTTCTTTCCGGCAGCCTTTGTTTCTTCCATCTTCTTATCCAGCAAACGGATACCGGTTTCCAACGTACGCAGGAAAGATTCTTCCTCTTCCTTGATCACCTTCTCGATCAACGTCTTCTGCGCGATCAGTTCGGGATAAGCGTCTCCCATTGTTTCGATCAGTACGGGCAACAGCTTATACATGAAGGACTCTTTGCGATCCAGGAACGTATAGCCGTAACGGACGGCACGACGCAGGATTCGACGGATGACATAACCTGCCTTTGCATTGGAAGGCAACTGCCCGTCCGTAATCGCGAAAGCGATCGTACGGATATGGTCGGCGATTACACGCATGGCCACGTCCTGTTGTTTGTCCTTGCCATAAGCAGTACCCGCCATATCGGCAATCACTTTGATGATCGGCTGGAATACGTCTGTATCGTAGTTGGATGTCTTACCCTGTAAAGCCATGCAGAGACGTTCGAACCCCATACCGGTATCGATCACACGGGCAGGCAGCGGTTCGAGCGAGCCGTCGGCCTTGCGGTTATATTGCATGAACACCAGGTTCCAGATTTCGATCACCTGCGGATGGTCTTTGTTCACCATGTCCTGGCCGGGGATAGCGGCACGTTCTTCTTCCGGACGGAGGTCGATATGGATTTCAGAACAAGGACCGCAAGGCCCCGTATCACCCATTTCCCAAAAGTTATCGTGTTTGTTGCCATTAATGATATGAGCTTTCGGCAGGAACTTCTCCCAATAGCCGGCAGCCTCGTCGTCGCGCGAAAGGCCTTCGGCAGGACTTCCTTCGAACACGGTGGCATACAAACGGTCGGGATTCAGTTTCAACACTTCGACCAGGTATTCCCATGCCCAGTTGATCGCCTCCTGTTTGAAATAGTCGCCGAACGACCAGTTTCCCAACATTTCGAACATGGTGTGGTGATACGTATCGTGTCCGACCTCTTCCAGGTCGTTATGCTTTCCACTCACACGAAGACACTTTTGTGAATCCGCGACACGTGGATATTTACGGGGTACGTTCCCCAGGATTATATCTTTGAACTGGTTCATACCTGCATTGGTAAACATCAATGTAGGGTCGCCCTTCACCACCATCGGAGCAGAAGGCACAATCTGGTGCTGCTTGGAAGCGAAGAAGTCTTTAAATGATTCACGGATTTCTTTTGCTGTCAACATAATCTATTCTATATAGTCTCGTTAATATTCTGAAAAACAATTTGCAAAAGTACAGCAAATTATTATTTTTGCACGTATCCAAGCAAGAAAATATTTGATGAAACTATTTAAAAGCAGAAAAACATATTACTTATATAACCCCAACACGCTCAGTTACGAGCGCGTTTACCCCTCCGCCAAAGACCGTTTTTTCGGTGTGCTCCGCCACCTGAGCATCGGTATCGTGATCGGCGTAGGCATTTTCTTTATCTTTTCGCGCACGTTCGACTCGCCGGTCGAATCGCTTTTAAAGAAGGAGAACAAGCTGTTGCAGACACAATACGAAGTGCTTTCGTTGCGCCTGAACAATGCGCTGGAAGTCTTGGATGACATACAGCAACGCGACGAGAACTTATACCGGGCGATCTTCCAGGCGGAATCGATCCCCGAATCCGTCCGCAAGTCCGGTTTCGGCGGGACCAACCGGTATGAACACCTGATGAACCTGTCCAACCCCGAACTGGTCGTCTCGACCACCCGGAAGATGGACATGCTGAGCAAACAGCTCTATGTCCAATCCAACTCGCTGGAGGAGCTGATCACATTGGGCAAGAACCAGGAAGAACGAAGCAAATGTATTCCCGCCATACAGCCGATTGCCAATAAGGACCTGAAACGTACGGCATCCGGCTACGGTGTGCGTATCGACCCGATCTACCGTACTCCCCGCTTCCACTCAGGCATGGACTTTTCCGCCAAAGTGGGCACGGAAGTCTATGCAACCGGCGACGGAGTCGTTACCTTTGCTGCCTGGAAACAGGGATATGGAAACTGCCTGATGATCAATCACGGGCACGGATTCCAGACGCTTTACGGCCACCTGAGCAAGTTCCGGGCGCGTGTCGGACAGAAAGTAAAGCGCGGAGAAGTGATCGGAGAAGTGGGAAATACAGGGAAATCCACCGGCCCGCACCTTCACTACGAGGTGATCGTCCGCGGCAAATACGACAACCCCTCCAAGTACTACTACATGGACCTGACTCCGGAAGAATACGACCGTATGATACAGATTGCCGAAAATCACGGCCAGGTAATGGATTAAACATTGTTTAATACGATGGCATTAAATAAAGATAAAAATCTAAAGCTCTATTTCTCCATCAGCGAGGTGGCGCAGATGTTCGACGTCAACGAGTCTACCCTGCGCTTCTGGGAGAAGGAATTCGACCAAATACGTCCACGCAAGACAGGCAAAGGAACCCGCTCCTATCGGCAGGAAGACATCGACGCAATACGCCTGGTCTACCACCTGGTGAAAGAGCGGGGGATGACACTGGCGGGCGCCCGGCAAAAGCTGAAAGAGAACCCGGAGACAACGATACGCCACGAAGAGATCGTAAACAGGTTGAAACAGATCAAGGAAGAATTGCTCGCCATGAAGGAAGCATTCGAAGCGTTGGAAGCTTCCAAATAGCCCTTACACCATAAAAACGACTTTAAAGAATTAGCTTGTTACGCCGGAAAATCGTACCTTCGCAGCAATTTAATAAAAACAAGAAACATGGAAATTACGGGAAGAATCATCGCCGTACTGCCGGTTCAAGGCGGTATCAGCAAAAACGGAAACGAGTGGAAAAAACAGGAATATGTCCTGGAAACACATGACCAATACCCTAAGAAAGTATGCTTCCAGATTTTCGGTGCAGACCGCATCGATCAGGCAGCCATACAGCCCGGAGAAGAACTTACAGTATTTTTTGACATAGACAGCCGTGAATATCAGGGACGTTGGTTCACAAATATCAATGCATGGAAAGTGGAACGCCCGATGGCCGCCGCTCCCCAGTCGGCACCGGGAGCCATGACTCCTGAAAACGTAGTGCCGGCATCCGCACCTGCAGCATCTGCTGTTCCTGATTTCGGTCCGGCCAATCCGATTGACGATCTGCCATTCTAATAAACAAAAAGATCCTATCCTTTTGCGCAAAAGGATAGGATCTTTTCTATCGAAAGCTATACCTTTTAGGGCAAAAGGATATGGCTTTTTCGACTTAGTCCGCTACACGAGCCACAGACTGGATATTCTTTATCTTGGAAAGGACTACGCACATCCGCTGGATATCCTCCACATCGTGTACTTTCATCTTCACCTTTCCTTCGAACACTCCGTCTTTCGCCTCAATCAGCAGGCGGATGATATTGACATTGAAGTCATCGGATATCGTGCGGGTGATCGTGTTCAACACGCCAATCGAGTCGATACCCTTAATCTCGAGCGTCGCCTCGAACGAGGAATGATGGCTGCTCCATTCCGTATTCAGGATGCGTTCGCCAAAGCTGCTTTTCAGGCGCATGGCGATCGGACAGGAACGTTTGTGGACTACCACGTTGCCGTCATCATTGATAAAGCCCAACGACTCGTCGCCGGGAATCGGTTTACAGCAATCGGCAATGACGTAATTGCGTTCGAAAGCTTCCTCCTTCAGGATATAAGGCTTCTTCTTGTCATATTTCGGTTTTTCTTTCGGTTGTTCCTCTTCCTCTTTCTTCCCGGTAGTCGCTTTCGTTGCTACCCGGAGCGCCTGTTTGACGTACTTAAAGAGAACATTGTCCGTTTTCTCTTTCAGCAATTTGTGGATATTTTCCGGCAGGATCACCTCCCCTTTCTCTACTGCATAGTAGAATTCTTCGCGTTTAGAGAAACCGAAATACATACATAGTTTGTCTATATTGGATGTATTTGCCTCCAAATTATTGCGTTTGAAAGCATCGATCACCTTAATTTCTCCTTCTTTTGCCGCCTCTTTACGAATCCTTTTCAGGTAAGCGTCAATCCTGGCACGTGCCCTTGCTGTCGTGACGAAATTCAACCACTCCGGTTGCGGGTTCTGCGAACGGGAGGTCAGGATCTCTACCTGGTCGCCACTTGCCAACTGATGGCTGAGCGGAACCAAACGATGGTTGACTTTCGCACCGATACACTTGTTCCCGATATCCGAGTGAAGGGCATATCCGAAGTCCAGGGCAGTAGCCCCCTGGGGCAACGTCTTGATGTCGCCTTTCGGGGTAAAGACAAATATCTCGGAGGTAAAGAGATTCAGCTTGATCGTATCAAGAAAGTCCAAAGCGTTCGGGTCCGGGCTTTCCAGTATCTCGGTAATGGTCTGCAACCATTTGTCGAGCTCCGTATCTTCTTCTATATTATGCTCCTTATACTTCCAATGGGCGGCAAAGCCTTTCTCGGCAATCTCGTCCATACGGCGGCTGCGGATCTGTATTTCCACCCATTGCCCGTCAGGTCCCATCACGGTCAGGTGCAACGCCTGATAACCGTTGGCTTTCGGACGGCTCACCCAGTCGCGGATACGGTCCGGCCGGATGCGGTAGATATCCGTGATAGCGGAATAGATATCCCAACATTGGTTCTTCTCATCCACCCCCGGCAGCGGGTCGAAGATGATACGGACGGCATATATATCGTAGATGTCTTCAAAACTGACGCCTTTGCTTTCCATCTTGTTCCAGATGGAATAGGCGGATTTCACACGGGCACGCATTTCATAGTTGAGCCCCATCTCCTTCAACTTCCTGTCCACCGGCACGGCAAAATGCTCGAACAAAGTGTTACGGGCTGCTTCCGTAGATTTCAATTTCAGATTGATAAAGGCATATTCCTGCGGATGCTCATACTTAAAGCTCAGGTCTTCCAGCTCTGTCTTGATGGTGAAAAGCCCCAGACGGTGTGCTAAAGGGGCATAAAGGTAAAGCGTCTCACCGGCTATCTTGAACTGCTTCGCGGGCAACATGGAACCCAAAGTACGCATGTTGTGGAGACGGTCGGCTATCTTGATCAGGATCACCCGGATATCGTCACTCATCGTCAGCAACAGCTTACGGAAATTCTCTGCCTGTGCCGATGCCTGTTCGCCGAAGATACCGCCGGATATCTTCGTCAGGCCGTCCACGATCTGGGCGATCTTCTCGCCAAACATGTCCTTAATATCCTCGACCGTATATTCGGTATCCTCCACCACGTCGTGCAACAAAGCCGAACAGATGGAAGTGGAACCCAGTCCCATCTCGCGGCAAACAATACGCGCCACGGCAATCGGGTGCATGATGTAAGGCTCGCCCGAACGACGCTTCACGCCGGCATGTGCCTGATTGGCAAAATTGAACGCCTTGGTTATGCGTTCCACCTTACGCCGGTGATTTGAATTAAGGTAATCCTGCAACAGCGCGTTAAAGCCGTCCTGAATCATCTGCTCGTCGGCCGAGAGAGCGGGTTTCGCCTTCTGGTCGGGCTGCATGCCTGCTGTGTCTTTTGTATCATTTATGTCGCTCATATCGAATGCCCTTCCGTTTTTAACGTGTATGTAGGCAAATATATATAAATATTTGCTTATATATCCCCGAATGCGACAGAAAAAGTCAAACGACCGGGATTTTCAAGACCTGGCCCGGCCGGATATCGGCACTGGTCAGCCCGTTGGCCCTCTGCAAGTCGTCTGTAGAAACTCCCGGATACTTCTTGGCAATGGAATAAAGGGAATCGCCGGACTGTACTTTATAAGTCAAACTTTTGCCTGAAACGCGGGCTGTCTGGTTGCTCTTGGTAACGACAGGGGTTGCTTTCTGTCCCGCTTTGACAGCCACGTCCTTTTCGGTCTTCTTTGTCTTGGCGGAAGCAAATGCGACACCTCCGTTATCGACGTGCAGACGCAAACGGCGACCTTTGGCAACACGGTTGGAACCGAGTCCGTTCCACTTACGGATATCCTTCGGAGTAACGCCGTAGCGGTTCGCGATGGTATAGATATTCTCACCGGAGGCTACCACATGGGTAATTTTCTCAAGCGTAAGATTCTTTGATCCGTCGGCAGCGTTGACCGGTATGCAGTTGGCCAGCAACTCCTCTATACGATGCGTATAGACCGAATCCTCCTTGTCGACAAACGCATAAGTCTGCGATGCCGGAAGTTTCAATACGGAAGGTTCCGTATTTCCCGGAATGATATCCCGTTTATATTGCGGGTTGAGCGCACGAAGCTGTTCGATGTCGATCCCCAGCACATCGGAAACCTGTTGCAGGTGAAGCATGCTGTTCACCATAACCGTATCGGTCGCCAACGGCAGACTGGTCTGCATCGGGCAAATATTATGATCGCAATAGTAATTCATGATATAATTGGCTGCGATAAACAACGGTACATACGAACGGGTTTCACGAGGCAAGTAGCGGAAGATCTCCCAAAAATCGGTCTTTCCTCCGGAACGGCGGATCGCCTTGTTCACATTGCCCGGACCACAGTTATAGGAAGCCAGCACCAGGTTCCAGTCGCCATAGATGGCGTACATATCTTCAAAATACTTACAGGCCGCCTCTGTCGCCTTCTCCGGATCACGCCGTTCATCCAACAGGCTGTTGATCTCCAAACCATATATCTTGCCGGTCGGAAGCATGAATTGCCATAACCCGCAAGCCCCCACACGCGAAAGGGCAACCGGATTCAGGGCACTTTCGACGACAGCCAGATACTTCAGTTCCAAAGGCAGGTTATGCTTGTCGAGCACCTGTTCGATAATGGGGAAATAGAAATCCGCCATACCCAACATATAGCGTACCAGGTCACGCTTGCGTCCGGCATACAGGTCGATGCAATCCCTCACCACCTCGTTGTAAGGCAAACGGATCACACTCGGCAGACGTTCCAAGCGTTCTTCGTAGACCGAATCGGGAAAATAGACATTCTCCGCATCATCGTGACAATACTCATCCACTTTCGAAAAGTATTGCACATGCCAGGAATGGAGCAAACTATCCACGTTTGCATCGAGACTTTCAGGTATCAAGCCCACTACGTCAGAGAGCGAGTCTGCCGATAATGTCGAATGCTGCGGTTCGCCGAATATAGGGTCTTGTGCGCGGGAGACCTGCATCAGGCTAAACAGGCAGAATAGAATAAGTAGGTTTTTATTCATGATGTCAGAACTTAAAACTGCAATTCAATCCATACGAGCCCGGCGTATAGCGGGTCTTCGGGGTTACCTCCGGCGACCAGTGCAGACTCAGGTCCGGAGAAATGTCAAAGTCGAACAGTTGGGCATCCACATACGCATCGATAATACTGATCGCATATACCCCGACCGTAATGATAATGCTCAAATCCCTGTAACGGCGGAAATAATCTTTCCGGCGCTTCAGGTTTTCCTGGAACTGTGCATTCGAGACATACGTGCTCTCCTCACCGTTTCTGACAAAGATCGTCCAACTCTCCTGCCAAGGTCCCTCATACTTTTGTCCATCCTTCTCTGCCGCCAATACCTTTTGGTAATCCTCCATGATATCGAAGTAGGCAGTCGAATAGTCCTTATAATTCTTATTGTTCCAAGTGATGGCATACATACAGCCCATAAAGGCCCCATATACCAACGGGAGCTTCCAATACTTCCTGTTATATATCTGTCCCAGACCCGGCACCAAGGCATACAGCAACGCTTTGTTAGGATCGGGTTTGAACTCCTTCAGCTTCACCTTCGGTTGGGGAAGCGAGTCGGCAGCCGAAAGCACAGCCTTCACTGTCGAATCGGCCTTGGCCGTTTCTCCGGGAACCACAGCCGTTACGGCCGAATCGGAAGATATCACCGTATCCTGCTTTGCCGTTATCGTCCTCTGCGCATGGCCGGTCCATACCGAACCGCACAGGAGGGCTATTATCCACAAAATTGCTTTCCAGTTTCTCATTTCAACTTATCCAACAAGCCGATCAGTTTTTCCAATTCATCTTCAGATGCAAAGGGGATCGTTATTTTACCTTTTCCTTTTTCGTTGCATACCAATTGGACCTTCGTATTAAAGAAACTGGACAGATGGTCCTTCAGCAAGTTGAACTCCTCAGGAAGTTTCGGTTTCCGCTGGGCAGGCTTTTCCTTCCTGGCCTGTTCGAGAGCTGCCGCATCCACTCCGCCGCGTACTATTTCTTCGACGTTACGGACAGACAGTCCATCCGCCAATATCTGTTCGTAAAGAGCCAACTGCACTTCCGGGTCCTCGACAGGGAGCAGTGCACGTGCGTGCCCCATATCGATCTTCTTATCCTTCAGCCCCACCTGTATCTCGGCTGGGAGCTTCAAAAGGCGGAGATAATTGGCAATCGTCGCCCGCTTCTTGCCGACACGCTCGCTCAGCTTTTCCTGCGTCAGGCCGTAACTGTCGATCAACTTCTGGTAAGCCAAGGCTATTTCTATCGAGTTCAGATCTTCGCGCTGGATATTCTCGATCAGAGCCATCTCGACGACATTCTCGTCTGCTGCGGTTTTGATATAGGCGGGGATACGTTCCAAGCCAGCCATCAGGGAAGCGCGATACCGACGTTCGCCAGAGATAATCATATATTTATCCGTTCCCGTTTCTTTCAACGTAATCGGCTGAATGACACCCAATGAACGGATAGAAACGGCCAGTTCTTCAAGCGTCTCTTCTTCAAAAACAGAACGGGGTTGATCCGGATTGGGCTGAATCTTACTCAGCTCTATTTCACTAATAGACGACGAACCGCCCGTTTTCAGGTCATCCATCGTTATCAAAGCATCCAATCCGCGGCCAAGAGCCGATCTTTTCATTACCATAAACTTTCGAATTTATGATTTATGATGTATGATGTATGATTTGAAAAGACAAACAAATCATACATCATACATCATAAATCTATTTGTTTTTATCTATCAGCTCTTGTGCAAGCTGCATGTGATTCAAAGCTCCCTTCGACTCGGCATCGTAAAGCAGCACGGGTTTGCCGTAGCTGGAAGCTTCGCTTAATTTGACATTACGCTGAATAACGGTCGTGAAAACCAGGTCCCGGAACGGACGTTTCACTTCTTCGTATATCTGGTTGGCCAGACGGAGACGCGAGTCATACATGGTCAGCAGGAAGCCTTCGATTTCCAAAGCGGGATTCAGCTTCGATTTGATAATCTTTATCGTATTCAACAGTTTACTGATCCCTTCCAACGCAAAATACTCACATTGCACGGGTATCATCACCGAATCGGCTGCCGTCAAGGCATTGACCGTGATCAGCCCCAAAGAGGGAGAACAGTCGATCAGGATATAATCGTACCGTTCTTTCAGCGGGACCAGTATTTGTTTCAATATCTGCTCCCGGTTCTCCATGTTCAGCATTTCAATCTCCGCGCCTACCAAGTCGATATGCGAGGGGATAATATCCAGTCCCTCCACTTCCGTATTGGTAATCGCACCTTTCGGATCGTCGCCGTTCACCACACATTCGTAGATCGACTGCTCCACGCTGCGGATATCCACGCCCAGTCCCGACGAAGCGTTAGCCTGCGGATCCGCATCGACCACCAGCACCTTTTTCTCAAGTGCCGCCAGCGATGCAGCCAGATTAATCGTTGTGGTAGTCTTACCTACCCCACCTTTCTGATTTGCTAAAGCGATAATCTTTCCCATACTTTGTCTATTTATTCGGGGGCAAAACTAAACATTAAAAACCTAACACAAATCAGTTTATCCAAAACAATGCCTGTTTTGTTGAAAAGTCACCTTATCTGTTGATAACTTGCAAATATAAACAGAATATTCAATAACTTGTTTCAAATGAGCGCGATGGTGGGTATTTTTTAGGAATGATAACGAATCCTATAATAAAGAAAGAAAAGAGTTATAATCCAAGATACGTGTTTCATTGTGCTTACCTAACACAAGCAAATCCTTATCGCCCGATATGATATAGTCGGCAGGAATCGTATCGGCTAATGACAACAAATATAAATCTTTTACATCTCTGATAGGAGATACCGCCGGTTTTTCTATATCAACACAAAAACAATACAAACTCATCAATTCTAATGTATCAAGAACATCTTTCTCTCCAATATACTTTTTCAGCTTTGGTCTTTGAACCACGGCTTTATATTCCCCTATCAATTCTTTGCACACATATTCCATTTTCACAAAGATACAAACATACACTCAAAACTCTACCATCAAAATACAGCAGCTATCTTTTTATATTGTTCAACTTTTCAAGCAAGGAACTATTCTTATGAGCCACTTGTATATTCCACCTTGCTTACACTTAGATTTTGTTAACAACAGTGGAACGATACGAAATGGCTTTTTCCAGAAAACGGCAAATTCAGGCTATTATAGCAATAGAGGCCGGCAGATTGAAAATATCATGTATATTATTGATAAACTTGGACTTACACAATTATATTTAGGTACATATGTACATTATATAAAAAATGGATTTCAGCCTTATTTTAGAGCGTTTTTATGTTTATAAGTGATTGGGGATAAAAAAGATAGAGACTGTTTTCAGAATGGCTAATGAAAACGTACGTTTTTTTTCGCCACTTTTCAGCTACAAAAATACAACTACTTTTTAAACCTGCAATCCTTTCTCCCAATAAATTTTCCTTTTCTATATTCTTTCTTATCAATTAGATAGCTTAACGCGTACAAAAAACCGACTTTCCGATACGAAGCCTTCCGACTACTCCCAAAAAATGACTAATTAAAACGTACGTTTTCATTAGTCATTATACAGGATTTTGGTTAACTCTTGTAAAACAAGAGGTTTGAGTACATAGAAGAAACAAACAGATATACTATTTATTAATTAAACATTTTAGAATTATGAACAAAAAGTTTTCTACTCTTTTAGCAGGAGTTGCACTGTTTGGGGCAACAAGTGCTTTTGCAGGAAACAATGTTCCCTCTTTAATTGAAGGAACAAATGATGGACTGTATCAATTGAAGACTCGTGGTAACCTCTACTTGGCAGTGAATCCGAAGGGAGAACTGGTTACAGTTGATAATGTTACAGCAGATAACGTTGCAAGCACATTGTGGTGCACAACTGTTACTGTTGAAAATCAAGGAAAAGCTCCTATTTATGACTTCGTAAACAAAGGTGCTGAAGCTTTATTGTCTGTAACAATGGATGATTTCGCTAAAAATGCAATGCAAACAACCAAGAACTCATTGGTTGGAGGTGAAATTGCAGGCTGGGCATTCTCTGGAACATATGCTAATGCTTTGGAAACTAACAGACCGCTGTATTCTTATTTCCAAGAAGACTCTGTTGTCGGCTTAGTTTTAGAGGGCACTAATGTACGTTTGAAGAAAGCTGGTGGTAAGGCCACTGATATTTCAGGAGCTAAATTTGCCACATTCACTTTGGTAGAAGCTGACGGAATCGCTTTGAATGCAAAGCAAATCAACACTAAATTAGGTATTCAGGATGCAGCTAACGGCGTTAAATTGACATTCAATCCGGATCGCAACAACACATCTTTGGAAAACCCGTTCAGTGATGTCGCTTTCATCGCTAAAGATACTAAGGACGGATCTTTTGTTTATGTAACAAGAAAAGCTGATAACCAGTATCTGCATGTCGATACAGCATATACAAATAAAAACAGCGATAAGTTCTTGGCATTTAATTACAAAAAGACTTTGAGTAAGGATTTAGCTGATCAAGGTAAGTTCTTGTTTACTTATTTCCCGTCTCACGACTCTTTGGTAATCCAAGTTAAGCAGGCAACTCGCTTAAGCGCATCTGTTAAAGATTGGAAGCAAGCGTTAACTACAGCAGGAAACAAAACGATTATCGCAAATAATAAAACTGCTAAAAACTATGTTACAATTCAAGACCTGGTTAAAGCAGATGAAATTCGTATCGTAACTATCGCTGACGTAAAAGAAACAGATATCACTTTAGGCTTCACCGGTTGTGTTCAGGCTGGTACAGACAAGGTTTCTTTGGAAGACGGTCTGTATGTAATCCAGAATGCAGAAACTAACAAATATCTGGCATCTCCGATCCATGTTGATGGTGCAGCTTCAGAATGGGTAACTGTTGATAAAGCAGAACAGAACGTAATGCACATGCCGGCTTACCAGTGGGTTGTTTTGAAGACTAAGACTTCTGAATATTTCTTGTCTACTTCTCCGGTAAATGTTACAAACCGTGAATATCCGTCATTGAAGAACCCGGCTTATAATACAACGGACAAGGTTCTGAAAA
Organism: Parabacteroides merdae ATCC 43184; assembly: GCF_025151215.1. Taxonomy (NCBI): domain Bacteria; kingdom Pseudomonadati; phylum Bacteroidota; class Bacteroidia; order Bacteroidales; family Tannerellaceae; genus Parabacteroides; species Parabacteroides merdae. The sequence goes on from NZ_CP102286.1 coordinate 2,900,372, forward strand.
ACGGTGCTTCTTGGCAGTTGACTCAGGCAGAAGGTTCTAAACTGTATTATTGCAAGGCTTTGTCTTCCGACTCTTTGGTCATCACAAAGATTACAGACAAAAACATTTTGGGTGACAAATATTTAGGATACAAATATTTGACTGATGATGAATTGATGATCACAAACTATGCATTCAACTACTTCAACCCGTACACAATGGACAAATACATCGCACAGGTTGAAGGAGACACAACTTTGAACGCATTGCAGGAAGAAGCTACTTTCTTTGAACTGGTTAAGCAAAATAACAACAAGACTGTAGCTTACGGTTACACAGTAGATGCAACAGTACAGGCAAGAATCGAAGGTCTGGCTCAGCTTGAAAGAGCTACTTATCAGATCAAAGCTGGTAAGAACATGATCGCTGTCGGCAAAGAAAACCGCTATGTCTTGACAGAGAACTTAGCTCCGGCTACATTCTACTTCAAAGAAAACAACGAAACAGAAAAGGGTTGCTACTATGCATTTATCGATGCAGACGATGTAGAGAAAGACACGAAAGGAAATGTTCTTTCTTTCAACAACAAATTAGGTGTTGCAGACCAGAGCTTGAAAGCTTTACTTCAGGAACAGGTTATTGAAGAAGTAAGAACTTCTGCTTTCAGAATCGGTTTGGCTGACCAACCTCTGTATCGTCGTTTCAACCACGTTGAATTGGATGGAGCCGTAGAAGGTAACGAAGATGCTACTAAACTGTTGAAGTTCAAAGAAGCTTATGTCGGCGATTATCTGATGGATGAAACCAACAAGAACTTCATGCGTGAAGATATGGACTATTTAGGCATTGGAGCAAAGAATATTGCCAAAGCAGGTCTGTCATTCAATGTCCGTCCGTTCAATATCGGAAAATCTGCTCAGTATCAGATTAAGCCGCAGTATTTGGTATATGTAAGTGAAACAGAAAACAAAGGAACTGAAGGAAAACCTTGTGACGCAACCAACCACAAGCATATGAATGCCAATGGTGAACCTTGCGGTCCGGAAGATTGTATCCATGCAACTCCTGCCGTTCCTGGTTTCAACCGTTACAAACTGTTGGTAAGCTTCGCTGACTCTGCAGAAGCCAAGGATGTTGTCAAGGGTGAAGAACTGTATCACTTCGGTAAATACCATCGCGTAGGTTTTGTTGATGCCGTTGAACAGGATAGCGTTCTGTATATCTTGGGTGAACATTTCGAAAACGTTGCAACTAAAGACTTGAGCATGGAAGACATTAAGAAAGTTGTCAAAGGCATCAATCTGAAGGTTGCTGTTAAGGAAGACAAGCACCACAACTATACTTGGTCATTCCGTTACATCGATCCGGCCAAGGCTGCTAACGAAGTTGAAGAAGATCGCGCATTCTTGATCGAATCTAACAAAGGTAACAAAGACATCGCTCCGTCAAAAGCAGCATGGTTGAAGAACCAGAACAACTGCTTGGTATTATCTGATCCTGAAGAATCTGAATTCGAAGAAGCAAAGACAGGCGGTGACAACGCTCTTATCTTCAACATCGAAAAGGGTTCTGCTGACGATATGGCTACCGACAACGAAGAGATCGCCACATCTGAAGTAACAGTTATCGCTGGCGAAGGCAACGTAACGATCGCTGGTGCTGCCGGTAAGAAAGTTGTTGTAAGCAACATCTTAGGCCAGGTTGTAGCTAACACGGTTATCACTTCTGACAATGCAACAATCGCTGCTCCGGCAGGTGTAGTAGTTGTAGCTGTTGAAGGTGAAGAAGCTGTTAAAGCTATCATCAAGTAATCGAGACTGAACAATACTATCGTAAGGGTGGTTATTAGACCACCCTTATACAAATGACATTTTATAATCAAATAATTCTTCGGTTGCGTACCGTAAAACGGCAACTAACCTGCGAGAGGCGAACAAGCAACCGGATTTAATATTAATAATACTAAAGTATATTGAAATTAAAGTTCAAGTTGCCTTTCCCCTGCGAAGGACGAAGGCATACAAAAAAACAAGCCCCGGCAGTACGAAAACTGCCGGGGCTTCGTTATTTATTAAAAACAGATGATAATCATCATTTATATTATCCATCTTATAAAAAATTCATCATGAAAAAAAACAGAAGCTTTCAAAAGAAGCACAAGAAATAGCAGAATTGTACACCCGCCTGGAAATCCTCAAGTCTAAACAGATAGAGGGAGTCAAAACGACACGTTACACGACCGACGCCATCCGCGCCTGCCAAGGACGCATACGCAAACTGCTCCAAAAGGTCGGAGGGATCGAAGAAATACAGATAAAGGTAGACGACGCACGCACACTTGCCGAGTATTTCAGCGGAATACGCTACCTCCCTGAATTTGAGAAAAACACGGAAAAGGCAGCCGGGCTATTCAAGGCCATGCAGGTCATCTTCAACTTCAGCGTCGTGGTCAAGACGTTGGCCACCTATTATTATTCAAAAGAGAAGAGAGAACGGACAAACAGTTAATTTATTCTAAATAAAAATGTTAAAAAGCAATATGCTCCGTCAAAAACAAAATTCATATACACCTAACAACCAGTATTATATATTTCAAAAATCCGCTTTTGGCATAGTTGCCTGCACACTGGGATAAGCTTACCTTTGTCGCATAAACAAACCGGCAATCCATTTTGCCTTAAATTAATAATATCATGGAAAAACAAGTACATGTATCTTTTTACGCCAGCCTGTTCCGGACAGAGTGCAAAGTCTTAACTCTTGAAGAAATCATCATCCTGATCCGGCGCCGCCGCTGGAAAAATGAGATCCTCGCCTACCGCACCGCACTAGCGGAAGGGCGTGCCGAAGAAGCCCGGAAGCTGAAGGGCGGATTGCCGGGGTTCACCCCTTCGGGGGTATTCAAGGGCGGACATAAGGCGAGTGCGATCGAAACATACAGCCAGGTCGTCGGACTGGATTTCGACCATGTGAAAGACCTGCCGGCACTGATCCTCGCCTTCCGGGCGCTGAGCTCCACGCTGGCGATGTTCGTCAGTCCCGGCGGAGAAGGGCTGAAGGTCTTCGTACGCGTAGACTGCCCGGCGGAACGCCACGGCGAAGCCTATCCCCTTGTCGCCGCCTTCTTCGAGAAGGCAGGCGGTGTGGCAAGCGATGCCAAGTGCAAGGACATCAGCCGTTGCTGCTACGTGGGCGACGACGGGGAGGCGTACTACAATCCGGACGCGGAAGTCTTCCACATCCCCGAAAAGCAGTCGGCCGAAAAGGGTGTCGACGCGTTTGTCGCACGTTTCCTCGACCGCATCCCGCCGCTGGCAGGAGCGCGTAACCAGACGGTCTACCGCCTCGGCTGCGAGGCGAACCGGAGGGGCTTTTCGTACACCGAAACAGCCGCATGCTGCACGCTGCGCCTGCAAGCGGCAGACTTCACGGCGACAGAGATCGAACAGGCGTTACATTCTGCTTATCAAGGAAATATGAACGAGCATGCGACCTATGGCGGAGCAAAAGGACAAATTGACCGCGAAATTTCCCCTACAGTTTTCAAAACCCGACATCCCTTAGAGACGGAAGAAATCGAGACAAGCGGCGAAGTCCTGCGCGAGCGGACCCCGCTCATTCCCGACGAGGTGTACGGATGGCTTCCCGATCTGTTCCGCGAGGCGGTCGCCTTCTATCCCCAGCACCGCGAGCGCGACATGGCGCTCCTCGGAGCATGCACGGTGGCAAGCGCCTGCCTCCCCGAAGTGTCCGGCAAATATCACCGCAAACGGGTGTTCCCCCACATTTTCACCGTCGAGGTGGCTCCCGCGGCCAACGGCAAGGGGTGCATCAACGACATGCGCCATCTGGCCGACTTGTACGAAGAACTGATCAAGACGGAAACAGGACAGGCCGAAGCCGAATATCTGCAAGCCCTGGAAGAATGGGAGCAGAAGAAGGCGGAGGCACACCAGAAGCACCGCTCCGTCGTGGTAAAGGATGCTCCGAAACCTGCCGCCAAGGCCTACCTCAACATCCCGACGCAGGTCACCAAAGCCAAGATGCTTGTCCACCTGCGCGACAACGGCAACATCGGCGGGCTGATGGCTGACAGCGAAATCGACACGATCCTATCGGCCAGCAAACAGGACTACGGGATGTTTGACGACTTGCTCCGCAAGGCGTTCCATCACGAACCGGTCTCTTCGTCGCGCAAGACGGACAACGAGATGATCCGCATCGACTCTCCACGGCTCGCCCTGCTGCTCTCCGGGACACCGGGACAGTTCTCCCGCCTGATCCCCGACAGCGAGAGCGGACTCCTGAGCCGCCTGCTGCTCTATACGTGCCGCAGCGAGGCGGTCTGGCAGGATGTCTCGCCCGAAGGCGACAAGATGGATATGCCGAAGAAGCTGTCGGAACTCTCCGAACAACTGATGAACATCGCCAAGACGCTTCGCCGGCGCCCGTTGCAGGTATGCCTGACGCTGTCGCAGTGGGCCCGGCTGAACCAGTGTTTCAAGAAATGGCTGCATGAAGCGGACCTGTTCGGCGACGAGGAGTTTCTCAGCGTCATCAAACGCCACGGGCTGATCGCCTTCCGCCTCTGCATGATCTTCACCGCCACCCGATGCGGCAAGGAGGGCTACGGGATGGACTCGCAGTATTGCACCGAAGAGCATTTCAAGGCTGCGCTCGCCATCGTCGAGACTTGCCTCGAACACAGCCGCCTGCTCCTGACACAGCTGCGCCACAACGAAAGCGCTCCCGAACTGTCCTGCCCCCGCAAGGGACGCATCCTGCTGGAGAAATTGCCGGAGCGCTTCACCCTGGCTGAAGCTTACACCATCGGTGAGGCGGAAGGGATGGACAAAAGGCTGGTCAGACGCCTCATTTATAAGCTGAACCCTCTGTTCATCAAGAGAATAAGCCACGGTGAGTATCAGAAAAACAAGCCCGTCACCCCCCAAAAAGTGTAGGGAAAATATCGCGGTCAAATTGTCCTTTTCCCTCCGCAGCCGATTTCAGAAAGAGAAAAACCCTATACCTTTTCCCCCCAAAAGCCATAGCTTCCACGGAAAAAAGGTATAGGGTTTTGCCCTGTGGGGTATAGTTTTTTTTATTTCAAAGCCAAGCATACTTGCCGGCTTTCCCCGGCTTTCCCCGTTTTGCCCCTCTCCTCCCCCTCTTGCCACACCGTTCCGCCACATTCCGCAGGGACGACGGGGGCGGTTGTATCTTTGTTATGTGATTAAGAAACAAATGTTTTACCTAAAAATCCTAATGTTATGCCAGCAAAGTACAAATTGGTCCTGCGCAAAGACATGCGCAAAGATGCTGCCGAAGGTTCGAAACTGTATTACGCCAGTGCCAATACGACCGGCACGTGCGACGTGTATGAATTGTGCGACCTGATCTCGGCCCAGTCCACCGCCTCTTCGGGCGATGTGAAACTGATCCTCGACGAATTGGTCAACGTGATGCGCCGCAACCTCGGCAAAGGCGAAGTTGTCAAAGTAGGCGAGCTCGGCAGCTTCCAGTTGCAGTTCGGCAGCACCGGCACGCTGACCGAGAAGGAGTTCAGCCATGCGCTTATCAAAAGCCGCCGCATCGTCTTCCGCCCCGGCAAGCTGCTGAAAGATGCGATCAAGAACTACACGTTCGAGAAGATCGCTTCCGGTGCTCCGGACGAGGGCAGCGCAGGGGGCGAAGATGAGCGCCCGGGAGAACTTTGAGAGGTGAAAGTTGAGAGTTGAAAGTTGAAAGTTATTTGTACGAACGCGAAGCATCACTTTCAACTTTCACCTTTCAACTTTCAACTCTTCAGGGTTCTCCGAGATGTCCCACAATGTAATCCTTTTGTCTGGGGGTGAGGTATTTCTTGCCCGGATGCCAGCCCGATTTTTCCAGTTGACCGACCAGCTCGTCGCTGACGCGTATCCATTTCAACAATTGCATGGTCGCGCTCTTCTGCGAGATATTCGGGAAGTACATCAGGGCCAGTTCGCCCCATCCCCATACTTTGTTTTGATTCAGTGAATTTTCCATCGTTTTTCTTCTTGATTATAATATGTAAATATAGTCATTATCAATCTGAAATACAAATAAATACCGATATATAATGGATAAAAAGATCAACTTTTTACATACTTGCCGGGAGGCTGCCGCCGAAGCGGAAAAGCTGTTCGGCATGAACGCCAGGATCATCCTCGCACAGGGTGCGCTCGAAAGCGGATGGGGAACCTCCATGCTTGCGACGGAACATCATAATTTCTTCGGACTGATGGGGTATGGCGCTTCCAACGCGTATTGGCACGGACAGCGGGCCACGTTCGAGACGGCCTACGGCACGCACCATTTCAGGCATTACGAAGCCACACACCTCTCTTTCCTCGACTTCGCCCGCCTGATCCGTTCCGCCTATCCCCGCGCCTACCATTTCAGCTTCCAGCCCGAAGCCTACGCCAAGGAGATCGCCTACAGCCCCTATATCAGCGAACAAAACGGTGACAACCGCGACCTCTACCGCCGCAACATCATCGCGCTCGAAGCAGAGATCGGGAAACAACTGGAACTGTTTCAATGGACAATGAACAATGGACAATTAAATCATAAATCATAATTCATAAATCCCATCATGAACAAACTAAAACAAATCCTTGAATTTATCAGAGCCTTGTTGGGCTTCTTGTTGAACCTGAAAAAGAAGAAAACGGATGAGAAGAATGAAAAGCCGCCTCGCCCGATACCGGGCAAGTTGCCGGACGATGTGCCGGACGATACGCCTTCGGACAGCATTGGCATTGTATCTGGCCGCCCTCGGGATAATGGCCCTGTGGGCGGACCGTTCAGAGGTGGTGCTGGGATGTATAGGAGCCCTCTTGACACTCTCGGAGTACGGACAAACGGCACGGGACAAGCCTCCTCCTTCGTGGGATGGGCGCTGATTGCATACGCGACGGGGATGTCTTTATGGGGAGCCTGAACGGGTGTTAGCGGATGGACACTTTACGGACCGTGTCGCCGATGCGGACGATGTAGTAACCCTTGGCAAGGTCCACCGTATATTCGCCGGAGGGTTGCTTCATCGGTATCTCTTTCACCCGGATGCCTACCACGCTGTAGACTTCGAGCTTGCTACCGGCCGGAGCATTCTCGACGACGATCTTGTTATCATAGGCGCTGATCTCAACCGAATCCGGTTCTTTGTCTTTGGCGACGGTCGTCCGGGACACGGTCGTATTCGCTTGTTGTGCCATCACCTCAAGCGGACAACCGGCCCATGCAGCCAGCAACAAAACGAATGTAATCAATACCTTCATATACCAAACCCTAAGATCGTACAAATGTAGGAATATTTTTTGGGATAATACACAAAGTTCTGTATTATTAATGATCGACGGCCATTCCATGTTTCGACACACCTTCCTACGGCACCTCTTTTTCGATTAAACCGGTATCACTGTTCCTTCATTCCCCAATATCGTGCCGGGGAATACCGCTTCGGCTTCCCGGTGAAGTTCGGACAGGTCTTCGTAGCGGGCGGAATAGTGGCCGATGACGAGGCGTTTCACATGGGCGTCGCGGGCGATCTCCGCTGCCTGGCGTGCGGTGGAATGGAAGGTTTCTTTGGCACGCGCGAGATCGCATTCGGCAAAAGTCGCTTCATGATAGAGCAGGTCCGCCCCTTCGATAATCGGGATGATCGAGCGGTTATAGGCCGTATCGGAACAGAACGCATAACGCTTGGGAGGAGTAGCCGGACGCGTCAGGCGGGAATTGGGAACGACCTCGCCTTCGGGCGTGACATAGTCCTGCCCCTGCTTGATATCTTTCATGCAACGGACGGGAACCTGATAGAAATCCGTCATCTCGCGGATGATATGCGCCTCCTTCGGTTTCTCGGCAAAGAGATAGCCGCAGGTGGGAATCCGGTGCTTCAGCGGGATGGAGTAGACCGACAGCGAACGGTCTTCCATCACCAACGAATGGCTGCGGGTATCGACAGGATTGAAACGCACTTCGAACTCCATGCCCCGGCAGAACAAATCCATCACGGGACGCAGGTAAGTCTCGACCTCCTTCGGACCGTGCACGACCAGCTCGCCGGTGCGTCCCAGCATGCCGAGCGTGGAGATCAGTCCCGGCAGACCGAAGCAGTGGTCGCCATGCAAATGAGAGATGAAGATATGGGCGAGACGGCCGAAACGGACGCGCATCCGCCGCATCTGCACTTGGGTACCTTCCCCACAATCAATCATATACAATTTGTCTCGTAAATCTACGATCTGTGATGTTGCCAGATGCCGCGTGGTAGGTAACGCCGAACCGCATCCCAATATGTTTATGTTAAATTCTGCCATAAGGTCCTTCGGATAATTCGGGTGTAAAGATAATACAAAAGCATTGGCGTACTGTGAAAAATAACAAAAAAAGCGGGGAGATTGTTCCGAGGGTCACAGGTATTCCATATATTTGTTTGCTGTCCTTATGGAAGCTATTTAGAGTCAGTAGAAAAGACTTAAGATATTTTCATCTAAGCCTTAACTAACTTTTTCTTTTTGTTTAAAACGGTTAAATGTAGAAACGGCCAAGCGTGAGCTTCGCCGTTTCCTTTGTTTTATGGGACCAGCCTGTAGCATCGCATCAATAGGCATGCGTGTCTTTCTCCTGCATTTCCTCCCCGCTGATCTTCCGCAGATCCAACGCACGCCAGGCATAGAAAATATAGCCCAGGACGAAAGGCACGAGGATGGAGACATAACTCATCACTTCCAATGTGAACGGACTGGAGCAACTGTTGCCGATCGTCAGCGAACTTTGCAGGTCGGCTACCGAAGGATAATAAGCCGTATTGTTCCAACCGGCGCAAAGCAGCAGCGCCAGCACCGTGAGCACCGTACCTGCCCCGCTGAACCAGATGCCTTTTTTCCATGTATCCGACAAGATCGTGCGGACGATGCCATACAACACACCTGCCACCCCCACCAAGAGCACGACCGGTACGGCAGGCATCTCGACCAGGTTCATAAAGTATTTATAGGGCTGCATATACACCTCTTTTGTCTCCGGATCGACGGCAAACCCGTCGGCAAGCAACAGATGCACCAGGAAGACAAGGAAGAAGACAAGGAACAGCGCCGTTTCGATCACCAAATGCTTGCGGCTGCGTTTCACGATCTCGGCATCGTCGATATTGTTGATGAAATAAAGCAATGCCTGGATGCGTGCCAGGAAGAACACCGCCAGTCCGAGACATACGTTCCAGAACACGAAAGCAGCCTCAAGTCCGTGCCAGGGGGTCGCCCAGGTGGAGATCACCGGCATCGCGACATCGGTCAGCTGTCCTTTGTTGACGACAAACTCGGCTCCGCTAAAAAACGTACCGACAGCCGTACCCAACAGGATCGGGCCCAAGATGCCGTTCAGCAGCAGGAATACCTGATACGTCTTTTTGCCCAGGAGATTCCCCTTCTTCGACTGGTATTCATACGATACGGCCTGCAGAACGAAGCAAGCCAGTATCAGCATCCACACCCAGTAGGCTCCGCCGAAACTGGTCGAATAGAATAACGGGAAAGAGGCGAAGAACGCACCTCCGAAAGTGACCAGGGTCGTAAACGTAAACTCCCATTTGCGTCCGGTCGAGTTCAGCAACATCTTTTGTTGCAATTCTGTTTTGCCGATCGTGAAAAGCAAGGACTGTCCGCCTTGTACGAAAAGCAAGAAAACCAATAGCGCTCCTAAGAGGGAAACAAGGAACCACCAGTAATGCTGTAACAATATATATGTACTATCCATAACACTCATTTCTTAATTCTTAATTCATAATTCTTAATTCACCGAAGGCCCTTTCTTGATCGCCTTCACCATAATGCCTATCTCCGCGATAAGCAGGACGGTAAAGAGAAACAGGAAGACGAAGAAGGTCGTCTGTACCGATGAAGTGGCCAGCTTGGACACGGATGCGCCTGTCGGCAGGATGTCCTGGATAGCCCACGGCTGACGTCCCACTTCGGCCACGATCCACCCCGCCTGCCCGGCGATGTAGGCCAAAGGAATCGTCCACAGGCTCGCCCATTGCAACCAGCGGGCATCGGCAAACTTGTTCTTTTTGCTCCAGATCAAAGCAACGATGAATAGCAGAATAAAATATCCGCCCAGGAGCACCATGACGCGGAATGAATAGAAAGTGAGGCCGACATGAGGAACCAGGTCGGCAGGATCTTTAATGTACCCGTATCCGAAATAAGCGAAGTTCTCGTCCAACAGGCTACGGGCTTGCTCCGCAGCCACCTGGTCTTTGTCCTTTACCGCCTTGCGATAATCAGCAAGAGCTTGGATGGCAATCCTCCCCTTCTCGATCTTCTCGGCAGCAGAAAGGGCAACCGTTCCTTTATTGGTCGTATAACCGCCTTCTATCAGGTTGACGATGCCGGGAACGTATGCATCCACATCGCGTTCGGCAAGGAAGGAGAGCAGTTTCGGAATCTTGATATCGAAGATGAAAGGATTTACATTATCTTTATAACTCGTCTTGTCGGGATTCAGCAGGCCGATGGCAACCAGACCTGTTCCGTTGCCCCCTTCGTACAAGCCCTCCATCGCAGCCAACTTCATCGGCTGTTTCTGGGCGACCTGGTAAGCCGAACCATCACCCGTCCATACAATAAGTATGGAAGCGACCAGTCCGAAAACCGCACCGACCTTGATGCTTTCGAGCGAGAACTCCGTCTCCCGCTTTTTCAACAGATACCAACTGCTGACACCCATCACGAAGACGGCTCCCACGATCCATCCGGAAAGTACGGTATGGAAGAATTTGTTGATGGCGACAGGAGATAAGGCCACCGCCCAGAAATCGAACATCTCGTTGCGCACAGTGTCCGGATTAAAATGCATACCTACCGGATATTGCATCCACGCATTGGCGATCAGGATCCAAAGGGCGGAAAGAGTTGCTCCTATGATCGTCAGCCAGGTGGAAGCCAAGTGGAAGCGTTTGCTCACCTTGTCCCAACCGAAAAACATCACGGCTATAAAAGTCGCTTCCATAAAGAACGCCAGAATTCCTTCGATAGCAAGGGGAGCTCCGAAGATGTCTCCTACAAACCAACTGTAGTTAGACCAGTTCGTTCCGAATTCGAATTCGAGGATCAGCCCGGTGGCAACACCGATAGCGAAGTTAATACCAAACAGTTTCATCCAGAACTGCGCTGTCTTTTTCCAGAACTCGTTACCTGTTTTGTAATAGATGGTCTCCATGATGGCCTGTATAACGCCGAGCCCCAGTGTCAGGGGCACGAACAGCCAATGATACATGGCAGTGAGAGCGAATTGCGCTCTTGACCAGTCAATCAAAGATGTGTCAATGCTTGCGATCATAAATTATATAATTTAAGGAGTAATTGCTCTATTGATCAATTCACCCGAAACGTGTTCTTCCTTAGCCGAATCTCCATCCAACTTTCCTAAATAATTAGGAAAGAAAAACAGTTTTAAGATAAAAAACATGATGAAGAGCTTGACCAATATGATTAGCCACAACGTCTTACCCAGCTTCATTTCGCGAAATCCTTCCAGATAAAAATGATATATTCGTATGTATACAGGCTCCCTTTTCATATCGGTATCGTACTTTAATAACAAGAGATTGGATGAATAAGTTTTCTTTCTATACAAATATAGGGAAAGCGTCAAAATGTTTTCCCCTAAAAGCATAGATATTATTTATGGAAAAATAGACTTTATCTATAACCTCTGTTAAAAAAAACTATTTTAAAGAAGAAAGCCGAAAGGAAGACTTGCCGTTACTTCTGCATTGGCTATATTTGTGCCAGTTTGTGTTTTTATAAGACAAGAAATCACATCGAATATTATAATTAAGTGCTAATCTATAAAAAATTATTACTATGTCGAACATTTCAAGAAGATCATTTCTTCAAAGAGGAGCCGCAGCTGCTGCAGCTTTCTCAATCGTTCCGGGTTCCATCCTGGGAAAATCTCACGGATATGTAGCTCCGACTGATAAGTTGAACATTGCCGCTGTCGGTATCGGCGGTATGGGACATGCCAACATTAATAATGTAAAGAACACAGAAAATATCGTAGCGCTCTGCGATGTTGACTGGAAGTATGCAAAAGGCACTTTTGAAGAACATCCGAATGCAAAAAAATATTGGGATTATCGTAAGATGTATGACGAAATGGGTAAATCCATCGATGCTGTCATCATCGCAACTGCCGATCATACTCATGCCATGATCACGGCTGATGCCATGACATTAGGCAAACACGTATACTGTCAAAAACCGTTGACCCATTCAGTATACGAATCTCGTTTGCTGACCAAGTTGGCAGCTTCTACTAATGTAGCAACCCAGATGGGTAACCAAGGTTCTTCTGCTGAAGGAACCGACTTGGTTTGCGAATGGATCTGGAACGGTGAAATCGGTGACATCACAAAAGTAGAATGTGCTACAGACCGTCCTATCTGGCCGCAGGGTTTGAATACTCCGGAAAAAGCAGACAAGATTCCTTCTACCCTGAACTGGGATTTGTTTACCGGTCCGGCAGAATTGAAACCGTTCAACAAAATCTACCACCCTTGGAACTGGCGCGGATGGTGGACATACGGTACAGGAGCCTTAGGCGATATGGCCTGCCACATTATGCACACTGCATTTAAAGCATTGAAATTAGGCTATCCTACAAGCGTTGAAGCCTCCTCTACCCTATTGCTCCGTGATTGCGCGCCTAACGCACAGCACGTTAAATTCATTTTCCCGGCTCGTGAAAACATGCCAAAACTGGCTATGCCGGAAGTAGAAGTGCACTGGTATGACGGCGGTATGATGCCGAACCGCCCGGAAGGCTTCCCTGAGGGTAAAGAACTGATGGGGCCTGGTGGTGGTTTGACAATCTTCCACGGAACAAAAGATACGTTGGTTTGCGGTTGCTACGGCCAACAACCGTTCTTGCTGTCCGGTCGTGTTCCTAACGCACCAAAAGTATGCCGTCGCGTCAAGAACCATGAAATGGACTGGGTTCGTGCTTGTAAAGAAAGTGCATCTAACCGCGTACAGACAAAATCAAACTTCTTGGAAGCTGGTCCGTTCAACGAAATGATCGTGATGGGGGTATTGGCAGTCCGCCTGCAAGGTTTGCACCGTACATTGAAATGGGACGGCAACAACATGCAGTTCACCAACATCGGCGATAACGAAATGATCAAGACTTGTATCAAGGATGGTTTCACAATCAAGGACGGACACCCGTCATTTGCAAAAGACTGGACAGATCCTGTCAATGCAAAACAGTATGCTGCCGAAATGATCAAGCATAACTATCGTCAGGGCTGGAAGTTGCCTGATATGCCGAGATAATTAGTTTTAAACAAATAAATAGAATGAAAAAGTCAGTATTATTAGCAAGTGCCGCAATTATGATGTGTTATTTCACATCTTGTAGCGGTGGTAAAAAAACAGAAGAAGCTGCTGCTCCTGCAGAAGAGGCAAAGACAGAAGCTGCCGTTCCTGAATACAAACTCATGAACGATCTGCCTACTGTCGACCTGTCTACTTTCCCGAAAGATGCCGATGGCAAAGTCACTTTGTTCGACGGTAAATCTTTCAATGGATGGAGAGGCTACGGCCGTACGGATGTGCCTGCTGCCTGGGAAGTGGTAGACGGTACGATCCATATCAAAGGATCCGGTGCAGGTGAAGCTGGTGCTAAAGATGGTGGCGACTTGGTTTTCGCTCACAAATTCAAAAACTATGAATTTGAATTCGAATGGAAAGTAGGTAAAGGTTCAAACTCCGGCGTACTGTATATGATCCAGGAAGTCGAAGGACAGCCTTCTTATATCTCTGCTCCTGAATATCAGGTACTCGACAATGCAAACCATCCGGACGCCAAGTTGGGTAAAGACGGCAACCGCCAGTCTGCTTCCTTGTATGACATGATCCCGGCTAAGCCTCAGAACTCTAAACCGTTCGGTGAATGGAACAAAGGCAAGATCATGTGCTACAAAGGTACGGTAGTTCACTATCAGAACGATGAACCGGTTGTTGAATATCATTTGTGGACACAGCAGTGGAAGGAAATGTTGGATAACAGCAAATTCAGCAAAGACAAATGGCCGTTGGCTTACGAACTGTTGCTGAACTGCGGTGGTGAAAACAAAGAAGGTTTCATCGGTTTCCAGGACCACGGAGACGACGTTTGGTATCGTAACATCACTATCAAAGAACTTGACTAAGCAGTCGTTCCTTTTATCAAAATAAGAAAGCCCCGGTATCGCTTGGATACCGGGGCTTCTTTCATTTGTCCGATACAGGGCGGCAGGGATTATTTTGCCATCACCTTTATGTTGCTATAACTGTTTCCTTCGAAATTGATACGGCCGTTTTTACCGTTGTTGACATCGAGGGTGTAGTTGTTTTTGTTCCTTTGGTCATCGCGGCTATCGAAACCGACCGAGTTTTCGTCCTGGTTACGACGTTGGATACTGAAGCCGCCTTGAACCTTGCAATTGCCGTATTTCATATTGTTGGCAACGACACGGAAGGAGGCGTTCACATCGATATAAATGTTCAGATTACCGTAGCGGGCATCCACATTGACCTTATCGAAGTTGCTGGCAAGATCCTTGATGGTAAGCGTGCTGTAGCTCAGTTCGTCGACGGTGATGCCCTGTTTCAGCTCGTCGATCTTGCAATTTCCGTACTTCAGTTCCATATAGCCGTTGTCCAGCCTGTCGATATGGATGTCGCCGTATTTGGCTTCAGTGTTCATCTTCCGGACATTTCCGAGACTGAGGTTGGAGTACTTGCTGTCGATATTCAGTTGCGAGCCGTTGCGGATAGAGGATTTGCCGCAATAGGCCAGGTCCAAAGTGGCGTTGTCGACATCGGAGATATCCATATTGCCATATTGCACGTCGATGCTGAGAGGTCCCGTGAAATTACCGCCATTGAGATTGCCGTATTTGACATGCAGATCGCATTTTCCCTTATTGTTTTCCGGCATGATGATATTGCCGTACTTCTGTGTCAGGTCGCACGTCAGTTCAGACGGCATATTGACATAGTAGTTGATGGTGAAGGATTCGTTAGAGCCTCCATTCCCGTTTTGCGACCTCAGGCTTGTAACGGCCGAAACCGTATTGCCCATCTTTTCCATCCGTATGTTGACACGGTCGATGATAGCCTGCGCCTTTTCGTCATTACGGGCTTTCGCCTCGATCACGACACGGATGGAGACTTCGCTCTTGCTCCAATGCGTAACCGTAATGTTTCCGTAACGGTTGTCAACTTGCAAGATGTCGTTTTTACCGACATTGAAGCTTTTGTTGATTTCCTTTTTCTTGATGCTTTCCTGTTTGGCAGCCCAACCGGATACGCTGCAAAACAAAACCAGGAGCATCAACAGACCGGCCCGTAAAAAGCAGGATTGTCCCTTCTTGGTGTGTTGATAAGCTGTTTTCATGTGTTGATAAATTGTTTTATGTGTTGATTAACGTGTTTATTGTTTACTATTCCTGTTGAAATCTTCCATATTCTCCATCTGTTTCAACATGATGTTGAGACTTTCCAAGCTGGTACTGTAATGCAGGTTCATGGCATAAAGGCCGGCATTGGAGCAAGGCAGAGTCGGAAGGACCGTTTCTTCGAACATATAATTGTCTGTCAGGACACGTTTTGTCTCTTTCAAGAGTTCCTCCGTTCCGGGAGTCCGTTGCAGTTTGTACATCGCCTGCATCTGTGAGATGATATCACTCATCTGCATATTGTAGTAGAGACGAAGTTCCTCTATCTCCTCTTTCACCTCGCAGGCATGCTGGCCTGTGACCACCTGCCTTGGTTGAATAGGCAAAGGCGTGCCACCCGGCAGTTTGAAGAGGAACAGCAGGGCGATGCAAGCTGCCGCGGCAAAAGCGCAAAGGCTATATAACGTAGCCCGACTTTTGCGCGGAACAGCCAGCTTCTGCTCGAAGCGTTCGAAGTGGCCTTCAGGTAACAGGTCGTCTTCAAATGCTTCCCGGTTCGTGTCTATGAAATTCTTCAGTTTATCCATTTTCTTTATTTGCTGCTATTATGTCCAATAATTTGCGCTTTGCCCGGAGATACTGGCTGCGCACGCTCGACGGCCGGATCTTCAGGATGGAGGCAATCTCTTCCATATCATATCCCTCAAAGAGGTAGAGCGAGAGGATCACGCGATAGCCGACCGGCAGTTTCTTGCAGGCTTCCTTCACTTGGGCAACCGAATAACGGATTTCTTCCTCATCCGGCCCGTCGTCGTCGGGTTCGGTGTAGTCATCCGAGAGCTCTTCCCAGTCAGGCGTCTGTCGGCGCACGTAATCAATGGCTGTATGAACAGCTATACGGTGCATCCATGCTTCGAAACATTGTCCATCCCGATACTGGTCCAGGCGGGTGAATATTTTCAGGAAAGAATCCTGCATCGCCTCCTCCGCCTCCGGCACGTTGCCGACAATACGCAGACAGGCGACATACAGCCGCTGTGCAAATTGCTTGTAAAGGGCGAGCTGTGCAGTCCGGTTACCACGCCGGCACTCCTCGATCAGATGTACATTTGTTTCTTCCATTTTCATATATATAAACGAGGGTATCCGGAGAAACGTTGCATCTTTCCGGCAAGAAAAAGCAAAAAAGATAGCACATACCTGAAAAGGATCTATAGCTTTCCAAGAAAAAGCCTATAATCTTTTACATCAAAAGCTATAGGGTACACAAAAAGAAAGGCATCATCCCGATGCCTCTCTCTCTGAACTAAATGATAAAAATAAAAGTTATGTGGGAAGGTTATTATTCTTCTGTATCTCCCGTATCTTTTGATTTGTAATCCAACTCGACGGTATTATAGTCGTTCGAGGCGAAAGATTTATATTTGATCTTCAACTTCACCGTCTTGCCTTCCGTACTCGGCAACTTATCCAGCTTGAAAGACACCAAGCCGGCCGAAGGTCTGAGGGACGAATCGATATTGCCATAAGCGTTATGACGGAACTCCAATTCATACGGATCGGCACTGTTTGTCTGTACCAGGTTCAGGAAATGCTTGACATTGTCGTTGTAACCTCTTTGAATATAGAAATCGAACGTGATATATCCGTCCTCGATCCACACTCCGTTCTTAGACCAAATGCTACCGCCATTCAAGGCCAGCATATCCGTTCCGTAATAGGAATCATTTTCCGATCCCAGGTCAGGAGCGATCGGTTTGGTCAGAAGGGTATCCATTCTTAACAATTGAACAGACTGATCATAGCCTTCAGTCTTCTTCTCGTCGTTCTTATATATAACGAACGCACGAATTTCTTTCAAATTCTCAGGCACATATGAGTTTGTCGGGAACAGCGTCGTACTGTCGTCGAGCTGCATATAGTAAGAATTATCACTCAATGGTTTTACCGTTACAATAGCCTGGACACTATCTCTCCAAAATTCGCTGTAAGCGTCGTCATCATCCAAACATGAATAAAAAACTGTAGAACCTAACAAGATTCCAACCAATAGCATAAAACTTTTCAACGTCTTCATAACATGTATCTAATTTGTTTATTTTTCTTTCTAAAAAGGAAGATGATAAACACTCTGCAAATGCTGCAAAGACTGTTTACAAAAAATGTTAATGCTTCAGTGATTGATAGATAAGCTCCGCTGTACGCCGGGAAGCACCCGGTTTTCCAAGCAGGCGGATCATCTCGTCATAGCCGTCGAGCATGCGTCTACGGTAGGCATGATCATTCAAGACACGTCCTAACTCATCATGTATCTGGTCATACGAAAATCGGACACCGAACAGCTCCTGCACCACTTCGCGTCCGGCTATCAGATTGACCAGCGAAATGTATTTCGTATGGAAGAAATGGCGAAAAATAAAACTTGCCAGCCGGCCGGCCGCGACATAATAGCAGACGACTTGCGGCACACGGAAAAGCGATGTCTCAAGCGTAGCCGTCCCCGATGTAACCAACGCCGCATCACTATGGCTGAGGAGAGGATAGGTTTTGCCGAACACGATCTTCACATCCGCGTCGCCGATATATTGCCTGTAATATTCCGGTTCCAAACCGGGAGCACCGGCAATCACAGGCTGGTGGCCCGGATAGGCGGTTGCCACCTTCAGCATGGTCGGAAGGTTGTCTTTGATCTCCTGACGGCGGCTGCCTGCCAACAGCGCCAATACGGGGCGTTCGTCCAACTGTTCGTCCTCACGGAATGTATCAGGTCCGGCCGCCTGTTTCTCCCTATAGCAGGCAACCGAATCGACCGAAGGATTGCCCACATAGTCCACCGGATAGTCGAGATTGCGGAAAAACTCCACTTCGAAAGGCAGGATGCAGAACATCCGGTCCACGTAGCGACGGAAATCCTTGATACGATACTGTTTCCAAGCCCATATCTTAGGTGAAATATAATAGTAGACAGGCAGCCCCAACTGCGTCTTTACATATTTGGCTATCTTCAAATTGAACCCCGGATAATCGATCAGGATCACCACATCGGGCCTGTACTGCCGGATTTCCTCCTGGCAGGCTTTCATGTTGTTCAGGATCGTACGGAGATTGAGCAGTACGGGGATAAAGCCCATGAAAGCCATATCCCTGTAATGCTTCACCAGCGTCCCTCCGACTGCCTGCATAAGATCGCCGCCCAGGAAACGAAAATCCGCTTCGGCATCCTGCTTCTTCAGTGCTGCCATCAGGTTGGAGGCATGCAGATCACCGGAAGCTTCGCCCGCTATTAAAAAATATTTCATATTTTTTCAGTTGAAAGTTGAAAGTTGAGAGTTGCAAAGATCAAGAGAATAAAGTAAGCTGGAACCGGAATAATTTCACGTTATCTATTTCCAACTTTCAATTTTCAACTCTCAACTTTCAACTGATTTTTTAGCACAGCTAAAAAATCATAGTCCGTCACATCTATCTTGCAAGGAACAAGCGAGGCGTAGCCGCTGTCGAGCGCCAACGTGTCGTTGTCGGCATGGATCGGCTTGGCATTCTCGAATGCACCGGCAAGCCAGAAGACAGGTTCGCCCGCTGCGTTTTCCGACCGTTTGAATTCATTGGTCCAGCGCCCGTCCGCCTGCCGGCATACCTTCATTCCTTTTACGTTCGGGACATTGGGAACGTTCAGGTTCAGATAAGTGCCATGCGGCAATCCTTCTTTTATGATCCGCCGTGCAAGCATGCGCCCTAAACGGCAGCTCTCGGCAAAGTCGGCATCCGCACGATGATCCAAGAGCGACACGCCCATCGAAGGAATACCGAACACGCATCCTTCGGCAGCTGCCCCCATCGTACCGGAATACTGGATGCAGATGGCATGGTTGCCACCATGATTGATCCCGGAGGCCAACAGGTCAGGCTTGCGCTCCAACACCTCGTTGATGGCCAGTTTCACACAATCGACCGGAGTCCCGGTACAGCTATAAACCGTCAGTCCTTTTTCTTTCCTCACCAATGTATACTTGATCGGCACGAGCGAAGTGATCGCGCTTGCCATTCCCGAACGGGGCCCGTCGGGAGCGAAAACCACAATGTCCCCAAGGTCCCGGAGGCACTCGGTGAGTTCTTTTATCCCCTTGGCTTCAACGCCGTCATCGTTTGTAATCAGAATAAGCGGTCTATCGTTCATCATATCGTTATTTAATTGCACACAAATATAGTGAAAAAGCGCAAAGTAACGCAGACTTATCCTTTATAGATAATGACATCTGCGTTACTCTGCGCTTGTCTGTGTAATTTGCGTCCTGTTAAGCTCTAATTAAAGAACCTGAATGCCTTCTTCACGGGCTGCTTCTTCTCCGGAAGGAGTGATCAGCTTGTAGCCCTTACCGTGAATGTTGATGATTTCGATTCCCGGATCATCCTTCAACAGCTTGCGAAGTTTCGTGATATATACGTCCATGCTACGGGCATTGAAGTAGTTATCGTCTACCCAGATTGTCTTCAGTGCATAATTACGTTCCAATATTTCATTTGCATGTGCGCAAAGGAGACTCAGAAGTTCGCATTCCTTAGTTGTCAGCTTCGTGACCTTGTCGCCGATAGCCAGTGTCTGTTTCTGGGTATCGAACAAGAAGTTTCCTAACTTGTAGAAAGGAATATCTTTCATTTTCTTGCCTTTCACGCGGCGAAGGATCGCTTCGATACGGAGCAAGAGTTCTTCCATGCTGAAAGGTTTCGTCAGATAATCATCCGCACCGATTTTGAAACCTTCCAGGATATCTTCCTTCATAGTCTTGGCCGTAAGGAAGATAACAGGGATATCAGGGTTGATAGAACGGATTTCCTGAGCCAGCGTGAAGCCGTCTTTTTTCGGCATCATCACGTCAAGTACGCAAAGGTCATATTTGCCTTTGGTGAAACCTTTGTAACCGGCTTCTCCATCGGAGAAGAGGTCAGTCACATAACCTTTTGCCTGCAAGTATTCTCTTAATAGCATACCCAGGTTTTCGTCGTCTTCGCAAAAGAAGATTTTTAGTTTTTCTTCCATAACTAACTTTTTATAAGAGGTAAAGTAATAATAAATTTTGTTCCTACATTTCCGGTTCCCACTTCGGCACGTATCGTACCTTTATGGTCCTCTACTATTTTACGGACGTAAGCAAGTCCGAGTCCGAACCCTTTCACGTCGTGTACGTTTCCTGTCGGCACGCGGAAGAAGCGGTCGAATACTTTCTTGAGGTATTCTTTCTTGATCCCGATGCCGTTGTCCTCGATCGATATCAACAACTTGCCGTTCTCGTTCCAGGTGCGGCACATCAGCGTCAGCGGCACTTCGAGGCGGCGATACTTCACGGCGTTGTCCAGCAGGTTGAACAGTACGTTCGTGATGTGCATCTCATCCACGTAGATATCCGAATCTTCTGCCTGCAGGTCGATGTCGATCGTGCCGTCATACTTCTCGACTTTCAGGGCGAATGTATTGGCAACGCTTGCCAGCAAATCGTTCGCATCCACCTCCTTCAGCTTGAGGGCTGCTTTCTGGCGTTCGAACAGCGACATTTGCAGCACCTTTTCCACCAGGAAGCCCAATCGTTTCGTCTCGTCGTTGATCACCCCGGAGATATGCTTGAACACATCGGGGCTCTTCGTGATGTCCGAGTCCTTCAGCATCTGTGCGGCAAGCGAGATGGTCGAAACCGGTGTCTTCAGTTCGTGCGTCATATTGTTGATAAAGTCATTCTTCATTTCCGAAAGTCGCTTCTGACGGAACACGATATAAATGGTAAAGATAAACGTTACCAAAAGTATCAGCGAGAAGATGATTGACGGTACGATAAATGTTACAGAACTTGAAATATAATCACCCTTCGTCGGGAAATACACTTTCAGGTAATTCTGCTTCGAAGGAGGATCGTTGGGGAACAGCACCTGTTGAATCACGTCTGATACAGGAGGAATATCCCCGTTCTGATAGACGATCTTTCCGTCTTTGTTAATAACAGCAAAGACGAACGGCAGGTTCAATCCGTTGTTAACAAATTCTGATTTTAAGTAATTATTCAGCTTTTTAAAATCTATCCTTTCTTCGATCGGCTTCAGGTTTGCCGTATGCAAGATATTCAAGATCACTTCGTTAAACAACCCGCTTTGGTACTGATAACGACGTTTCAGCGTTTGCTGCAAATCCTTTGACGTACTAACGATACTGTTAGGTACTTTATTGCTGCCCAGCGAAGAAAGCGGTTCAAACTTGCGTGTCCGGATATCGCTATGAAACTCGATATGTTCTACAGTTCCATCGGCATTAGTGAACTGCATCTTGTATTTTTTCTCAGTGATGATTCCACCGCCAAGACTGCTCTGTTCGTTCTGGTATAGGTAATTGTTGGCCTCGTCACGGCTGAGATCTTCTTCCAGATACCGGGCCGTTTCATCAAGCTCCAGATTTTTCGAGACTTGGTGCATCGATCGTTTGACTGTTTCATTGAACTGCTCGCTACTTTTCTTGAGTATGATACTTACATATTTTACCTGCAAAAAAAGCAAACCGGCAAAAGCAAAAGCCATCACCACCGCAAGCAACCAAATCGTAGACTTCCTCATATCAATAAATCTCTCGTTTTAATATCACAAATAACGCGCCTTTTAATTTAATATTTACACAAAAAAGGTAAAAACAGAATACCAAAAATGTTAAAAATGCATTACCAAAGGATTGCAATTCTCTTTCTATCTATTTTTAAACTAACACCTTACATCCCTTTCACAGACGTATCATCATATCTTGCACGTTCCGTACTAATTAGTAAGAACAGCTGTACAACATGAATTGTTGTAGCCGACACTTAAAAACTTTTCCCGAAAGCATTGACTTTTAATTATTAACTCTATCTTTGCCTCCCGTAAGAGTTACGTGAAATGATACAAGAAGGTATTACACAGATAGACATCAAACAGGTATTACGGCAAAAGGCGCCTTCGGCTGCCCGTAAGATTCCCGGTTTTATGGTTGACTATCTGATCCGTACTGTTCATCAGGATGAGCTGAACGAGATCCTCCGCCGGTATCACGATAAAGACGGGGTAGCGTTCATGCAGGAGTTGATCGGATATTTTGACTTGAATCTGGAACTGGTAAACGAAGAGAATATTCCTGCCGAAGGGCGGTACATATTCGCTTCCAACCATCCGCTGGGCGGACTGGACGGGATTTGCCTGTCGGCCATTATCGGCGGACGTTTCGACGGGAAGATCCGCTACCTGGTGAACGACCTGCTGCTCTACCTGTCTAACCTGAGGTCGATCTTCGTCCCTATCAACAAACATGGGGCGCAGGGGAAAAAGAACGCCGAACTGATCGAAAAGGCATACGCTTCGGACAACCAAATCATCACATTTCCCGCCGGTTTATGCTCACGCAAACAAAACGGGAAGATACAGGACACCGAATGGAAGAAGTCGTTTATCCAAAAGGCCGTGGAATACCGGCGGGACATCGTACCGGTGTTTTTCGAAGGACGTAACTCCAATTTTTTCTACCGTCTCGCCAACATGCGGAAAGCATTGGGCATAAAGATGAATTACGAAATGATCTACCTGCCCGACGAGATGTTCAAAAGCAAGCACAAGACATACAGCATCCATTTCGGGAAACCGATTCCCTGGCAAACTTTCGACAGTAGCCGTAAACCGGCTGAGTGGGCTGAGTGGGTGAAGGAAATCGTCTATAATCTAAAGAAATAATTGATTTTATTATATGCAAGACATCATCAAACCGATTGACCGTGCTCTCCTGAAAGCTGAACTGACCGGGGACAAGAAGCTGAGGAGGACCAACAAATCCAACAATGAGATATACATTATCACAGCCCACGACTCTCCCAACGTGATGCAGGAGATCGGGCGACTCAGGGAAATCGCTTTCCGATATTACGGAGGTGGGACCGGCTTTCCGGTCGATATCGACGAATACGATACGATGGACGACGCTTACCGCCAGCTTATCGTATGGAGCCCTGAAGACGAACAGATTTTAGGCGGCTACCGCTTCCTCTGCGGTTCGGATGTAAAATTCGACAAAGCCGGCAAACCTGTTTTAGCAACTTCCCACCTTTTCAATTTCTCCGATAAGTTCAATAAAGAATATTTACCGTACACGGTCGAGCTGGGCCGTTCGTTCGTAACGCTAGAATACCAGTCGACCCGTAGTGGCAGCGCAAAAGGATTGTTCGTATTGGACAATCTTTGGGATGGCCTGGGAGCTCTTTCCGTGGTGGACCCCAGCTTGCAGTATTACTTCGGGAAGGTAACGATGTATAACACCTATAATTCCGAAGCCCGCAACATGATCCTGTATTTTCTGAACATGCACTTCCCCGACCCGGAGAAACTGATCACTCCGATCTGCCCATTGGAAACAGGCACGGATCCAGAAAAAATGCAGGAGCTTTTCAAGTATGACAACTTCAAGGACAATTACAAGGTCTTGAACCAAGAAGTCCGCAAGTTCGGCATCAATGTGCCGCCGTTGGTCAATGCTTATATGAGCCTCTCCCCTAAAATGCGTGTATTCGGCACCGCTATCAACCATGAGTTCGGGGAGGTGGAAGAGACCGGCATCCTGATCGCCATCAATGAAATTCTCGAAGACAAAAAGAAACGTCATATCGAAACCTATCTGAACGAGGAAGGCAAATCGGCCGACTTGATACGCAATAGTTAAAACGGGATATAAAGACATACGAAGAGCCATGTACGCCAGATGATGCATCATCCGCATACATGGCTCTTTTATGTTTAGCCTTAAATCACTCTTCGTTCTTCTGTTTCTCCCACTCTCCGGCAATCTCCTCAAGAGCCTCGTACCAGTCCTTTCCGAAACGGCGGACCAGCGGTTCCTTCAGAAACTTATAGACCGGGAGTTTTTCTTTCTTACCCAGTATCTCTGCGGCTTTGCAGATACTCCAGCGATTATAATTAACTGCTTCGAACGTATCGTACTTTTCCACACGTATCGGGTAAAGGTGGCAGGAAACCGGTTTATAGAAAGAGAGCTTACCTTCGCGATAGGCCTTCTCCACCGCACACTTGCAAGTTCCGTCCGCATCATAACAGGTAAAAACACAGTCTTTCCCGTTTACGATAGAAGTCACTAAGTCTCCCTCTTCATCAATATAGGCAACGCCTTGTTTCTTGATGATCTCCTGAGCTTTTGGCGCCAGATCGTCCCAGATAACCGGAAGGGCTTTTTCCAGTTCGCCCACCTCTTCCTCCAGCAGGGGTGCACCGGAATCACCTTCCACACAGCAAATACCTTTGCAATGCGACAGATCGCATAAGAACTGGCGTTCGAGAACGTCGAGGCTGACTAGGGTATTGTCTATTTGAATCACTTCTTAAATTGAAAATTAAAAATTGAAAATTAGAAAATAAATGCTTATCTCCCTAATGATGATTTTACAGACTTGACTATGCTAACCAAAAGAGCAATCAATTCCTTACAATCAATCGAGATAGATTTATAAATCTGTTCACTTAAATAATCCGTATCTCTCAATAAAGAGAGCCAATAAAATGTTTCATTAGCTTCTTTCAAAGCAACATTCATTTTATTAAGAAAATCAGCACTACTTTGCGCATGATGTGCTTCTGCAACCAATGCTCCTATAGCAGTACCGCTCCGCAACATCTGTTTTGATAAGACATACTCCTTTTGATCATTTGTTAAAAACTTGTATGCGTTCACTATACGAATAGCAAACGCATACGATTTAGTCTGGATCACATTATTCACCAGTCTTATTTTTTAATTTTTAATTCTTAATTTTTAATTCTTTATCAAGTCCTGCCCTGTCATATCAGCCGGCTGTGCCATGCCCAAAATATGCAGGATAGACGGAGCGACATCGGCCAGGACACCGTTTTCCACTTTTGCATTTTTGTTTTCTGTCACATATACAAAAGGAACCGGGTTCAGGGAGTGAGCCGTGTTGGGAGTACCGTCTTCGTTGAGCGCGTGATCGGCATTACCGTGGTCGGCGATGATGATTACTTCATAGCCATTGGCTTTGGCAGCCTCGACCGTGTCTTTCACACAGTTGTCGATAGCCGTTACGGCCTTTTCGATGGCACTATAGATACCGGTATGGCCAACCATATCACCATTAGCATAGTTCACGACGATGAAGTCGAACTTCTGCGTATTGATAGCCTCAACCAACTTGTCCTTTACTTCGTAAGCGCTCATTTCCGGCTTCAGGTCGTAAGTGGCGACTTTCGGGCTCGGAACCAAGATACGTTCTTCATTTTTGTACGGAGTTTCGCGACCACCGTTAAAGAAGAAAGTCACATGAGCGTACTTCTCCGTCTCGGCGATATGAAGCTGTGTTTTCCCGTTTTCAGCCAGGTATTCTCCCAATGTGTTCTGGACGTTTTCCTTGTCGAACAGGATATGGACCCCTTTGAAAGAAGCATCGTACGGAGTCATGCAGTAATACTGCAAACCAGGGATCGTGTGCATACCCTGTTCCGGCATATCCTGCTGGGTCAGCACGACAGTCAATTCTTTTGCACGGTCGTTGCGGTAGTTGAAAAAGATCACGACATCACCTTCTTTGATCGTACCATCTACTGTAGCGTTGTTGATCGGTTTGATAAACTCGTCGGTCACGCCTTCATCATACGATTCCTGCATGGCCTGAACCATGTCGGTAGCCTGTTTGCCCTTGCCTTCAACCAGCAGGTCGTAGGCTTCTTTCACGCGTTCCCAACGTTTGTCGCGGTCCATTGCATAGAAACGACCGACGATGGATGCGATCTTTCCGGCAGACTGTGCACAGTGGGCCGTCAGTTGTTCGATAAATCCTTTACCGCTCTTCGGGTCTGTGTCGCGACCGTCCATGAAGCAGTGGATGAAAGTATTGTCGATTCCATATTCCTTGGAGATATCGCAAAGTTTGAACAGGTGGTCGAAAGAACTGTGTACGCCACCGTTGGAGGTCAACCCCATGAAATGGATATTTTTGCCATGTTCTTTGGCATAAGAGAAGGCAGAAACGATTTCAGGGTTCTTCATGATGCTATTGTCGGCACAAGCGCGGTTAATCTTCACCAAATCCTGGTAAACGATACGTCCGGCCCCGATATTGAGATGTCCGACTTCAGAGTTACCCATTTGTCCGTCAGGCAACCCTACGTTTTCACCGCTTGCCTGTAACTGTGAATGAGGATAAGTGGCCAGCAGGCTGTCCCAATAAGGAGTGGGAGTGTTAAAGATTACATCGTCTTTACCTTGATCGCCGATACCCCAGCCGTCAAGAATCATTAAAAGGGCTTTCTTGCTCATGATTGCTTAATTATTTATTGTTTATACTCATTTTCGTTATTCGGGCACAAAGATAAGCAATTCCGGGCATATATTGTTTGCTTGGAAAATATTACTTTTGTGAACGATATGGAAAAGACGATACAAGATAAAGAGTTAGGAACCATCCACCTCCGCACCAGTCCCCGTGCTACCCGTTACACACTGAAAATCTCCAAAGGGACGATTACGGCTACCATGCCTCCGGGTGGAAACGAAGCGCGTATGCTCGCTTTTATCCGGGAAAACAAGGAAAAACTTCTTGCCGCCCTTGCCAAACATCCCGCCCGCCCGCTCCTGACAGATGAGACGAAGATGCAAACCGCAACGTTCCGCCTCCATGTCTTCCGTACCGACCGGGCTAACTTCTATATGAAATTAGACGATGGCGTCCTGCACATCGCCTGTCCCTCGCAGACCGACTTCGCCGACGAACGTGTACAAAAACTCCTGAAAGACTTCATTGAGCAAGCCCTCCGGCATGAGGCCCGCCGCCTCTTACCTTCACGGTTGCTCGACCTGGCCTCCCGGCACGGCTTCACCTGCACGGATGTAAAAATCTTCAACAGCAAAAGCCATTGGGGTAGTTGCACACCACGTCGCAGCATCAATCTCTCTCTTTCCCTGATGCTCCTGCCCTGGCACCTGATCGACTACGTCCTCCTCCACGAACTTTGCCACACCATCGAGATGAACCACAGTGACCGTTTTTGGGCATTGATGGACAAGGTCACAGAGGGGAAAGCGTTAGAACTGAGGAAGGAGTTGAAGAAGTATCATATGCTGTAAGCCGGATTGCGGAATATCTGATTATTCAGTCCTTGGGATAATCGTTCCATGATCTCGATGTTGCTTAAGACATATGACCACTTCTTATAAAGCGTGTCACAAAATCGTTTTCCACTTCCTCTGTCACTGTATCACTGATTTCTTTGTACCAATTGATATTCAACTTGTCTTATTTGTGATATATGCCCGTTTTCTCTATCACTACGGTATCACACCCCTATCACTGGCAATTTGGATAAAAATAGGCACTCCGCTTATATACAACTGTATATTAATACATTACAAATAACAAAAACAATAAACACCCTATTTCCATCCCTGCAAACCACTCGATTATTTTATGTAAAAACGGCTATAAAATAGGTAAAACCGGGTAGTTTTTATTGTCTGGCACAGTACTTTAGTTGCCGGACATCCCCATGTTACCCCCTCTTACACCCGGATGTACCGGCTCTCTACACCCGGATGTTAAGGATGGCAACATGGGGGTGTTTACGGAATTATCTGCTTGTTTCTGCTAAATAAAGAGAGGGCTTTTGTGAAATGAAGAACCGTATTTCGCCAATTTAATACCTATTCAACAATATGATAAAACGTCATATTGGAAAATTTTGATGCGGTTGCCCTGTTACTTCGACGGTAAATATATCGTCATAAAGGACGGAAGATCAAGTATCTTTCCTATTTCTTTCCAGAAAAAACGAATCCCCTGCAATCATTGACTACAGGGGATTGTTTTTTGTCTGCTTCGGTCTTCACAGAGGGAGAGCAGATGAACTTTTTTTAATTTCATTACTTTAGTATTAATATTCACCGCTTGTTCGCCCTCGCGGGGTAATTGGTCGATCCGGACGGAGAGCTGTAAAAGCTGATGTGTTCCGGGAATACCACACGATGAATCTTAGAATTATTTGATTTTAATATTTCGAAAGTGCCGCGCACTGATGTACGCGACACTTTTACAATCTATTTGCCAATTACTTAACAATAGCTTTAACAGCTTCTTCGCCTTCAACAGCTACTACAACCACACCCTGAGGAGCAGCGATAGTTGCGTTGTCGGAAGTGATAACTGTGTTAGCCACTACCTGGCCTAAAATGTTGCTGACAACAACTTTCTTACCGGTAGCGCCTACGATCTGAACACCACCTTCAGTAGCGATCACTTTCACTTCAGATACTTCAACACCTTCGTTTGCAGTAGGAGCTTCAGCAGCGTCCAAAGTAAATACCTGAGGAGCAACAGTGTTAGAGAAGATAACCGTACCGTTAACTACAGCCAAACTCTTGTTTGTATTAAGAGCTACGATTTCATAACCTTCACCGTCAACAACTTTGAAGCCAACAAGAGAAGTATTCTTAGCATCTCTTACTTTATATTTATTCTGTTTGCCATCTTTCAGATCGCCAGTATAAGCAATCGTATCAGCAACAACAGTTACACCACGGAAGATTGCGCTGTCGCCTGTAGCATTGTTTGCAACGAAGTCACCCTTAGCAGCCAAAACGTTACCAACGATTGTGTCGTTCTTAACTTCTGCACCTTTGTAGATGTAGTAACCATATTCTGTATTGTCATCGCCACGATTCACATAAGCAGAGTCAACATACAGAGAGAAGTCAGAATCATCAGCAGCAGCTTTCAGTTCGTCACCTACGCGCAACATCTTAGCGATACCAGCAGAAGCAGTCAACATTTCACTACCGTTTACTACATTGTAATGACCTGCATCAACCTTAGCATAGACAGGAGCTTCAGCACCTTCGATGTTGAAGTAAGTTTCAACACTTGCAGTCGGATTATCATAAGTTACAGTAAGATTAGAGATATTCATTGTAACCATCTTAGCAGTATTTTCATTAGCAGCTACCACCTTATAAGAGCCACCGACAGGATTTTCTGCGAAGAAGAAACGTTTTTGATTTTCATTAACAGCTCCGTTAGTAGAAGATGTCAATTTTACAACAGCGCCTTCATAAGCAAATCGACCTTCAGCATTATAAGCTTTTTCCATTGCATAAGCAACACGAACCAATGTATCACCTAAAGTCTGAGCACCATAATAAATAGTATCACCAACAGTAGCCAAATCAGCCCCTTCCATCAGACGCAATTCAACAGCTTTGTCAGCACCTTTAGCACCAGCAATTACAGAATCCTGAACCAAAGTCAAATAGATATCATCAGCAGCTTTAGAAGCCAGATTGAACTTAACAGCACCGTAACCCATTTCTTCTTTTGTATAGTACTTGTAACCGATGTGCTTGTTAGCCATATCTACATCGAGTTTTGTGAATACCAAAGTATCACCACCAACAGTAGTGTAAATGCTCTTAGCTGCATCTACTGCGTACAAAGGTTGATTTGTAAACGGTTGTGCCGGAGCAACAACAGCTAAACTTTCACCATTAGAGCCTGTGGTAACGCCTGAAGAAACAGTTGCAGAGACAATATCACGAGCCTGAGCAGAATAAGTACCATCTTCGTTTTCCTTTACATAGAACTGAGTAGAAGGAACATATACAGAAGCAGCTTCGGCATAAGTACCACTTGTACCAGTCAAATACTTATCATTATTAGTTGCATTACCGCCTGTACCTTTAAACTGCAAAGAATAAACACCTGTTCCACCAGCCAGTTTAACCGGAGTACCTTTAGAGATTGTGATAAGCGGAGCATTGATCTGGATAGAGTCTACAACCAACTTAGCACTACCATCAAAGCTCTTGTAACCTACAAGATAAGTAACTCCTGAACCAGCACCATGATCTGCAACTTCAAATTCGCCAGCTGTATTGAAACGAACAATAGAATCAGTTGTCATAACGATAGAATCGTTACCCAAGTCCATTTTCAAAGTAAATGTCTGCAAACCTTCATTCAAAGCACCTTTATATGCAGAAGATGTAACAGTAATAGTTGTATCCAACTGGAAAGAAGCAGCTTTTACAGAAGCGGCAGTACCCACCATTACAGTATCGATTGTAATATACTGCGGCTTCTTTGTACCCTTCGTGCTGTTTTCCTGACCAACTACCTGGAAGCGGAATTTGTTACCGACAGGAACCGGAATCAATTCATTAGCAGTGAAAAGACCACCGTCACGACCGGCAAAGTCAAATTTGAATGAAGGAAGAACCGGAGCAAGGTCTGCTTTTGTTACATCATAATTTGCTTCAGCTGCTTCTACTGTGAAAACAGCAGCCGTACCTGTTGCACCAGCTTTGTCAGTTTTGCCATCAACCATCAACAAGCCGGTAGTTTGAGACATCTCAACCAACTTGCCATCAGTAGTTGTACCGATAATACTATAACCACCCGTACCATGTTTAATTTTAAATTCGCTAATACCAGCAGCAATAGCCGTACCGAATTTATCTGCGCCATTCAATTTAGCAGAGAAAGAAAGCTGTTTCTGAGTAGCTTTGTTCGTCAATGTGTAGATAGAGTCATTACCCGGCATATTGACACGAACCAAATTGGCTTTCCACAAAGCAGAGTCCATATCCGCCTTAGTAGTACCTTTACTACCAAGTGTCACAGAGTCTGCCAAAGAAGCCTTATCCCAAGTCAGGTAAGTAGAACTGGTCTTCAAATGCACATACTTGTCACCGATCTGTGCATAAGAGACAGTAGCAATTGCTGCGAAGGCAGCAACGAGAGTAGAAAATCTCTTGTTCATAATCTAAATTTTAATATTAATAATACAGTTAATTGAAATATCAGTTCTTACTTCTTACTATCATTATGTACACGTATATATAATGTACACGTGTTAACATTTGTACTTTGATAGCAAAAACGATCCTTTTTTTTAGTCATTTTTTTTGCCTATCTTCGAAGTTCGTATTGGAAAGATGGTTTTTTGTACTCCAATTGCTATCTAATTGATAAGAAAGGATATAGGGGTACGAATTTTTTTACAGAAAAGAGTTGTGGTTTAAAAAGGAATGCGTATTTTTGTCTCGGAAAAATGACAAATTTAAAGGATCGTTTTTTTTAGTCATTTTTTGACCCACCAATCACTTGATTTACAATAAATTATTTTCTCAATTACCAAGTCTTAAATTTCATCAGTCCCGTTTTGGTTCAAAAATCGGTCTTTTTCAAGGAAATCCTTGATGCTTACTACGTTTCAGAGGGATACTTATCCGTTTTTGATCCGATGCCTATTTGTTTGTTTTTCGGTGATTGCCCGATTTTCCTCCCCCAAACGGCCATTATTACTGCATCGGCACAAACCCTTCGTAGCGAACCGTCCAGCTCCCGTCTTTCGGGAAACCGGGAGCCTCACCCTCCGAGCCGTCCCAACCGCCACACATCATGGCGACTGCCGTCAGCAACGCTCCGTTGGAAGGGAAATAGGGAAACGGACCGCCTGTCGCCAAACCATGTTCGTCGAACTGGAATCCGGCGGAAGGGTGCATCAGCATGTCAATAGCCAGTGCCGGCTGTCCCGTACGGGCGGCAGCCATTGCCAACATCGGGAAATCCCAACCCCAAATGCGGTTGAACTGCCATTCTTTGCAGACTTTCTCCAGCGTATGCTTGAAGGTCGGCAGGTCTACCCCGTCACCAGGCAACATGCCGTAGACACCGGTCAGGGCCGGATGCTCGTAGGTATATTTTGTCCACATATCGGGGATGCCCTCGTAGGTGGTATAGACGCCGTCGGCAACGGGAAGGGGCGCCATCTTCGAAAGTACTTCCTTCCATTTCTTCGTTCTTTTTTCCGACAGGCCCAGCCGGTCCGCCCATTCCAACGCCGTGCGCAAGCCGTAGCGGAAATAGCCTAACTCGAAAATCGGATTGATGGTCTGCAACGGGTCCGTATTCTCGGAAACGACAACGACAGGAGGACCCAGGACATATTGTTTCGTCTTTTTGTCGTAGAAAAGGTAATCTGCCATATAATCGGCCGTGTTCAGCACGACGTCTTTCCATTTCTCCAATGTTTCGGGAGCAGGTTTCTGACGGTATTGCATCTCGGCGAAGTAGATCGGATGGGGTTCGTGCCAGATCAGATAGGCATGGGCGCTACCAGGCCATTCGCGGTTGAAGTTTCCGGTGCACTTCGGCCAACGTGCACCACTGCGACCTTCGCTCTTGGCACGTTCGAGAGCCTTCGGCATAAAGTCCTTATAGACGTTCAGATAGTTATCAAAACATTCCATCCGGTTCCACAACCCGTAGTGCACACCATGCCACCAAATCATCTCGAAGTGGAAACGGCCGAACCAGCCGTTGTTCACCAGACCGGATTCCTGAGGTGGGAACAGTCCGCTTTCATTTGCACGCATCAAGTACTGCGAGAGGACAATACGCCGCTCCAGTTCCAGCCAGCGGGGATCTTTGCTTCCGGAGAGGTCGACGGCAGCTCCCGAACGCCAGTACTTCTCCCAACTGGCAGCACTCTTCCGTTCGATAGAGGCAACCGGCTCAGTCACATCGGCGACCGGTTCAGGAGAGAAGCAGCAGGTAAAGGAAAAGGTGGAAGTATGCCGGGGCTGGAGGAGGAAGGTATGCGCCTTTTCAGATTCACGGCTGAAAGTGGCAGGGCCGGTCCAGTCAAGGGTGGCGTAGTAGTGCGTGTCATCCATCGTACGGGTGATACGGACCGAGTTCGGAGCCAACTTCTCGAAGGTGGAAGTATGGCCAGAGATCGTGTCGTAGCGTCCTATGTAATGTTTGAAATAGCGTCCGTCGGGATAAGGAAAGTCGAGATAGATGCTCATATTACCATCGTTCAACAGTTCGGACTCGATACTGACTCCGATCATATCTTTATCGGGATGACAGACGGTACGCACTTTCACCTCTTTGCGGTTCAGTTCGAAACGGCTATAGACGACACCTGTCCACAGATCGATTTCCTGCCGGGCATTGCCCAGGTCAATTTCCCGCGCTTCCGTACCGTCTTCACGCAGTAGACGGAAACCGATACGGCCCAGGTTATAGCGATGAGGGTTCTTGGTCAGCCATTCGGACAGCTCGGGCTGGTCGGGATTGCGGAGTTCATAAGCAATCTTTTTGCCGTGCGTCTCCACGGCAACCGGACGGTAATCTTCGGCTCTCATCCCTTCGGGGAGGGGAAAACTGTGCCAGCTCCAGTCGGACAGGGTATTGAAGGGGACGAAGGTCTGCAATCCGGTTATATCCATCCCGAAGGCAAACTTGCCGTTACCTACTTGTGCCGGACTTTTCAGAAGCGTCCCGGTCGTACACACGCGATGCCGCTTGACAACGGCCTCCCGGTCAATGGGCTCTCCCATAACAGACAAAGGTAAAAAGACCGACAGGCAAAAGAGGCTGACTAAACTTATCAGTTTTTTCATGGTAGTTATCCTTTTATATGTTTCTGTGGATAAAGATAAGAGATTGCCGCCAAGCCTCAGTTTACAGTTCTGACATTTTTCCTTCGATTTCTGGTAAATAATAGTTTACTTGTTACTTTTGGCTTGATCCAAAAGTAACCAAAAAATCAAGGCTTAACCGTCCGGTCTACTCCGGGCAAAGGGCAGGCAGCATCGGCCATCCTTGAGTACCAGAGAAGACCGGTCCTACTATATTATATATTGCCGGTCTTCTTCTTCCAAACCAGGAAGAAGGCTAAAACAACGATTGTTATGGCAAAGCCGATAATCTGTGAAATGCCGTTTTCCATGCCTAAGCCTTCAGGAGCGACAAAGATGTATGTCGAGCAGACAGCCGTCATAAACAAAGCCGGAATCAGCGTAACGATATAGGGCTTCTTCGAGATCACCAAGTAGACAGTCAATGCCCATAAGGTAAACACCGCGAGTGTCTGGTTACTCCAAGCAAAATAGCGCCAAATCATATCGAAACCATCCTTGTCTTTCTGGCTGTAAAGCAAAAGAGCGATAGCCACCAAGAACAAAGGAATGCAAATCATGAGCCGCTTGGAGACACTGCGCTGTTCAAGATGCAGAAAGTCCGCCACAATCAGGCGGGCCGAACGAAACGCCGTATCACCGGAGGTAATTGGGGCGGCGATCACACCTAAGACTGCCAATATACCACCTACCGTACCGAGCCATTCTTTCGTAATACTGTCGACGACAACGGCAGCATTGTTTTCACCCATACCATTGTTATGATAGAAATAAGTAGCAGCAGCAGCCCAGATCAACGCAACGATACCTTCCGTAATCATGGAGCCGAAGAAAATAGGACGTCCGTACTTCTCATTCTTGATGCAACGGGCCATCAACGGACTTTGTGTCGCGTGAAAACCGGAAATGGCACCGCAGGCAATGCTGACGAACATAATCGGGAAAATAGGCAGATGACCGGGATAGGTGTTCGGCATCCCGTCCGTGATTTCAGGCAACGGCGGATGATTGACGAACAACATCACCAGAATGCCGATCGCCATAAACAACAAAGCGGCAGCAAACAAAGGATAGATTTTCCCGATAATCTTATCGACCGGCAACAAGGTCGCCAGGATGTAATACAAGAACACGACAATGATCCAGAAAGTAGTATCCAGATGTTCCGGTGTCAGCTTTGCCAGCAAGCCGGCAGGCCCGGCCACAAACACGGAGCCGACCAGCACCATCAGGATTACCGTAAAACCACGCATGAACTGCTTGAAGTTCACGCCCAGGTAACGGCCGATAATCTCAGGCAAGCTCTCCCCGTTATGACGCAGGGACAACATCCCGGACAGGTAATCGTGTACTGAACCGGCAAAGATACTTCCCAACACGATCCACAGGAAAGAAGCGGTTCCGAACTTCGCTCCCATAATGGCGCCGAAGATCGGTCCCAGTCCGGCGATGTTCAGAAACTGGATCATAAAGACTTTCCAAGTTGGCATCGGAATATAATCCACGCCGTCCTGGTGCGTATAGGCAGGAGTCTGCCGTTTGGCATCTATGCCGAAAATACGTTCGATGAATTTACCGTAGATGAAATAACCTACGATGAGTGCAATAAGGCAACAAACAAAAGTAATCATAATCGGTAATTGAAAATGGAAAATTGAGAATTGAAAATTAGATTGATAAGGATACAACAAGGGAGAGAAAATGGAAAACTGAAAAGTAAAACAATTCTTCTTTATCTTTCAATTTTCCATTTCCAATCTTCAATTCAGAAGTTTTTTAACGACTTCCGAGATCATACGTCCTTCGGCTTTTCCGGCTAATGCCTTGGAGGCAATGCCCATTACCTTACCCATGTCCTTCGGACCGGTAGCCCCGACCTGTGCAATGATTGCCTTCAGCTCGACTTCCAGCTCTTCGGCAGACATCTGTTTCGGCAGGTACTTTTCGATAACGGCTACCTGTGCCAGTTCGACATCGGCCAAATCCTGACGTCCCTGCTGCACGTAGATAGCGGCGGAATCCTTACCCTGTTTGACGAGCTTTTGCATGATCTTCAATGCATCGGCATCTGTCAATGTATCGTTGGCTCCCGGAGCGGTCTTCGCTTCGAGGAAAAACTTCTTCACGTTTCTCAGTGTTTCAAGGGCGACTTTATCTTTCGCCTTCATTGCGTTTTTAATGTCTTCGCTGACTCTTTCGAACAAATCCATAGTTTTGTAAATTAAAGAATTAAGAATGAATAATTAAACCTTCGCGTATCCAACTACTCATCATTAATTTTTCATTATTTATTATCAATTAGTCATTATTCATTACCTAAAACTAATAACTGTGCCGCCAGATTTAGGCTTCTTGTTTTGGTTAGCGGCAGGCGAGGTGAACGACATGCCTTGGGTACGTACCGGTTCCTCACCCTTCCGGCGTATCTGCTGCACGTCTTTGGCAGTCCGCTTGTAGGCAGGTTTGTCTTCCATGAAAGAGATCAGAGCGTCATCGTCCAATTCGTCGACGGCAAATACAACGATTTCGGCATTCGGACGCGAGTCGATATATTCACCGTAATAACGTCCCATCAAGGCATCTTCTTCCGCTCGTCTTTTTCTTTCCGCTTCTTCCTTCTCTGCCATTTCGCGCAGTTGTTCTTCTGTGACAAGCTCCTGCTGTTCCGTCTTGGTCAGGATATCTTCCAACCCGAAACCGGTCACCAAGATCGTAATCTTGATCTTATGCCCTAAACTGTCATCATAACCATGTCCCCACTTCACCTCGTATTCAGTCTTGAATTGCGACATGAAATCATGTATATCGTCCATTTCACTGATACGAAGTTCGTCTTCATGGCTATAATAAATGACAAACGCTACCCGTTTAGCATTGAAAATATTGTTCACATCGTTGACCAACGTACTCTCCAAAGCTTCCGTAATCGCTTGTCGCAAACGTCCTTCTCCTTCTCCGAAACCGATACTGATCAAAGCGACTCCACTGTTACGCATCGTCGTGTCGACATCGGCAAAGTCGACATTCTGTTCCAAATCGGTCGTCACGATTTCGGCTATGCTCTTGGCCGCGATTGTCAATGTTTCATCCGCTTTACGATTCGCCTGTGGAACCGGCATGTCGGCAAAATTTCTCAATCGCTCATTGTTAATCACTAAAAGCGAATCGACATTCTGCGCCATATTTCTGACACCACGGAGCGCTTTCACGATTTTCGGCCGTCCTTCAAAGACAAAAGGTATCGTAACGATACCGACAGTCAGAATCCCCATATCTTTAGAGATCTTAGCGACTACCGGCCCGGCTCCTGTTCCCGTACCACCCCCCATTCCGGCCGTAACAAAGGCCATACGAGTACCGTCATCCAACATCCGGTAGATGTCTTCTTCACTTTCCAAGGCGGCTTTTTCTCCCACTTCCGGAACATTCCCCGAACCAAGTCCATGCGTCGTATTCTGTCCGATCAGCAATTTATTAGGAACCTCCGACTTCTGCAACGCCTGATTATCGGTATTGCACAATACGAAAGATACATCCCGGATACCTTCGCGATACATATTGCTGACCGCATTACCACCACCGCCACCGACACCGATCACCTTGATGATTGTCTGAGGCGCTTTTGCCAAATCAAAATCGTATGTATTATCGTCCATTGTCGTCTGTCTTTTATTGTTACCGATTATTGCTCATCTTTCAAGGCCTTGTCAATGCCTTCTCCCACCTTATCCACCGCATTTTTGAAAAGGTCGCCGATACCCCAGCCCTTACGGTTCTTTTTCTCTTCCTCCTTCTTTGTTCCGGAATTGCGGTTCTTAGTCGTAGCCGCTGACTGCTTTTCAACAGGCGGTTCCTCCTGCTTTTCTTCTATTTCAGCGATCACGGGTTCTTCTTTCGGCTCGATCTTCGGTTCTACCACTTTCGGTCTCTCCGGTTCGGGAGCGATATAAAGGGCGCAGTTCTCCGTTCCTTTTAGCAACAGGGCGGCTGCGGTCGTATACTCGGGATTATTGGCAATCATCTCGCCGTCGGCAATCAGATCTTTCCGGACGGAAGCATAACGAACATCCATCTTGAAACGTTCGCTGAGGGCTTCACGCATGTTCTTCAGAGCGGCTCCGTTGCCGGCAATCACGATGCTGTAACCGGGATCTTTCGCCACTCCCGCATCTTCCATGCGGGCGTATATGTTTTCGATGATCTCACGGCTGCGGACTTCCACCACCATATTGATATCCGAAAGTTTGATCTCGCTCGAATGCTGTCCGTCGGCCAAGTCTACCGTGACCATCTGCTGTTCGTTATCTTTTTCCCAGATAGCGTTGCCGTAGGTGCGCTTGACACGTTCCGCTTCCTTCTCCGGCATACCCAAGGACATCAAGTCGCGAGTGATCAGATGGCTGCCCAACGGAATAACGTAGAGACCGGCCAGACTGCCATCCTTGTACATCGTGACAGAGGTGACGCCTGCACCGAAGTCGATCAACGCACACCCCTTCAATTTCTCCTGTTCCGTCAGGATCAGGTCTGCCAACGCCAGCGGCGCAACAACAACACCAGCCACATCGAGCTTGATCTGCTCCGCCATGTTCGTGGTTACGGCATGACGAAGAGACGGACGGCCAACGAGCAACTTATAGTGGGCTTCAATACGCGAACACCCCAAACCTATCGGATGGGTTTCCGGCTGGTTGTCGAGATAATAAACGGGAGCGGCTATATCCAGCACGTCCAGCATATCGGGACGATACTGCCGGCATTCCTGATCCAGTTCCTTCAGCACCTCTTCAGTCACCGTACCGCTACCGAGCACTTTCGACACGGCATGGTTAATCGAACGAAGCGACTGGCCTCCCACCCCGACATATATCTTACCGATACGGGAACCGCCCAATTTGTTTTCCAGTTTGCGGATCAACCGCACGATCTTGCCGGCCGCATCTTTTATATTATATACACATCCTCTTCGTATACAGGTATCGGAGTTCTCCACTTCGTAGGCAATGATGGAAAGTGTCCCGGCAGGGCCTTTCGCGCCTACCATGCCGACCATGTGAGAAGAGCCAAGGTCGATGGCCGCTATAAAGTCTGTGTATGCCATATTCTCTATCTTTTAGTACAAACAATCTGATCCTTATATTTTAAACTGATAATGCTGTACTTCTCCCACCCCACCTTCGGGATCGCTTTCTCGTAGAAGAGCCGGAGATTGTCCAGCTTCTCCTCGAAATCAGCAAAGGAGCCCAGTACGATACGATGGTTACCGACCCGCGGAATCAGCTCCACCTCGTTATCAGGATGAACGTAAATCTGTTCTATCTGATTATTCCAGAAATCATTCTCCTGCAAAAATAATGCAAATTTGTATAAGTCGGTTACCGCCAGCTCTTTTTCCACATATCCGCTCACAACCGGAACGTGCGCCACATAACGGCGGCTGACAGGCATCGTGCTTCCCAGATTATCCACATAATAGTTGCCTCTCGGACTTATCACACGCAAGATAGGAATTTTTTGCTCCACTTCCAATTTAATCATGCCGGAAGGAGTCTTGTAAGCTTCCACACGGGCAATCATTTCGTTTTTCAGCAATTCGTTTTCAATCCGGTCGGTGTTGATCTCGTCCATCGGCCTCTTGATCGGGTTCAAGTCAGCCTTCTTGAGGATATGCACCAAATCGCTCTCGCTCACAAAATGCTTGTCAAGGCTGTCCACGACCACTACTTGCAGGTCACGGCACAACTCCTTCTGCCTGCTTTCCCGAAAGAAGAAGGAGACAAACACGATGTAGCAGAACAACAGTGTTGCAACGATTATGGATACGATACGGATCACGATTTATTCTTTTTTATCCAATATTTGTTTTACCGGATCTACCAACAGTTCAATATTGCCGGCTCCGACCATCAGGACGACTTCGAACTTACCG
Organism: Parabacteroides merdae ATCC 43184; assembly: GCF_025151215.1. Classification (NCBI taxonomy): domain Bacteria; kingdom Pseudomonadati; phylum Bacteroidota; class Bacteroidia; order Bacteroidales; family Tannerellaceae; genus Parabacteroides; species Parabacteroides merdae. The sequence goes on from NZ_CP102286.1 coordinate 2,940,251, forward strand.
GCTTCGGCAGCCACCACGTCCAACAGTTCCTCCTTGCGGATCAACCGCTTGTCGGCAATGGTCACGGCATCGAAGATAATCTGTGAAGTGACACCCGGTATCGGCTCCTCACGCGCCGGGTAGATATCCAGCAGTATCAGTTCATCCAGGAGCGAGAGGCTGGCGGCAAAGTCGGCGGCAAAGTCACGCGTACGGGTGTAAAGGTGCGGCTGGAAGATACCGGTCACCTTGCGTCCGGCATACAGCTCCTTCACGGAAAGGATACTTGCCTTCAGCTCGGCAGGATGATGGGCATAGTCGTCGATCAGGACGATATTTTCTTTCTTGAGATGGAAGTCGAAACGACGGCGCGGACCGGCAAAGGTCGCCATACCATGCTTGATCTCCTCCGGTGTCACACCGTTCAGCCAGGCAAGGGCGATAGCGGCAACTCCGTTCTCGATGTTTACTTTCACGGGCACGCCCAGCTGTATGTCGGGGATGCGGACATCAGGACCGACAAAGTCGAAGAAGATTTCGCCACCTCCGATGCGGACGTTCTCCGCATAAAAGTCGGGACTTCCAGTTGAGAGTTGAAAGTTGAAAGTTGAAAGTTCTTTTGCGTCGAAAGCGCCGGTATAAGTATAAAACTTCACGCCTTCCTGCAGGCGGGGAGTGACGTTGATGCTTTGTTTCATAAGCAGGCAACCGTCCGGGCGGATCAACGAGGTAAAATGTTCGAAACTTTCACGATAGGCTTCCGGAGTCCCGTAGATATCCAGATGATCGGGATCGGCCGCGGTAATAACGGCCATATAAGGTTTCAACCAATGGAACGAACGGTCGAACTCGTCCGCTTCTATCACGGTCAGGTCACTCTTGTCGGAAAGCATCAGGTTGCTGTCATAGTTCTTCAGGATACCGCCTAAGAAAGCATTGCAATCCACATGAGACTGTTTCAGCAGGTGGGCGACCATCGAAGAGGTCGTTGTCTTGCCGTGCGTACCGGCCACACACAATCCCCGGTTGCAACCAGTGATCTCGCCTAACACACGTGCACGCTTCATCACCTCGAAACCATTCCCCCGGAAATAGCAAAGCTCCGAATGGTCTTCGGGAACGGCAGGAGTATAGACGACCAGTGTCTTTGCCGGATCGGTAAAGTCGTCGGGGATCAGGTCGACATTGTCTTCATAGTGAATGGCGGCTCCTTCATAATTCAACTGCTCCGTCAGACCGGAAGGAGTCTTGTCGTAACCGCCCACCTTCTTTCCTTTCGAAAGGAAATAGCGGATCAAGGCACTCATCCCAATCCCGCCGGCCCCGATAAAATAGACAGCCGTTATGTTGTTTATATCCATATTTTCTTACTCGTTACTATTCTTTGTTACAAAGATACGATCTTCCCACCGTATTTGCCATAAAAGAACGGCATCTTCTTCAGAAAAGGCTATAGCTTTTCTTGTAAAAGACTATAACTTTTTTCACCAGAGGCCATAGCTTTTCCGGCAAAAAGTCATAGGTTTTTCTTTTCGATAATCTTGACGATCTCGTCCACTATGCGTTCCGCGCTCTGGTGCTGGGCCAATGTCGCGATGTTGCGGCCCAAGACACGGAGACGTTCGTCGTCGTGGATGATTTCGAGAGCCTTCGACACCAATTGCTGTTCGGCATCTTTGTCGGCCACCATGACAGCAGCATCTTTACCCACCAATGCCAAAGCATTCTTCGTCTGATGGTCTTCCGCCACATTGGGAGAAGGAACCAGGATCACCGGTTTCTTCAGCAGGCAAAGTTCGGAAATAGAACTGGCGCCTGCACGGGAGATAATCAGATCGGCCGCCGCATAGGCATAGTCCATACGGGTGATGAAGTCCGAGCACCAGATCGGCATTCCCCTGTAAGCCTTCAGATGTTTCAAGGCTTCTTCATGGTAATAGCGTCCGGTTTGCCAGATTACCTGTACGTCGACATCCGAAGCGAAAAGTTTATCCAGATCTCCTTGTATGCTGCGGTTGATCGTCCGTGCACCCAGACTGCCGCCAACCACCAGAATCGTCTTCTTATCCGGGGAGAGGCCGAAGAACTTCAAGGCTTCCTCACGCTTGTCCGACGCCTCTTCCAGATCCTGACGGACCGGATTGCCGGTCACGACGATACGGTCGGCCGGGAAGAACTTCTCCATGCCTTCGTAGGCGACGCATATTTTGCCGGCTTTCTTTGCCAGGAGCTTATTCGTGACACCTGCATAGGAATTCTGCTCCTGTATCAGGGTAGGGATTCCTAAGGAAGCAGCCATCCAGAGCGTCGGTCCGCTGGCATAACCGCCTACCCCCACGGCAATATCGGGTTTGAACTCCCGTATCGTCTTTTTGGCAAGCTTGAGGCTTTTGAGCAAACGGCCTGCGACACGGATGTTATTGGCCAAGTGGGCACGGTCGAAGCCGCTAACCGGCAACCCCACGATGCGATAACCGGCGGCAGGCACTTTCTCCATTTCCATCCGGTCATCAGCTCCCACAAACAGTATTTCCGCCTCCGGAAAACGTTTCCTGAAGGTATTGGCAATGGAGATAGCCGGGAAGATATGCCCTCCGGTTCCACCGCCGCTTATGATGATTCGGTACTGTTTCATATTTTAGTTTCTGTTGTTGTTTCTTCTATTGTCCGCACGGCCTCCAATGGATTCTCTTCACCCACGGGAGCTTTCGCGGTCGCTTCGAACGGTTTGTCCGAAACGGTATCAAGGGTTGCATCCGCGATCCTTTCGCTTTCCGGAAGCGTACCACCTTCGGCAACAGCAGCAGTCCCTTCTTCTTCCGGTGTTTCTTCCTCATTTCCCATATTGGCCCCGAAACGGCTAACGCTCAAGATGATGCCGATATAGGCGCAACTGATTACAGTCGACGTACCTCCCCGGCTGACCAACGGCAAAGGTTGTCCGGTCACCGGTATCAGGTCTACCGCCACCGCCATATTCGTCAAGGCCTGGACGACAACCAACAATCCGCAGCCCAGCACCAGGAATTTAGGAAAGAGCTTATCACATCTACGAGCAATCATCCCCACCCTGACAAGCAAGATGATATACAGGAGCAGGACAAAGACACCCCCGACGATTCCCATCTCTTCTATAATAATGGCATAGATAAAGTCCGAGTAAGCCTGCGGCAGAAAGTCGCGTTGCTGCCCATGTCCGGGGAACTTCCCGAACAGACCGCCACGTGCTAGTGCAATCTTGGCATGCACCACCTGGTAATCGTCACCGTCAATGCTGACAGCTCTTCCCGGTTCAAACTTGACGGCATCCGCCGGATCGGAAAAACGCTCGATACGTGCTTTCCAAGTGTGCACACGATCCGGCATCAAGTCGATCACCTTGTCCGGGGCAAACCGTATAAAACCCACTAACATCAAGACGCCGATGATACCCGCACCGCCCAATCTCAGCAGACGTCCGATGGATATCTGCCCGATGAACATCATCATGAAAGTCACGGCGAACAGCAGGATAGCGGTCGACCCGTTATTGAAGAAGATCAGAAAACAAACACCTCCAACGCCTCCCAAGATGTACCAGAACATCTGTTTATCCGTGAACCAATTCCGCTTGCTCAGGATAAACGCCGTATAACCGATAGCGGCTATCTTGGCTATTTCCGAGGGCTGGAAACGGATTCCGAGAATTTCCAGCCAACGAGGTTCCCCATTTACCACGACACCAACAAAGGGCGTAATGGCCAACAGAACCATCGAGACCGGCAAAAGCAAACTCAACAAGGAATAGAACCTGCACGGTATGTTGTGCATCAACAGTACAAGCACGAAACCTCCCAACAGGAAAGTCGCATGACGTACAATAGGAGCCCAATGATTCGCATTCTTATAAGCAATCGTACTGGTTGCACTGAAGACCTCGATCACCGAGACCAAACACAGGAACATGAAGATCACCCATATCACCCGGTCGCCCTTGAACAGTTTACTTGCTAAGTCCATTTCTTCGTCTTTCTTTACAGGTTACGCACACAAGCCTTGAACTGGTCGCCACGATCCTCATAGCTCTTGAAGAGGTCGAAGCTGGCACAGCAGGGTGACAACAGGACGGTATCTCCCTTTTCGGCCAGCTTATACGCTTTCGCTACGGCTTCTTCCATCGAACGGGCATCCTCGATAACAGGAACCTTCCCGTCGAAGAAACCATGCAGCTTGGCATTGTCCACACCGAGGAATATGAGGGCATGCACCTTTTTCTTCACCAGCTCTTCGATTTCGGAATAATCATTTCCCTTATCCGTTCCACCCAGTATCAAGACCAGCGGAGTGGTCATGCTCTGCAAGGCATACCAGCAGGAGTTTACATTCGTAGCTTTCGAGTCGTTGATATAATCGACTCCGCGCACACGTGCCACTTTCTCCAGGCGATGTTCCACCCCGGTAAAGTCGCTCAGCGAAGCCCGTAAATTCTCATCGTGGATATCCACCAATTTGGATGCGATACCAGAAGCCAGCGAATTATACAGATTATGCGTTCCCGATAATGCCAATAAATCTTCTTCCATTGTAAACGTTCCGTTTGAGGTTTCAATTATTATCTTTTTGTCTTCCGTATAGCCCTTTACGCCGGCTTCGTGAGTTTCGGCGAACGGGTAGAGAGTTGCCTGCGGATGGCGTTTGGCGATTTCGCGGGCAATAATGGGATCGTCGTTCCAGAATATGAAAGCATCTTCAGCCGTCTGGTTCCGGATAATGCGGAATTTGGCATCCACATAGTTCTGCATCTCGTAGTTATAACGATCCAGATGGTCAGGCGTTATATTCAGCAAGATGGCGATGTCCGCCTTGAAGTCGTACATGTTATCGAGCTGGAAACTACTCAGTTCGATCACGTAGACGGCGTGAGGATCTTCAGCCACCTGGAGGGCAAGGCTGTTCCCGACGTTCCCGGCAAGCCCCGCATCCACTCCCGCCTGCCGGAGGATGTGGTAAGTCAGCATGGTCGTCGTCGTCTTGCCATTGCTTCCGGTGATACAGATCATCTTGGCATCCGTGTACCGTCCGGCAAATTCTATCTCGGAGATGATAGGCGTACCTTTCTCCTTCAGTTTCTTTATGATAGGAGCCTTGTCGGGAATCCCCGGACTCTTGATAATCTCGTCGGCATTCAGGATGTCGGCTTCGGTATGCCGGCCCTCTTCCCAACAGATACCGTGGGCATCCAGCATATCCTTATACTTGGGTTTGATGGACGAGAAATCGGAAACGAACACATCGAATCCTTTCGCCTTTGCCAGCACGGCAGCACCTGCGCCACTTTCACCGGCCCCTAAGATAACAATCCTTTTCTTCATTTGATTTATGATTTCTTTATTCATTTATGATTTATGATTTATGATTTATGCGTCGATAATAAATCACAAATTATAAATCATAAATCACTTTACCTCATCTTTAACGTCACAATCGTTATAACTGCCAGGATGATACCGATCAACCAAAACCGGACCACGATCTTCGATTCGGGCACCACGTTAAAAGGTTTCTGTATCAAAGCCTGTATTCCCGCATTACCGGGCTTCTGGAAATGGTGATGAAGGGGAGCCATCTTGAAAATGCGCCGTCCCTCACCGTATTTCTTCTTCGTATATTTGAAATAGAACGTCTGCATAAGGACGGAGAGATTCTCCACCAGGAAGATGCCGCACAAGATCGGGATCAGTAATTCCTTCCGAATAATGATTGCGAATACAGCGATGATACCGCCTAACGTCAAGCTACCCGTATCCCCCATAAACACTTGTGCCGGATAAGCATTGTACCACAAGAATCCGACCGTTGCCCCGATAAAGGCAGCCGCAAACACCACCAGTTCTTCCGCTCCGGGGATGAACATGATATTCAGGAAAGAGGCGAACTCGAAGTGCGACGACATATACGCAAGTATTCCGAGTGCCACCCCGATAATCGCCGAGCTTCCCGCCGCCAGACCATCCAAACCGTCCGTCAGGTTCGCCCCGTTCGACACGGCCGTTACCACGAAGATCACCATCAGGACGAAGACCAGCCAGGCTGCCTCTTCCTTATATTCGCCTGCCCAGTTGACCAACTGCGCATAATCGAAATTGTTGTTCTTCACAAACGGGATCGTCGTCTTGGTCGACTTCTTTTCAACTGCATGGTAGCGGACTTCCTCGATCACATTGTCATGCCGCACTTCCATATTCTCCTTGATCACCACATCCGGACTCATAAAAAGCACCAGGCCGACGATCAACCCCAGACCGATCTGTCCGATAATCTTGAACTTGCCATGCATGCCTTCCTTGTTCTTCCGGAACACCTTGATATAGTCGTCGGCAAATCCCAACGCCCCTAACCAGATGGTCGTCACCAGCATCAGGATCACATAGATATTGGTCAGCTTCGCACAAAGCAAGGTCGGCACCACAATCGCAATGATAATGATGATACCTCCCATCGTCGGCGTCCCTTTCTTACTCATCTGCCCTTCCAGGCCGAGGTTACGCACCGTCTCGCCGATCTGCAACATTTGCAGCTTGTCGATGATACGGCGTCCGATAGCCGTCGAGATGAACAAGGACAGGATCAATGCCTGGGCGGAACGGAATGATACATACTTGAACATACCGGCCCCCGGAAAATCGAGCTGATCCAAATAATTAAACAAATAATACAACATAAAAAACTTCGTTTTTCAGTTGAAAGTTGAGAGTTGAAAGTTAAATACTGCTGAATATAACTTTCACCTTCCACCTTTCAACTCTTAAATATTTCTTTTAACTGTTCCCGGTCATCAAAATGATGCTTCACGCCTTTTACTTCCTGGTAATCTTCATGGCCCTTGCCTGCAACCAGGATCACGTCACCTTTCCTGGCGAGCATAGTGGCTGTTTTGATCGCCTGCGCACGGTCCGTAATGCAGAGCGTATGTTCCATATCGGCAGCATTCAGGCCGGCCACCATATCTTTAATGATCTCATCCGGTTCCTCGAAACGGGGATTGTCGGAGGTCAGGATCAGCTGATCGCTCAACTTGGCTGCCTCCTTCGCCATGATCGGGCGCTTTCCTTTGTCGCGGTTGCCGCCACAGCCAACGACCGTGATCACACGGCCGTTGCCGTTCAACACCTCATGGATGCTGTTGAGCACGTTCGTCAATGCGTCAGGCGTATGGGCATAGTCCACGATTGCCGTATAGCCTTTCGGAGACTGGATCGTCTGGAAACGACCGGAAACCGAATGCAGATCGCTCAACACCACCAACACTTCTTCCGGATCTTTGCCTAACGAAACAGCAGCTCCATACACTGCCAACAGGTTATAGGCATTGAAACGGCCGACAAAGCGTGTCATCACCTCACGCCCGTTAACCAGCATTTCAGTCCCTTCGAAATGGGATTCCAATATCTTTCCTTTGAAATCGGCCAATGTGCGAAGCGAATAGGTCAGCTTCCTGGCAGCCGTATTCTGCAACATGACAAGACCGGCTTTGTCGTCCGCATTCGTAAGTGCGAAAGCCGAAGTAGGCAGATCATCGAAGAATTTCTTCTTGGCTTTCAAGTAATTCTCGACTGTCTTATGATAATCCAAGTGATCACGCGTCAGATTGGTAAAGATACCTCCGTTGAACGACAGGCCGCTGATACGCTTTTGGTCGATCGAATGCGAACTGACTTCCATAAAAGCATACTCGCAACCGGCTTCCACCATCCGAGCCATCAGATTATGAAGGGTGACAGGGTCAGGCGTCGTATGATCAGTCGGGATTGCTTCGCCATCGATATAATTGCAAACGGTAGAGAGTAATCCTACTTTATGCCCCATCTTCCGGAACATCTCGTACAGGAGCGTCGCAATTGTCGTCTTTCCGTTCGTGCCGGTCACTCCAACCAATATCAGATTGTCCGAAGGATTCTCATACCAGGCAGAAAGTGATTTGCCTAAAGCATCCGCCGAATCTTTCACCCGGATAAAAACCGGTTTGCTTTCGGATACCTGTATGTCTTCATCCGAAAGAGCAGGAATTTCCTCGCAAACGATTGCGGCAGCCCCTTTCCCGATCGCGCTTTGGATATAATCATGGCCATCTACGGTCGTACCCCGAACCGCCACAAACAAAAAGCCTTTTTCCACTTTACGGGAATCAGACTGAATACCGGAGATCTCCACGTCGGTGTTTCCTACGACCTCAAGCACTTCCAACGGATGAATAAGTTCTTTTAGTTCCATAGCCTATTTTAATGTTAATGAAACGGTTTGTCCTTTCGAAACCCGTGAACCGGGAGATACGGATTGAGAAGATACCCGCCCCATACCATTCAACGAAGCCCGTAATCCAACGCTTTCCAACAGGTAAACGGCGTCTTTCGCTCCCATGCCAACCACATTCGGCACCAATCCTTCGCGGATAGGGATATCTTTCAGTTCCACATCTTCCCTGCCGTCCTCACGCTTAGCCGTCACCCATTGGGTTTCGATACTGTCGTTATCGGCCTCTATATCGAGTTTGTCCAAAACATATTCCAACGCTCCCCGTTCACCGGCTTTCGGCTGCGGCAACGTCACTGCCAATGAATCCTTTTCCATGTCGCGGATGTCGAATGACATATGGCTGGCATAGACCTTCTCGGCTATCGCCTTCACTACGCCGCCTGACATCGTGCCCCCCGAAGGATAGCCGTTGCGCGGCTGACGGATCACGACGATGCAGGAATATTTCGGTTCGTCGGCCGGGAAATAGCCGCAGAAGGCGACCTGGTGGCCAGCCTGGCGGTAAACACCTCCCGAAGCGATCTGGGCCGTACCGGTTTTACCGGCAATACGGACAAAGTCAGAATGGACAGCCTTGCCGGTTCCTTTTTCCACTACGCCTAACAACATATCCTTTATCATATTCAGCGTACGCTCCGAGCAAATGGATTCCCGGATCACTTCAGTAGAGAAGCTCTGCACGGTCTTGCCGTTGTGCATGATTTCTTTTGTAAAGATCGGACGCACCATCTTACCGTTGTTGGCAATCGCATTATAGAAGGCAAGCGTATAAATCGGCGGGATCTGAGTCTCATACCCGAAAGACATCCACGGCAGAGCAGTCTTCGACCAGTAGCGCACAGTGTCGTCCGGCCGGCGGATTTTAGCACGGCCCGCTCCAGGGATTTCCAGACGGAGGTCTTCATTCAAACCGATACGGTAAAGCCCTTCCACATACTTAGTCGGATTCTTTTCATATCCTTTCAGGATCGTCTTGGCCACCCCGATATTGGAGGAATACCAAATAGCCTGTTCCACCGAAATACGGCCGTAACCGCCTTTATGGTTATTATGATCCGTCATACGGGCTCCTTTATACATATAGATACCGTTGCCGACATCGACCGTATCGCCGGGCTGGCAGACACCATCTTCAAGCGCCACCATGATGGAGGCGACTTTAAAGGTCGAACCGGGTTCCGTTTCGTCTGCCACGGCATGGTTGGTATCCTCGCCGTAGACGCCTTCACGAATACGCCCCATGTTGGTAATGGCTTTCACCTCGCCTGTCGCGACTTCCATGACGACAGCCGTACCCGATGCAGCGTCGATCTTTTTCAGCATGTCGAGCAACGACTTCTCGGCTATATCCTGGATATTGATGTCGATCGTCGTGCGGATATCCATTCCTTCCACCGGATCGACCTCTACGACATTCGTCCATCCTCCACCGAGACGACGTACGGAATTCAGGCCGGCTACGCCGTGGAGCAAAGTATCGTATTGCAATTCCAGACCGTTCTTTCCCTTTGTCAGTCCTGTTTTAGGATCGATATCGCGGAACGTGTCGCCGATCGTACGGGAGGCCAATGTCCCGAACGGCTTCTGCCGTTCGACCATCTCCCGCGTGTAGAAGCCGCTCTTGAACCGTCCCAAACGGAAGAACGGGAATTTCTTTATTTCCTTCAAGTCGGAATAGGAAACTTTACCGTCACAAACGGGGAACTGGCGGCTTTTCTTCTTCAGACCATTCAGCAGGTAATTCTTATATCCGACAGGCGTCCTGTCTTTCAATTTGCGGGAAAGGTAAAAAGAAAGGGAGTCGATCCCGTTATGTTTACTTTTCAGAAGCGTATCCAAGCTGTTCCACTTCTTGGTCGGATGGGTATAGCAGTCTGCGTTGAAATCGATATACAGATAAAAGCAAGGCACACTGGTCGCCATCAGCTTGCCGTCGGAAGAATAGATATTTCCACGGCTGGGATAGATCAGGCGGTTCGGACGCTTCTGGCTCTCGGCCACCTTCATCCAAGTCTCCCTTTCCACAAAAGCCGTATCGAAGGCACGCACCAAGATGCCTATTGCTACCAATCCGAGCAACAGCACGATAAAGAAGTAACAGAATAAAATCCGGTTACTCTTAGGAGCTTGTTCTTTTGATCCGATCTCTTCTTCAGCCATCTTTTACTTATACAATTCATACGGCGGATTCTTCGCCGCTTCCAATTCTATACCCTGTTCTTCTATCAACAGTTCAATCTGCGACTGACGGCTGTTGCCTGTCAATTCCGAAGAAATGGACAGCGCCTCGAACCGCACATCGCGCAATTGCTGTTGTAAGCGGTCGATTTCACGCAACCGCTGCATACAGACATATCGGTTACCGATAAATATGAATATCAGTACGACAACAAGCACGATCATCTTCGTATGCCTGACAATGAAATCCTCTTTCAGGATCCCCCCCCCCAATATATACAAAAAAGAAAAACGATTCTCCTTCTTCTTTTCCTTCTGTTTCGTTTCCATTGCCATACTTTTTCTGTTGAAAGTTATCAGACTCTATTATCCAACTCCGCAATTCTTAGCTTGGCACTCCGGGAGCGGGGATTCCGTTCGATCTCCTCGTCCGACGGAACAATCACCTTATTGTTTACCAGGCGAAACGGAGATCTTATATTTCCAAAGAAGTCCTGCTCCGCCTTTCCTTCAAAGTTACCCGTCTTCAGGAAGTTCTTCACCAACCTGTCTTCCAAAGAATGGTAGGTGATGACAACCAGACGTCCGCCGGGTTTCAACACTTGCAGCGTCTGTTGCAACATCTCGCGCAAGGCACGCATTTCATCATTCACCTCGATACGCAAGGCCTGAAATACCTGAGCCAGGAATTTCTTCTCCTTATCTTTTCCCGTAAAGGGCTTTATCACTTCCAAAAAGTCGGCGATCGTTTCTATCTTCTTTATTTCGCGGCTGCGCACCAAGACGGAGGCCAGCTTGCGTGCCACTTTCAATTCTCCGTAAAGATAGAACAAGTCTGCCAACTGTTCTTCCGTATATGTATTAACAATATCCGCCGCAGTTTGTCCAGCCCGTGTATTCATCCTCATATCCAACGCTCCGTCGAAACGGAAAGAGAACCCGCGATCCTTGTCATCAAAATGATGGGAAGAAACGCCCAAGTCGGCCAACAACCCATCGACCTCACCCGCTACACCATGATAACGCATGAAGTTATATAAGTAACGAAAATTACTGCGGACAAATACAAAACGGGAATCCGCCGGAATGTTTTTCTCCGCATCGGCATCTTGATCAAATCCATAAAGCTCCCCTTCGTCATTCAGCCGGTTCAAGATTTCACGCGAATGCCCTCCACCTCCGAAGGTAACATCGACATACACTCCGGATGGTTGAATGTCCAGTCCTTCCAAACTTTCATGAAGCATTACCGGCACATGATAACAGACTTCTTTTTCTTCCATTTCTTCGCTACTTCATGTTAAACTTTTCCTTAAAATAAGGGCCTGTAGTTGGTTGATTTGCACATACATCACCCTATTGGAGGGTAAAAGTACACATTTCCTAATTTAACCGCCAAGAAATATATGGGAAAAGTAACAAAAAGTTATCAACAGGTCGGAAAAACATTCACATTCTGACACCCCTAAACCCTGTCAGAATCGCGTATTTGGACGATTATACAGGGTTATTTTCAAATATCGCATTCTCCGGAAGATAAGCAGCTCCGACTTCTTCAAATTCCCCCAATCATACCACTCGTATATATGCACAAAAAGCCTCTCCGATATTTCTACCGGAAAGGCTTATTTGTTTTCTGCCCTCTTTTCTCACGAGAAGAGGAGCAATCGATTTATTTAATTAATAAATGCATCGAACTTATTTAACGATAGCCTTAACAGCTTCTTCGCCTTCAACAGCTACTACAACTACACCCTGAGGAGCAGCGATTGTAGCATTGTCAGAAGTGATAACTGTGTTAGCAACTGTCTGGCCTAAGATGTTAGTGATAACAACTTTCTTGCCTTCAGCACCAACTACCTGAACGTTTCCGTTACCAGCAATCACTGTTACTTCTGATGTTGTAATAGTTTCGTTATCTGTAGCCAACTGATCGTTTTCTTTATTCTCAACATTGAAAACCAAAGCACCATCACCACCAGTCTTAGCATTAGCGAATGTAGATTTATCATCTGTCAAAACTACACAACCATTCTGAATCTTCAGCCATGCAGCTTTTTCTGTAGGAGCGATAGATTCATTAACGGTAGTTGCAGAATTCGGCCAAATGTTCGATTCGAACAAGAATGAGTTTTCAGGACCTTCTTCTGTTACATTGTTAGCCTTTTCAGGATGTACATAACGGAATGACCATACGTAGTTCTTATGAACATCTTCAGTCAACAGATTCTTGATAGCAGGCAGACCCTTAGCCACAACAGAATCATTATAAGCTTGCAGAGTTGCAAAGTTTACTTTGTCGTTAGCCACGCTTCTATATTGAGCCGGCAAGATCCACAATGTATCAGCAACACGGATACCTTCAACGAAACCAACGCGAGTATAACCACCAGCTACGTCTGCATACGGTTTGTCTTGACCATAAACTGCAACAGAATCCTGGAAGCTTACCATATATTTAGCTCTTTCGAATCCTGGGATAGCCGGATGAGCATGCTTACAAGCCATAGGATCGTCTGTAATCTGTCCGTCAGGTGTAATATGCGGACCATCTTCAGTACAAGGAGTTCCTTCGATACCTGCAAAATCATTATGAGCAACAGAAATCAGGTACTGAGGTTTGATATAGCCACGTCCACGAACTACCCAAGTTGTATCAATCTGGAATGCCAAGCCTGTTGCTTTGTCTGCAGTCCACATACCAACATAGTTAACGAATTCGTCTGTCAAGCCACCTTCCTTATTATTTTCGTCCATCAGATATTCATGACGTACGTTTTCATAGAATCTCAAAGTATCACGGCCATCAGCTTCACCAAGATTTGCATTATTGAAACGACGATACAACGGAGTCTTATCAGGATTGATTGCAAATGCAGAAGTTCTAGTTTCTTCCAGTGGTTGTACCTTAACTGTTGCATCCAGAATATCATCCGTTACACCAGCTTTAACATTTGAAATTGTATCACTATTAGCCTTCACAATTGCATAATAGCATTCACTTTCATAATGGTTATTTTCTTTCAAGAAGAAATAATCGATAGGATCAGCGTAAGCTGACATTGCATACTTGTCTTCCTTAGCTTCGTCCATATAAGCATCTTTCAATGAGATTGCATATTCTGTTCTACGCAACTGTTTGATGCCAACACGTTTTGCAACATCCGCCGTTACTGTATAACCATAATCAGCAATTTCGTCTTCAATCAGACGGAATGCATCTTTACCGTTCAATACATTCAGCAAAGAATCTTTACCAGCACCCTTAGCTAAATACTTGCTGTTTTCGCCTGTTGCATACGGATGCAGATATTTGAATGTATATTCATCCAATAAGAACTTAGCGTCCGGGATATTCTTATAACCTAACAGTGAATCCTGATAAGCTTCAGCGATCAAAGCTGCATTACCCTTAACACCTTCGGCATCTTTTACTTGTACAAAGATCAAAGAGTCCGTTGCCTTGATATCAATATCAGTAGCAGCAGAAGTATACATATATTTAGCACCTTCATTCAACATCAGTTGAACTGTAGCAGACAATTCGGTTGCGAACTCACGGTTTGTGATAGTAACAGGAGAATAAGCCTTTACCTTATCAGCCGTGTTCTTTTTCAACACAACCCACTGATAAGCCGGCATATGAGCTGTCAACTGTTCGTCAGCCTTCACTGTTACCCAAGTAGCTTCGCCACCATTTACATGGATCGGAGAAGCCAAATATTGCCCCTTCTGATTCATGATGAAATACAAACCGTCCTCAACAGAAGTACGACCGTTGTAAACGGCTTCACAGCCTTTATAACCCAAAGAAATATCAGTTTCCTTCTTGTCATAGATAGTTACAATACGTACTTTATCTTTGATCAAATCCTGAACAGTTACAAAGTTGTTCTCACCTTTCGTACCAGCAGCTGTAGGAAGCACAGTTGCAGCAGCATCATCAATCCAATCAGAACCATTAGTAGCAGTTTTCGGATCATAATCCATTGCAGATTTAACCTGGATTACCAAGCTATCTTTTGAAGGATAGTAAGAGAATGCGAACTTATACTGATCTGAAAGACCTGTTACTTTGGAAATAGAGTCTGCAGCAGAAGTCGGCTTTGTAGCAGCAGTACTTGCCTGACGTTTAGCATAGCTCAGATCAGACCACTTGAATGCACGGAATCTCTCACCGCTTTCGTTAACGATAGCAGTATCAACACGCAGATAAGAACTATCTGCCGTCAACACAAATACATAATCATTATCACTAGAAATAGCTTCAGCCAAGAATTTGCCAGCATTCTTTCCATTGAACGGGTTGGCGACAGCAACCTTTTCGCCCTGTTCATCCGGTGTAAATGTCAAAGCAACCCCCTTATCCGCAGCTTGCAACCCCAAAATTGTATTGATTTCAGGAGCCTGCAAACGAATCATATCGGCTTCTTGAAGAATAAACGTCGTTAATTCAGAACCAGCAGCTGCATCTTTATAAGCATCAGCTGCACCTAACTTCTTCACTTGAATATTTGTTCCGTCAGCAACCAAACCGATTACAGAGTCAGCTTTAAAATAAGAATACAATGTCTTACCTGCTTGTTCTGCTGCCGGAATAGATGTATACTGGTTCAAGTATGCCCAACCAGAGATTTCACCACCGACACGAGTAGAATCATTTGCCGTTTCTACGTCCGTATAAGAAGGCGTTTTTTCAGCCAAACCTTCCAACAGAGTACCAGCATACTGGATATCCAGACGCTGACCGGTAGCTTTGTTTGTAAAATCAAAGATAGGAGCTTTACCGTAACCTTCTTCAGTTACTTCAACACACCACAATGTACTTGCTAAATTTGCAGATTCAGTAGTTGCTTCCAATTTCAAAGCACCTTCCGGAGTCATCGCTAACACTCCACCAGCAGCTTTCAATTGATACAAGCCATTACCCGTTTTCTGCAAAGATGTTACAGGATTCCCTGCATTAGCAGACATCGCACCTAACAATGCAACCCCTGCCAAAAGAGTAGAAAACTTTTTGTTCATAATCAAATAATTTAATATTAATACTAAAGTGTAAATAAATCAATCAAATAACACGTACGTCTTCTAAATCTTATAATCAAATACCATTGCGTACGATTTTCTCTTGGCAAAAATACGCATAACTTTTCAACCGACAATCCTTTTCCTTAATATTTTTTCCTTTTCTATATTCTTTCTTATCAACAAGATAAGCTATCCTGTACGAAAATGCTTATTTACGAGACAAACTCTGATATTTATAGAGAAACTACCCCAAAGCCCTACATATCTAAAATTAATGTACATGCGTACATTAAATATATAAACAAAATCGATCTCTACATAATATAACGGAAACAACTGTCATACCTATATATTATGTCACCAATCCTCACACAAGAAACATGATGCTATGACGGTCGTTTCTAATTTACCATCGAAGTTCACATATTGGCAGATATGAATCATTTCAGCTTCACCCACCCTTGAAACCTTTTGATTATCATATCATACAAAGGTGAAGACAGACATCCGGACTGCCTTCACCTCAAAAATTTGCCTTCACCCTGTCTCGTCCTGATTTGGGTTGACCATGCCTCCCCGGTTTCACATCCACACATTTAAGTAAAAAACAAGGAGGCTACAATATCAATTAATCAACAAATACACAGGCATTAACAGCTATTACTACCACTCCTTTCCTTTTCGCCCTTAGTCGAAAAGGTTTTTGACCAGTGTCAAAAGGGCTTTTGACCAAGGGCGAAAAGGTTTTCGACTAAAGGCAAAAGGTCTATGAGCAGGCTGTTTGACAACAGTAGCATGGCGATTGTCACTTAAATAGAACCTTCCGGAGCCCGACTTTATCCCTGATGGAGGCAGACGTAAGCGGTGAAGGCACTTTTAGTACCTGCATTCACCCGCTAAAGCACAAACAGTCATACTATTGTATGTTGAAGTAAAGGCAGTTTGATTCAGTTCTCAGAACCAAGCCTTCTGCGTACAAATAATGAGAGATTGAGAAATGAACACCCCTTACAAAGACAAAGCTATTTCTTCGCTTAAGCCGGTACACTTTACTATGGTAGCAACGTCTACACCCGTATCTTTCATCCTCGAAGCGACTTGACGCATGCCTTCGGCAAGACCTTCGGCTTTTCCCTCTATTCTCCCTTCTAATTTGGCCGTGTCGATCACATCGTTCTGGATCATGATGGCGTCGAGATGGCGGTCGTAGATAAGGCGTTCCTGAGGGGACATGGAGTAGTATTTCAACTTCTCGCGGGCTTCCTTCAGACCCGGTGCAGTCGTATCGGGACGGATCGTGCCGTCTTTCAGGTATTCGATCCATTCGTCCAAAGGGGTGAGTGCCACTTTGTCGAACTCGTTTACACGGACCAGGATATATTCGGGGAAGATTTCAGCGGGAAGATGCGAGACGATCACATCACGTTCACGCGTGTTGACACGCAGATAGTCACCCGTATGTACACCGACGAAATGATTTTGGCCGTGATAGATATAGTCTGTCCCGATACCAATATCGAAATAAAGGATGCTGATGGAGTAGACTTTCTTGATTTTCCCATACCCTTCGCCAATCGAGATATGTTCGGTGATGGCTTTGGCTACGCCGTAGAGGATGCGTTCCAAATAATGCAGTTCGCGTGTATTCTGGATTTCGACGAGGATGATTTCGCCTTTACTGTTCAAGGCTTTGATGTCGACGCGGTTGAACTTGTCGTCGGCGCTTTCCTGGTTGCCTTCGCTTTCGAGGATTTCGACGATCTTGATTTCTTCGTTCAGCATGACGGTCAGGAAACCGTCGAGCACATCGAAATTGGCCTTCTGGCGCAACAGACGCTTAATGGCCCAATCGAAGCGAATATACCTGTCCTGCAACTTTTTTCTTTCCATCTCTTCCATGATTTTCAAATCCGACCCTTCCTTTTTCATAGTTACTGTTTTATTAGTTCATCCACAAATATACATATTATTTATGAACGGGCAACGAACCGCAATTTTTTTGTAATATCTTATCTTTCAATGATTATCGGGTAAGCCATTTCTTCCCCAGATAGTGGACAGGATACCAGGCGGCAAGGAAGCCGATGGAAAGGACGGTTATAAAGACAATAAGGATATCACCGGCTTCGACACGGACCGGATAGGCATCGATAATAAAGGAGCCGGCTGCCTGACCTAATTTGATAATACCCAACTCCTGTTGCAACAAACAAAGGGCCAATCCGATAACGATACCGATCAAAGCGCCGAGCCCGGAAATCATCCAACCCTCGAAAAGGAAAATACGACGAATCAGACGGTCGTCCGCACCCATATTCCGCAACGTACGGACATCCTCTTTCTTTTCTATCATCAGCATGGAAAGCGAACCGATCACATTAAACAGAGCCAGGATCAGAATGAAACACAGGATCAGAAAGATCATCCACTTCTCCCCCTGCATCATCCGGAAAGAGGCTTCCTGCTGTTCATAGCGGTCCTTGACCGAGAAATCATCACCTAAGAGTGATTTTATACGGCTTTTGACCGAATTGATGTCTGCACCGGGAACCAATGACAACTCTATCGCCGAGACTTCCTTTTCATAATCGAACAAAGAGCGGACCATCGGCAAAGGCAGCAGGACGAAATTCTCGTCATACATCTGCTGGTTAGTGGCATATACGCCGCCGACAAAAGCATATTCCAAATTCAAGGAGGCGACAGGGTTGGCGAGATTGACTTTCTCATTCCTCTTGGGAGCGTAAATTTCCAAAGGATCGGCATAATTAGGGCGCACCCCCAAAGAAAAAGCCGTTCCGACACCCAAGTTGGCGTAATTGGCCACTTCGTCGGACAGGACAAAGGAACCTTCCCGGCTATCGACTAAAATACTGTCTATCCGCGTCAGACGGCCGAAAGTATCATCTACACCTTTGACCGTCGCGGTAATCTGGCGATCCCGATAGCGGACCTGCGCATTGTCCTGGAGCACTTCGCAAAACAAAGCGACCTCAGGCAACTCCTTCACTTCCCGGACAGCCGGAAGAGTCGGATCGAACACCTTTCCATGTACAGGCTGAATCTTCAGCTCCGGATCGAAATTGCCGAGCATCGAAGAAACCAGCCCGACAAACCCGTTCAATACAGACAGCGCACACACCAAGGCCATTGTAGCGACCACCACCCCACAGACAGATACCATCGAAATAATATTGATGGCATTGTGGGATTTCTTCGAGAAAAGGTAACGCCGGGCTATATAAAACGGGAAGTTCAACGCGGTATTCTTTTACTTTTTCAACAGATTATCAATATTTTCGATATAATCCAGGGAATCGTCGATAAAGAATGTCAGTTCAGGAATCTTGCGGACCTGTTTCCGGATGCGCTGTCCGAGATCAAAGCGGATGGCTTTCGTATTCGCCCGGATATTCTCAAGCATTTCCTTCGACTTGTCGGACGGGAAGATACTCAGGTAAGCACGTGCCACACTCAAATCGGGGCTTACACGTACCACACTGACAGAGATCAGGATACCATGCATAGCCTGTGTCTGTTTCTGAAAGATATCACTCAGCTCCTTTTGCAGGAGACGCTCTATTTTACTTAATCTTGTACTTTCCATAATTTCTTGCTTTTTTATTTTTTCCAGATCATCGTGAGGCCGTCACGCAAAGGTAAGATAACTTTTTCAATACGCGGGTCTTCTTTGATTTTATCATTAAAACTAAGAATACCGAGTGTTTGTTTATCCTTAGGATGCTCCTCCACCACATGACCGTCCCACAACGTGTTGTCGGCAAGAATCAAGCCGCCGGCACGCACCATCGGGAAAACAAGGTCGAAGTATTCCGAATACAACCGCTTGTCGGCATCGATAAAAACAAGGTCGAAGGTTTCACCGAGCGCCGGGATAATATCGAGGGCATCGCCGAAATGCACCCGTATCTTATCCTGATGGGGCGACTGTTTCAGGTATTTCATGATGAAGTCTTCCATTTCGTCGTTGATCTCAAGCGTATGGATCAAAGCCCCTTCTTCCAGCCCTTCCGCCATACAAAGAGTAGCATATCCTGTATAAGTACCGATCTCAAGCACACGGCGGGGACGAAGCATCCGGCAAAACATCTTCAATATCCGCCCTTGCAGATGCCCCGACAGCATTCGCGGACGAAGCAGGTTCACATTCGCATCCCGGTTCAGGGCCGAGAGCAGTGCACCTTCTTCGTCACTATGAGAAAGGATATATTCGTCTATTGTCATCTTCATGATTTATGATTTATGATTTATGATTTATGATTTGCTTGCTGGGATATTAATCATAAATCATAAACCATAAATCTTTGTTTATTCCTTAAACGTCGGCAACTGATAATTACTTCCGGCGTCCAATACCTTCCCTACATTATTAATTTCAAGGAAGCTCGTACCGCCACCTTCACCGAAACTGCCGCTCAGGTAAGCCACCATGTCGTTACGGGTGATGCGTCCGCTTTTGATCAGCTCGTTCAGCGCATCATAGAAATAGCCGCGGCGACTGTCGTTATAAGGCTGGTGAACAGCCCAGACACCGTAAGAAAGGGACAGCATACGCATGACACGGGGATTGTAGCAGATCGAGAACACGGTGGAAGTACCGCGGAATGCAGCCAAGTAACGAGCCGTACGGCCGGTATAGCTATCTGTAATAATAGCTTTTACATGCAGTTTGGAAGATGATTTCACAGCCTGCTTTGCAAGGAAAGACGTAACATCCAAGTCGTTACCCTCGATAGGGACACGGATATCATTGGCTGCAAGTTTCGTCTTTTCTGCTTCACGGGCTACCTTCGTCATCGTCTGGACAGCTTCGACAGGGTATTTTCCGTAGGCTGTTTCACCGCTCAACATCAAGGCATCCGTGCGGTAATAGATCGCATTGGCGATATCCGTCACTTCGGCACGCGTAGGACGCGGGTTGCTGATCATGGAGTGAAGCATTTGGGTAGCCACGATAACCGGTTTCTTTACTTCCACGCATTTACGGATCAACACACGCTGGATACCCGGAATCTTTTCGGCTGGTACTTCGATACCCAGGTCACCACGGGCAATCATGATACCGTAGGCAACTTCGAGGATCTCGTCGATGTTGTCGACACCCTCTTGGTTTTCGATCTTCGCAATGATCTTGATCGGGCTGTTATGTTCGTCCAGAATGCGCTGGATATCCATTACATCCTGCTTGTTTCGGACAAATGAGTGAGCGATAAAATCCAGATCGTTTTCAATCGCCCACAGGATATTTTTACGGTCTTTCTCTGTCAAGGAAGGCAGATTGATACGTACACCCGGCACGTTCACGCTCTTACGGCTTCCCAAGGTCGCGTCGTTCTCCACTTCGCAAACCAGAAAATCGTCTTTCTTATCGATTACTTTCAGTTCCAAATCCCCGTCATCGATCAAGATATCGCTGCCGACGGTCAGGTCATTGACAAAATTCCGGTATGAGACACAAATACAATCATGCGAAGTCTCCCCTTCCGGGTTTCCCACGATCTTAACCATTTCCCCGGTCTTGAACTCGATGGGAGCCTGCGCAGCAGTCGTACGCACTTCGGGCCCTTTAGTATCCATCAAAATTCCGATACGGTTGGAAACCGTACGGACGTTATTAACGACTCTGGTCAAACCTTCTTCCGCCATGTGAGCCGTATTGAGGCGCACGACATTCATTCCAGCCTTGTATAACGCGTCGATAAACTCGACCTCACAACGCTGGTCGGAAACTGTAGCAACAATCTTCGTATGCTTTAACATATAACCCTTTTTTAAAATTGACAATTGACAATTGACAATTGACAATTTTAAAAACAGCCAATCCTCAACTCCAAGAGCCAAACCTTTATTAAACTTCTTTTTACCTAAACAAATTTCTATCTCTTCCTAATTGTCAATTATCCATTGCCAATTGAAGCACCGCTTCCACCGCCAAACGGTACGAATCCAGCCCGAACCCTAAGATCACCCCCTTGCAAGCGGCTGAAATCATGGACACATGACGGAAAGATTCACGGGCGTGTACGTTTGAAATATGTACCTCCACAACCGGAGTCGTTACAGCTTTTATTGCATCGTGGAGGGCAATGGATGTATGCGTATAAGCGCCTGCATTCATAATGATCCCGTCGTAATCGAAGCCGACTTCATGGATCTTGTTTATCATCTCACCTTCCACGTTACTCTGAAAATAAGCAATCTCACATTGTGGATACTTGGCACGCAACTCACTCAGATAGCCTTCAAACGAAGCATTTCCGTACACTGTCGGTTCACGCTTGCCTAACAGATTAAGATTGGGGCCGTTGATAATCTGAATTTTCTTCATTTTGCCGTAATTTATTACCTTTGCCCTGTCTTTTACGGACAGGAAATATCCGGCAAAGATAGTAAAGATTTATGATTTATAATTTATGAATTATGAATTGGTGCTAAGTCATTACGGTAAAATCCATTACATAAGCAGATTTTACCAGACGAACCTTCAGCTCCTCATACTTCCCCGTAAATCATAAATCATAATTCATAAATCACAATTCGTTTCATGCACCGAGAGAATGACAAAATAGAACGATACAAAACATACCTCCGTCTGGAAAAAGCGCTTTCGGCCAACTCTATAGACGCTTACCTGACGGATCTCGACAAACTGACAAACTTCGTCGAAAGCGAAGGCAAGAAGTATGCGGATGTCACATATGACGACCTGCAACAGTTTGTTGCCCGCCTACATGATATCGGCATCCACCCACGTTCACAGGCAAGGATCATTTCAGGGATCAAATCTTTCTACCGGTTCCTGTTCCTGGACGATTATATAACAACTGATCCGACCGAATTGTTAGAATCGCCCAAGATCGGACTGAAACTTCCTGAAGTCCTAACTGTCAACGAGATTAACAGCATCCTGGACACGATCGACCTGACATTGCCGGAGGGGCAACGGAACCGGGCGATGCTCGAAGTCTTGTATAGCTGCGGACTGCGCGTGTCGGAGTTGGTTTCACTACGCTTCACGGATGTTTATTTCGACGAAGGATTCATCAAGGTGGAAGGGAAAGGGAGCAAGCAACGCCTGGTCCCCATCTCGGAGACAGCGATCAAGGAGATCAAGAACTACCTGTATGACCGCAACCATGTCGCGGTGAAAAAGGGATTCGAAGACATCCTGTTCCTGAGCCGGCGAGGAACGGCTCTGTCGCGGATCATGGTTTTTCATATCATCAAGCAGCAAACAGAAATGGCCGGTATCAAAAAGAACGTGAGCCCGCATACGTTCCGCCATTCCTTCGCCACCCACCTGTTGGAAGGGGGAGCCAACTTGCTTGCTATCCAGGAGATGCTGGGACATGAAAAGATTACCACCACCGAAATCTATACGCATATCGACCGCCAGTTCCTGCGGAAAGAGATACTGGAACATCATCCACGTAGCAAGCCGCGGGATTAGAACAGCCGTTCCATGCGTTCGATCAGCTCATCGCCCAAAGCCTTTTTGACAACAATATGCTCTTTGACTGCCGTGACAAAGGGATTGCTCTCGAATGCACCGCGCACACCTTCGAAATCTTCCTGCTTCTCTTTATCCGAACCATCCACACCGAAACCGGTCATGAAAGTAAGGGAGAATTCTTTCTTCGCATCTTTATAAAGCAGGTTATCCAATCCGATCACCGAGTCCTGCCAGCGGCGGACAAGATCGACGATCTGTGCTGCCGATATTGATGACAGGTTCACACCATAATACTCTTCCAGCATATCATACGCCCATGTCCATTCCATATCATAATAATTGGAATGCATGGCTGCAAAGAACTCTTCTATCGCCTCAAGCGAAGTTATCTCGCCTTCTTCAACTTTCTCGATCAACCTGTCCAATTCTTCACGAGGAAGGATCAACCCGGAAAGATCCAGCCATTCCCCACGACCAGCTGAAGAAGTCGGTTTCAACTGTGACCAGACTTCTTCCATAGAACAGAAATCCGTTCCTTCCAGGCGCTTGATCAAGGAGTTCCCCAAGAATTTATTGATTGCCATACCATAAAGATCGAGGGCCGTACGCAAAGAGGAACCTTTGATACGAGTATTTTGATAATAATAGACTTCGGATGTCTCGCCCACCAACTCTTGCAGGTTCTTCAAGATTCCGACAGCTTTCATCATCTTGTAGATGGTATACGGACTCAGCAAGTTGTAGTTGATCATATCCAGCCGTTGCTGGTCGGTACGCTTATCACGCTTCGGCCATTTCTGCGCATCGCGGATCGTACCGACGCTACGCAGGTTTACACCGGGAACCAAGTAAGTCTCATCGTCTTTCTCTATCAGATAAGAAAAAGGCATGTCCGACGTATCGCTATGATGGTGATGGCGCCCCATTACCAGAGAGAAAGCCCCGACACGCGCAGGCCACAGGATATAGGAGTCACTGGTCGTCTTGGAACCTCTCTCCACAATACCCTGGTGGATGGGGCCCAGCTTATACATATGGTTACTTTGGTTCGAGCCGCTTCCGGCATTCAGAAACGAATACATGCCGGCAATCAGCAGGCTGCTCTTATGCATCGACACAGTAAAAGGTCCTGCAAAGATAGCACAAGCCTCTCCGTTCTCAAAAGCGCAGTTGCTGAACAGAAGTGAATCATGCGCAGAGAAGTTATGCGTCACATGGCACGCCTGCCCGATAAAACAACGGATAATCTTGGCGGCATCGGCAACCACAGCCCCCGAAGAAATGATAAAATCCTCCGCGATAACGCTGTCGCCAATATACACCGGAGCATTCACATTGCTATTGACCGTACCGTTATCGAGACGGGTACAGTTTTCGACCGTTGCATAATCGGCAATCACAGTATTGCGCACAGTCCCTGTATTGATTATTTTCACATGGTTGCCGATAAAACCATAGTTGCCAGTCTGCCGTTCGGCAAAATCGGCAATCATCGCCTGCAAACGCAGTATTAAAGCCGGCCGATGACGATATAAAGCTATCAGATAGGCCAATGATGCGGACAAACCGTTATAAATGGGTACTTCGCGACCTCCCGTTTCATTCAGTACGGACACTTCGACATTGTTCCCGAAAGAGGACCTTCCTTCTACATACATCACGTTCACGTTCTGTATGAAGCAATCATCACCTATGAAATAGTTGGAGATATAATTGTGCACATTTTCAATCAACGTATTATCGCCGATCTTACAATTATGCAAAGTTGCATTCCGGATACCGCTATGTTTCTTCACCCCTCCCGGAAGAGTAAATTCCTTTTCAAAAAGACCCAATGCCACACTCCCTGAAAAATGGACATTACAAACGTGTTCGGCATGAAAAGGGCTGGCAACCTTTATGTTTTCCCAATTATCGGCTGTACAGCCATTCATCTCCAAATCTGCAATTTCTTCCGATAGCAGATGCCTTAAATATCCTTCACTCATTCTTCATCATATTGTTGGAAAAGAAAATCGTTATAAGGGAAACGAGTAATATGAATCTGTTTCACCCGCTCGTACAGCAAGGCTTTGAGTGCATCGATATTCGTCCGTTCCTTGGCTGAGATAAAGATACAATTATCCTGCATCTTATTCATCCAAGTGCGTTTCAACTCGTCCAAATCGATATTCTCACGTGTACGCGGAGTCAGGTCATCTTCATCCTTCGGGACAAAAGTGAAAGCATCGATCTTATTGAACACCATAATCATCGGTTTCTCCGTCTTGTCGATTTCCGATAAGGTGCGGTTTACCACCTCGATCTGTTCTTCAAACGTCGGATGAGAAATATCGACGACATGCACCAACAAGTCCGCTTCACGCACCTCATCCAAAGTCGATTTAAAAGATTCGACCAGTTCGGTCGGTAACTTACGGATAAAGCCGACCGTGTCGGATAGCAGGAAAGGCAGATTGTCGACAATCACCTTTCGGACAGTCGTATCGAGTGTCGCGAACAGTTTGTTCTCGGCAAACACTTCGCTCTTACTAAGCAGGTTCATCAATGTGGACTTTCCGACATTGGTATAACCGACCAGTGCCACGCGGACCATCTTTCCGCGGTTCTTCCGCTGCACGCTTTTCTGCTTATCGATCTCGACCAGGTCCCGTTTCAGCTTGGATATCTTATCCAGGATGATACGCTTATCCGTTTCCAACTGAGTTTCACCCGGCCCACGCATACCGACACCACCACGCTGACGTTCCAAGTGTGTCCACAAACGAGTCAGGCGGGGCAGCATATATTTATATTGCGCCAGTTCCACCTGCGTCTTCGCATGAGCAGTCTGTGCACGACGGGCGAAGATATCCAGGATCAGATTCGTACGGTCCAAAATCTTCACCTGCAACTCTTTCTCGATATTACGCAATTGCTTGGTGGAAAGTTCGTCATCGAATATCACCAACCCGATCTCGTTTTCCACCACATATTCCTTTATCTCCTGCAACTTGCCAGAACCGACAAAGGTCACGGAGTTCGGATAATCCAGTTTCTGATAAAAACGTTTCACAGCTTCGACACCTGCCGTATCGGCCAAAAAAGCCAATTCATCCAGGTATTCCTTCACTTTCTGTTCATTCTGTTCAGGAGTAATCAGTCCTACGAGAACTGCCTTTTCTGTCTGTGCTTCAGATATAATAAATTCTTTCATACGGCAAAGATAGTAAATTCAATTATTTATGTATATTTGTACCCATAATATCAATCCAAAATAGTATTAACTATGAAAAAGGGAGTCATACACTTTGTTCAGTATGTACTTGTAAAGATTTTATTCTTCGGTGCCGCTTATCCTCTCCAGGCACAGGTTTCCAATCCATCCTCATGGGAAAGTTTTGTTGGTAGCGATGAAAATAGGCTTGTTTCGGATACGCTCAGATTGCAGACATTCGGGGATTCAGAATGGGATAATTGGGGATATACGTTAACTGTAAATTCTTCTCTTATCCAAGAGAAACATACGATAAAGATACCTGTCGGTTCCGGAATCATTTTTTCCCCCTTCTCACTTAATAATTATACAAATGTAAAAATCGTATCACATATTGCCGGACTCAAACTAGAACCCGGTGAGTTGTTATTATTTAACGTTCACCGTAATAATTCCGATGAAGTCATAACAGGAAACACTCCTGAACAAGGTAAAGATTACATGGGTTACAGATATCTTACAATCGGAAGCAATCCAAGCTCTTTTGCTATAACGACAAACAAAAAAGTCAATACACAGAATGGATATTATATGACCGATAGCGTTTTTGCTTATGGCGACATCCCTTCATATTCTCTATTCTCTGGTATCGGAAACTGGAACGACACAACCCTTTGGTCGCATCTTCCTCCACTCCGCCACAGGAATGCGCTCATAAAAGGGAATGTAAGTATAACAACAGATACGTATTGCAAAGATATCGCCATTCATTCCGGATCACTGGAGATCAATCCTGGCAGCCTGTTTATCCTACAGAATTTGGACCTATACGAAAACAAAGCCTCTCTCCATTCAGGAGGGACAATACTTCTTTCCGGCCGTATCACCTTCCATAAAACTTTTGAAGAACCCGGCAAATGGTATTTTATCTCATTTCCTTTCGACGTTTATCCGCCTGGCATCGACCTCCACTTCGAACAAAAGGATGCTACGCCTAACGACGGAGGCAACTATTTTTATGTCCAATCCTACAACGGAGACAAGCGGGCATCGTCCAACCAATCTGCCGGGAATTGGGAAGTCGTGCCCATCCGTCCCGATAATGTCCCCCTGTTCGAAAAAAACAAAGGTTACCTGATCGCATTAGACGAGAAAACGACAAACCGAACTTTATCTTTTTCATCTCGACCCGGCGACATCCCCGAAAATTTTGCCAATATAGGAGCTATTGCAATTCCTTTAAATTCCGACAGTTCTTCAGGCAATCAAGAAAACCATGGCTGGTATTTGTGCGGCAATCCATTCCCCGCACTACTTCCATTAACCCAAATCGAAAAAAACAAGGCTTTGGATGGAAATATCTATGTATATGACGGAAACGGTTATAAAACCTATTCCCTTAATAGCAACTATGCCCTCCCTCCTTTCGCCGCCTTCTTTGTAAAAGCATCCTCACCGACCGAGTTGAAAATATCGTCCAACAGCACACCCACAAAAGCAATAAACATAATCCCGACAAACTTCCCTATGAGTAAAAGTATAACCGAACCCCATCCCGACAAACAAAGCACAGAGATAGAGCTCCCCAATACAGAGAATTTCCGTTTTTTCATAAAAGACGGCCAACTACACCTGCAAAATATCCCGGAAGCAGGATATATCAAAGTTTTTAACATGATGGGACACTGCATGTTTCAAAAAAGAATACGACAAGGTTCGCTGGTAGTTCCGTTCACTAATCTCTCTGGAATGTACATTTTACAAATACATTCCGCCAACTATCAAAAATACTATAAAGTGGTCCTTCCATAAATACAACAAAGGCGAAATGTAAAAGTGCTTTATTCTCGCACTTCACATTCCGCCTTTACCCTATAATTCAGTATAATATGAACTATTACAACTTATATTTTTTCTGCTGTACATTCCATCCGCCGACAGTTAATGAAAACTCGCCTTCTGTAACTTTATCCACAGATGTATCAATAAGTACCTGCTTCGTTTCACCTGGCAACAACGAGAAAAAATTATCCGTATAGAACGAAGGGCGAACAGGCTTGCCCGCTTTATCCAGAAATTGAAGTTGCGTAAAGAAAGCAATCCGGGAAGAAGTATTCTTCAACGAAACTTCAATATAATACCGCCCATCAACTTCTTTCGTTTTGTACTTCGTCTGAAGCCGGGCCGTTGGCATATCATTCAGAGATTCAAAACCGGAAGAGGTTGGTCCTGTTAAGATTTCCTTTCCTTCATAAGCGGCATTGGAACGCCAATAGAACGTAGACACTACTTCTTTTCCCTTTTCATCCGACAAACCAAGCCGGATAAAATGCACAGGGGTTATATCTGATGGAAAATCGATTTTAAACAAATCATTCAGCACCTCATCTTCACCGATATCAATCCGTTGAGAGTAAGAAAAGACCTTCTTGCTATTCAAATCATATACATCAGCCTTGACCTTGTAATTTTTAAAAGACCGATAATAATCATTACATACCGAAACCATATTCTTCAAATAATCAAACTGCGCATGTAAAGGCTCCAATGCATTCTGAGTATGATATAGTGAAGCCGTCGGTTCCAACGACCAATCCCACATACGGGCACATACCTGGCGTACCGGACAATTATGATACCAGAATAATAACCCTGAACAATAGCGATCCCCATAGTCCAGCTTATTATAATTCCAAACCTCCCAAATTGTCTTTGAATTCATTGCTCCTACCAACTGGCCTTTTTTAGCAAACTCTTCTATCGACTGCGAGGTTCCGTAATTATTGACAAGATCTTTATACATAGTGGACATTAAATGGAAGCCTCCCCCATCGTGATAATCCCAGACCTCTTTATTGATCGGCCATAAATCTTTCTCATCCATCACCTCCCGTAAAGTTTCAAGGGTCGGCAACGTTGGCGCTCCATACTCTGGGTTAAAACCATCCACACGGCTTCCACGTGGCGAGGCCGTATTCTCATAATGCTGCATCGGATTCACTTGCTTGTAGGGACTGCCATCATGCACACCATCACATTCCGATTGCATCTGATAACCGCGTGTACCATCCAATTTCATAATCAGATCTTTTGCACCCACCACTTCCGTACTTTCATTAGAAGAAACATAATAAGCCAGGGAAGGATGATTCCGTAAACGTTTTACCGTCGATTCCAGATTTGCCAAATAAAGAGCCTGGTCGTGTGGATGTTTCGTATCGCCTGTCAACCAAAATTCCTGCCAAACCAACAGTCCCATTTCGTCACACAATTGGAAAAAGTAGTCGGATTCTGCAATACCGCCTCCCCACATACGCACCAAATTAACGCCGGATTGTTTGGTATAGCGCAATTCTGCATAAGTACGTTCATCCGAATGCCGCAACATTCCTTCCGGTATCCAGTTCGTTCCCCGGATAAAGATCTTCTTGCCATTGACATAAAACTGACGGGATTTGTCTGGTGTATTCTGATCCGATGTAATTTCGCGAATACCAAAACGAGTCTTCAACGAATCCGAAACTTGCCCTTTAACAGAAACTGTCATCTTCAATTCATACAAATCCGGTTTACCTTTAAACAACGGCCACCACAACCGAGGATTATCAATTTTCAACTGCGGAAATTCTTCCGGGGTAAAGACTATTTCACGAGTTTCTCCACGAAAAAGGCTTATCTCTTTTTGAAAAACGAATATTTTCACCTGTTATTTCACCAGCAACGACACATTTGACCGACCCCGTCGTCGGATTAATAACCTCGACAGAGACAGTCTCCTCGGCTTTATCATATCCAGGCTTGGCAAGTTCAGAACGAATAAACGGATTGCGGATCGCAGCTTTGTCAGTAGCATACAACGATATGCTTTTCCAAATGCCGGTATTCCGGTCACGTATACCGTCCAAGAAAGTAAAGTCCCAACCGACAGACATCAGCATCGTCGTGTTCAGCCCTATATTCCCGTCACCACCGTTATGAAATTCTCCTACAGCTCCCCACTGTTTTTGTTTGACGGTTCCAGACATATCGACCGGATAGACTTTTACTGCCAAAGCGTTCGTTTCGCCTACTCGGGCGAACTCTGTTATATCCACATAATCCTGAATAAACATGCCGGAAATATTACTCAGCAAATGACCGTTTACCCAGACTTCCGCCCGATAATTGATCCCGTCCAACTGTAACCAAATGACTTTCCCCTTATAATCAGCAGGAACGATGAAATCGGTACGAAACCAATAAGTATAAAAATCACGTCCGACAACAGACAAATCCGGAATGATATTGCTCGTCAGTTTATTATTCAATCCATAATAAGGTTCGGGATACACTTTGTTATATACGAGAGAATTTAGAACAGTACCCGGAACAATTGCCGGCATCCAGTCACCCGTCTTATATCCGGGCTTCGACACGGCTTCCGCACAGGCTGTAACATCTCCTGCTTTTTTCATTTTCCAAAGGAATGCACCTTGGTGTCCATCTTTTGAATCCAGATAAATCCTATCGGGATTACGATAATAATTCGCATCTTGTCCCCATACAAAGGAACAGCCTACAATACATAAAAATAGAATCAGAACGATTTGCTTCATATTTATTAGCAATAGTCAAATTAAAACTTTAAAACAGAATGTACACAATATTTCATCTACATATATACCCACTATAGGACATAATATACCCGTCTGCCGATTCCTTGTTTAAACTAGAAAATAACAGACGAGTATCCATTTACATCAGATCAACTGACCTACTTCTTTCAATCGTTTCCTCAACTTTTGAATATCAACATTATGTATATCAGGAGATTTGGATTTACAAATCTGACCGGCAGCAACACCAACTGCTTCACCTGTTACAAGCGACGGTGGCATCACACGCAGACTACCATGAGCATAAGAATCCGTCGAGATACAACGTCCTGCAACCATTACATTTTTCAAACCCGCAGGAGTCAGACAACTAAAGGGGATTCCATGAGATTCTCCTTTCTTATAGCGAGGATACACGGTTGCATCCTGTTTATGGACATCAATATAATAACAGTTACGTCCGATACTGTCCTCAAACTCCTTACGAGCGAGCCAATCTTCCAATGTGAATGTATAATCGCATTTTATCCGGCGACTTTCCCTGATTCCCATCAAATTAGCCGTACTTGCCAAAAAAGAAGCACCAAATGACTTTGGTTCAAACTCGACCAATCCTTCATGTAACTGTCTTACCAATTTACGTCCTTTTATCATTGCTTCAGTCAAAGATACTGGATCTGTACTATCAACAGTCACATGACCGGCATTGAATCCTAAGATACCCGGTCCGATTAACTTGTCATTCATGTGCTTATCTTTCACCAATGGGTATTTAGGGTTACCATAAATAGAATGAATCGGACCATCCTTCCGATTAGTATGGACATTCCCTATTAAAGAAAACTCATAAGGGTCGACATTCGACAAGGTAAAGCACAAAGTACCTTCTTGAACGGAACCACTCTCATCTCCTATTACAAAATCAGCACCAGCCCAAGCCGCAAGATCACCATCGCCTGTACAATCAATATATACTTTAGCTTTGTAAGTTGACAATCCTGCTTTATTAGCAACAACTATTGCATCGACAACCCCCTTACGTTTCATTTCGACAGCAGCCATTGTTGTGAAAAAAAGAACAGATACGCCCTCAGAGGTTACCAAATCGTCATACACGACTTTCAGATATTCACCATTTATAGGCACCCAATTATCATAATGAATATGAGGAACACCTTTCTTTGACTCGGAAAAAACCCGTTCCGCAATTCCTTTATAAATAATCTTCTCACCATCCGTAAAAGGGCACCACGCATTCAGTAAGCCAGAAGTCCCCATTCCACCTAAGGCTCCAGTTCCTTCCATTAACAAAGTTTTGGCACCTTCGCGTGCCGCAGCCGTAGCCGCAGCACATCCCGAAGGTCCTCCCCCCACAACTATTACGTCCCACCCATCATATACCGGTATTTTCGATTTTCCCGGCAAACTGTTACTTTGAGGAGTTTCTGCAGCAAAAGATGTTCCCACTGCTACAGATGCCAAACCTAAAGAACTTATGTTTCTGATAAAACTTCTTCTCTTCATATAATACTTAATTTACCATCCCGGAGTTTGCTCTAATAACTTATTTGCATCCAATTCTGTCACAGGTATAGGCAACAGATAATGTTTTTCCTCTACCACAGCACCAATAGTCGGATTCTGCGCCATCATGGCTTCCTTCAATTTATGCGTACGTACCAAATCAAAACGACGTTGTCCTTCAAATGCAAATTCTTTACGACGTTCCAAAAGAATTATATCCAAGAAATCTTCTTTACTCAATCCTAGCTTAATATCAATAGCAGAAGCCTCGTTCATATTAAGTCCAAAAGCCCTACGACGTATGACATTTAAGCACTCATACGCCTCTGCATCAGAAGTATTTATTGCATTCAAGGCTTCCGCACGCATTAGATAGACGTCCGAATAACGCAATATCGGATAATTATTTTCTCCTCCTTGAGATCTTACGGCCAACGGCGAAGGATCCTGAAATTTATTTACATAACAAGGAAACTCATAATTGGAAGACATATTCGGATACTCTTCCTTCGTATAAAGACGCACATTTACATCCCGACGCAAATCACCTTCCTCGTAACATTCATAATGATTACGTGTCACTGGATCATCTCCATATCCGACCCAACCATTTATATTGACAAACGGAGGACGATAATATCCGTTGTAATTACTACCCGACACACCCGGAGTATTCCGCTTATACTGGATTTCAAATATAGATTCCTGTCCATTTTCTTTTTCCACATCAAAATTATCAGCATAATTCTTCCATAATTTATATCCCATCTGCATCACTTCCGACGTCTCCTTCACTACATTCTGATAATCTTCACGGGTCAAATAAACTTTTGCCAACATAGCAGAGGCGGACCCTTTTGTTGCCCGTCCTAAATATCCCTCTGGAAGTTGCCCGATAGCAGGAAGAACAGATTTTGCTTCTTGCAAATCCGAGATAATCTGTTCATAACATTCGTCAACTGTATTCCGGGGAACTTCTAAGCCATCCAACGAAGTGGTTTGCTTCAATACTAAAGGGACTCCTCCATATATGCGAACCAAATTAAAATAGGCCAATGCCCGCAGGAACTTAGCTTCTCCGATCAGCCGCTTCCTGACATCATCTCTTATCTGTTCGCTCCCCATATTCGAAATATTTTCTATCGCGAAGTTAGAGCGGTTAACTGCCACATAGTGCTTAATCCAAACGGAGTAAACTAAATTCGTATTCCCATCATACTCAAATTTATCTAAAGCATTTTTGTCCAGGTTAGTCGTCGTGCGCCCACCACTCCACTCGCAATCATCAGTACCCTGACTCTGCAATACTTCCCAAAACTGGTTATAAATATCATTATCGGTAAAAACCGAATACGTTCCATAAACAGCAGCTGTTGCATCCTCTTCGGATTTAAAGAAGTTTTCAGGACTCAGATTAGACTCCGGTATCAGATTCATATCCGTACATGAGTTCATCATGACCGAACTCAATATTATAAATGCTATTTTTTTCATAAACTACTTAGACTCTTTTAGAATTTAACATTCAAACCAAACAATACTGACTTTGCAAACGGATAAGAGAATGCATCATATCCGGCTCCCAGGTTATCCTGACCATATTTGCTGACTTCCGGATTATCACCAGAATAGCTTGTTATCGTAATGAAATTCTGCAAAGAAGCATACACCCGTAATCCCGATACATACTTTGTAAAACTCAAAAATTCAGTAGGCACATTATAACCTAACGTGATATTTTGGAAACGCAGATAAGAACCGTTTTCCACATATTGATTGGAAACACGCATTACAGCCTTTGAACGGAGTGGACGTGGCAACGGAGCATTTTGATTATCAGGCGTCCAATAATTCATCGTTGAAGCAAACATATTTGTTGATCCCTGCATATTCTCCATAGTAACTCTCGTACCGTTATAAACGTCATTTCCGATCGTGAAAATCGTATTTACATTCAAATCAAAATTTTTGTAAGAGAACGTGTTATTGAATCCTCCAAAAAGCTTTGGCTGTGCACAACCGATAATCGTACGATCAAGATCGTTGATCACTCCGTCAGGAACACCATCCGGGCCACTAATATCTTTATAGCGGATATCGCCAGGTTTAGCTGTCGGCTGCGCAGAAGATGCTATGTCATCCGTCGTACTGAAAAGTCCGTCATACACATATCCGTAGAACGTTCCTAAAGGCTGTCCGACCTGTATGATACGCCCCAAATGTATTCCGGTTTCATCCTGGCCTGGCTGACTCGGATAAATAAATGAGACATCACCCAAATCCAATACTTTATTCTTGTTATAAGTAAGGTTCAAACTCGTATTCCAAGTGAAATCACCTTCTATCGGCGTCGCATTGATCGCTAATTCAAAACCTTTATTTTCGACTTCTCCAATATTTTTCAGACCGGAAGAGAAACCTGAAGACCCCGGTACTTTCACTTTCAACAACAGATCACGGGTTTTCTTGTAATAACCATCAATAACTACAGTCAAACGGTTATTAAAGAAGCCGAAATCGATACCGGCATCGAACTGGGCAGTTGTTTCCCACTTCAGGTTCGTATTGGCAACTTGCGACGGATAATAGCCAGTCACCTTATCTCCACCTGCCACATAACCATTCGAACCCAACAAAGCATACGCAGGGTAAGTACCAATTCCATCTTGGTTACCTGTGATACCGAAACTTACACGAGGTTTCAAATTACTAAAGATATTCAAGTCTTTAATAAAAGATTCCTCAGAAGCTCTCCATGCCAAAGCAGCAGAAGGGAAATACCCCCAGCGGTTGTCCGAACCGAAACGGGATGAACCGTCTGCACGGATAGAAGCAGTCAACAAGTATTTATTATTCACTGTGTAGTTAACACGAGCCAGGTAAGAATTCAAAGCCCATTTCTTAACTTCAGATCCAGGAGCCGTATAAGTCGTCCCCGATCCTAAATTATTCATCTGCAAATTATCATTCAAGAAACCATAAGAACCGGCATTAAAACCATCATAGGCCGATTGCTGTTGCGTATATCCGACCATACCCGTAAAAGAGTGTACACCCCATGTATTCGTATAAGTCAGGATATTTTCGTTAATCCACGTATAAGTGTTATTCGAGATTTTCTTGGCTTCTCCATTCTTTTGGCTACCGGAATAAACAGAACGGGGATTATAACTTTTGTTGGTGGCATAATCAATATCAATTCCAAAAGAAGATTTGAACTTCAATCCCTTAATTATATTCCACTCAACAAATGCATTGTTTAATGATCGGAAATTGGTATGCCAATCCACCTTTTCGTTTATAACTCCAACCGGGTTGTCAAATGTAATGACGCCATTATTGTCACTAAACGTATAACTTCCGTCATCTTGCATCACAGGCAAATTCGATGGCGTAGTCAAACGGGACTGCAAAACAGAATTTCCAACACGGTTATTGTCGACTTTCGTCATCGTCAGACTTAATCCCAGATTTATCGTTGAAGAAATCTTATGATCAATATTGGCTCGGAAAGCATATTTTTTCATTTCAGATGCTTTGATTACTCCTTCCTGGTTGAAGTAATTGAAAGAAGTCAAGAAAGTCGTTTTATCATTACCACCGGAAACCGTCAACTGGTAGTTTTGTGTCAGGGCATTCTTATTGGATGTCAAATCCTGCCAATCCGTCGTAGCTGGAGTCAGACTTTCATCATAAATTGCTGCCCCACCGGAATTTACCAATGCCTCATTTGCCAGTTTCTCAAATGAACGGGAATCCAGCAAGTCATATTTCTTATAGATATTCTGAATACCCCAGTAAGCATCAAATGCGACAGAAGTCTTACCGCTTTTACCCTTTTTGGTCGTTACGATAATAACACCATTAGCACCACGGGAGCCGTAAATAGCAGTCGAAGAAGCATCCTTCAAAACTTCTATCGATTCAATATCCGATGTCGGGATTGAATTCAGCGGGCTTAATGCCGTCTGACTTGCATCCGCACTCGGATAAACCGGCATGCCGTCGATGATATACAACGGTTCATTACCGCCGGAAATAGAGTTACCGCCACGGATACGGACGGTGGAGCTTGCACCCGGCATTCCAGAATTCTGTACCATATACAAACCGGAAGTACGTCCTTGCAACATCTGGTCTACGGATTTCACACTGATACCCTGCACCTTGTCTACCTGGATGGAACCGACTGCACCGGTCAAGTCACTTTTCTTTACCGAACCGTAACCGATCACAACCACTTCTTCCAGATTCTGAGTATCTTCGGATAAGATAATCTTCAAAACAGACTGACTGCCTACAGGCACTTCCTTGGTCAGATAACCGATGTAAGACACGACTAACGTTGCAGCAGGCTTGTCCAGTGCCAAAGTAAACTTACCATCGACATCCGTCACCGTTCCGACAGATTCCGAATCTTTTTCGATCACGTTGGCACCAATAATAGGCTCGCCATTGATATCCGTAATCACACCACTGACCATTTTACCCTGCTGTGCAGACAAAGAGATCGTAGTCGTTGTTCCACCTGCGGACAATAATATATACGAACCATCGACAGAGTATTTCACATCCGTTCCGGCGAACAGATTTGCCAAGACTTCCTCCAGAGAGGCTTTCTTCAAATTAACAGACACTTTTCTGTCCACATTCACAAACTTGTTGTAAATAAACAGATAATCAGTTTGTTTCTCAATATCGTTCAACACATTCTCAAGTTCGGTGTTACTTCTTTTGATCGTAACATTTACATTCTGAGAACTGGAGTTTTCTGCATGCATGCAGAAAATGAAAACGAATAATAACAAAGTGGTTATTCTCATGACTCTAAAAAATTGTTTACATCGAGGCCTTTTTACAGAATAAGACATCGACAAAGATTTTTTATTCATATCTTTGGAAATCAAATTTATTAATACAGTTAAATAATTGTGTTAAGTCTATGCCGGTAAGTGTGGGGACACTTACCGGCATTTTTCTCAATAAAAGGTTAACCTTTTTCCTTCATCATAGGCATTATATTTTAAGATTAGACATTACTTTATATAAATAACCGATTCATCTTTGTTCCGTTCAAACGTATACTTAGCATCTTTTTGTAGGATATGCAATGCCTTGTCTATACCGTCCGATATCCGGAATTTACCACTACAGATATAATCGGTTAATTTGGGGTTTTCTATAATAACATGTATGCCGTAGCACTTTTCGAAACGGGACATCAACTCCTTAAAATTCATATCTTTAAAACAAATCAATCCCTCTTTCCAGCGGAAAGGATCAAAGTCCGCAATCGATTTCGACTGTAAATGGCCATTGATCAAAGAAACCTGTTGATTAGGCGCCAAAACCAAGGTTTCCGACGGATTCCTCTTATCCGATACCCGTACCGAACCTTCCATCAGTGACGTACAGAAATCCTCGGAGTCACTGTATGCCTCCACGTTAAATTTCGTTCCCAGCACCTCGACATTACATTTGTTCGTCTGGACAACAAAAGGTTTGTCTTCATTGTGAGTTACTTCGAAATAAGCCTCTCCATCCAAGGTTATCTCTCGCTTATTGCCCGTAAAGACAGCCGGGTAGCGCATTTCGGAACGGGCATTCAGCCAAACGTTCGTACCATCCGCCAAAGTCAGGTTGGCACGCTGGCCGGCAGGAACTGTGATCGTATTCATTGCCTCGCCTATCTTACAGATTTCCGACTTATAGAAATACGTTCCGCTAGCGACAGTAATGGCAAACACGGCCGCGATCTTTATGGCTTCGAGCAAGACAGTTCGATAGAAAGGACGGGATTTCTTTTCCATCCCGGCCACCTTCGTACTGCCCGACAGGATCATCGCATCGAAAAACTCACGTTCCTTGAAAAGCTCTTGCTCGTTTTCGGGAGAAGATTCCAGCCAGATACGGACAGCTTCTTTCTCTTCACGGGAAGCTTTTCCATCAAAGAATTTATATAATGTTTCTTTTTCCATTTTTTCCGTTTCTGTTTATAAAGCAAATAAGCAGGAAATATCCCTAACGGAAAAGGGATTTTTTGAAGAAAAAGTTTCAACCAGACACCATGCACTTGGAATTTACCCGTCATTTTTTCTTATTTATCGCCAGATATCGAAAATTTTTCACGCCAGTCGGACTTTTGTCGACAACCGTCAGCAGACTTGCCGACAATTGTTGACAGGCAAGTATCAGCAAAAGAATTTTGGCAGGAAAGCCAGTAAAGGGAAATAATCTTTTAAAGCTACACGCAAGACTTTTAAAGCCTTGGTAATATGGAACTCCACCGTTTTCGTCGAGATACCCAAGGCTACCGCAATCTCCTTATGGCTTTGGTTGTTGTAGCGGCTGCGAACAAAGATTTCGCGTGTCTGTTCGGGTAATGTTTCCAACGCCTTGTCGACAAGCGACTGCAACTCGTCAGTAAACAGCTTTTCAGGATTACAAGCTTCGAGGGTAGCGATGCGCAGGTTCAGTTCCCAAGTGTCACAATCCTTCAAATACTCGACTATCTCTTCTCGAGTACGCAAACGTTGCAAATAATTCAGGCATTTGTGCTTGATGACGGTTAGAATATAGGCCGGAACATTCGAGTCAGGTGCAAGTTTTCCCCTATTTTCCCAATAATACATCAGGCTTTCGATCGCAATATCTTCCGCAACCATACTGTCGCCTACATAGGTGTTGGCAAAATGAACAAAACGACCTTTATAGTCAGTAAACAACTGATTAAAAGAATATATCTCGGATCCGCCTTTCATACATATAGAATCAAATCGCCGATAAAGATATACATAAATCCGGCTTGTCCACCTTTCTTGTAGGATTTTCCAGCATTTATCCGTTAAATAGGAACAAAGACAAACATAAATCATATTTTTTCTCTAAGTTTGCATTCAAATACGAGAAATCCAATGAAGAAAGTAAACATAACAACTGCTGTTCTATTGATTTACCTGATCGTTATGAGCATAATCGGTTGGCCTGGCAAACAAGCCAATCCTGATTATGTACAGTATTTCGGGGTAATCGCGGCGACTGTTCTTGTTATCGGCCTATTGCGTTTCCTGCAGATCAAACGACTGAAGATTCGGGACAAGATGAAAGACGGAAAAAAGGAATAACGAAGTTTAATTGCAAATATAAAATTCTAATTCATGAAAGACCTTGTGATCGGACTGTCTCTGTTAGGGATGGTCAGTGCGTGCAGCCCTGCACCCCAAGCAAAAGACAATGTCGAGGAAGACTATTGCC
Source organism: Parabacteroides merdae ATCC 43184 (assembly GCF_025151215.1). NCBI lineage: Bacteria > Pseudomonadati > Bacteroidota > Bacteroidia > Bacteroidales > Tannerellaceae > Parabacteroides > Parabacteroides merdae. Next base: position 2,979,771 of record NZ_CP102286.1, read on the forward strand.
AGTATGTTAATCCCTTTATCGGGAATGCGGACAACGGACACACGTTTCCGGGTGCTTGTGCACCGTTCGGACTGATACAGGCAAGCCCCGAATCCGGAGTTGGCTCCTGGAGATACTGTTCGGGATATAATTATGAAGATAACTTTATCGAAGGTTTCGCTCAAACGCATCTGAACGGAACGGGCTGTCCGGATTTGGGCGACATCCTGCTGTTCCCGTTCTGTGGCGATATCAAAGACAATACTTATAAAAGCGAATACGACAAATCCACCCAGAAAGCATCACCGGGTTATTATGCAGTCACCTTATCCGACTACGGTGTCGATGCTGAAATTACGGCTACTGCCCACACAGCTCTCCATCGCTATAAATTCAACAACGAAGGGCCGGCACGTCTGCTAGTCGACCTACAACGCGGTATGGTCGGAAGCAAGGATGCGCTGAAGACACATGTCTTAGAAGCCGAGCTTGAAATGCCGGACAACCAGACGATCACCGGACATAACCAGACTCGTGCTTGGGTGACACGCCATTATTTCTATGTGATCAAATTCGACCGTCCTTATACGGTCAAGGAAGAACTCCCCGCAGAAAAAGGAGAAAAGGCAAAACGCCTGATACTCGAATTCGACACGAAACCGGGAGAAGCCGTACAGGTGAAAATCGCCATGTCGAGTGTAAGCATTGATGGAGCTCTCGCTTCCCTGCAAAAAGAAAATCCGGCATGGGATTTCGATGCTGTCCACCAGTCCACACGCGACCAGTGGCAGGCCCTCCTTTCCCGCGCTCAGGTTACAGGTACGACAGATGAAAAAACAAGTTTCTACACCTCCATGTATCACTTGATGATGCAGCCTAACAACATTGCCGACATCGACGGACGGTACCGTGGCATCGACGACAATATTCATATGTCTCCAACAGGCGAATACTATTCCACATTCTCACTTTGGGATACCTACCGCGCCGCTCATCCGCTATATACGATCCTGAACCCGGACAAAGTAGACGCCATGATCCAGACGATGCTGGACCACCAGAAGATACAGGGTTTTCTGCCGATCTGGGCTTTGTGGGGAAAAGAAAACTTCTGCATGATCGGTAATCACGCTATTCCGGTGATCGTGGATGCTTACCTGAAAGGATTCAAAGGGTTCGATGCAGAAGAGGCTTACCAGGCAGTCAAAGCGAGCGCTACCGTCAGCCATTTTAACTCCGACTGGGAAACATTCGAGAAATACGGTTATTTCCCGTTCGACATTATCGACACCGAATCGGTATCCAAGACCTTGGAATGTGCTTACGACGACTATTGTGTAGCCCAGATGGCAAAAGCGTTAGGCAAGACGGAAGATTACGAACGTTTCTCCAAACGTGCCGCCTTCTATAAGAACCTCTTCGATCCGGAACTCAAGCTGATGAGAGGAAAAGATTCCAAAGGCAACTGGCGTACGCCGTTCAATTCCTTCCTGCTCTCACACGCCAGTTCTTCGGGCGGCGATTTCACGGAAGGCAATTCTTGGCAGTACACTTGGCATGTACAGCACGACGTACAAGGCCTGATCGACCTGATGGGTGGCAACGAGGCTTTCGTGACCAAACTCGACTCATTGTTTTTCCTCGAAAGCACAGCCGAAAACACAGGTTTCGTTTCCGACGTAACCGGCCTGATCGGCCAATATGCACACGGCAACGAACCTAGCCATCACGTAGCTTACCTCTACAGCTATGCCGGCCATCCGGAAAAGACACAGCAGGTGATCCGCGAAGTCTTCGACCGTTTCTACCTGGCCCAACCGGACGGTCTATGCGGTAACGACGACTGCGGCCAGATGTCCGCTTGGTATATCTTCTCGGCTATGGGCTTCTATCCGGTCAACCCGATCAGCGGGGAATATGTTTTAGGAGCTCCTCAAATAGAAAAGATTTCCCTATCTCTCCCCGAAGGCAAAACATTCACTGTCGAAGCCAAAGGTTTGTCTAAAACCAACAAATACGTCAAATCAGTAGAACTGAACGGAAAGCCGGTCACAGGTCTTACAATCAGCCACAAGGATGTCATGAATGGCGGGAACCTGGTGTTTACAATGACAGACCAACCAGGAAGATAATAAGATTCAGAACAGTGTGTCAAAATGTACTTGTCCCCGAACTTGACGCGGGAACAAGGTAGTTTTGACATACTGCCCTGAATTATGCCAATCAGCAAACCGAATTCAGTCTTGCATACTTTCTCTTATCTGGGGACAACGGTTGTTACCTCCTTGAAGGCATACCTTCGCCGCTCCCCATCGCGCAATTGGAGGATCAGATGGCCGGTCGGCTCGATGGCATGGATACGGGCTTCGAAAGAGCCGTTTTCATCAATATAGAAATAATAACCGTCACCATGATATAAGGCCGCCATATAGGCAGCTCGGATTTCTTCCTCCTTCTCCTGTAATAATAGGAAATAGTAGTTAAAGAAGATACGCAGGAAGCAGACCAATACATCTTCCCGATCATACGTCTTACCTGTAATCTGAGTCAGGGATACGGGATTGGGGGCATCACTACGAAATATTTCCTGGTTGATATTAAGCCCGATACCGACTACAGAACAATAGAGATGCTGCCCGGACAGATCATTCTCGATCAGCATTCCGCATATCTTACGATCTTTCCAGTAAATATCGTTCGGCCATTTTACCGTGACGGAATCCGTGTACTTCTCCAACGTTTCCTTCACACTCAGGGAAGCAATCTGGGAAATCAGGAATTGTCGGTTCGCAGGAAGAAAATCAGGATATAAAAGAATACTGAACATCAAATTTTTCCCAGCTTCCGACTCCCATGAGTTTCCGACCTGCCCCTTTCCGGCTGTTTGAAAATCGGCTATGACGAGGCTACCTTCCGGCAACCTGGCTTTTGCACTTTGTTCCCGCAGGTAGTTATTGGTCGAATCTGTCTCGACAAGCCGGATGATCTTCGGAGTTTCGTTTTTGTCATTCATTTTCGTAAGCTTCTCTTATTTTCTTCGGTAATTTGGCGATCACCTCGCGATAAGAATGATGGATCCAGTGCTTGATCTCGCTGTCCGGCATATCCCGGTCAAGGTAGATGGTGTTCCAGTATTTCTTGTTAAAATGCCAAGCACCTTCCACTGCCGTATATCGTTCGCGCAGATCCTCGACATAATCGGTGCTGCATTTCAGTGACACACACGGTTCCACGGCATCCAGAGGCAGGAGCAAAAACATCTTCCCCTCCACTTTGAACACCAGTGAAACATCATCGAAAGGGAAACACTCCGTCACATTCTTCAGCGACAGGCAATATTCCCTGGCTTCTTCTATATTCATAACTGTTCTTTGTTTTATTTGCGGCAAGGAGCATAGAAAGCATCTTCTATATGATCTATTTCAGACTCCTCTCCTTTTTTAATTACGGTTATGATGTCAAAACGGACCGGTAGTTCAAGATTGAAAAAGCGGACATACGCATCGGCTGCCGCCACGATACGGCGGATTTTAGGAGCATCGACCGCATCTTCCGGCGCCAAAAGATAATCATCCGAACGCGTTTTCACCTCTACCACAACCAGCCAGGTATCTTTGACTGCTACGATGTCCAGCTCATAATGATGCCAATGCCAGTTCGTATGGGTAATCTTGTAGCCCTGCTTTTCCAGAAAAGCACGTGCAACCGACTCACCGTCTTTTCCTGTTTCGTTCCGTTTAGCCATTCCATGTAATTTGCACAAATATACTGTTTTTCTTTTTTATTTGCGCTTTCCCCCTTACATTTGCAAACTATGACACTGAAACGTAAATATTCATCTCCACAGCCGAATCACCCACGCGTGCACAAGGTCACTTTCATGCTCAACGACGACGAGCAGAAGGCAGTGGAACGTTATCTTGCCAGGTATAAAATCATCAACAAATCCCGTTGGTACCGTGAGACAATCCTGTCCCACATACTTAAAACCCTGGAAGAGGACTATCCTACCCTCTTCAATGAAAACGAAATGAGAAGATGATGGATCCATTCAACGACGAATATTTCATGAAGCAGGCACTAGTAGAAGCCTGCTCAGCAGCCGAAGAGGGAGAAGTTCCCGTCGGTGCCGTTATCGTATGTAATAACCAGATCATAGCCCGCGCCCACAACCAGACGGAACGTCTGAACGACCCAACCGCCCATGCCGAGATGTTAGCAATAACGGCGGCAGTCGGCGTCTTAGGAGCCAAGTATCTGACCGGATGCAGCCTTTACGTGACGGTGGAACCATGCGTGATGTGTGCCGGAGCAATCGGATGGTCGCAACTAAGCAAGATCGTCTACGGAGCGACAGACGAAAAAAGAGGCTTCCAGCAATACGCACCGAAAGCCTTACATCCAAAAGCGACAGTCAAAAAAGGGGTTCTTGAAAACGAATGCGCCGAAGAAATGCGCAAATTCTTTCAGCGCAAGCGCTGAACAACTTATTTCACTTCCTCATAATCCACATACTCCCCCTCATCTTTTGCAAAAATCTTTTTACGGGAGACCTGCGAAGCATATTCTTCTCGTGCAGAGCTGTTACTGCGCGCGTCGGAAGAGTAACCGCTTGTTTGACGGCGTTGTTCACCCTTCTTTCCACTACTTCCGCTTCCGAACAGGATATTTTTAAAGGTACGCAAGATAGAGAATCCCATTAGAAAAACTAGCAGGATAAAGAAGAAGAACATAACAAACAAAAACTTAAACATATTCCGTCACTTAGTTGGTTTATTACACAAACACAAAGATACGAACTCTTGTTTACCTTCTTTTGTTAAAAAAAGACAAGGTTATATAGAGAATGACTGTTCCGGCAATGCCCAGAACACCAAAGAGAGTCACAAAGACCACCGCCCCGGCCACTAAAATATAGCGTAACTCATTGCCTTTCCATGCCAACGACTTTACTTTCAATGAGAACATCGGAACTTCAGATACTAGTAAAGACGAAAACAGGATCGCCGCAACTATCGTTCCGGCAATAAACCCGATGCTGTCCACTGGTACGGCAGAATGGAACGCATAGCCGATAGACGCCCAGAAAAGAGCATGGGCCGGGACAGGCATACCGATAAAAGAAGTCGTCTGCCTTTCATCGATATTGAACTTGGCGAGACGCAACCCGGAAAAGACCGGTATCACCAAAGCCATATACGGAACATAGCCTGCCGCCTCTCCCAAAACAGGAGCCGTCATACAAGCCTGCTCCAACAACCAATAAACGATCATTCCAGGAGCGACACCGAAACTTACCATATCAGAAAGAGAATCCAATTCTTTCCCCATCGGAGAGTAGGCGTGCAGGGAACGGGCGGCAAAACCGTCACCAAAATCGAAAACAGCCGCAATGACAATCCACAAGGTCGCCATCGGCAAGTTTCCCCTTAACGCCATAATGCAAGCGATACAACCAGATATCAGGCTGCAGCAGGTAACAAAATTAGGTATACTATTCTTGATGCTCATTTATTTCTCTTATTTTCCCAAACGGGCTATCGGAGTCTGGTTACCGGTAACCTTCTGATCCATTTCGACCAGGACTTCCGTCCCGACAGGCAGGTAAACATCTACACGCGAACCAAACTTGATAAAGCCCATCTGTTCGTCCACATGGCACTTATCACCGACTTTGGCATAGGTCACGATACGTCGTGCCAACGCACCTGCAATCTGGCGTGCCAATACATCCACCCCGTTACGGGTTGTAATGACAACAGCCGAACGCTCGTTCTCCGTGCTGCTCTTCGGCAAGTAGGCGGCACGGAAACGCCCGTTCTGATGTGATACATGCTTGACAGTCCCATTCACCGGGAACCAATTGGCATGTACATTAAAAACGGACATGAATATGGATATCTGCAAGCATTCCCTGTGCAGGATTTCATTCTCCATCACTTCCTCAATCGCCACAATCGTACCATCGGCAGGGGCGATCACCAATCCTTCCGAATCGAACGGGAAACGACGGAACGGGCTACGGAAGAAGTTAAGTACCAACAAGAACAGGACTGTGGTGACGAAAGTCGTGGTATAGAACACCCAACCTCTACCGACAGTATGATACAGCGCAACGTCCACGACAAAGAATATCGTGAAAAGCGTTAATAATAGACCTGTTCCTTCTTTATGTACTTTCATTCTTTAATCTAATCGAGTATTTATCGTAAGAATTTGCAAAAATATTCATTTTTACCGAATAACAAAAATATATCACCCTTTCACCGCTTCTATTTTATTTAATTCAACATACCAAAGGAAACCTTCAACCTCGTCATAACCCATTTGCCGGATCAGTTTCAGGTAGTTCCTTACCTGACTATGATAGCGTTGGTCGGCATGTTCCCCAAACTTATAGTCGACCACGACCACACGGTTTCCGGTAATCATTACACGGTCCGGACGCTTGGACAGCCCTTTTCCGAACAGGATGTCGACCTCGTTCAACACACGTGCCGTACCGTCATACCAAGAAGCAGCTTCCGGCAGGTTCAACAACTCTTCGAGGCGTGCGACAAGTGCTATCGCTTCCTCTTTGTCGATCACCCCTTCCTGATGGTATCGTTCGACCGACTGCGGAATATCCTTCCGGGTACGGATACGGCTCAACACCTCGTGCATCAAAGCCCCATGTTTCCGGCGGGCATTATCGAAGAAATAGCCTTTGCCATGCAGACGTAACTGCAAACGGTCGTCCGGAGAGATGGAACTAAGGCGTGCCATCCCGATCTCCTGAATGTCCCCATTCTCCTCCTTTGCAACCGGATGCCACCAGTCGCCCAACTCGAAAACGCCCGTTCCGGTATCGAAAGCGGCAGGTAACAAGATCAGCTTCTCACCCTCCCGTGTATCAGGCATATCCGTGCGCAGACCAGCCCACAAGGCATCGGTCAAAGTCGAAATCTTTTCCACTTCACCAGTTGCATCCTTCATCTTCTTCGGGCGCGGAGAGAATACAATCAACTCATCTTTCGAACGAGTAAAAGCGACATATAAAGTATTCAGGTTATCAATAAAGGCATGCAAGCGTTCCTTAAAGTAATCGCCTGCAAAAATCGTCTTTCCCAACGACTGGCCGTAGCGCACGGGAACCAGATGCAGGCGATCAAACGGCTTCTCTTCCGGATGGCACCAGAGGATGACTGGTTTTGTCGGTTTATGGTCGATCTCCCAATCCCCGAAAGGGATGATTACGACTTTAAAGCCCAACCCCTTCGACTTATGAACCGTGAGGATACGGATCGCATTCTGTCTATCCGGTGTGGCAATTGTTTTCCGGCAGCCCGTTTCGTCCCACCATTTCAGGAAACGGTTCAGGTCTGCGCTCTCCTTCTGGGTATATTCGGACACCATATCCAAGAAAGCCTGGACAAAAACCTGCTCATTTTCGGGAAAGTCGTCGGCAAAAAGGCGGAACAGACCTTCCGTTATTTCATAGAGGGACTGGCGGGAAAGGATTTGCAGGACAGAGACGACTTCCGGTGGAAAAGCCGGAGTTTCGACACCAAATCTCCCTTTCAACACTTGATAGGAATATAAAGCGATCTGCTCGTTCGTCCGATCTTCGGGGTTCTTCAGGTAACGCAACAAAGAAACCATGAAACGGACTGCCGTCGAACCACTGACAAACAGAGCCTCATCCGAAATAATATCGTAGTTGTAGCGGTTGGAAGGATGCTCTTCCTTATAAGCCAGTAAAGTATCTGCCACCTGTGCCCCTTCCTGATTGGTGCGAACAAGGATAGCAATGTCTTTTAGCGCATATCCGTTATCCTGCAATTTCTCCAACACGCCGGGCAAACGTCCGAGAGCTTCCTCTTTCCAATCTTTCTCATTATCTCCGGAGAGAAATTCAATCCGTACATGCCCGTCTTTCTGCATGAAAGGGGGAGGAACCTGTTGGAAACTTTTATCATAGGCGGACATGATCTTAGTGAAAAAAGCCGCTCGTTGTTCCTCGCTCAGGGAAGAGACGGACAGCGCTTCATTATAGACAGCCTGCAGGACACCCGGAAGTGTCGTAAAAAGGGCATTGTTAAACTCCACGATATTCCGGCAACTGCGCCAGTTATCCTTCAGCGTCTCTTCATGAACTACTTCAGGAGAAAAGTCGGCTTGCACCTGTTCGTCCAGCAACTTCCAGTCCGAGTTACGGAAACGATAGATGCTTTGCTTCACATCTCCTACGATCAAATTATCCCGGCTATGTGCAAGGCTCTCTTCGATCAACGGACGGAAGTTGTTCCACTGCATTCCGCTGGTGTCCTGAAACTCGTCTATCATATAATGGTCGACATGTGTACCGGTTTTTTCATAGATGAAAGGAGCATCGCTGCCTTCAATCACCTTACTGAGCAATTCGGTCGTGTCGGCAATCAACATCACATTTTTTTCTTCCCGATAAGCGGCTATCTGGCGGGACACATCGGTCAGGATCCCCAACGTATAATAATAACGGACAATTTCACGGGCGGTATTATAGGCAGTCAGATTACCGAACAGGGAAATAATTCCTTTGATGCAATCGTTCAAACCATCCTCAAAGGCACATCCGATGATCTGCCGGGTACCGAGCGAAACCGTTTTCGTGAAACAGCCGTCCAGATTATCCGCCAAACCGATAAAAGTAGCGGACGGCTCTTTCATCTCTCCCTGCACCAGACGGTCGAGAAGCGTCAGAGGCGAACGGCTGCCCCCTTTAAAATCGGTAACTTTAAGCCCATATTTATTCAGGATCGCCAGGCCGCGTTCTCCCAATTCTTTAGCAGTCGCTTCTACCGAACGGATGATGCCGTACAGCTCGTTCTTGTAATCTTCCAGCGCTTTCTTGTCCTCTATATCCCGGCCGACCGCTTCACTGAAAGCCTTATAGCTCTCCTTGAAGACCTCACGGCTCAGGGCCATAATATCTTTACGCAAGTTCCACTCCCCTCCGCTCTCTATCTTATCCTCCGCAAACCGGAGCAGCCAGCCTAACAAGTCCTTGCTTTCAGGCTTTTCGAGATCCGACAACAGATTATCGATTGCCGTCGTGAGCACCAGTTCCTGATCCATTTCGATCCCGTAGCCGCCCTGCAAACCGATCTCGCGTGTAAAGGCACGCATAGTTTGCTGGAAAAAGCGGTCGATCGTACTGATGTTGAACGCCGAATAATCGTGCAGGATATCGATCAGTATTTGGGCCGCCTGTTTGCGAACCTGGATTTCCGTCAATGAATAGGCCGACTTCAGCAATTCCACATAATCCGATTTCCTTCCGGAAGCCAAGTTGTACAGTTCGTCGACAATACGTGTCTTCATCTCGTCTGTCGCCTTGTTCGTAAAGGTCACAGCAAGGATACGGCGAAAAGCGCCCGGTCCCGTAAACAGTAAAGTCAGATATTCACCGGTCAGCTTGTGCGTTTTCCCGGCTCCGGCGGAAGCTCTGTAGACTGTCAGCATACGATCAGATTATACGACTTTTGACATAGCCTTCTTTTTGCAATATTTCCAGCACTTTAGGACGCAGGTCACCCTGTACGATGATTTCCCCGTCTTTGGCCGAGCCACCGACACCGCATTTCACTTTCAAAAATTTTCCAAGTGCTTCCAAATCGCCGGTCGTTCCCCGGAAACCGGTTACCAATGTCACGGCCTTGCCGCCCCGGTTCCGCTTATCCAAAGCAATGCGCAGCAGCTGCTTCTCTTTCGGAAGCGTTTCTTCTTCCTCTTCGTCTCCTGTATTATATTGAAAATCCGGGTTCGTAGAATACATGATCCCCAGACGGTCCTTCCAATCGTTACTCTTCATATTTCATCTTTTCTTTATGGGGTCAAATCTACAAATTAACGGCGGGATAAACAAGATACAACATTAGTTTCACTTTGTTACCCGTAAGTGAAACCCTTGTTTCATATAAGAGAAAATAAATTATCCCTTACATGAAAATAAATTTTCACCCAAGGGGAACTTCTAAAACTATTATAGATAAAGACCTGGAAGCGGTAGACTATTTCTGTATCAGCACCGTTGCATATGCAGCTATTCCCTCCTGTCGTCCGGTAAAGCCTAACTTCTCGGTTGTCGTCGCCTTGATGGAGATATCTTCTACATCCACTTGGAGGACGTCAGCCATCACCCGTTTCATTTCGGGAATATGTGGATTCAGTTTCGGACGTTCGGCGGCGACAGTCGCATCTATATTACCCAATGTATATCCGGCATCACGAAGCAATTCCATTGTATCGAACAACAGAATCTTGCTGTCGATGTCCTTATATTCACCTGCCGTATCGGGGAAATGATAACCGATATCACGCATATTGGCTGCGCCCAACAGGGCATCACAAATAGCATGAATCAAGACATCCGCATCACTATGCCCTTGCAGGCCCATCGTATGCTCTATTTTCACTCCGCCCAGCCACAAATCACGCTCCGGAACCAATGCATGCACATCATATCCAAACCCAACCCGTACTTTCATCACTTTCAACTTTTAACTTTCACCTGAACAAGTTCTTGATCCCGTCCATATCAAAAGACAGGGAGAAACGAAGTGTTTGGTCCAACGGGTTCTGCGGAACCGTACTAACCAGATAAGCAGCATCCAGCTGGAACACACTCATACGGAAACCGGCACCCACAGAAAAGTATTTACGGTTACCGACATTCGCATTCTCGTAAAAGTAACCACCACGGACGAAGAACTGCTGGTTATAACTATACTCGGCTCCGACCGAAACCATGATCTCCTTCAGCAGGCCGTTAGGTGAATCGGTAAAAGACTTCAACATACCGGAAAGGCTCGACCATGATTTATAGTCGTCCACACGCGTCTGGTAATCGGCATCAGTCTCTCCTTCTTCCTTTTGCGGAGCATACGGGACCATGTATTTGTTCAGGTCCAGATAAACGCCGATCTGGTTGTAATCGTCAATCGGATAAAGCAAACCGGTCCCCAACGTCAGCTTTGCCGGAAGGTACTGGTTCGTATTACCCCCGTCATACGAGATCTTACTCCCTATATTCGACAGGTTGAAACCAAAGCTCCACAATGCCTCGGCATTACCCATCAGCACATATTTTTCCAGATAACCGGAAATATCGGCAGAAAAAGCATTGCCCGCATTGCTTTCGTCATTCTGGTCCGTCCCCATATCCGAACGGATGTAACGCAAGGTTACCGCCATTGAATAGGACTCGGACAGCTTGCGACTATAAGCCACGTCGAACGCCATCTCATACGGGTTCAAACCATAAGGGACATCCCCGATGTTCTCCCATATATTCACTTCACCTAACGAGAAATAACGCAAAGATGCACTGATAGCCTGTAAATCGCTATTTCCTAATTTGTAGTAACCGGTCATATTCACCAAGGCCACATCATTGACCAATTTACGCAACCACGGCGTATATGACAAACTGACTCCCGCCTTACTTCCCATAAAAGCATATTTGGCAGCATTCCAATACTGCGAGTTGATGTCCGGCAAAGTCGCCGCGCCCATGTCTCCCATACCGCCGCCTCGTGCATCCGGAGCGATGTTCAACGAAGGAACCGCCATTTGGAGCAAAGAAGGATTATCCTGTCCCCAAATCATCGCAACCGAAGCGAAGAAGTTAAGTATTATAACGAGTGCACCGATTCTGAATTTACTTATCATATGTCTATCCTTAAATTTATTTTCCGATTCAGTAGGGACGATTCACGAACCGCTCCTACTGCATTATAAACTGAATAATCCGAACTTTATTGTATGCTCAAATAAAATTCCTACTTTTGTCTTTTGAGTATGAAAGATATACAATCGACAGGCAAAGTTAAAGCATTATTTCTTCTGATGCGCCCTTTCCAGTGGGTAAAAAACATCATCTTGTTCCTTCCCATGTTTTTTGCACAGGAGATAGGAGATACGGACAGGCTGTGGAATGTTGCAATCCTGTTTGCCGGTTTCTGCTTGCTCACCAGTGGTGTATATATTTTCAACGACTTGATGGATGCGGGTGAAGACCGCTTGCATCCGGTCAAACGATTCCGTCCGATCGCCTCCCGGAAAGTTTCTCCGATGGCCGCCCTTGTCTTCATGTTCCTGCTATATGCGACGAGTGCATTATGTTTCAGCTTCATGTATACAAGCAACAACCAGATCTGGTTGTTGTCAGGAGGATATATCCTCCTGAACTTAGCCTATACGCTTTACCTCAAACAGGTACAGATCATAGATGCCATGATTGTCGCCTGCGGTTTCATCATCCGGCTTGAAGCGGGAGCTGCCGCCGGGGAGATAGAACTTTCGCACTGGCTGATTATCATGACATTCATCCTCTCCCTGTTCCTCGCTTTTGCCAAGCGCCGGGACGATTTGCTCAATTTCATGGAGACCGGACAGATTTCACGTAAGAATATTACCGGATATACGATCGACTACCTGAACGTGATCCTGTCGTTTCTCTCTTCCATCATAGCCGTGACTTACATATTATATACGCTTTCGCCCGAAGTGACGTCGAGGAGCAGCGAATACCTGTATGCCACAGTTCCTTTCGTACTGGCAGGCATCATGCGCTATCTGCAAATCATCCTGGTGGAGAAGAGCAATTGCAACCCGACCGACATCCTCTTACAGGACCGTACTTTGCAGTTGACCGTGGCCGGCTGGTTTATCGTATTCGCTTTACTTATTTATTGATATGGCAATCGCAATATTCGACTTCGACGGAACCATCATTTCCCGCGACTCTTTGCCGGATTTTCTGATTCAGGCTTGTGGACGGAAGGCTTTCCTCCTGCGGCTCCCCTGGATTATCCTGCTGAAAGGAGCAGCCTTAACGGGCATTCTCTCCACGCACCGGGCCAAAGAGCTTGTGATCTCCTCTTTCCTGCGAGGAATGAAGACGGAGGATTTCCAACAGGCTTGTCTCGAATATGCCTCCCGTATACCGGCTTTCGTCTATCCTGCGGCCTTGGAAGAAATACGCAGGCATCAGGAAGAAGGAAACAAGATCGCCATTATCAGCGCGTCCATGCCCGACTGGATACGCCCCTGGGCACAAACTGTCGGAATCCGGTTCGTGGAAGGAACAGGGCTGGAAGTTAGGGAGCAGACTTTGACCGGGCGTTTTTCCACGCCCAACTGTAAAGGAGGTGAGAAGGTACGCAGGCTCCGCCGGCTATATCCGGATTTCGCCTCCGAGACGCTGCATGTATATGGCGACAGTTCCGGCGACAAAGAACTGCTCGCCCTTGCAGATGTCCCCCATTATAAACCATTCAACAATAAATAAACATATACTATGATGCCATCCTGCCTGTCTATCCTGTTTCGCGCTCTCCGGATCGAGTGGAGAGAGACTAAGCGCACGTTATTTCCGACGACCCCGATAGAAACCGGGCTTTTCCTTTTCTTCTTCCTTCTTTACGGGTGTATCGGTTACCGGATGCTCTTTCATACGGAACTGATCGATGTACCCAACGGGGGAGCGGGAAGTTACTTGGGCTATGACAATCTATTCCATCTCCACACGCGCGGAGGAGCATTCGACATCAGCCATCCCTTTTTCGGCATCTTCCATTTGTTGAAAACACTGTTGACAATCCTGTTGACAACCCTGTTCAAAGAGAAAACTTCCGGTATTATTTGCCTGACACTGATGAACCTGTTGATAACCGGCGGACTGGTCCTGATCTATCGTTACCTGAAGCAGATCGTCCGGATCTCTTCCCGGCGGGCACTGTTACTGACAGGGTTCACGGGATGCTTTTTCACGACTGTTGTCTTATCATTCACCACAGAATCTTATCCGTTCTCCTTTTTCCTGCTCGTCTTCTCACTACTAATGCTTTCCAGGGAATACATGCTGACCGGATATATAAAAGGCCGGACGATCCTCTTTCTCTCTTTCCTGTGTGGAGGAATAACAATCACCAACGCTGCCAAACCGGCAATGGCCCTGTTCCTGAATAAAACTCCGTTCTGGCATAAAATACGGACGGGGGTCAAAATCATGCTGCCATTTGTCATTTGCGTAGCTGTCATCATGGGCTTTTACACCCTCAAAGCGAAACTGTTCAACCCGGAAGGCCCGTCTCCTATCGAAACGACCGGGCAACTCGGACAGTATTTTATCCACGACGAGACATTCGGTAAACAAGCACTGGTCGATTTCTGGGGCAATACGATTATAAGCACGCCTCTCACACAACAGTTAGTCGGGAAAGAGGTCGTATTGCGTCCCAGCGAATACCTGCACAGTTGGAACAATGCCGTAATCATGTTTCTGTTGTTTTTAGTCGCGGCCTCGGCTTTGCTCAATCTGAAAAACAAATATGTACAACTGCTACTTATGTACCTGAGTATCGATTTCGTGATCCACTTTATCATCCGCTACGGGATGAACGAGGCGATCCTGTTCGGTGGGCATTGGATGTTTGCAATCCCGATCCTGCTGGGCTGGCTATACACACGATTGCCGGTCCGCATGTACCGGATACTGGACTGGGTTATTATCGGATTCTTTGTCCTGACTGCAACGATAAACACGATGGAGTTTATGCGTTCCTTCTTATTCGCCTAAAATGATGAATTTCCTTGCTTTTGTCGCGTCTTTGGAATTATCGGTACTGATAGCTGCCCGGTAGATATAAACACCGGGACGCATACGGGCACCACCGGATGTCAGATCCCAGGAAACCGTATAGTTTTCGAACAGACCGGACGTTCCGCTTTCTTCATGTTTCCAAAGTTGTCGGCCTGCCAGATCGTAGACCATAATACCCACTCGCATCCGACTTTCGGGACGGTTGTGCATAAGATGGAAAGTCACTTGCTCACGGGCGATACCCGGTGTTGCGATCACATCGAACAGGAAGGGTTTCAGTCCCTCGACCACTTCAAAAGTAAATGTCCGCACGGTCGAGTTATTCAAGATATCCCACACCCAGAACTCCGCCGTATGTTTACCCGGCTCAAGCGCCGGGATCGGGAACTTCACGATACCGGTCCCATCTTCGCCAGGTAACAGTTCGTAATAACTGTTCAGGTTATAGCTCAGGACGGTCGATTCGTCTATTACCAGCATCATATCATGCCCGACACTGCTTCCCGTGATATTCACTCCGCTCTTATCCCATAACTCAGCGACAAAATAGGGAGTCGTGTTCACCTGGCCGCCATCTACAAATGTCGTATCATTCAGGTAAAGGGCACGGATTTCCGGACCGATCGTATCGGTTTCCGCCGTGTCGGAAGTTCCTCCGACAATGAAATTGTCGAAATTACCCTGTGCCTCATTGCCACTTTCCGTATCGACGGCATAGAGATTCATTTTCCCCTGCAAATTAGAATAGGAAATATCCTTCGGAACCGTAAAAGTAAAGCTGAACTTTCCGTTGCGCACGGAGTCATTCCCTATAAAAATCGTATTCGGATAGTCGGTGAAGGTGAAAGCCGGACTGTCATCTTTATTGCTGTTCTTCAAGCAGGTGACAGTCACCTTGCTGTCTTTTACCGTCGGGTTGACTATACCAGTAAAATCAGTTACCAACTGCCCGGAAGCATCCAACACCTCTCCTTCGACAGTGATCTTTTCCAAAGCTTTAAAAGATATTGAATTTCCGTCTACCGATTGCCCGTTTACAGTCGTCACTTTCATTCCAAATTCTGGATAAGCTATTTTTACAGCTGGGTCTCCGATCAAGCAGAAACCAAGTTTGTAAACGGACGACAAGGTGTTTTTCGTTGCTTGCATCACTTCTCCCAGCGTACGACGACGCCCATTATTTCTTTCAAACAAATTACGGATAACATTGTCGTTGATCGGGAAATTAGGTCTGGAATAAGCGACACGAACAGTCGTAAACAGCGCAATGCCTCCACTGCTTTTATTCAGAAAGACATCTTCTCCGGCAGACGTATTCAAGTCATCGAATCGCGTAAAATCGCAGGTAGCCGTCACCCATACCGGCAGATGAGTATAAGTAAACTGGTTGATATCTGTTTGTGTTAACACTTTCTCATCGCTTAAAGCCGTTGTCCCTCCATGTCCGGTATAATTAAACAATAGAAGTCCGTCTTTTAGAAGTTTTTGCAAGCCACTCCTTACATCCGGATAAGTTCCTGCCGTCATGTCTTTTTTATAGGCATCATAATACAGCTTATTCACCAAAAACTCAGGATGTTCACTTTCGACATAACCTGCCAACTGATCAGCAAACTCCATATGCTCAGTCATAAATCCATCCGTATTGCTACCATCATCAGCCATAAAACACAGATTGTTTTTCCACGAACCTATATTTCTATTTTCCATATAAGAGATTACCTTATCCACCATCTGAGTCGCCTGCTCCACAGTCCTGATAGGAAAGCGTCCGATCCCCAGACATAGTTTTTTATTTTGAAGGGATTTCTTATTATCCGCATCATCCAGAAATCCGAAATAGTCATCAATCACATACGATTGACTACTTAATGAATTTTCCGTCTGATACGTCAATAACATATTGCTCATATCCACCGATTTCCAGGCGGAAGTCAATTTACGGTTGTCGAACGAGCCATCGCCGAACAGCAGTAAATATTTAGGAGCATCAGCTTCCGAAGTCTGCCGGTCGTAGAACATCTTCATAAAACGGCGATAAGCAGTTGCATCCGGTGTACCGCTGGAAAACTCGTTATAAATTGATTCTGGCGTCACCACCCGGACCGTCAGGTTATCCTTTGTCCGATGCGCTTCCGCCAAACGTTCTGCCTGCGTGGTAAAATTAGGCTGGGCAATAATGATCATATCTTGCTGTGGCAAAGCATGCAGATTCTGATTCACCACCTCGCCGACCGTCACGGGAGCTTTTATCTGTGAAGGTTTTACTACGACAAACTCCCTCAAGGAAGCGGAAGCAGGAATTGAAAAAGACAACTCTGTCCCGTTCAGAGACGTTTCCATCTGTTGCGGATTTACACCGTCGGTCACATCAAAAACCAGCGTACTGGCATCGGCTCCCTGAATCACAAAACGGGAAGCATTGCCTCTTGCCGAGAGGCTGCGGAAGAATGTATAATTGTCATATACTTTCAATTGCCTCTTCATCTGCAGACGGAAATAGTTCAAGTGCACATTCTTATGTCCGGTCGTACTGTATCCGATGTTGACCTTTACAGTCTCACCTTTATCAGCCGTCCAAGCTCTTTCGCGATACAGTTCCCGTGCCACTTCGTATTCGTCCGACGGGACAGACACGGAACCGGATATTAAAGCGTTTCCATCGACATTCATAGTAATCGTTCCGTTGCCACGGGAGATAAAAGACAGAGTGGCTTTTCCCTCGTCGTTCGTAATACCCGGAACCGATATCGTGAAATCACGGGATAAAGTAGAAGTAAACGATTCCCCATACAGTTCGCGCCCGGAACTGTTCACCGATACCAACTCTTCTTCGTGCAAAACATAGTCATCGAAAGTTGTCACTTGCAAAGTGGCTCCAGCAGCAGATGCAGCCTTCTCCATCGTACGCCCGGCTGTTTCTTTCTCGGTCACGAAATAATATCCGTAATTGGAATAGGGGTTGTTGGTGTGGATAAAGGACTTATCAGAAGAAGAATATTCCCATTTGCGCGGCCCTTTCCCATAAAACAACAAATAATCCGCACTCCTCCATACGGCTACCTCAGGGACATCATCAATATAGGTAGTAGAGAAATCTTCATCCAAAGGCCATCCTCCGTAGCCATAAACAGCTACTTTATCCAAATTGGAAAAGCCCATCTTTTTCAGATCGGCAGCCGTCAGTTTGTAAATACCATCTTCCGCCACCTGTATCTTCACCCATTTCCCGGAGTTCAATACCGACTCGGAGGCATATCGGCTACTATCCGCCCAAGCAGAAGTGAGCAGACCGAATACAAACAGCAAGACACATAAGATTCTCTTCATACGTTTTTTCCGTGTTATCTCACAAAGAAATCCAGCAGCTTCTGCTCGCCGATATATCCCTGCAAGTGGTCGTCTATCTTGACCGGCCCCACGCCTACCGGGGTTCCGGTGTAGATCAAATCACCTATCTTCAACGTAAAGAAACGGCTCACATAGGCAATGATCTTGTCGACCGGGAAAAGCATATCCTGTGTATTTCCCTCCTGGACGGTCTTGCCGTTAATATCCAGATGGAAAGGAATGCGGTTCACATCTCCCACACGCTCCAGTGGGACGAATGTCCCAAGAACAGCCGAATTATCGAACGCCTTGCTGATTTCCCAAGGCAGACCTTGCGCACGCAGCTTGTTTTGCAAATCGCGGGCTGTAAAGTCAATTCCTACCGTCACCTCGTTATAGTAACGATGGGCGAAACGTTCGGCAATGTTTTTTCCCAGCCGGTCTATCTTCACGACGATCTCCGTTTCGTAATGAATCTCCGAAGAGAAATCAGGAATGAAGAACGGTTTGCCGTCTTTCAGTAACGAAGAGTCGGACTTCATAAAGATAGTAGGCTCCGATAATTTTAACGAATGATGCAGCTCTTTATTGTGAGCAGCATAATTCATTCCTACGGCTATTATTTTCATATATCAGTGATTGATTGAATTCAAGCGGTTGAACATCACAGCAAGATGGGCATACATAGAGGTATTTTGCACCACGATATCTTCCGGCACACGGATACGGAACGGGGTAAAGTTCCACAAAGCCTTGATTCCTCCCGCGATAATCAATTCGGTCACTTCCTGCGCCTTGTCGACAGGGACGGTAATCACTCCGATCGTCGCTCCGTATTCCTTCTGCTTGGCAGGAAAATCATCCATGTGGTAGACCGGTATCCCGTTAATCTCGGTTCCGGCCAATTCCCGACGGACATCGAAGCCTCCAACAATCTCCAATCCGTATTGTTTCAGACCGGAATCCTGCAACAAGGCGGCTCCCAAGCTACCGACACCGAACAAGAATGCTTTATGCTGCGCCGTAAAACCTAAGAAATCCTCCAACACATCCACCAGCGTGCTGATTTCATAGCCGACACGTGTCTTCCCTGAAATATTCACAAAAGAGAGGTCTTTCGCCACCTGACTGGGGTCCACATTAATTTCTTTGGCAATCTGAGTAGATGATACGAAAGCTTCCCCTCTTCCTTTCATCAGTTTCAAAAAGGCAAGATACCACGGCAACCTCCTAAGAGTCGGCTCCGGCACTTTCCAGATTTGTTTCATTTCATCGTTAGCCATTGTTCAATCTTTATTAATGTAGCTCACAAAAGTACAATTTTTTTCTTTGGGAATAGAAAAATAGAACACGCTCTTTTCATAAAGCGTCCATCTGTTTTCGCCACCGATACGGACGATAACTATATAAATGTTCTTGCAAAACCAACCATCATACTATCATAATCGCCCGTATATTACTTTAAAACAACTCGTTACAGCATGATAGTTACCATTTTACACTATTATTCATCTATCATAACCATCATAGTGAAAAACGATAACATACTGTATGTCAATTATACAATAAAAACAGAGACCGTCCGGGAATAGGTGCAGAACAGGTTAAAATAGCTTCATTTTTCATCAAGACAAGCTTTTCTTTTGCCAAAAACGGCTTGAATAGCTGCTTGAGACCCGGGTGTAAGAGCCACGGACATCCGGGTGTGGAAGAGGTGCAGATCCGGGTCTGTGCGAAGCTCTTCCGGGGATGTGGGGATGTTTATCTGCCATGTTGAGGACACTTTTATGCCCTGTTTTTGCATCTTATCCGGCGAAAAGAGCGTTTTTTGTGCCAAATAATCTCGTTTCTGTCGATAGTCATTTTGGCCTATATAAATATAAGCAGCTCATTATCGGTTACATAAATAAACTATTAAATAAAAAGCATGATAGATGCATGATGGTAGAATGATAGTAGAAAACAACTACTATCATGCTTTAACATATTGTGAAACAACAGCTAACAACCAGCCATGATAGTATGATAGTTGGTTTGCAAATTTTTATAGAGAAAAAAGAGATGGCCTTGGATAGCAATTTTTGGTGCGGTTGCCCTGAAAACATACAGAATCAATGCTTTTTTTTAACAAAAGCCTCCCCGATATTGCTACCGGAGAGGCTTCATTTTGTGTCTGCCTTTTCTCTTCACAGGGATAATGGCAGATGAACTTTTTTTAATTTTTTACTTTAGTATTAATATTACCGCCTGTTCACCCATCACGGGATAATTAGCTTGAAAGCTGCACGGTAAAATTTAGAATTATTTGATTTATAAAATCTTATTCTTTTTCAGAGCAGAGATACGATTGCTCGTATCCCTACCTGATGATGAATTTTCTATTATTACTTAACGATAGCCTTAACAGCTTCTTCGCCTTCAACAGCTACTACAACTACACCCTGAGGAGCAGCAATTACAGCATTGTCAGAAGTGATAACTGTGTTAGCTACTGTCTGGCCAAGGATGTTAGAAACAACAACCTTCTTACCGGCAGCATTAGCAACACGTACAGCACCCTGCTGAGCGATTACAGTTACTTCTGATGTTGCAATTTCTTCGTTGTCTGTTGCCAATTGATCATCTTCTTTGTTTTCAACGTTGAAGATCAGGGCACCGTCACCACCAGTCTTAGCGTTAGAGAAATAAGAAGGATTCTTAGTCAAGACAACGCAACCATTCTGGATCTTCAACCAAGAGCCGTTTTCAGGAGCAATCTTTTCACCATCATAGTTGTTTGATTCGAACAAGAATTTGTTAGCATTACCTTCTTCTTCCACATTACCGGCAGCTTCAGGATTCACATAACGGAATGACCAAGTATAATTTTTGTGGTTGACGCCAGTCAACACATTCTTAATCTTGGTTGCACCAGCAGCCACCAAAGAATCATTTACAGCTTGTAATCTTGCAAAATCGATCTTATCATTTGCCAAAGCCTTGAATTCGTCTGTCAAAACCCACAATGTATCAGCCTGTTTGATAGCTTCAACAAAACCTACGCGAACATAACCAGCAGTTACATCTGTGTACGGTTTCTTGTAACCATTAGCAGCAGCAGAATCAGCGAAGCTAACTACATATTTACCTCTTTCAAATGCAGCCTTACCCGGAATAGCATGGATACAGTGGTTAGCATCTACCAAGTTACCATTTTCATCACGGTGAGTTCCGTCTGCTTCCGTACAAGGAATTGTATCTGTACCCGCGAAATCATTATGAGCAACAGAAAGTAGATACTGAGGTTTGATATCACCATTGTCACGGTTGATCACAGCTGTATCGATCTGGAAGGCAAGACCTGTAGCCTTGTTAGCAGTCCACATACCTACATAATTCACGTTAGCATCCATCAAACCACCTTCGCGGTTGTTTTCATCCATCAGATATTCTTTACGAACATTTTCAAAGAATCTCAAACTGTCACGACCATCTGTTGCACTTTCACCCAAAGCCGTATTGTTGAAACGGCGATACAGAGGAGCATCGCTCTTAGCGATAGCAAATACAGAAGTTCTTGTTTCAGTCAATACCTGAGCACGCAGCAGAGCATCTTCATCGTTGTCGACAACACCAGCTTTATTCAAGCCATTGTTATTAATCAAAGCATAATAACAAGTCAGATCTTCACCCTTCGTAAATTCATTGTTTTCTTTGAAATAGAAAGAAGTTACAGCATCTGTGCTAGCCGGATTTGTCGTTGCCATGATCTGGTGTTCTTTGTTTACATAGAGCTTACGTCCGTAAGGTGCAGAAACCGTATAAAGACGTCTTTCCAACTGAGCCAATGTCGGAATATAAGTATTAGCACCACGAGCATCTACATCATAACCGAATTCAGCAGCTTGAGCAGCTTCAATTGAGAAACGGCCAGCATCTTCAGTCAATACGTTCAAAACAGAGTCTTCAGCATTCTTGTTCAGGTATTTATCAGCTGTATAAGCATGCCAGTAGTTGAATGTATAACGATTTACATCCAGATCCTGATCTTCCAAAAATTTGTATCCATTGTGTTTGTCAGCAACAGCGTCAGCAGAAACCGGTTCAAAGACAACTTCTACACCATTCAACTTGTACTGGCCGTCTTTAGTACCTTTTCTCAACTGGATCTGATAATCGTTCTGTGCATCGAACTCACGGTTAGTTACCTGAACCGGAGAAATTTCTGCACGAAGAGCAGAATGATCTTTCTTGATAACAACCCACTGGAATGCAGGGATATGGTTAAAATTCATATTCTTGATAACATCACCTCCAGTATATTCAGCTACAGAGTCTGCATCATAAATGTGAACGCCATAATATTCACCAGTTTTCACATTTTTGATCGTGTAAACACCGTCAGCGATACTTGCATAATCAGAATCAATACCGTCGGCGTAAGCCAAAAGATTTACGTGGTTTTCAACAGGTCTTCCAGCAAGCACATCGTCATCATAGAAAGTAACGACATTCTTAGCTTCGTCTACCAAAGTACAATGTGACAACACTGTAAACAGCTTCGTATTATTCTGAACACCTGGTTTAAAACCAGTTGCCATGCTACCAGAAATTCCATCATCTACACGGGCATCATCATTCAACATTGTCCAATATGTCACTTCGCTTCCTTTCTGGCTTTTCGGAGCCACGGCATTTGCCAACTCAACAAACTGAGAGAAAGATTCGACTTGCAAAGAGTCTGTCAACAGGTCCTTTGTGAATTTGAAACGGAATGCATCGTCCGGCAAATTATAGCCTAATGTATCAATCACATTATAACCATTAACCGGTGTAACCAAATTGCCTGCGGCATCTTTTTCCATGATTGCAGCCGATGTTGTCAACTGATTATACAGTTTGAAAGAAGCACCAGTACTTTCATAATAAGACGTATCAAGACGTAAATAGTTATAAGACAATTCTCCTTCGTCATTCAATTTGTTCAAAAACAGATATTCATCTTGTGCTGGTGTATATCCACCTTTTTTGTTACGCAGAACTTCATAAGGAGAAGAAGGAGTACCACTACTTCTCAGGACCTGGGCTTGATACTTATCGGCAAACGGATTTTTGTCGATATCCTCTGCAAAAGACAACTGCATGTACTTAACATCATCGCCCTTTGTGTTCAGGTCTTCAGCAGACATTACCCAAGAACCCGGAGTCAAGATCTGTAAAGCTGTACCTGATTGCAGTTTTTGTTTCGAATCTTTTGCTGCATAAATAACGTTAGTAGCAGCATCTACACGAATCACCAAAGTAGAGTCACCACCGGCAAAGTCCATAGAAACAACTTCGGAGGCTTGTAAAGAGTTAGAAACATTGTAACGGCTGTTATACCAAATCCACTGTGTCAAAGCACCACCAACTTCAGCTGCATTACCTGAAACAGCAGAAGTAGATGTACCCGTTTCTTTTACTGCATTCTTCGGATCAAAAGAAAAAGTAGCACCTGTTGCCTTGTTTGTCATAACAAAACGAGTAGCACCACCATCACCTGTCACATTAGCAGAAACCGTCCACAAAGCGGAATCAACTTTTGCCAAAGAATTCAATGAGTTTGCTGCAACCGATTTAAAAGCGAGAGTTCCATCGGCAGTTTCTGTAACGCTTACAACATTAGTTGCCCCACTTCCTACGCCTAAAGCATAATACTTGGCCTGACGAATTTCAGGTTCACTAGAAAAAACCTGAGGATTAAACGTCTGCGCAGAAGCTCCGACACCAGAAGCCAGCAGAACACCGGCTACAAGAGTAGAAAACTTTTTGTTCATAATCTAATAATTTAATTAATAATACTATATATAATGAAATTCAGTTCTATAAATCCCTCTTTGGGATCATCCTATAAAATGACTAATGAAAACGTACGTTTTTTTTAGTCATTTTGGGGGAGGGTTTAAATGGTTTGTGATAAAAAGGTGGTTTTTCGTACATGTTAAGCTATCTAATTGATAAGAAAGAATATAGAAAAAGAAAAATCTTTGAGGAAAGAATTGCAGGTTCAAAAAGTATATGTATTTTTGTAGCTGAAAAATGACGAATTTAAACGTACGTTTTTTTAGTCATTTTATTTTAGGGACCTATCTTGTTGATATAAAATTAATTACATCCCATTTTTTACCTATTTTTACCCTCATAAACATACGTACGCGTGTACCTTTCAAGATCACAAGTACACCTAATAATCAATATATTACGAAATTGCCAAACTTGCAAAAAAGAGTTTTCCCGCAAAAAAACAAAAAAACATCACCTACGAGACAATATACATATCCTCAATATACATACAATTCCTACTTTTCATACCGAGAAAGGAGATCATTCAGCATGCACAACGCAAGAAAACTTCACAGTTGACATTGTGGCAACAAAAAAGCCTCCGATGAAAAAGATCCACCGGAAGCTTCCTATTATATTATTATATAATGTATATACGAATCAGATTCTCGCAAGCGTCGTAACAATAAAGTCCCACGTACGGGCAACAGACGGAATGCTGACACGCTCGTCAGGAGAATGCGGATGCTGCAAGTCCGGACCGATAGAGATCATGTCCATATCAGGATAGGATTCCTGAATGATACCGCATTCCAGACCGGCATGCATAACCTTAGCCTCCGGCTTCTTTCCGTACAAATCCAAATAAGCTTGCTGCATGATTTTCAGGATCGGCGAATCGATATTCGGCTGCCATCCGCCGTAACCATCCGAATATTCCACCTTCGCCCCGGCTAGAGAGAAAATACTTTCCAAACTCGAACAAACAGCTTCCTTGCGGCTCTCGGACGAACTGCGAACCAAAATTTGAATCTCGATCATTTCGTTCGAGGACTTGACGATTGCCAAGTTTGTAGACGATTCGACCGTACCCGGAAAATCGACCAGCATACTGATCACACCGTTCTGGCAACCTTCTATCGCATTGATCAGATCATCCTGAATCTCTTCCGGAATCAGAGTTGCCGGCATATCGGTCATTTCGGCCGTAAAATTAATATTGTGTTCAATGCCCTTATATTCGTAGCGGTACATTTCCTGATAATCGGACACAAGCTCCCAAAGAGCTTCCACATTATCTCCAGGAATTGTTATTACGGCAAAAGCTTCACGCGGGATAGCGTTGCGCAACGAACCGCCGTCGACAGATGACAGACGAGCCCCATAATCGCGTACGGCCTCTTTCAAAAAACGGAACATCAGCTTATTCGCATTCGCACGTCCCAAATGAATATCCACACCGGAGTGACCGCCTTTCAAGCCGGTCAGGCTGATTTTCACGGCAACATCGCCCTCCGGAATATAAGTATCTTCCTTAAATTGCATGGAGACATTCAGATCGGCGCCACCAGCACAACCGACAAACAACTCGCCTTCTTCCTCTGAATCACAGTTCAACAGGATTTCCCCTTTCAGGAAACCCGGCTTCAAACCGACTGCGCCATCCATTCCCACTTCTTCGTTAATGGTAAAAAGGGCTTCCAGAGGACCGTGCGTCAATGTCTTGTCCGCCAGGACAGCCATAGCAAAAGCAGCACCCATACCGTTATCAGCACCCAATGTCGTTTCGCGTGCTTTCACCCAATCTCCATCTATATAAGCATCGATCGGATCAGTTAGAAAATCATGTTTTACCGAAGAGTTCTTCTGCGGAACCATATCGAGGTGAGACTGCATGGTCACGGTTTTGTGTCCTTCCATTCCCGGAGAAGCCGGTTTACGAATCAAAACGTTTCCCACTTCGTCCTGCAAAGTTTCCAATCCCAATCCTTTACCAAAAGCTACCATAAAACGGGTTACAGCCTCCATATGTCCGGTCGGACGAGGGATTTGCGTAAGGTCATAGAAATAACCCCAAACTGGCTGCGGAGAAAGATTTTTGATTTCTGCGGACATAAATAAAACTGCGTTTTAATTGACAATTGACAACTTAATCAATGAACAATTGACAATTAGGTTAATAATTAATGTTATATATCGAATGGACAACCGGGCATTTAATTGTCAATTGTCAATTGTCCATTGTCAATTCCTTTGTTTACAAAAGGTAGCGCCACCACACCAAACAGTCCCGTAATTCCGAGCCAGGCAGTTTGCACCGTATGCACCACCAGAGCAAAAGCCGCAGCATCGGTTTCTTTTACTCCGAAGCACATCAAAGTGGCGATCACCATAAAATGCCACGGACCAATCCCCCCCTGCACGGGTACCGCCACAGCGATACTACTCATCGTAAAAGCGATCAGACCGACCGTCACACCCAAATCACGGGTAAAATCGAAAGCATAGAAAGTGATGTAGAAATACAGGAAATATCCTGTCCAGATCAACAGGGTTTGAATAACGAAAAGACCTTTACGCTTCATCAGCCAGATGCTCTTCATTCCATCCCAGACGTTCTGCAACATCGACTTTGCTTTCTTGACCAGCGTAAAGTTACTCATATATGTGAATATAAACCAAATTCCGGCAATAAAAATTACGCCGGCCACATAAATCCATATCGAGTTGAACATGGACTGAAAACCATCCAGCAACGCAGGGTTCTTCGCAAAGAAACTATGGAAAAAATCAAAATTGAAGATAATGATGGACATTGTGATCAGCCCGACCATGATGGTATCGCTCACACGGTCGATCAGCAGCGTCCCCAACAGGCGGGTAAACGGGATCTTGTCATATTTGGTTATCATCCCGCAACGCCAGACTTCACCGACACGTGGTAGCACAAGGTTCACAGCATAATTCCCCAACACAGCATAAATCACATTGCAGGTCTTCACCTTATCACCTAACGAACGAATCAGCAGTCCCCAACGCAATCCCCGGACAATATTGGCTCCCAAGCCAAACAAAAGGGAAAAAAGAATAATCTCATAGCGGACCCCCTTACGAATCACATTCCAGATCTCGCCAATATCCATCTTACTGTATAGATACCAAAGGAGTAAACAACCGAATGCAAGCGGGAGAATTATCTTGAGAAACGTGCGTAGAATTGCTTTAAAATCCATTATACGTAGATGACTTTAAATTATTTGTTGTATTTTTGTACGCCTGCAAAGATAAGCATTATATTTAAATACGAACACATTACACCAAAGAAGTGGATGAGATTAGTTAAGCCCAAAAAAGCATTAGGACAACATTTCCTGAAAGATCTGCAAATAGCTGAGCGTATTGCAGATACATTGTCCGATTACAAGCAGTTACCTGTACTGGAAATTGGCCCAGGGATGGGCGTCCTCACCCAATTCTTACTGGAAAAAGGACACGATCTGACAGTAGTGGAGCTGGATATGGAATCGGTCGATTACCTGGAACAGAACTTTCCCGTCTTGGAAGGCAAGATTTTGGCCGAAGACTTTCTGCGTCTGGATCTCGGCAAGTTGTTTCCGGACCAGTTTTGTGTGATTGGCAATTATCCTTATAATATATCCAGTCAGATATTTTTCAAAGTGCTCGACTACAAGGAACATATTCCCTGCTGTTCGGGTATGATACAGAAAGAGGTGGCCGAACGTCTTGCTGCCGGTCCGGGTAGTAAGACATACGGCATCCTGAGCGTCCTGCTACAGGCCTGGTACGAAGTGGAATATCTGTTTACAGTCAGCGAGAATGTATTCGATCCGCCTCCAAAGGTCAAGAGTGCGGTGATACGGATGGTGCGCAATGACCGAAAATCGTTGGGATGTGACGAGAAGCTTTTCAAGACGGTTGTCAAAACCTCGTTCAACCAACGTCGCAAAACATTGCGCAACTCCATGAAACCTCTGCTGGGTAAGGATTGTCCCGATTATTCGCTCCCGATCTTTAACAAACGACCGGAACAGCTTTCCGTAGAGCAGTTCGTGGAACTGACGCTGATAACGGAGCGAAACTTAAAAGATTTATGATTTCAGATTTATGATTTATGACTTATGGAGCTTGTATTGTTTCACAAATCATAAATCATAAATCCTAAATTCTCCAAAGCATGATTGAACTGACGAAAGAATATATAGACCATCTAAAAGACATCATCACGGAGAAGGATGATGCTAAGATTAAGGAGATACTGGACGAACTGTATCCGGCGGACATAGCCGAACTGTACCAGGAGCTTGATTTGCAAGAGGCTATCTACCTCTATCTGCTGATGGATGGTGAAAAGGCAGCGGATGTTCTGATGGAACTGGATGAAGAAGACCGTCACAAGTTGCTGAAAGAACTTCCGAACGAACTGATTGCCAAACGCTTCGTGGACAATATGGAGACCGACGACGCTGTAGACCTGATGCGTGAGTTGGACGAAGATACCCAGGAAGAGATTCTTTCGCACATCGAAGACGTAGAGCAGGCGGGCGACATCGTCGACCTCTTGAAATACGATGAAGACACTGCCGGTGGATTGATGGGTACCGAAATGATCGTGGTGAACGAGAATTGGAGTATGCCCAAATGTATCGACGAGATGCGCAAGCAAGCTGAAGACATGGATGAGATCTATTACGTCTATGTAGTTGACGATGATGAGCGCCTTCGCGGAGTCCTCCCCCTGCAGAAGCTGATCACTAATCCTTCCGTCTCGAAGATCAAGCATGTGATGAAGAAAGACCCGATCTCCGTCCGCGACAGTGACAGTATCGAAGAGGTGACCGAGACGATCGAAAAATATGACCTGGTCGCCCTACCTGTTATCGACAGCATCGGGCGTCTCGTCGGACGTATCACCATCGACGATGTCATGGATGAAGTCCGCGAACAGCACGAACGTGACTACCAGTTGGCATCCGGTATCTCGCAGGATGTGGAAACTTCGGATAATGTCTTCACCCAAACGGCCGCCCGCCTTCCTTGGCTCCTGATCGGTATGATAGGCGGAATAGGGAACTCTCTGATCTTAGGTAATTTTGAAGGAAATTTTGCCGTCAACCCCAAGATGGCGCTGTTTATTCCGTTGATTGGAGGAACAGGTGGAAATGTCGGCATCCAGTCTTCCGCCATCGTGGTACAAGGCCTGGCCAACAACAGTTTGAAGGAAGGAAACATTCTGCCTCAGATCTTGAAAGAGTCTGTCGTTTCACTGATTAACGCCAGCATCATCAGTTTAGTCGTATTTATCTATAATTTCTTTATGTTAGGCGACAGAGGCATCACCGCTTCGGTTTCCTTAAGCTTGTTTGCGGTCGTGATGTTCGCCAGTGTCTTCGGAACACTGGTCCCCATGACTCTCGATAAACTGAAGATCGACCCTGCTTTGGCCACCGGACCGTTTATCACCATCACAAACGACATTATAGGTATGATGATCTACATGTTCATTACGTCTGCACTGGCTGGATAAGCAAAAAAACAATCTCTTCCCCTTTCAGAAAAGAGATTGTTTTTCCACACCAGACATCACCAACCCGTGGGCTGTTTGATATTCGGATTAGCGGTTACTTCTTGCTGATGTAAAGGCCATGAATCGAATTTCGGGAAAACACAATTACGTGTTTCAATCGTCACATAAGAACCCTCATTAGGATTCCATGCTCCATAAATTGTACCTTGATTCGTTTCATTCCCGATTCCCCAACGACGAATATCGTCATAACGCTTTCCTTCGAATGCAAACTCGATACGACGTTCACGGCGATACAATTCACGTACCTTCTCTTGAGTATTATACACAGACTTATCCATATTTGGCATTCCAGCACGATTTCGAATCATATTAATATATTTCTCCACATCCGGATTTTGCCAGTCTCCTGTTTCAATCAGACACTCCACATAATCCATCAGGACTTCGGCATACCGATAAATCATAAAGTCAAGTGTTCCTCGTCCCGTAGCTCGATCTTGTTCATCCAAGTATTTTTTCAACATATATCCAGAACGCGAGGCTCCTGTTTTTCCAACAAAATCACTACTGTTAGGATCAAACGGATGATAAACATAATTAGAAATGGAAGTGCTGTCTTCTGGCATCATCACAGTTGCATACAAACGGGGATCCCGCGCTTTATATAAAGGATTCCGTTCATACTGTAAACGTTCTTCAGCCGAAAGAGACTGAATCGTTTTTCCATCAATCGTCTCATAAACGTCAACCAATGACTTCAACGGGGCACTTACACCTTGCCCCCCCATGACTGTCCCCATATTACGGAACCAAATATCATTGCATCCCTGGTCTCTAAATAATATTCTTTCCTTATTTTGTTCGCCGAGATAACGGAACAAATCCCGATAATTCCTGCCTGGATCATTATCCTGAGAAGATGTATAATACAGTTCAAATTCCCCTGAATCGATCAACGCCTTTGCTGCTGCTTTTGCCTGCTCATATTGTTTAAATTGCAGGTTGACATCCATTTTTAATGCTAAAGCGATCGATCTGGACATTCTACTCCGACGCCCTTCATCCCAAACGAACGGCAGATCTTCTGAATTTATAACCATATCCAATTCACGATTGATAAAATCCAGACATTCTTGTACCGTATTACGCGCCAAGTAAATATCACTTGGATTCAAAGCATGATCCACGATAGGAATCCCGTCATGCCGTCCATAATAATTCAGCAGGCGGATGTGATACCAAGCACGCCACACACGTGCTTCCGCTTTCATACGTGCTCTTTCCGATTCATCTGCAAAATAGGCATTATCAACATGTTCCAAGAATCGGCAACACCGACGAATATAAGTATAACTATTAGACCACTGATCTAAAACAACTTCCCAACTTGTTGGATCATTGTTTTTAGTAGGAGGTACCAAAGAGCCATTTCCTAATTGAACTATACGTTGATCAAAATTAGCAAAGAAATACATGTTGTCTGTAGCACCCTCCAAAAACATCAATCCTAACTCTGTCTCAGACTGCCCTCCTTTCATCCATAACTTACATTGTCCTAAAGCATTTTCACATTCATTCATCGTTTCCCAAAACTTATCATCTGATATTTCAGTCGGATGATTACGTGTTAAAAAATCTTCACATCCACAACAACTTATCATTACGGCAATCAGACAGATTACCTTCATTATTTTCTTACTATATTTTTTCATCTTTACTTTATCATTATATTAGAAATTCAAACTTACACCTGCCGAATAGGTCTTAACCAACGGATAAGAGCCTCTTTGTCCACGACTTTCCGGATCAACCAAATCCTCTTTTGCAATTGTAAACGGATTCTGCACATTCAGATATAAACGAATATTAGACATTCCAATCTTTTTCAATCCGATTTGGTCAAAAGTATACCCAAACTGAATATATTTAACGCGACAATAACTTGCGTCAAAACGCCAATAATCTGATGTATGATCATTATTCCCATAAGAAGAATTAGGAGCCAAACGAGGATATCTTGCAGTCGGATTTTCCGGAGTCCAATAATCTGTTTGAACTGCTAACGGTGTCTGACCGTCACCGGATGTATTCAATCCATAGGCATAGGGACCAGAATAATAACCATCAACTCCTGTAACCCCTTGGAAAAGTATTTCAAAGTCAAACTTTTTATAATTCAAAGAAATATTAGCAAAATAGTTCAAATCTGGCTGATCATCTCCACTGATAACACGGTCATCCGTTGTGATCTTACCATCCTCATCTGTATCCAAATAGTGGATATCTCCCGGTTTCTGTCCATCAAAAATCACAACACCTTCTTTGGGAATCCAATTTCCTGCAGCATCTTTCGTAAAATCGTCTTCTTGCAACAGACCATCCGTTGGATAAATAAAGTAACTATTCAAAGCATACCCTATCTGATGAATCCTGTTTCCATTATCATAAGGTGCACCAAAAAGATCTTCTATCTTGTTTTCATTATGTGTCAAACCAGCATGTATATTCAATCCGAAATCTTTAGTGACCTGTTTATTATAACTCACATCGAATTCCCACCCTTTATTACGGACTTTGCCCGAATTCAAGGGTGCTGCACTGATTCCCCCGATATAAGAAATAGGTGGGGTTATGATCATATCTGTCGTCAACTTATTATAATAATCGAACGTTACGGTCAAGTTTTTAAACAAACGGATATCAGCTCCTACATCCAACATGTGAACCGTTTCCCAAGTTATATCCGGATTCCCGAAGACCGTTTCATTACCATTTCCCGCATTTATCAATGTCTGATACTTATAAAGTCCGATATTCTCATTTCCTAATGAACCATAAGACATTCTCAGTTTGAATTCATTCAAAAAATTTTTCGTCGACTTCATAAATGCCTCTTCATGAATATTCCAGCCAGCACCGATAGAGGGGGACACTCCAAATTTGTTTCCCGGTCCAAAGCGGGAGGAACCGTCACGTCTCACCGTACCTTCCAACAAATAACGGTTATCAAATGTATAATTTGCTTTTGCAAAGAAGGAACTCATAGCCCACTGATCCCAGTCACCATTATTTGTCAGTTCCTGATTATACCCACCAATAGCAAATAACCGATGTTTATTTTTCTCCAAGGTATATTCAACGGTTCCCCCTAAATAATAATAACTGGAACGACTTTTGGATGCATTATGGATAGCTCCCCAAGTTTGTAGAAAAGAACCTGAATTATAATCGAAAAAGTTATAAGCATCTCTTTCTTCTTTTGTTGCTCCACTACTTATTCGATAAGAATATTGCCCACGGACAATCAGGTTCGGAATAATTTCCCAACGCGGAGCAATATTAATACTGATATTGTCTCCTAAATAAGTACGGACACCCCCCTTTTCCATCAAAGCTGCTGGATTCCGCTGCTCCGGACGATTTCCATAATATAAAATATCACTTCCTTCTTTCATCGGATAATGGATTACCGTATTCGGAGGTGTTGTATACAAATAATTAAGCACGGCTTGCAAAGGCTCATGCCTGTTTGTACGATACGAATTAAAATCCATATTGACCGACAAATTGTCCAACAAACTGACTGATGTATTTGCCCGAATATTCAAACGGTTATAACCTGCGTTATCAATCAAGGCTTCATTATCCAGATAATTGGCAGTCAAGGCAAAACGAGCAAGGTTACTTCCTCCGGATACAGAGACGGAATGGCTTTGGATCATACCGGTCTGATACATATAGTCGGTCCAATCTGTATCCGGATATTTGATAAGATCCGAATGGCTCCTCGTCGCATCAATTGCTTCTTGAGAATAGATCGGTGCTCCTCCTACATTCGCATTCGCAACATTTACCATTTGCATATAATCTGCCGCGTTAACAAACTCCGGTAGATAGGTCGCTTGTTGAAAACCTGCATAACCATTGTAGGAAATGCTGATCTTACCAGGAGTTCCACGTTTTGTCTTCACAACAATCACACCATTTGCTGCACGAGCACCATAAATGGCAGAAGCAGCCGCATCTTTCAAAACAGTCACACTCTCGATCGTATTCGGATCCAGTTGATTCATGTCCATAGGAATACCATCTACCAGCACCAAAGGATCACTTGTACCCAAAGTCGAAATGCCACGAATCTTTATTGCAGCTGCATCTGCCCCCGGTAAACCGGAACTTTGTGTCACATTCAACCCTGTGATTCCACCTTGCAGCGACTGGGACAAAGATGTGATCGGTTTGGTCGACAAGTTTTTTGTCACATCTAAAGAAGATACGGCAGAAACAGAGTTCACTCTTTTTTCTTCCGAAATACCTGTTACCACAATTTCATCCAATTCTTCGGAGTCAGAATTTAAAGAGACTGTCAAGTTGCTTATAGCACGAGAGACAACATACTCATAATCTTTAAACCCTAAATATTTAAAAATCAAAATATCTCCTCTCTTTGCCTTAATAGTGAAATAACCATTACCATCACTAATGGTCCCTAGAGATGTTCCTTTAATCAGAATATTCACTCCTGGTAATGGATAAGGCGGTTCTGAATTTTCAAGAACCTGTCCTTGGATAGTCCAAATCCTGTCATCAATAACACTGTTATTGATGACATCCGAAGAATCGGATGTCTCTTTCCGGGCGATTGCGATATAATCCTCAATTTGTTTAAAAGAATAACCGTCGCCCAATACAGAGCGTAATGCTGTCAAAATATCAGAAGTCTGGATATCCACCGATACCACCCGGTCCTTTTGAAGTTCATCACTACTATAGGCTATTTTCACTCCCGATTGTTTCATAATAGCATCCAGAACTTGCTCCAAACGGGCGTCTTTAAAAGATAAATTCAACGTGTACTTTTGCTCTAAAAGAGTTGTTGATGCCGAAATATCCGGCGAAATACTTAATAAATTGATGAGTAAAAATAAAAATAACGAGTGCTTTAAGACTTTTTGTGCATACACAAAAGCCCCATGTCTGCTTTTTTCCATAAATTTGTATTTTACAGGTTTAAACTGAGTTATAAAAATGTTTAGTAATCTGTTACGGGAGACAGTATCTGGTACATACTGTCTCCTTTTTGTGTTTTCATGATATCTAAGTCATCATACCTCCTCTCTTTTTTGTTTAACATAAATGATATTTCCTTGGCTTCGTTCCAATTTCACATCTGACGTAAAACTGATCAACTCCAATAATTGCTCCAAACTGATTTTCCGGTCTATGACCAAAGAAAAACGCTTATCTTTCAACTGTTCATTTTGATACCGGACGGTAAAATCATACCAATGCAACAACTTATTAAAGATTTCCTCTAACGCGGCATCTTTGAAAATATATTCTCCTTTTACCCAAGATGTATATAAATCCGTGTCTACAACCCGTATCCCGGACTTACGGCTTTCCTTATTATAACAGAACTGCTCGGAGGGGACAATCCGGAATTCTTCGCCACCATTCGCTTTTACAGCCACAGAACCTCCTACCAGTGTGACACGAGCCATTTGCTCGGACTGATAAGCCGAGACATTGAAAGAGGTTCCCAAAACCTGGACTGCGACCTCATCCGTCCTCACCACAAAAGGACAGTCCGGATTCTTAGCCACATCGAAGAACGCCTCTCCTTTCAACCGGACCTCGCGCATTTCTCCTGCAAAGCGAGTCGGATAAGATAACTCCGATTCAGCATTCAGCCAAACGTGTGTTCCATCTGCCAACTCCAGTTCGTAAGCATTCCCTTTCGGTATCACCAAGTGATTCCAAGACAGCTTTTCTTCATCTGAAGGTTGCTCCCGGTCCGACTCATACGAAAGTTGTCCAACCAGATTATTCCGAATCACCATATTGCCCTGCTGAATCGAAAAACTATCCTGCTTCAACGGAATCCGTTCCCCATTATCCAACAGTAAAGTCGGTTGATTTATGTTTTTCAATACATCTGCCTCAGCAGTCCAATCCGGCTCCGCAGGTCTGTTCATAAAATAGAGCCCTATAGAAAACGCAATAGCGACCAAGGCCGCATAAGGCAACCAAGTTTTTAAGTTAAACTTTTTCTTCTTCTCTACAGTTTGGTTGCGTACCCTCATCCAAGCCTGTTCAACATCATATTCAGAATCATCCTGCTTTCCGACAGTCTCGAAACTGCGATATAGTTCACCTACTTGCTCGAACTGCCTTCTGTTGGCTTCCGAACAAGCAAGCCATTCATTCAACAGGCGATGCTCGTCTTCGGTCGCATCTTCGGACAGGACAGACAACATGATCTCATATATCGTTTCAGACTTCATTTGCAATACCTTTTATTATATGACAACAGTGGGCAGGAAAATGGGTAGGAAAAAATAAACTTTTTTCATGTATCTATGACAAATTCAGTCTGCATGTAATTTGTTTCCGGCAATGCCGAACATATATTCGTATATCTTCGACAATGTCGAACAGCTACACGACAACGTCAAAAACAGGTTTCATTAGCATAAAAAGCAAGACTGTTCCTTGTAAATCAATCAATTCTTCCCGCATAATTCGAAAAGCTTCTCCCAAATGATACTTGACAGTATTGACCGATATTCCGGACACTTCTGCTATTTCTTTATATTTCAATCCTTTTATACATTTAAGAAGAAATACTTGTTTACATTTAGGGGGTAGTTTACGAAGAGCCTCCCGCACTTCTTGTTTATACCGGAAATCATTCTCCTCTTCAGCTTGTCCATTCCACTCTTCTACAAGCGAGGCCAGAAAACTTTCTTTCGATAATTCAGCTTTATAGTAATTCAAGCAGCGGTTATAGACAGAGCGATAAGCATAAGGCAAAAAGTTATCCCCGTTGATCGTCAAACCGTCTTTTTCCCAAACGGCAATAAAAAAGCTTTGGACAATATCTTCTACAATTTGTTTATCTGACAAATAACGGGATGCATAGCGGCACAACTCCGCATAATACATCCGAAATAATTGCTCAAAAAGTAGTTCATTGACCATTTTTCCATTCAATTTTTCAATCTTATATGATAACTTAGAAGTACAAATATACGGAAAAACAAGAAACAGGAGTGAAAACCATAGTAATCCATAGGGTAACCTCATCAAAATTCGGGAACCGTATGAAATATACCAAAGAAAAAACAGGACCTTATCATACAGGTTTTTCTCATTTCCTCTGTCACTGTATCACTGATTTCTTTCTATCAGTTGATATTCAAATTGTTTCATTAGTGATATATGCCCGTTTTCTCTATCACTGCCCTATCACTGACAATCCCCTGTCTCCCATCCCTGCAAATCACTCGATTATTTTATGCAAAAACGGGTGTAAAATAGGTAAAACCGGGTGTTTTTTATTGTTCAGCACGGTACTTTAGTTGCCAGACACCCCCATGTTGCCCCCTCTTACACCCAGGTGTAGAGGGGCGATACATCCGGGTGTGAAGGATGGTAACATGGGGGTGTTTACGGAATTATGTACTTGTCTTTACTAAAAAAAGAGAGGGCTTTTGTGGAATGAAGAACCGTATTTCGTCGATTTACTACCTGCCACATTCGTTTTTACATTTGTTTATTCGACTCTTTTATATGCTCTTTCAAAAACAAAAAGAGGATAGCACACTGATTCTTAATCATATATCAAAAGCTCCATATTTCAGAAGTGATAGAGGAGTGATAGAGGAAAACGTCCTGTATCACTGCCTCTGACGCTTGAATATGAATAGCTACAACCTTCGTTGTGATAGAGTGATAGAGGATTTGCAGAAAACTTTGTGTGCGGATCACGCCCTTGGAAAATTTTGATGCGGTTACCTTGAGCCATCCATAATGCTTTTGTTAAAATCGAAATTAAATTATATGTTGTAGAACATATTTCTTACAAAGATGTTATCTTTGCAGCGGTTATCTAAAAGACAGTAAGAATATGCTAATAGAAGCATTTTACATCCTCTTCTTCTATTTTACAGGAGAGTTTATCAGTTATTTTATCGACGGGTTTATCCCAGGTAGCGTAATTGGAATGGTGCTGTTATTCCTGGCACTGGCATTCAAAGTCGTCAAGCCGAACAAAGTGAAGAAGCTCTCCACGCTTCTGACCGAAAACATGGGGTTGTTTTTCCTGCCGGCGGGTGTGGGATTAATGAATTCGCTCGGTATCATTTCCCAGTATTGGGTTGTGATCGTAACAGCCTCCGTTGTCAGCACCATACTCGTAATTGCCAGCGTAGCACTCATCCAGCAAAAATTAGGAAAGGAAACGGACGAAAATGAATAACCTGGCACAATCGGAAGTATTTTCACTGACTCTGGTAATCGGTACTTATCTGGCTTCTTTGGCTTTGTACAGAAAGACGCGTATCAGCCTGCTGCATCCGCTTATTACCTCCATATTTGTTATTATCGTTGTCTTGAAAACGATGGATATCGAATACGAATCGTTTCAGAAAGGCAGCCACCTGATCCATTTCCTGTTGGGGCCGTCGGTCGTGGCGTTAGGATATGTATTGTATGAGCAGATCCAATACCTGAAAGGAAATGTGATTTCGATCCTGACGTCCGTCTTTGTCGGAGCGATTGTCGGGATTGTCAGCGTTATAGCGATCGGCGAACTGATGGGAGCAGATGCCGCGTTGGTCGCCACGCTCGAACCCAAGTCGGTCACGACACCGATTGCGATGGGCATTGCCGAGAAGTCAGGCGGCATTCCTTCTCTGACAGCCGTCATCGTAGTGGCGGTCGGAATATTCGGCAGTATTGTCGGGCCGTTCGTGATGAAAGTGTTAGGCATCGAAAGCCGCATAGCCAAAGGGTTGGCATTGGGCGCCTCTTCGCACGGGGTAGGTACTTCCGTTGCGATTCAGATCGGTGCGGTGGAAGGAGCTTTGAGCGGACTTGCCATCGGCCTGATGGGGATCATGACGGCTATCCTCGTTCCGGTTATCAGCTTTATTATCTCGCTTTTTTAACTTCCCGTTATCCCGGACTTGATCCGGGATCGTATTTAGCCCTTATACCCCCTCTGCATATCAAACTGATTTGCAACCTATTTCCAAATAAAATTACAGAAGTTTATTGTTACTTTAAGAGGAAAACACTACTTTTGCACCCGAAATCCATCACGAGATAAATTAACAATATAATATAAAGAACATTAGTATGATTAATTCACAGGACATCAAGAAAGGAACATGTATCCGTTTGGACGGTAAACTCTATTTCTGCGTCGATTTTCTTCATGTAAAACCGGGAAAAGGTAACACGATTATGCGTACAACCCTGAAAGACGTTGTAAAAGGTGGTCAGATCGAACGTCGTTTCAACATCGGTGAAAAACTGGAAGACGTACGCGTAGAACGTCGCCCGTACCAATATACATATCAGGAAGGCGAACACTATCATTTCATGAATCAGGAAACTTTCGACGATATCATCATCGACAAAAACCTGATCAACGGTGTGGACTTCATGATCGAAGGCCAGATTGTGGAAGTCGTTTCAGACGCTTCAACAGAAACTGTTCTGTTCGCAGATATGCCTGTAAAAGTACAGTTGAAAGTAACTTATACGGAACCGGGTATCAAAGGTGATACAGCAACCAACACTTTGAAACCTGCAACAGTAGAATCAGGTGCTGAAGTACGCGTTCCGTTGTTCATTGAAGAAGGTGAAATCATCGAAATCAATACACAGGACGGTTCTTACGTAGGACGTATCCGGTAAAATATATGATTTATGATTTATGATTTATACGTTGACAAGATAAATCATAAATCATAAATCTAAAATCATCCAAAACTTTCTTGCTATGAAAATAAAAGAATGGGCAGAAGAAGACCGCCCACGCGAAAAAATGTTATTGAAAGGTATTGCTTCCCTCAGCGATGCCGAATTACTGGCCATTCTGATCGGCTCCGGCAACAGCCGGGAAACTGCCGTCCAACTGTCACAACGTATTTTAAATTCCGTCAATAATAACCTGAATGCTTTAGGCAAATTATCCGTCAAAGAACTGATGTTTAAGTTTAAAGGCATTGGCAAAGTCAAAGCTATCACAATCAATGCAGCCCTCGAACTTGGGAAACGACGTGGCAACAGCGATCCGGTTCAACGTCCCGTTATCCACTCCAGCAGCGATGTTTACCGGATTTTCTATCCCCTGCTCTGCGATCTTCCCCACGAAGAATTATGGATCGCACTCACGAACCGTTCTTCCCTGGTGATCGAAAAGGTCAAGATTAGCCAAGGCGGGATAAGCGAGACATCAGCCGACCTGCGCATCATTCTGAAAGCCGCGATCAATGCCCTTGCGGTAGGCATCATCCTCTGTCATAACCACCCTTCGGGCAATCCCCGCCCCAGCCGGCAGGACGACCTGCTGACACAACACCTTCGGGACGCTGCCCGCTTACTCGAAATACAACTGTTAGACCATATTGTCCTGGCCGACGGCAGCTACTACAGTTATTCGGACGAAGGAACCCTGTGAGATAAAGCTATGCTTTACGAAGGGTAACTCTATGCATTAGCCATCGTAAAGCTATGGGTTACGAAGCAGAAGCCACCCTTTCCTGTTATTAATTGTCAATTGTCAATTGTCAATTGTCAATTAATTCGTACGTTTGTATTCAAATTAAAGAAATATGAACAACGAATTCCTCCAAACAGAAGAAGCGATTGTCGCCATGCTTAAAACCGTATACGACCCGGAAATCCCGGTTAACGTCTACGATCTTGGCCTGATCTATAACATAGAGGTAGACGATGAGAAGAACGTTCGCATCGACATGACCCTCACCGCCCCCAACTGTCCTGCCGCCGATTTCATTCTGGAAGATGTCCGGATGAAGATAGAATCTGTCGACGACGTGAACAACGTGGAAGTAAACCTCGTGTTCGAACCTGAATGGGATAAGGACATGATGTCCGAAGAGGCCAAACTTGAATTAGGTTTTTTATAGAGACATGGATTCCCTTCGAAAGAAAATATATTTTGCATCGGACGCCCATCTGGGTGCCCGCTTCCATAAAGACCCGCTTGCCGTCGAAAAGAGACTGGTACGCTGGCTGGACAGCATCAAAGACGAGGCAATGGCTATTTATTTCCTAGGGGATATGTTCGACTATTGGTATGAATATAAATACGTCGTACCGAAAGGCTTTGTCCGTTTCCTTGGTAAATTGGCGGAACTATCCGATAATGGAGTGGAAATCCATATATTTATCGGCAATCACGACATCTGGATGTTCGACTATCTGCCAAAGGAGATAGGTGCGATCATCCACCGGGATGTGCTCACTGTAGACCTTTTAGGCAAACGGTTCTTCCTCGGACATGGCGACGAGGTAGACTATAGAAGCAAGGCATTCCGTTTCCTTCGCACCCTTTTCCGTAATAAATTCTGCCAATGGCTGTATGCGGGCATCCATCCCCGCTGGACGTTCGGCTTCGCTCTCGGCTGGTCGCTCAGCAGTCGTAAAAGCGGATTAAAAAAACATAAGACAAGGGAAGCAGCCGAATACCAGGGCGAAGACCACGAGTATATGGCCCTCTTTGCAAAAGAATACCTCAAGACACACCCGGATATCAACTTCTTTATCTTCGGACACCGCCATATCATGCTCGACTTGATGCTTTCACGTACCGCGCGCCTACTGATCGCGGGTGACTGGATGCAATATTTCTCCTATATCGTCTGGGACGGGGAAATGCTGTATATGGAGCAGTTCGAAACAGAGTAAGAAGAGAATTAGTTTTTACTAATATTTATCGTTACATTTGTATAATCATACTAAATAGAAAGACGATGCAAACTGAACTCTCCAATATAAGCAAAATCAAGCATGCTTCACTTCAATAGAAATTGGTGGCTTAACAGTCATTACCGGAATTAACGATTCTGGTAAAAGTACGGCAGGTAAAGCTTTGTTCTGTGCAATCAAAGCTCTATCAAGCAGTGAAGGAGATTCTTTTGAGTACAAAACCCGTATCGTTCGAGAATGTATTAATACCCATCTTAAATCAAACAACGGAACAGCATTAATAAACGATGCATTCCAAAGAGCCATTGATTCCGAATTTATTCAGAACATTTGCACAGAAGGGGCGGAACAGTCATCTGTCATATTATCCGATGAGACAGGACAATGTCTTTTTACAATTCAAGACAATCAGGTTGTCAGATCTTTTAAAGATGAAAGTTTCTATCTACCCCTTGTTTATTGTAAAGATTTTGACCGTTTCATTTTATAAAAAAAGACCGCCCCAACCGGTGTCGGGGCAGTCTAAACACTAATCCTAATGTTTTGTAAGCTGTGAGGATTAGAATAATTATTATTTACCTAATATATCCATTGTATCGGCAGCGATCATGTATTCTTCGTCTGTCGGGACCACAATGATCGTAACCTTGCTGTCCGGTGTACTGATGACCATTTCTTCACCACGCATACCTTCATTCTTTTCAACGTCAATCTTCATGCCCATGTATTCCATGTTTTCACAAACGACACGACGTGTCGCCCACTGGTTTTCACCGACACCACCGGTCCAAACCAAGATATCGCAACCACCCATGGCAGCAGCGTAAGCACCGATATATTTCTTGATGCGGTAGTTGTAAACATCCAAAACCATAGTAGCACGTTCATCGCCTGCCTCTACGGCTGCTTCCAAATCACGCATATCGGAGGAACCACCGACCAAGCCGGCAACCCCACTCTTCTTGTTGATCAAGTCTGATAAACCATGACCATCCAATCCTTCTTTTTCCATGATAAAGGAAAGAGCACCAGCGTCTACGTCACCGCAACGAGTACCCATCAGCAGACCTTCAACCGGAGTCAGCCCCATAGAAGTATCAACACATTTGCCATGATCTACGGCAGCGATGGAACCACCGTTGCCTACATGAGCCGTAATGATCTTCTGTTCTTCATAAGGAACGCCCAGGATTTCGCAAGCGCGACGGGAAACATAGCGGTGGCTTGTTCCATGGAAACCGTAACGGCGCACACCGTATTTCGTATACATCTCGTAAGGCAAACCGTACATATAAGCCTTAGCCGGCATTGTCTGGTGGAAAGCCGTATCGAATACTGCTACCTGGGGAATACCCGGAATCAACGCTTCCATAGCATCGATCCCCTTCAGGTTAGCCGGGTTATGCAACGGAGCCAGATCCGAACATTCGATTACCTTGTTGATCACATCCCGGTCGATCTTCACGCTGGAAGCGAACTTTTCACCTCCATGTACCACACGGTGGCCGACAGCGTCGATTTCGTTATATTCCTTAATGCAGCCGTATGTCTTGTCAGTCAGAATACTCAGGATAAATTCGATACCTTCCTTGTGGCCGGGCATTTCTTTTTCCAAAACAACTTTCTTACCGTCTTTGTCGGTCAGTTTCAGGAATGCACCGGGCAGACCGATCTTTTCGATACCACCTTGTGCCATTACTTCACCGGATGTCATATCGAACAATTTATATTTAATAGAACTACTACCGCAGTTTAATACTAATACTTTCATGATTTAATGATTTATGAGTTGGGATTTTAGGAATTTATG
The DNA here is from genome assembly GCF_025151215.1 of Parabacteroides merdae ATCC 43184. Classification (NCBI taxonomy): domain Bacteria; kingdom Pseudomonadati; phylum Bacteroidota; class Bacteroidia; order Bacteroidales; family Tannerellaceae; genus Parabacteroides; species Parabacteroides merdae. The sequence goes on from NZ_CP102286.1 coordinate 3,022,614, forward strand.
AATTATGATTTATCATCGTCACATAAATCATAATTCATAAATCAAATTATTTATTTGCTTTCAAACCTATCGACTGGTTACATGCAATCGCAACCATCTTATAGATATCGTCAACAGAGCAACCGCGAGACAGGTCGTTAACCGGAGCAGCCATACCCTGCAGGATAGGACCTACAGCTTCTGCACCTCCTAAACGCTGAACCAGCTTATAAGCGATATTGCCCACTTCCAGAGTCGGGAATACCAAAACGTTAGCCTGTCCGGCAACATCGCTGCCCGGAGCCTTCAATGAAGCGACCTTTTCAACCAAAGCGGCATCGGCCTGCAATTCTCCGTCAACCTTCAGGTCGGGAGCCATTTCTTTTGCCAGACGGGTAGCTTCGACAACCTTGTCGACCATCTCGTGAGAGGCACTGCCTTTCGTAGAGAAGCTCAGCATGGCGACACGCGGTTCCATTCCTACGATATCGCGGGCTGTAGCAGCTGTAGCAATAGCGATACTTGCCAATTCTGGTGCTGTCGGATTCGGCATTACGGCACAGTCGGCAAATACCAAAATGCCTTCTTTACCATACTGGGGAGTCTTTGTAAACATCAAGAACGCACCTGAAACGCAACTCATACCCGGAGCAGTCTTGATAATCTGCAAAGCGGGACGCAACACATTGCCGGTCGTGTTCTGTGCACCAGCGATTTCACCGTCGGCATCGCCGGATTTAATCATCAGGCAGGCAAGAAACAAAGGATCTTCTACTAAAACGGCAGCCTTTTCAGGAGTCATACCCTTTTTCTGGCGCAGCTGGAAAAGCAGGTCTGCGTAAGCGGCTTTCTTTTCGTGATTCTTCGGATCGATAATAGTAGTTTGTCCGATGTGGTTCAACCCGTACTGAGCAGCCAGGCTGTTGATTTCAGCGGGGTTGCCAATCAGGATAATGTCTGCAACTTCGTCGGCCACTAAACGGTCGGCAGCTTTCAATGTTCTTTCTTCTGTTCCTTCAGGAAGAACGATACGCTGTTTGTTTGCTTTAGCGCGTGCAATAATCTCTTGCATTAAGTCCATAGCGGAAGATCTGTTTTTATTATATTGTTAGTTAGATATCACAATAATCGGGTACAAAAGTAGGCAAAATGCAATATAGAGTTTGCAAAATCAGTAAAAGATTTACATGCAGACTTATCAGTTTCAGAACATTTAACAATAATTTGTTACTTCCTTCTCCCCTGACAGGATTTGTTGCAAATCCTCTGCCGTAACGTTCACTTCTATTTTACCATTATGGGCGACCGATATCTTCCCGCGCTCTTCCGAAACGATGATTACCAGTGCATCCGTTTCGAGCGACATTCCCAAGCCGGAACGATGGCGTAATCCCATATCTTTCGGCAAATTAGCGTTTTGGGCAACCGGAAGAATACAGCCGGCAGCCTTGATACGGTTGTCCGCAATGATCATGGCGCCATCATGCAAAGGACTGTTTTTGAAGAATATATTTTCGATCAGGCGGGCATTGGCATCAGCGTTGAACATTTCACCGGTATGCTCATAAACAGTCAGATCGACATCCTGCTGGATGCATATCAGTGCTCCCGTCTTTTTCTTCGCCATATTCATGCAAGCCAGGACAACCGGGGCAATGAACTTCCCTTCGTTCTCCTTGTCATGGTTCTTCTTCGAAAATATTTTTCCCAGAAACTTCCATCCCCTGTGCGAACCGAGCGCCACCAGAAAACGACGTATCTCATCCTGAAACAAAATCACCAGCACAAGGAAACCGACACTGATAAACTTGTCGAGTATCGCTCCCATCAAACGCATCTCCAACACTTGGGAAACCAGAATCCAGACAATAATAAACGACACTACTCCACTAAAGATAGCCAGAGTTCCGGAATTCTTCATCAGCTTATATGTCTGGTACAAGAAGAAGGCTACCAATAAAACATCAATCAGGTCTTTTATTCCGAAATTCATCCACATAATATTAACAGTTGAAAGTTGAAAGTTGAAAATTGAAAGTTTTCGAAACGAGTTTGACTGCTTCTACTGCGGCTTTTACGTCGTGGACACGAAGGATATCCGTCCCATTCAACAAAGCGATCGTGTTCAGGACTGTCGTTCCATTCAGGCTGTCGGCTGGTGTTCCACCCAGATATTTATAAATCATGCTCTTGCGGGAAACACCGACGAGCAAAGGTAAACCGAAATCCTTAAACTCACGCAGATGTCCCATTAACGTATAATTCTGGTCTACCGTCTTACTGAAACCGAAACCGGGATCCAATATAATATCGTTCACTCCCAACAAACGGAGCTGTCGGACTTTCCGGGCAAAATAGAGCATAATCTCCTCCATTATATCTGCATAATCGGTATGTTGCTGCATCGTCTGAGGAGTTCCACGCATATGCATCATTATATAAGGTACATGCAAACGGGCGACCGTCTCAAACATTCCAGCATCCAACTCTCCTCCCGAAATATCGTTGATTATCGCGACGCCGTATTCTTCGACGCAACGACGTGCCACATCCGCCCGGAATGTATCGACAGACAGGGTCACATCCGGATAATGCGTATTCAGTATTTTCAAGGCAAAAGCCAGACGTTTCATCTCCTCTTCCGGTGAGACCTCTGCGGCATCGGGGCGGGAAGAATAACCTCCGAGGTCGATGATCTGTCCTCCCTCGGACAAAATTGCCTGTATGCGTTCCTCAATTGCAACTTCCGTCTGCTTCCTACTATCGGCATAAAAAGAGTCGGGAGTGACATTCAGAATCCCCATCACCAGCGGAGTATCGAGTGAGGTAAGCGTTCCTCTAATATTGAGCGTTTTATGTAACATTCTTATTTTTCTTTCCGACAAAGATAAAGGTAAATACATTAAATCACTACATTTGCGCAAAATAACTCTCATAGAAATTATAAAGGGAAAAAGACTATGACTATTCCTGAACTATATGAATTGTTTATACACAATCCGAAAGTGACAACCGACAGCCGAAACTGCCCTCGCGGTTCGATTTTCTTTGCCTTGAAAGGGGATAAATTCGATGGTAACCAATATGCAGAAAAGGCGCTGGCATCCGGTTGCGTGTATGCGGTAATCGACAATCCGGATTATTTTATAGGAGAACGCACAATCCTTGTGGACAACGTGCTGACGACCTTGCAGCAATTAGCGCACCGCCACCGTAAAGTGATCGGCTGTCCGATTATCGGTATCACCGGAACAAACGGAAAGACAACGACCAAGGAACTGCTGGCTTCCGTCCTGTCTACCAAATACAACCTTCTCTACACCGAAGGCAACCTGAACAACCATATCGGCGTACCTCTCACCTTGCTCCGCCTGACGCACGACCACGAAATGGCTGTGATCGAAATGGGAGCCAGCCATCCGGGCGATATCAAAGAGTTGGTCGACATAGCACAGCCAAACTACGGGATTATCACCAATGTCGGGCGTGCCCATCTGGAAGGTTTCGGCTCATTCGAAGGTGTGATCAAAACAAAGGGTGAATTATACGACTATATGCGCCGCACGAAAGGTAAGATATTCATCAATCAGGATAATAAATATCTGAAAGAGATCGCCAATGGAATCGAACAGGTCACATACGGTTCCGATGAAACGGCTTTTGCCTGGGGATGTGTAGTCAGCTGCAATCCCTACCTGACTTTCGAATGGAGACAACAGGGCAAAATCCACACAGTGGAAACCCATCTGATCGGCAGCTACAATCTGGACAATGCCTTAGTTGCCGTTGCTGTTGGCCGTTTCTTCAAGATTCCGGCAGAACGCATCAGCCGTGCCATTACCGCTTACGAGCCGACTAACAACCGTTCACAACTGAAAAAGACTGAAAATAACGAACTGATCATCGATGCCTACAACGCAAATCCGAGCAGCATGAAAGTTGCTTTAGACAATTTCGCCACAATGCCTGTCTCGCCCAAAGCTCTCATCTTAGGCGACATGCGCGAATTAGGTCCTACAAGCGACGAACTCCATACCGAAGTCGTAGCCCGGATCAAGGAAGGTAATTACGATAAAGTATTTCTGTGCGGCGAACATTTCCAAAAAGCCGCCGGAAAAGACTTCACCACCTATGCCACAACAGAGGAGCTGATCGAAGCCTTGCGCAAAAATCCCTTGGAAGGATATCATGTGCTGATAAAGGGATCGCACGGGATGGCCCTGGAGAGGGTGGTAGAGGTTTTATAAAAATCCACAAATCCGATTCACATGAAGGAGGTACATATCTCTGCAAAGAGATGAATTTCGATTGCGAAAACAACTGTCATACCATCATGCTTTGCCTTTTATATAATGAATATCAATCTCTACATAGAATGATAGCAGGCATGATGGATGTTTTTTTAACTATCATACTATCATAGATATAATAGCTTTTTCACACACAACATATAGCTTATTATCAGCAATATAGCTATATATTTTTGTCGAGATCCGGGTGTCACCCCCCTGCAGACCCAGGTCTCAAGACCGCTCAGATGTGGGTGTAAATGGACCTGATACGCGTATTTTGAGGAAAAGAACTAACGTCTTTTGCTTTCCAAAGTACCTTATTCCGGCAAAAAAGGCTTATACATTCTCAAAAACATTCTGTTTTAACACTTCCAAAGTACATCTATTTTCCGATAAAAACGACCAAAATGATGGTTAAACAGCTGATTTATGATAGTTGCATGATAGTTGAAATAAGAACTATCATAGCTGTATATCTTGATATTCAACCTTTACACAAGAAGCATGATGGTATGATGGTTGTTTCTAAATCATCATTCATAGATTCAAATATTCTTATATAGAAAATACCTCTAAGATACTAGCTTAGCCTCCTACGCTGTGCTGTTTCTTAGAGGTATATCAAGTTTTTGAAAAGCTATGTTGAATAATGAATAAATATTCCTTCAGAAACCAAAATCCAAGATTTCCATTTTTTAATCTTTACAGGAAATCCAATTTACTTAAAATGTAAATCACAGAAATCCATAAAGCGCTCCCAATCATAATCTGTCACATCATGTTTACCTGCCCGTATATGATAACCTACATCATTCATAATTGGTTGATGAACAGCCGGAGGAACTGGTGAGTCCAACCCTTTCATTTTGTATAATTCATAAACTTTATTGGTATAATATGCAGATAAATATTCACCTTTAGGATCAGCCCAAAGATCGCCTTCCGCACTCGCTACATAAAGGTGGCGTGGTGCTATTAAAGCCAGCATCTCATGCTGGTCAAAAGGCAAATTTTCTTCATTACCTGCATATTGACTAAATGCAGGGCAAAACCAATGAGAAAGAACAGTTGTTATGCGAGCAATATTTTCCCCATAAACTCTTTTTGACAAGGCAGCTCCTCCACAACCAGAATCATTCGATATGACCACTTTGAAACGTGAATCCTGAGCTCCAGACCAAAGCGCAGCTTTCCCCTGTCTGGAATGTCCCATTATTGCAATTTTACTCATATCTATTCTTCCCTCACGTTCCAAATAATCAACAATACGACTTGATCCCCAAGCCCAAACTCCAATTGCTTCCCACTCATCATGATTTTTGGATCCTGATATATAATCAGGGAAAAGAGAAGCTACACTATAATCTCTCAACTCTGCTCGATCCGGATAGATATCATGATAACACATAGTCGCTACAGCATATCCACGTTCTAATATTTTATCATAACACCAACGGTTTTTCTGCGCTCCTCTTGTCCATACGGGACTATCTTTGCCATGTACAAACCTTAATCCTGGAGAATAGTAAATCGATGGTTCTAATGTTGTCGTTTGATTCCCCATAAAATTATATCCAACAAACACAGGTACTCTTCCTTGTACATGGTTAGGAATATATAATAATAGAATTGCATCTATTGTTTTCTTCCCATTTGTAAAAGTGAACAATATTTGTTTACAAGTTGCTTTACCATCCATTGCTTTAGGATCACAAGCCAATAAGGTATAAGACACATCGATTTTATCAGTCGGTGTCCGTCCATAGACCTTAGACATAAATATCTCTAAAATTTCCGGTCTTCTTACCTTTTCCCATTCATCCGCAGTGGTTACTTGCTGTCCGTCATTACAAATAAGAGGATCCGGCAGCACAAAATCAGGGACTTTACTTTCATCATAATTTATTCCTTTTATGATCGCTTGACCATAAGCAAAATTACAAATCAAAGAAAGAAATAATATATAAGAAAATGATCTCATGATTCATTCTATTTTTAATAAAACATCCATTTGTTATAATTGACCAACTTTCAGTGGCTCTACATTTTTCTCTGCACCAGGATAACCGATATTCTGATTTATAACCCCTTTCGTATTCGCATTAATAGCTGATGCAGGAACAGGCCATAACAGATGATGGACACTGATTTTATATTCAGCCCAACGATGCTTGATGCCTTTATTATAAAAATTATTCTTAGCATTTACCCAATCATACCAAAAATTGATTCCCTCTTGTTTAATATTAGAACCAGCACCTCCGGGTCCCGATATATTATCAAGACTATAACTTCTTCCAAAATATTCACAATTTCTACCAGTACGAGCATAAGTAAAAGCTATACGAGTAATTTCTACGTGCCTATTTTCTTCATAATACAGCTCACGCGCCCGTTCATCTAAAATTGAACCGATATTAATATCTGAAGCGGTCAAAGATTCTGCTCCAGCTCGATTACGTACGACATTCAACATCTCTGCAACTTTAGCTGGTTGTTCTTTCCAATAATAAGCTTCTGCCATCAATAGATAAACTTCCGTCGAGCGATAAATATACATAGGAGTTTCACCTCCCCAATACCAACTCGAAGAAAGTGGATCAGGTACATATAGTTTATAATGAGGCCATTGATACCAAGCTCGAATAGAATCTTCTACAGACATTGCTGGGCTTTTCACCAAATGTGTACCATAATAAATGTTTCCACTTGTTTTTAACGTCGGATCATTATAATACAAATCAGATGGACTTATCCAACTATCACGATTATAAACACCTCTTAAATCGTTTTTCTCCTTTTCCGTCCATATTGTGTACTGATAATAATTAGTACAACGGGCTCTACCAATACCTCTTCCATACGTTTTATTTATTTCATATTGAGATTCCACATTATCAGTATAAACAATTCCAGACATTCCGTCTGGGGTCGTAACTCCAACTACACGTGGAATTGTATTTCTCATCAATTGAGATCTTACAGATCCTTGAGCATTAGGGTATGATACAATATACATCAACCCCTCGGTATTTGATATATCCATTTTTGCTTCAACACTGTGCAGATCATGCATTAAATTGGTTTTAGGTTTGTTTTGATTTGATGTAAAACGAGTTGTCATTAATGGATGTTCGGCTACTATAGATTGTCCTATTTGTATTGCTTCGTCAAAATATCCCAAGCATATATTTATTTTCATCAACAAAACCCCACAAGCACTTTTTGAAACTTTCCCACGATTGACATTATCAGGTACATTTTGATAAGAATATTCCAAATTTCTTTTTAATTCTTCCAAAATACTCCATCTGTCGTAAGAATAAAAATCGGTCTTAGGTTCTGCCAATTCGTAATCTAACCAAGGGATATCGCCGAATTGATGAACTAATTTATAATACCAATAAGCCCTATGAAAATAAGCCTGTCCCAAAATCCGACTCTTATCTTCTTCATTTGCAAATTTTCCTTCATCAATACGAGCAATGATTATATTTGCAGATTTAATGGCTTTGTAACCATGTGTCCAATACCATCCGACACGAGTATAATCCATATTGTCCAAAGGCATATCAGGTAATAAAGATTTATCCATATCCATTTGAGGCCCAGCTTTATCAGTAGTTCCTTCCACACAAATATCCGATTGTATCATCTCTGTAAGGATGGCACATCCATCTCCATTATACTCATCGTGCATTTCAGCTTCGCATGCAGACAAAGTAGCTTCAAACCCATCAACTCCAACATAAGTATCTTCTGGAGTATGAAAAGATAATGGCTTAGGCTCTAACCAACTATCTGTACAAGAATTGAGCGATAAAAAAGCTACAGCAACGCATATATATATATTCCTACTTTTCATAATCTAATTTTTACAATGTAACATTAATACCTAAATTAAACGTACGAGGAGTAACAGAGCCGCTCTCTGGATCCCAGAAATTCCAATGAGGAGCAAAAACTGCAGCATTCTGAATACTACCCGATAAACGTAAAGACTGTATAGCAAATTTATTTATCCACTCTTTCGGAAAATGATAAGATAACGTCACATTTTCCAAACGTACAAATGACTTATTTACATAATTAGTTCCTATGTTCTTTGAGCCAATACGTGCATAATCATTTATTGGATTTGTAGCCGTCCATCTTGGGAAATCATAGTCCGAAGTTCTATCTGGAAACGAATAATTATTGGCAGCCCTTTGAAAAGCGCCGTAATGTCCTAAATAAGAATATAAGACAGCCGATAATGAGAGATTTTTATAAGTCCATTCATTCCTCAAAGTCCAACGAAAACGAGGAGTTGTATATCCTTGAAAAACTTTATCTTTATTATTCATGATACCGTCTCCGTTTTGGTCGACATATTTAAAATCACCAGGTTGACACCCATAAATCGCAGCTTCTTCACGTTCATCTTTTTGCCAGACTCCAGCTCTCTCATAATCCCAAATACGATCCGGATCTTGACCAATAAACCATTTATTGGTTTCATCATCCGACTCTTTTTGTCCAATAACATTTCCATTCTCATCCAAAACATCGACCATATCACCATAAAGGCTATTTATTTTTCTTCTATTTAAAGAAAAATTACCAGAAGCGAACCATTTGAAATCTTTTGAATTAATAATATTTGCATTTAAAGTTAATTCAAATCCTTTATTCTGTAACTGCCCCAAATTGGCAGTTACACTATTAAAACCAGTAACATCGGGTAATGCTCGTTTTACTAACAAATCATTTGTCTTAGATACGTAAGTTTCAATGGAACCACTCAACAATTCATCGAATAAAGAGAAATCCAAACCAAAATTAAACGCAGCAGTTCTTTCCCATTTTAAATTATGGTTTGCCATCGTATTTACAAACATCTGAGAAATTGTATAAATATTGCCTGTTTGGTCAATATAAGGTCTCAAACTTGATTTCATTTGAGCCAATGCTGCATACTGGCCAATATCTCTATTTCCATTTTCTCCCCAAGAAATTCTCAATTTTGCATAATTCAGCCACGAATTTGCTTGTTGCATAAATTGTTCTTGAGTAAAAACCCATCCTAAAGCGACAGAAGGAAATGTTGCTCGAGGGTTTTTCTTTCCAAATGCAGAATATCCGTCACGTCGGATAGAAGTTGTCAACATATATTTGTTATTAAACGAATAAAATAGACGAGCCATTAAAGCATCCCCTGTTTGATACGTATCATCACTTGATACTTTTTGTACTGATCCCGATTGCAACTGATGATATCCCAAAACATCATTAGGCGTATATCCTTGAGCCTCTGCCGTAGTGGACCAATACTGAGCTTTTTCTGCATTCGCTAACAGTGTGACTTCTACTTTATGCTTCTGAGCAAATTCTCTCTTCCAGCGAATGATATTATCTATTTGCCAACTGAACTGTTTAGTATTCGTTCTAACTGAAGCTCCTCCTATAGCTTCCCATTTTTCTCCTTCAGATGAATAATGATTATAATAATCATGCCAACTATAGTAAGGAGTGAAATTCAAAGTATATTCGATTCCAAATGGAAGTTTAACTTCTGCATACAGTTTTGCATTTAAATTCTGATACAAATCTTTCCTTTCTGTATACATATTATCATAGAAAGGATTGACAGGGTCCATTCCTGTCGGATTTCGTCTATAAGGGCTTTCTAAATTATCCACCTCATTTGCTCCATAAGGTGAAATCATAGTCATTTGCTCCCAAAGACACTTCAAAAAGCCTTCATTTCGAGAGGAAAATTGAGCATTCATACCTACAGAAAGGAATGATGTGATTTCTGTTTTCACATTCATTCTTGCTCTAAAATTTGTATATTTATCTCCGGTAATAATACCTTCCCTATCCGCCCAGTTCAATGAGTAATATTGCGAAGTCCTTTCTGTAGCATTCGATACACTAACTGTATAATCTTGTTGTAATCCCGTTTGAAATACAAGATCATCCCATTTCGTAATTCTACCTGCAAAATAATTATCAATTTCAGGAGTCAGTAAATTCAGACGGGATAACCATTGAGTTTCCAATTGTTTATCAGTGACAGATGTGGCAGGTACACTTTGGTCATAATTATACCAAACAAGCGGATCGACACCTTGTAGCTTAAATGGATTTACAAATATTTGAGGATATTTAGCCAAATATTCATCCGAATTTCTCCCTTCATTATAATCCTGCCTAAATTTCAAGAATCCCTCAGCATCCAATATTTTAGGTTGATTCGCAGATTTTGCAAAAGAGATATTTGCATTGAAATTAATCACAGGTTTCCCTTGAATTCCTTTTTTTGTTGTAATTGCAATAACTCCATTTGCGGCTTTTGCTCCATATACGGCAGACGAACTCGCATCTTTCAAAACATCTACACTTGCAATATCTTCAGGAGTTATATCTGACAAATTTCCTTCATAAATCACTCCATCTAAAACAATAAGAGGTGAACTGCCCGCAGATAAAGTACCTTTACCCCGAACAGATAAATCAGCCTCAGCTTTAGCATCAGTAGCTATACCAATATTCAAACCAGCGGCATTCGAACGTAAAATATCTTGTACATTTCGAGGAGCCTGAGCTGATAATTTTTCGGCTTTTACACTAGAAACAGCTCCTGTAAGATCCTTTTTCTTCGCTGTTCCATAACCTACCACTACAACCTCATCCAATACTTCGGTATCTTCTTTCAATTTAATACTAAAATTTGATTTATTTGCTACGATTATTTCTTGTGGAGTATACCCAATATAGCTTACAACCAACGTGCTGTTTTCATCGACTTCCAAAGAAAAATTTCCGTCTACATCCGTTATCGTACCATTCGTCGTTCCCTTTTCTACAACATTTGCCCCTATAACCGCTAAACCGTAAGTATCAACTATTTGTCCACTTATTTTTTTCTTTTTCTCTTGATTTACAGATTTAGAAGAGGTAGACAATAACGTAATATAGTTATTTTCAAACTGATAACTAATACCTGTGTTTTTAGTAATCATTTCTAGATAGTCTGCAACTGTAGCTGTTTTTGTGTTAAAAGAAACAGTCTTGTTGACATCCACATCCTGATCCCGAAACACAACCAAATAGTCAGTTTGCGCCTCAATCTCTTTGACCAATTGTTTTATTGTCATGCTATTCTGGCTAAGTTTGATCTCTGCATTTTGTGCATCTGCTTCTTCTGCCATCAATTGAAACACACATACAAACAATAGGAAAAGTGATATTCTCATAATCCTAAAAAAATATTTAATGTTACTATTATAGATAATAAAAGGCAACAACAAAGTTTTTCTTTTCATATCTTTGTTCTAAATTTAAAGTGAATACTAAAAAATTACGACTTGTGTTTGCTTTAACTTCTGCGGCAGTTGTTGGTAGCTTCTGCCGCTTTTGTTTTTCTACTGTTCTTTCATCATAGGCTATACGTTTTTATGTTTGACATGTTCTTATTTTAAGGTCACTATGTTCCGCTCTGTGTTTTTTTCTACTTTAAATTCTTATCTAATTGATGGATTGATTTGAAAGACAAACGCTTATGAAAGTTTTGAAAAGTCTAAGGTAACGATTTGGAGATTGTGCTAATTTCAGTATTTTACAACCTCATACTTATGAGGAACTCTTCTATGGACAAAGATAGACATTTTTTAGATTAGGGAAAAAATTTGAAGGAAAAAATAAAAAAAAAGTTTGGGAAAGGATTGGAAAAATTCAAGAGAGAGGTTGAGGAATTAAGTGTATGTGTATGGGGGGGGATTGTATAATCAATTTGCAGTTACCGAAAAAGGCATATTCAGAATTCCTGTATATTGCTTCTACTAGTGATTGCAGAACCGACAATTATATTTAAAATTACCCAAATCAAGTATTCCGAGTGGGGCATAAAGATTATTTAAATTGTAACCATACCCTATATATTCAAACTGGCTTCATTCAAAGGAAAGTCAAAAGATGTTCATAATAATGCTCCTTACATTATTATGACAGACAAGAGTCATGACATTGGTAATAACCATCTTTTGTAAATCGTCATTTATATGCAGTGACAATTTCATTTCCATGTCTACGAAATTTGGTAATAACATCTTTTAAAAGTGTCTAGAATTCCTATCAGTTATGTACATATCTGAATTCTGATTTTATGCGTATTTATTCATAAAATTAGACTCTATATCTGCTTACACAGGTTATCACTATACTATTTCCTGCAAATAACATTTGGGAATATATTTCGTAACCCAATGGTTTCAAAGATGTTTCCTGTCAGCTCAGAGGGAAACCGATCCGCTCCAATTGTACTATTCGCTCATCTGACATGTTTCCCTTGCGGTAATCCCGTCTTTGGATGGTACACCAACGTCCCAATGCTCCTTCACGGCAACCTGGCCATCGCCCTTGGCGGTTATGGAACAGGCGCAACTGCTCAAAGTTGCCTTGCCAGACTTGTTCCGCTGACCAAACAAATCCTATTTTATCCAACAGAAGCCAGCGATCATGGGATAATTTCCCCAGTTTGTGCATTTTTCGTTGTGTATGACACCATCCACCCAGATTCCCCTCCGTCGATTTAGGGAAACGCTGATATTTTCCGACAAAAGACTTCAACTCCTCGTAATTCTTCATCCATTCCCTTTGAAGGTCTTGATTCCAAACAAAGCCGATCTCATCCAAAGCCCGGATGCGCTCTTTGCTCAAGCGTCCATTCTTCCGCCTTTCCCGTTGGGTATAACACCAAGTTGCAAGCGGGCCGTCTTCACGTTTGGGCCAGCGTCCGCAGGTATCAAAGAAGACTTTCAACGCACGGTATTCTTTCATCCATTTGGAGTCGAGCTGGTTCCATTCGAAGCCGATCAATTCTAGCTGACGGCGGCGTTCCTCCTGCAATTTTCCCCGTTTATAGGCAATGCGTTGGGTGTTGCACCACAAACCGAGTTTCCCTTCCGTAATTGATGGCCAGTCGTTTTCTTCCCGACGGAATTCAATCAGCCTCTCATACATAATCTGCCAGGGCTCCAGTTCTGCCAATATCTCTTCTATGCGCAGCCGTATGTCTGATAGGAAACCCGTCGTCAAAAAAGAGGTGTTTCCTTCGAATCCTTTGGGTGACGGAAGGAGAGATAGACGCTCCAAGTGGGGAGCCATCACATCATAAACCGATTTTCCTGAAAGATTGTTGACAAAATCCAAGACGACCGGCCGTTTTCCAGCCTCGGCATTTAGACAACGGCCCAATTGCTGCAAGGTAACGATATATGATTCTGTCCGTCTAAGGAATAAGACAGCATCCACACCTTCCACATGCAGTCCTTCTATCAGCATGTTGACGGAAAACAATACGTGCAGCCGGTCTGATTCTTCTCGGAAAGCATCCAGTATCCGGCCGTTCTGCCGTTCACCTTGGGCATGATGGATCTCGAACGGAGTAATGGCACGTCCCGCTCGCGTGAGCCATCCGCATACTTCTGGCACCATCTGCTTCAAATCGGTGAGATCGCGACAGAATACCAGCAGCTTGCGTACGCTTGTCGGCAGGAACTTCCGGATGACTTCCGGTGCCCCTAAAGCCTCTTTGAAATCCACACGTGCCAGATCCAGTTTCTTCTGTACCTTTTCTTTTCGTCCTTTTGAACAACCGCTGCGTTCCAACTTTCTTTGCAGCCGGTCCAGTTCGTTGTCCAGCCCGTAAGCACTCTGTACCAGAACCGGAACCGGCAAGATATTGTAATACCAAGCCTGCGGCAAGGTAAGCTCATAAAACAAATTTCCTTCGAAATAAAGATCCACCGTATCGATCATTCCCTCCGGACGGATCGGCGTTGCCGACGTTCCCAGGACATAGGCACAGGGATTATTTTCTATCACATCCTGCAAGGCACTTCCCCAAATTTCCGCCCCGAAATGGTGGAATTCATCAATAAGAATATGATCTGCCCGTAACAACCCATTGTCCTCCCGGTTACGGATCAGTGACTGGAATGTCCGGTACGTCACTTGCGGAATAGAGAATCCGACGGCTTTCCGGATCTCATCCAGAATCGTGATGTTCGGAGCAAAGACCAATATCTTTTCCTTTGCATGATCTGCGATATAGCGTGCCAGCAAATAGGATTTCCCTGTTCCGGTAGCCTGCACGACCGCACCGATACGGTGTTGTTTGAATCCCCGCATGATCGCCCTGTAAGCCGCTTCGTTATGCGGATAAAGCTCCACATGTCTTCCGGACAAGAGGCTTTCAATATAGCTTTCATCCGAAACGGTCAGCCCATGCAGTTCAAAGTCCAATGCTTCCGGCAGGAATCCGCCGTGTGCCACGATCCTGAAATATAGATTTCGATGCCCTTTACTTAGTGTAGAGAACTTCTCGTAGAACAATTCAGCATCCGAGCGAGTCAAAGGACGTTCGTTTCGGACCTCCTTCACGATGGCATGTACCATTCCCGGCTTGAAGCCTATCCGTAGTCCCTCTTCGGATTCTGTTACCTGGAAGCCTAGACGGAGATAGCAATCTGTTAAAGACGATACCATCCTATTTACTTACAAGTCAAAAAGTTCATTTGATTATTGTCCTTTGCTGTTTAAAGAGGGCTATCATATTACCCATTGTCAGTCGACCGGTAATATCTTCTGTTATAATCCGGTTCAAAAGCCGAAGATCCGCCTCAATTTGGACACGGAAACGACAGGACTCAGGATAATCATCCCGGATTGTCCTTGCTGTTTCATCCCAGGAAGAAGCTGACAAGTGAAGACGGGAAGAAAACTCCATACGCCGGTTGTGCCCTTTGTAGATACGGTAATAAATTGTACCACGCTCGGGATTTTTCTTATTAGGTTCAAAACGGACAACAACAGTAGGCATCCTTGTTACTTTTACAGCTGATTTATATAGAGGAGTTTCCCTTATAATCAAAATTTGGGTAGGGTGATTTTTTCTTAAAAACGCTCACCAATCTGAGTATTTTCCCTGCATTATTTATATCCGCACTGGAAATATGGATAAATTCACTCATACTAGTATATGCTACCCAGAAATAGGAGAAAGTCCAAACAATAAAAGTTCCCAAAAGGAACACCCATACGCAGGAATTTTTTCATTTACCATTCCCCTTTTCTTCACACTAAAATCCAGAATCATATTGCAGACGGTTGCGGTCAAAATGCCTCTCATGCCCGTTCTCTTCCGAAGTTAGTGGTGACAACATATAGTAATCCTTGAATGTTATACACCCGTTTGAAATTAGAAACCGGACGAATCTGCATCTTCCTCGTTTTCCGCTTATAAAGCAGAATCATCATCACCTTAAAAAATATTAATAGTCTGATTTTCAGGTTTAATCTCACATCTTTTTATATTCTGTACAGCAATGCGTTCACAATACGTCCACAAGCAAGCCCGTCTCCATAAGGGTTCACTGCCTTGCTCATTTTTTCATAGGCGACTTTATCGTCAATCAAAACAGATACTTCATTTACTATTCTGTTATAATCCGTACCTACCAGTTTTACCGTTCCTGCATCCAATGCTTCCGGACGTTCCGTTGTGTCGCGCATCACCAATACCGGCTTACCCAGTCCTGGAGCTTCCTCTTGTATGCCACCGCTATCGGTTAATACTATAGTGGATTTTTCCATTAAATAGACAAAACTCAGATATTCTAAAGGTTCAATGAAGAACATGTTCCCAAAATCGGATAATTCCTCTCCAAATACGTCATGTATCGGTTTGCGCACATTTGGATTCAAGTGCATCGGATAAACGAAGTCCACCTCCGGGTATTTTTTTGTCAAGTCTTTGATAGCAGTACACATATGGATGAATCCGTCACCGAAGTTTTCACGACGATGTCCCGTAATCAGCACCAGCTTCTTACCACCATTCAAACGGCTCACGTCATATCCGGCTTTTGCCAGTATCCCTACCAATTCACAATCCAACGCCTTGTCGCTCTTAATTTTATCCACTACCCAATAAAGCGCATCAATTACCGTATTCCCGGTCACGATGACATTCCGATCGTCAATACCTTCCCGCATCAGATTGCTACGACTCAGTGGCGTAGGCGAGAAATGGTAGGTCGCCAGTCGTCCGGTCAAAAGTCGATTCATCTCCTCCGGCCATGGGCTATAGATGTTATGTGTACGTAATCCTGCCTCTATGTGTGCTACCGGAATCTGTTGGTAGAAGGCCGACAGAGCAGCGGCAGTAGAAGTGGTCGTGTCACCGTGCACCAGCACTACATCCGGCCTTGCCTCTTTCAGTACATCACGCATACCTGTCAATACACGGGACGTCACGTCATATAAGTCTTGTCCCTGCTTCATAATGTTCAAGTCATAATCTGGACAAATATCGAATATATCCAATACCTGGTCCAGCATTTCCCGGTGTTGTCCGGTAACACATACTACAGTTTCCACCCGTTCTGGCTGTTTCTGGAATTCTTTCACCAGCGGAGCCATCTTGATTGCCTCCGGACGGGTGCCGAAGACCAACATTACTTTCTTCATTGAATTATATTTTTACATCAGATTGATTTTATAAAATCGTAACAGCGATATATCTGTTTGTTAAAATCGAATTCATTTTTTGCCATATCCAGGCAGTTCTTCGATATTGTGCTGTATTCTTCGTCAGGAAGGTTAATCAACTCAATAATATTATTGTGTAATTGTTTGAAATCATGTGGCTTTGAAACCATTCCAAAATAATATTTCGATACGATCTCAGCCCCTTCTCCACCTCCACAAAACAGTATAGGTATGCCAATAGGTATGAGATCATATATTTTGGATGGCACTGCTCCTTTGATTGCTACGGTAAGTGGAACAATTGACGCATCGTATCTTGACAACTCTTCGGCGATTTGTTTTTTCTTTACATATCCATGATAATACACGAAACAACCGGGATGTTTATTTATATATTCTTTTATCTTTTCTGTCTGATTTCCACCACCATACAAGTGGAACTCAGCGCCAATAGACTGAAACGGAATATTCTCGATAATTGAATATATATCTTGTGCCACACCTAATAGTCCGGCATATACAATGCGAAAGGGCGTGTGCTTCCTTTTGGGTTGAGCAGCAACCGCATATTGCTGCAAATTACGGTATACAAACTTGTTTTTTGTCGAAGGAAATTGATTCACATGCCGGATTATCTCTTCAGACTGACCGAAAATACCGTCTGCATTGCGATAAATATAACGTTCAATCCACGCGAAAATATCATATATCTTCCCACCTTCACGCATTGCTCCAAGCTCAACAGCAGAAAGTGGCCATAAATCGGATATGTTCACAAGAGTCTTGCGCCCGAATATTTTTTTGAAAAGCGTGATGGCCGAACCAGCCACTGGTAGTGGAGGGCTTTGGATGATCACCCTATCGTAACCCTGGATCTTCTTTATCTTAAAAGCAAACAACCATAACATGGTCGCAAATGACATCATACTTACCGCTCGCTTAAAAGGATTCTTGGACACGGTTGCATAAGTCCAATATCTATACACGTTTATGCCATTAATCTTTTCTTTTTTTGACAAACGGCCTCTATAACCCTCGAATATTTGTCCTTGAGGGTAATTCGGCAAACAAGTTAACACATCCACTTCCGCTCCCTGACTTTTCAGCCCTTCAGCCATATTGGTTATACGGGAAGGAGCAGCCCCAAGCTCGGGAGAATAGTAGAACGACACAATTAAAATCTTCATATTTTATGCCTGAAATATTTGATACGTTAAATTTCTGCAAAATACTATTTTTATCGTCTTAGAAGGTTCTAGTCGATTGTATTCTACTGATACAAAATCATTTATAATTTCTATGGAATTTGCACCAGATACAGCGATATTAGCCCTGTTGGTTCTTATTTCAGTTGACGATATGGCAAGGACCTCAATATCGGGTGCGAAATGAATATAGCTGATACATTCTGTCATATTATTGCCGACAATCTTATCATTTATTGTAAACACATCATCGTTAATAGTGAATTTCCGTTGATGTATACATCCTTTAAAACCATCGTGCTCTGCCATAATTTCATTTTCGGTATCGGATAGTACTCTTACTTTAGCTCTTTTACCCATACGGAAACCTCCCCACACCTCGCTAGAATCCTTGTTGCCGACAGTTACGGTGTTATGAGCTGACGTACTTCGTTCGTACTGCCTTCTTGCAGTCTTGTTGTAGGTAGAAATACCTGTATCAACAACAAACGGTCTGCAATCAATTCGCAATTCATAATTAAACGTATCGGCATGACTATGCCCCGGCTGATAGGTCGCAGTAATATTACCCACATCCACAACTGCCTCCAAATGTGTTGAACAAAGCTTCCTATAGCCACATTCTTTCATAGGCAAAGGGGTCCATTCCAACTTCAATCTTTTGGCGTATGCTCTCAATTCGGAAACTGTCGGTGCTATCCCATATGCCGAATCATTAAGTAAGGGAATCGTATCGTCTTTCCACACGATGCTCTCCAAATGCCCCAACATCCTTACCACATACAGTTTCAAAAGCTCACACATTTTCTCATGACCTCTATTAATCGAGGCATTATAGCAATCCAATAACCTATCGAGCAAAATGCAGTGATACATCGGTGATTGCTCGTAATGTGAGCCATCAGGCAAAATCTGTTCATCAAGCTCTTTATACAACAGACAGGATGCCTTGTCATACATTTTTTTATCGGAAAAATAAATTGAAGCGATAAACAAAGCGTAAGCATCTTCTAAAAGATGGTTGCCAAGCAGTTGGTATTCCAGTTTCCGTTCGAGCAATTTACATTGCGCATAAAGGGAATCGTTCCACCGTTGCAACCGATTGCTCTCCACTTTTTTATGATGCCTGCCGATAAACTTGATCCAGTTGATGCTTCGCAGTGCGATAGGATAAGGATCAAGACCGATCCTGTTTGTTGGCAAATCAGTTATAAACCGTTCAACCCATTCTGAACCTTGTTCAAAAGTCATGTCAGGTTGCAACAACCAATCCATATAATTCAGATTGTATGCCCAAAGCATCCCATGACTAACATCATTCCATGACTTAAAATCCCCTATAAGATTTAGGAATGTAAATGTCTTGGGTACATTGTAACAATACCACTTTGCGATAACTGAGACCATCCGCAATGAAGATTGCCGGGGAACATTATATTCCATCAACTTATGAGAAAATAGTCTATAATATAATTGATAATAGATTTGTTTTAACCGAAGATGTTTAATTGTATTGACAATAAGAATATTATTAGCCATTTGATTTAGTGCATTATAATTTCAAGTATGCGTTTATTCGTCTTATCAGATTCAAACTCTTCTTCAAATTTCTTCAAGGCATTCCCTGAATATTGAGAATAGTTTGTTGCGTTAATCGATAAGATAGCTTGTTTTATCGCATCTACATCACCGGGAATTACTAAACGACCATTGTAACCGTCTTCTACGATTTCAGGTATTCCACCTGCATAGGTTGATACGCAAGGAATGCCTACAGACATAGCTTCGATGATAATGCCCGGGTAGCCCTCGCGATAAGAAGGTAATAGCAGTAAATCATATTCTACTAAAGTTTTTAAAACCTGTTCGGAAGAGACAACCCCATGGTATGTTATTCCGCTTTCGTTGAAGTTGATATTGCGATATTTATCCTCTTTTATCTCACCATATATATCAAGGGTATAATTCGAAGGTAACAGTTTGGATACCGCTATAAGATCTTCTATCCCTTTTTCTTTGTTGATATGCGACATGAAAACACATCTGCCATGAAAGTCTGAGGGGTTCTTTCGTATTGTTGAAGCTTTACGCACATTAGGGAACCAATGTATATTGTCACTCTTTCCTATTAACTGTTGTAGGTGTGTAATACCCTGTTGGGTTTCAAAGAATATCAAGTCTGTTTGTCTGATAGCATCAAGTGCCCGTTGTAATTGGGTTTGACCAATTTTCTTTATGTAGAACTCAAATGAACCTCCGAATTTACGTAGTACGACTTTTTTGTGTGCCAAACGAGCTATTTTGCTCAATAATGGGAAATAATAAATTGTACCATGATCAGAAAAATTGAACATTACAATATCGCACCCAAACAGTCTCCACAAAAATGCCGGGAAAAAGTATGAATAATTGCGCCACATACTACGCTGGCGAGTGCGAAGATTTGAATACCGGTTGTTTTGTACAAACCTATATTCATATTCAGACTGAGAGGCTAGATAGTCAAGATAGTTTTTCATCAACACCGTCGCACCTCCATAATTCAATAAGTTGCTCTCATCGGGAATTGAGCCTACAACGAGTAATTTTTTCCGTTTCATTTCTTTATTCCTTTCTCGAAAAGTCTTACGTAGTTGCGAGCACATTCGTACATACTGAATGGACCATAAGTGGCAAGAGCTTTTTGCTTCATGTCTTTAAGCTGTACATCAGTGAGGAATAGAAATCTCTTTACCGTTTTGTAATAAGATTCTTCACCGATACCGTCACTCAGAAAACCGTTTTCACCGTTGTGTACCACATCTACTATACCGCCCACAGGTGTGCATACCGGTATACAGCCAACACCAATAGCCTCTATCAACGAAATAGGCATCCCCTCATACGAGGAACAAAGTGCATAAGCATCTCCCATTTTAAGGTATTCAAGCGGATTGTGCAGTTCTCCAAGTAATTGTATTGCTTCATCGTTGTACGAACGCAATTCCGCGGTCATCTGTGCATCACGTTCACCTCCGATAAACAATACAGTGAGGTCGTATCCTTCCCGTTTTAACCGCATTACCACACGTGCCAAGAGAGTTTGCCGTTTCACAGGGTCAATACGTGCGAGACTTATCAGTACTCGCGTCTTATTTGTATGTCTATACTGTTTAAATTGTTCCTTGACCTCGTCTGAAACAAGCATACCAGCATCCACATTGCGCCCATTGAAAATCATAGGAGCATCCATTCCATAATATTTTCGGAAGCTATGTAGTGATTCGGCGGAAATGGTAATGGGTGTAATCCACCCATGATGAAAACAGAACTTCCGCATTCCGCTGCTGATAAAGGAGCCTCCGGCTTCTTTATCAGCAGCGGAATGCACTGTATGACAGTGCATAACGCCATTCTTTCGCATGATTGCGAAAGCAATATACATAATAGCACGCAAATGCGTGTGCACCACATCAGGCTTTTCTCTACGGATATATCTATATACTCTAAATAACAAACCGATGTCAAGTCCCATCCGTTTGTTCATCGATACCACCCTTACATTATTCGATACCTCTTTCAAATAGAAATCCACCTTGTCAAGTGAGTGCAAAACCATCAATGTCACATCATGTTCTTTCGACAACTCATTGCACAAGTCAACCACAAACCGCTCTCCGCCGCCACTGCTAAGTTGAGGAATTATTTCTAAGATTTTCATTCAGATTGTTTTTTAATTTTTTTATTGTGATCCTAATACGTGTAAACTAACGAAACATGTCAGAAAAAGACGTACCCTTCCCATACCAACCTCTTATAGAAGGCATAGAAAAGTTTATAACAGATAGGAAGGATTGCCAAAAGCATCAAGATTCTTTTCTCGCGTGTCATCTTGAAATTAGAATAATAATAACCCACAACAATACAAAGAGGAAAATAGCTCATCATTATGAAACGTATAAAGAGCCATACCGAAGTTTCTTGGAAGAAAAACAGACTGGCAATATAAGTTATTGCATACCAATAGATGAACAATGCCTTTATATACCGTGGAACATCAATTTCTTCAAAAACTATCTTCTTAGTCATAAGAGCCAAAGATGCGTATACCGGCATATAGGTTATCATTTGGTTCAGTTTACCAAAAATATTCGACTGCCGCATTGTGCCGCTCGCATATCCCGTCATCGAGCTCCCTATATTCATGTCTGCTATATCAAAACCGATGAGTCCGTTCATAATAATATAATCCAGCAGTAAAGTAGTCACAACGGTCAGGAAAGGGAATATGACAAGACTGATTTTTACCGTTTTCCTATTCAGATAAAAAGGTGTTACCGAAAGTGCAGCAATCGAAAACAACATACTTTTGTGAAAGAAGAATGAACAGAAAATCAACAAACAACCGAATAGGAATGACAATAACCTATTATGAGAGGGCCTGATAATGAATGAAAAGCCAAAAAACAGTATGGCAATTCCCAAATTTCCGCGCATTACTGAAATAATGTTGATATAAAACAGCACAAATATCAGCAATCCTATCCTCACATCAAGTTTGAGCCGTTTTATTGTCCATAACGACAAAATCACCGTTCCGCTCCACACTATAAACCGCCATACCAGATAGTTTGAAGTGACATTCCGTATCAACCAATAGTAAACGGGTTCAAGATGCACGTTTAATCCGGTTGAACAGATACGTTTGAAAAGCCCCTCGTAGTGATAGAAATCGTTGTCCGCATAGCCGAAAGTGCAAAACAGTATCAGCAGGACACCGTATACTGCATAATCCAAGATGTCTGTATATCGTTTTCTAAATTCACAGCCATATCTATACACATTCGGAAACGGATACAGCATAAGAAAAAACAGAAGTATATTGAACAGTACCGGAACTGCCTCGTAATGATATTTCATCGTTGTAATTTATTAGGTAAATAAAATAGGACACATTCATACTAACACAGAAATTTGGTGTATTTGCATCCGGCTATAATCACACTTGATACATAGCAGACGATGAAAGTGCCCACGAAGGCGACCAACGGAGTTAACTCTTTGGTATACAAAAATACCCCCCCCCATTCTATAATAGATAAGTCTCAGAACTATTTCTTGCATCACATATATTCCCATCGAATTCATTGCGATACTTCGGCATACAGTGTATAGTTTTCCATTGCATCTGTCTTCCAGTTTTATAAATACAGCGACATAGATAATTGTGACTAATCCATAGCTTACCATTTTAAGAGTATGGTGGACAAACAGGATTAAAACTTTTACTTTCAAGTCCGATGCCAGTTCCGGACGCATCCCGTCCATTCCCAAAACCAATGTTACCGCAATGAATAACCCCATATAAACAGCCGATAAAATGCATATTGTTGACCAATTGACAGTTCTCAGCCGCTCACGATTTCTAAAGAAAATTCCACCAAGATGGAAAAAAAGCAGATAATAAAGCGATTGATTAAAACGGAACGGAATTCCCGGCCAAGGCAGAATAGCAATAATCATGAGTACTAACATCAAGTTACGTCCCTTGAGACAGTGCTGTATGCCATATTCCATTAAAAAGCACCAAAAGAGCATCGGAAGAAACCAAAGATGTCCGTATCCCCCAATAATTTTCCAAAAATGTTCCAGATTAAGAAGTTTTGACGGACCAAAGAATATCAATGTCATGATAATGCCCCAACACATACACGGTACAAACAGCCGTTTCAGCTTACCGGCTAGTAATAATCGGAAAGAAATGACTTTCTTTTGGAGCGAAAAGGCAAATACATACCCGGAAATCAGGACAAAAGTTTCCAGCATCCCACTGTATGCCAGTTTTCCTCCCCAATAAAATCCTTCATTGGGTTGGGCGTAGGAAGGCATATCCCAACCACCGCAATAGGGCGCAAGAGCATGATAGAGCACGAGCAGAATGATTACGAACGTCCTGATAATATCTATTTCCTTAAGTCTTTCCATATATTTTTAAGGTATTTGAATATGGGATATACACCAAGCAAAGAACCGAAATACTCGATTTTACTGAGAGTACGCATCTTGCTGTGACGAATGACTGTAATACTGTTGATTTCCGGATATGTATTGTGCCAAATCCGACGGATTCGCGGCATCAGCATATATCTATCAAGATACATTCTTGAACCAACTTTCAGCGCATTTATCTCGTCTGTATACTTTTCATAAATACCTTTGGAGCGAAGAAAGGTGAAAATCAGATCAAGATTCTCCTTACGCTGATTGAGTTTATTAATCTGGATCTCAGCACTGCCATAACTTGTAATTGACGCAGGATTAAAAAAATAGTAATAAAATGGTTTCATCAAGTATCCTACATTCCGGCTATTCCAAACCAATTGGATTATCGTCGCCAGATCCTCGTTCATATTTTGCCTTGGAAATGTTATCCCATCGTAAAGACTACGTTTGATCAAAGCGCCGCACAAGCTCCCCATCAACCGCCCGCAAAGCAATGATGACATCAGGAAGTCTTTATTATTGGTAGAAACCTTGCGCGGGGCGGAAGCATATGTAGAAACACCATCACTACGATAGAAATCATAAAAGACCATATCGTAATGGCCGGATAGGGCAAAAGTATATAGTTCCTTTATGGCATGCACATCCATCCAGTCATCGCTATCGCAATGAACCGTGTAATCACCAGAGGCCAATTGAATCCCTTGTCGTCGAACAGCGGCCTGCCCGCTGTTCGACGACAACCTCTCAATTCGTGTCAGCCTCTTTCGATGCGGATATTTTTCCAGAGTTCTCTGCAAGATCTCCACCGACTTGTCTGGAGAACAATCATCCACAAAGATGTATTCAATGTCATCAAACGTTTGGGCGAACAACGATTCAGCGCACCGCTCAATATATTCCTCTACTCTATAAATCGGTACAATGATTGATACTTTCGGATTATCCATGATTTTTAGCTGTCAGTTTTTTTAATTGTTCTATTCCAAGGGCAATTAAATAACTCAATGTTATGAAGATAACAAAAGTGATTAAGTTTGAAATTACCCCCCCCCAGTTTTGTGTTATAAAAGCTACTGTTTGTTCTGATAAAATCCCTGAACAACCACAGAAAAGGAGCGTGTATAGCCATTATCGTGAGTGAATTAGCTCCCAAAGATGCCAATATTCTGTTTGTAGTTGTTATCTTGTTGAAAGGCTTGAAATTCAACAAAAGATATATGGCACAGAAAGCTCCGGCATAGAATATAAACGGGAAACTGGAAAATTTCAGTTGCGAAATATCAAATTGATAATGTGCCAAACGGCAGAACGCTATGATATATCCGGCTATAGCAATAACGGTTGCTTTTTTAATTGCCCCCTCTGCTTGTGTCAGCCCTTTGTCGTTCATCCATTTGCCGACAGCATAGAATGGCAAAGAGAACAGCCCCTGCCCGATATAAAACGGCAAATTGATCTTGGAATATGCGACAGCCAGCCCAATTACAAAAGAAACGATAAGAATAACGTTTTTTCCTTAACGGTTTTGTCCCAAAAATAATATATGACACATATATAAAAAAGAGCGACCAAGAACCACAACGGACCATCAAATGCGGCGATATGATGGATGCTCAGTTTATCAAGCGGTATTCCCTGCAACCCCATGCTAAAATAAAATACAGCGAATATCAGAGAATATTCCCCAAAGGGAATAAGCAACCGTTTTGCTCTTGATTGAATAAATCCTTGTTTGGGATGATAAAACATACCGGCCAAAAAGAAAAACAAAGGCATATGGAAAATACAAATTTCCTTTATAAGGATTGCGGTGGCATGTCCCCAAACGACAAGGATTATGCCGATGCCTTTAAGTATGTCTATACGAATGTCCCTTTCCATTATTTCAAAAGTTTAAGTTCCTCTTCCTTTCTTCTGCAAGAAATACATCCGCAGCACTATAATCTGCCCAAAGAACTTCTTTGTATTTTTCCTCTTTATCTGTTTCACTGATAGTACGTTTCTGCAAACCGATATTATCGAGAAAAGTAATCATGCAGTTGTCCTTATCTCTATTGACAGCAAAGAACGGCATATGAAAAAACGAGCGCATGAAACGAACCGCCGGTAACAAACATTGTAATTTGACCAAATTAAGGAATTCCAAAAGCCCCGTAACAAGCTGCTGTTTAAAAGGATACAAACCGCAACGGAGTGTATTGTATACTGTTGCCACCACCTTTATTCCCTACATTTTATTGTTTTTTTAAGAACATGAATTTATTTGTTACCGTACTGATTACGAACCCTCTTTCTTTAGCATCAAGTCCGAATTTATAGATAACAAGTCCGGAAATGATAAGACTGGTCAATACGACAAGTATATGGCTACCCCAGCTTGAGGTTAGAAATTTATGCAAAAAGAATGGGACCGGAATGATGCAGACCGACACCCAAAGACACCTAAACATCACTTCCACGACATACCTCCTAACCGGGAAATTCACTTTGTGTTTGAGATAGAATATTCTGTAACAGTGAGTAATGAAATTGATGGCAATTCTGACAATCACCGCATAGACGGGACTGCAACCGAACTTGAACAATATATATATAATCGGAATATTCATAATTATCATCGAAGAAACGGTAAACTGATACTTGGCTATATTGCCTATTGTTTCAGATGACACCCAAAGACTTCCGGATAATGCATCAATAAGCAGGAAGATGAGATAAAGCTGAATGAACTGTACTGTATATTGAGGGACACAGACAAGCCATAACTCG
Source organism: Parabacteroides merdae ATCC 43184 (assembly GCF_025151215.1). Lineage (NCBI taxonomy): Bacteria > Pseudomonadati > Bacteroidota > Bacteroidia > Bacteroidales > Tannerellaceae > Parabacteroides > Parabacteroides merdae. The sequence goes on from NZ_CP102286.1 coordinate 3,049,381, forward strand.
ACGACAGGCCGACAAATCAAAATCAACGGATAAGCGACGAAAAAGAGCAGGAAATACGAGAATTTTGACGAGCGGAAAACAAGTTCCAGAAATCTGGATTTATCCCCTGAAAAATAGGACTGGACAATCTGTGGCTGCACCGCTTTCTGAAAGTTTGTAACCAAAGTATTGACAGCACTGAACACTTGCGAGGCTACCCCCATTGCCGCATTGACAGCAACCGTGAAAAAAATATTCAAAAGTATTGATATGCCTTGTATGGATGCGACATGGGCTATACCGCCGAAAAGGCTCCATGAAGAAAAGAAAAGCATTTCTTTCAGCAGCTTTCTGTCAAAATAGAACCGGAATCTGCAAGTCATGAAATTACGCTTGCAATAAATGGCATAAATGATATTCAACAATATCCCAACGGTCATAAGGGCAACGGCGTACAACACCAGACGATTGTCTTCAGCCCAGAAAAGGAGAAATACTGTTCCCAATTTTGCCATTACCTCAATGATGCTGACATAAGCGAAAAAAGACATCCTCTCATATGCAATAATGCTCGACTCATCAGGAATCCTGATAAAATGAAGACAAGCGGTCACTACAGAAATATGGTACACAACCCGTGCTGCATCTTGTGTTTCCGGAGGAATATTCAATTTTGTTTCAAAGAAATAGAGCCCCACAGTTTCCAATACGAAGCCGATAAATACCGCTATTGCAAAATGTATCAGAAGACTCATGGAATAAACCCTCGAGACTCTGTCATGATTGCCTTTTCCCAATTCCACGTTCAGAAAACGTTGGGTGGCTTTTGTCATTGCGGAATTAATAAAAGACAGAAGTGCGATAAAGCCGCCAACAACATTGTATACTCCAAAATCGTTCTCTCCCAACACTTCCAATATAATCCTGGAAGTATATAGAGATACGGGCATCATTACGAATGTCCGTATATAAAGCATTAACGTGTTGCGTGCTATGCGTTTGTTTGATGACTGCATTTATAACTATCCTACATTTTTTAATCTCAATTGCAACCTGAATGACAATAGAGTGTCAGGGGCAAATCAATTGGTCTGATGGTATATAGAAGCTAACTTTTCCACACCGTCTGCAAGCGTGAACCGACTGGATATTACTTTTGATTTTCTACCCATCATTTCTCGGACTTCACGATTATTGACAAGTATCTCAATCCTGTCAGCAAGCTCTTCAACATTCTCTTTTTCAAAAAGATATCCGTTTTCTCCCTCATGTACGATTTCAGGAATGCCCCCAACTCGTGTACCAATAACAGGCAACGAATAGTTTAGGGCCTCCATAATACTAAGAGAAAGTCCTTCTGTACGGGAAGGCTGCAAGTAAATATCAGAAATATTCAAAATATCATTAATGTCATTTCGTATTCCCAAAGACATAATCTTTCTATTCAATCCGGCCTCGGCAATCAATTGCCTCAAGCTATTACTGTCTTCAGAATTTTCGCTAATTCCGATGACAAGCACTATTATATCGTTTTTAAGTCTGTTGGAGTCCATCAGACTCTGAATACTTTTGACAAGTATATCGAATCCCTTGATACGAATATTGAATCCGATTGTAGTCAACACGACTACCCCCTTTGGTATGTCCAATGTTTTTTTCAGATTTGGGTTGACAATCTTTTTTTTCCGGACTCCCAAGTATAGGACTTCACTCTTTGAAGAAAAACCTACGCCTTCAATCATTTCTTTCTTTACGCCACAACTGACACAAAGGAATCTTTCAAAAGGAAAAAAACAGAACTTCAGATATAATTTTTTAAGTTTGTTGGAAACAAAGATTTCACTATGACGGGTTGAAATAATCCGAATCCGGGGAAACAGAATTCGCAAGAATGGTGCAATAAGATAACTTCCAAAATGAAAATGAACAATGTCTATTTTCTCACGTTTGATGACACCTATCACAAATTTGAAATATTGAAATGTGGAAATGCTTTGTTTACAAAGTATTACCCCCCCACACTTATTGATGTCATTTACATAGTTTTCACTGATTGGCATCGACTCGTATACAAAAATAAATTTATCAACACGGCATATCTTGACCAATTCAGCGAAGTAGGATTCTACTCCGCCGTATTTAGTCGATTTCATACCTGTCAGTTCTAAAATATTCATATATTCACTATTTTTTAAATATTCCACAAAAGTCCAATATCACCTTATCCTCTCGCCATTCTAATTCTTTGAACGGAGTGTGTGCTGTAAGGAATACCACGATGTCCGCCTTGTCGTAGGCTTCTTTGTAATCTGTTAACTTGAACACATGGTGCTCCTTTACATTGGGTTCCACAACCAGGATATTGGCATTATTGCAACTCTGCATCACTTTCGTGGTAATATATTTTGCAGGACTCTCGCGCAAATCGTCGATATTCGGTTTGAAAGCCAACCCCATCATGGCAACGCACGGTTTCCGATGATGTTTCAGTTCAAATTCCAGCATGGCATTTTTCACTTTTTCTGCGCACCAAAAACTTTTGTAGTTGTTAATTTCACGGGCATCGGCAATCAATTTACTCTCTGCTGGAAAATCAGCAGTGATAAAATAAGGGTCAATAGCTATACAATGACCTCCCACGCCACAACCAGGCTGCAAGATGCTAACCCGCGGATGTTTGTTGGCAAGATTGATAAGTTCCCACACATTGATACCGGCCTTGTCACAAATCAAGGAAAGTTCATTCGCAAAGGCTATTTGTACATCCCGACTGGAATTCTCCGTCAGTTTGCACATTTCAGCAGTACGACAGTTGGTTCTATGAAGTGTTCCCTGCACGAATTGAGAATAAAATCCAATGGCCTTATCGGTAGATTCAGGATTTAAACCGCCTATGACCCGGTCGTTATGTATCAGTTCGTAAATCACATTGCCCGGCAATACACGTTCGGGACAATAAGCCACATAAATCCTATCTTCCAATTCAGGACGTTCGCTGAAAATGAGGCGGGCCATCGCTTCGGTGGTGCCTACGGGTGAAGTGGACTCGATGACATAAAGGTCGCCTTCCTTTAATAATGGCAATACGGCACGTGTAGCGGCTTCCACATAACTAACGTCCGGTTCATGATTTCCTTTGAACGGGGTGGGAACTACCATAAAATAAGCATCGCTCACCTCCGGCTTTATGGAAGCTTTCAACGAGCCGGCATTCACCACCTCCTGCAACATCTCCTCCATACCCGGCTCAATGATATGCAGATGTCCTGCATTCGTCATATCCACTACCTGGGGGTTAATATCAACTCCTGTAATCTGAATGCCGTGCTTGGCGGCGATAATGGCTGTGGGCAATCCGATATACCCCAAGCCCATAAAACAAGCTTTCATTATCAATCTGTTATATAAGTTATTAATCTTTTAAAATTTCTTTCCGAGTACAATTGAACAGAATGTGTTCAACAGAATTTTAAAGTCGAACCACCATGAGCGATGTCCTAAATAATAAAGGTCATATTCCAAACGTCGGAGCATCTTCTCCATCGTATCCGTATAGCCGTTATATAGTGTGGCATATGATGTTACGCCCGGACGGATTTGGTAAAGATAAGTATATCGCTTGTCGTGTTCAAGTATCTGGTCGATATAAAACTTACGCTCCGGACGTGGACCGATGAATGCCATATCGCCACGCAGAACATTGTAGAGTTGGGGTAATTCATCCAAATGGTGCGCCCGGATGAAACGACCGGTCTTAGTCAATCGGGAATCATTTTCACCCCCGGTATGACTAAGCTGCGGTCCGAACTTCTCGGCATCCAGACGCATGGAGCGGAATTTGTATATGTAGAACGGGCGCCCGAATCTGCCGATACGTTCTTGCTTGAAGATGACACTTCCTCCATCTTCCCTGCGAATGGCAATGTAGCAAAACAGGAATAGCGGAGAAAAAATGATCAATGCAATCAATGACAGGATAAAATCACCGATACGCTTTACATTGCGCGCAAATGCGGACATTCCATCGGGAATGAAACTGTCCCGTGGCACATATTGGCTGACATGTGTGGTGACAATTATTGCATCATCATTCGGGTCATCCTTTTTCAGCTTATGCAACCACTTCTGATAAGCATTAAAATTTATTGTATCTGCCATTTTTAACTTTATATAGGTCTCAGTTTGTGAACCTACCTCAACAGAACCTTGCAACAATGAAACAAGGGATTCTCCGGATGTAACCGTACACGGCATCTGAAGACAGTCTGAGTAACTACGAAAATTCATGTAGCCTTGTTGTTTATCAAAAAGACGTAAACCGTATGCGGAATAACCGTATGCACACCATGCACCGATCTGTTTATTCCGATACAAGTGGATATAAGAACCATCATTTTGATTTTCGTTTTCCCTTATAAGATGAACATTCATAAAAGTATATTGTTTATAATTTATCGTAAGCACAAAGCACTATACATTTGACTAATAATCAAGAGGTTTCCTGATCGCATCTATTCTATTTCACCTAAGACATACTTGTGGGGGCATGACGAAGAAGTTCCATTCCTCACACGAAGGACAACAGAATCTTTGATAGAGGAACAATCGTGATTATCGTCAATGTTGTTAATGCAGCTTCGTATCCGACCACTGTCTGGACCAAAGCCATAGCTGTTATGGCATGAGCCGTAGTGAAACCATGCATAACAACATTGGATATAAAAATATCAGTGTCTTTTATTCTAAGATTAAAGATTATACCAAATCCTGTTGATTGTACAAGTCTTGTTGCAATTTAGTCAACGGACGTAGATGAATGTCCGTTTCATTCTCCAGAAAACCAAAAATGATACGTTTCTGAAGGGAAGGAGTTATGGTCATCCCATCGTATTGATTTTCCATCATCTTCATATAGCTCTTATCCCATGCCTTACGTTTCCAGATAATTTCTTCCGCCACTTCCATTCTTGCCGACAATGGCACTTATTGTCACCCCCGCAGCAAAGAAATTCCTTTCAAGCGACCTGCACTCATCACCATAGCCATTGAACTGATATTGTTCACCTTGTTTCAAGATGCGCAGTACGTTCCTGTTCCAGCGGTCATCCTTTCGGATTACAAGGCTCGTCAATGCAAAATTTGCAATCATTGATCACTTTGTTTCTGTAAGGTTCCAATGACTTCCGATTTTACTGCCGAAGCGACCAATGTCTTGTAACAGCCTATGGCATGGATGTCACAACCGGTACGGTCGTACATTCCGGCTTTCAGCAGGGCTTCGGCCTTTTCCTGTACATGTTTTCCGTACATTCCGGCCAACGAGGGCAAATTGAGTTGGAAGGAGACATGCTCTTCCTTCAAGGCCTGATAATCCCTCTTCTGCATATATTCATACCGTTCCGAATGTGCAAGCAACGGGTAATAACCTTTCTTTTGGATGCGTTGCAGGACAGAGAGCAGTTCCATTGGTGGATTGAAATAGGAGGTTTCCACCAACAGGTAACGTTTCCCCTCCTCTAGGGGCAGCAGGTCATCTTTTTCCAGCCGTTCCTCAAAGAGATTGTCCATCATGTATTCCGCAGCCAAGGCAAGTTCCAGTGTGCCGTTATAACTCCGTTTCAATTCTTGGAACTTTTCCTGCAAGGTCACAGTTTCATTAGGGATGTCCTCCATGATGTGCGGCGTGAGCCATACCTTTCTGACTCCATGCTTTTCCATCATATCTAGAATTCGGAGTGATTCATCCAATGTTCCCACTCCGTCATCCACTCCCGGAAGGAGATGGCTGTGACAGTCGGTCATTCCTTTCAGGATACCGCTCCGGGCGAAGGTTATTGTCTTACGAAAGGGCCACATGATAGTTGAGTTAAAATTAAAAGTTCTTACGAGAACGATAACATGCAAAATCAATCACTTGATGACCATCCATTTACCCCCCCCATTTTTCCTTTATTTCCATAATAGGAAGAGTAGCCGTTGCGATAGCCATATCTATAGCCATAGCGGCCTCCGGCACTTTCTGTACCGTTCAGTATCACGCTGAGGTTCTTGAAACGTTTCTCCTGGTAAATATTTTCTAGTTCGGGCAGCATGCTACGGTCCAATAAACCGCTGCGGACTACAAAGACGGTGCGGTCAGCCAGTTTCTCGATGATCTGCGCATCGGCCACGATATCGATAGGCGGACAGTCAATAAAGATATAGTCATACTCGCTGCGAAGCACCTCTATCAAAGTGGCCAGTTTGCCGTCCTCCAACAGTTCCGTCGGGTTTGGGGGAACAGTACCGATAGGAATGATATGCAGGTTGTCGTATTTTTCATCCTTCACGATAATCTCCTTCCAGTCACTGACACGGTTGCCCAGATAATCACTTAAACCAGTCTTCGGGGAATCCACGTAGGAGGAGGTGGAGCCGTGACGCAGGTCACCGTCTATCACCAATATTCTCTTTTTCTTGATGGCAAAGCTCATGGCAATGTTCATGGCAAGGAACGACTTGCCGCTGCCAGGATTAAACGAGGTAAGCATGAACACGTTCTGACCGCTGTCCTTGCCTGCCATAAAGTCAATATTGGAACGTAACACGCGGAACGCTTCATTGATAATGTTACGGTTGCCTTCCTTCACCACGATGGCTTTCATGACAGACTGTGTGTGTTTATCGAATCCCAATTTCTTCTTAGCACTGAGATATTGGGGGATCTCACCGATGAACGGAATGCTTAGGTTTTCCAGATCCTTTCGCCCGCGCACCTTGGTATTCATGTTTTCCTTCATGAAAATAATCACCGCCGGAACAAGCAGACCGATGGCGAATGCCACCAAAAGGATATTCATCTTTCGGGGGGCTGTGGGAAGCATGCTGCCTCTCGGAGCGGTAATCACACGTGTATTGTAGGCGGTGAAAGCCTGTGAAAGCTCGTTCTCCTCACGTTTCTGGAGCAGATAAAGATACAGTTCCTCCTTCACCTTCTGCTGGCGTTCCACAGAAAGCAGATATTTCGCCTGGTTCGGGTTGGAAGCCAGTTGGCTGGTGGTCGTGGCTTCCTGTTGGCGGATGTTGCGTATTTGGGTATTGAGCGAAACAATCAGGTTGTCCACCGACTGAATGATGGTACGCTGCATGCTTTGCAGTGAGTTAGCCATGTCTTTTGCCAGAGGGTTCTTCTCGCTACTGTTGGCGATCAGGCGGTTACGTTCGAGCACGATCGTGTTATATTCACCGATCTGGCTCTCGATATTGACATTAGCGATACCGGAGTTGGTGGGTAACAGCTGGCTGAGTTTCTTGTTGTTCAACTCTTTCCGGATATACTGTGCGGTGGAAAGCTGGCTGTTGAGTGCCAGCAACTCCTTCTTGTTCTCGGCGGACTGGGACAGGTAGAGGCTGGATGCCGCCTGCACATCCGGCAGCAGGTGCTCACTCTTGTAACCGGCGATGTTCTCATCTACATTGCCCAGCTCGTTTTCGATCACGCTCAGACGGTCACCGATGAACTGCGAAGTACTGACGGCGATCTGGTTCTTGTCCTGAATCCATTTCTCGTTGTACATTTCAATCAGGGTGTTCAGAATGTCTTCAGCCTTCTGAATGGAGGCATCGTTGATACTCAGATTGATAATGGTGGCATCCTCGTTTCCCAATTCCGCATGCAAAGCGGCTGTATAATAATCGGTGACGGCACACACATTACCTTTTCTATAACGTATGGAAGTGCCCACGAATGAATCGTTCCAATATTTTGTGAAATTGATGACAAGTGTGCCTATTTCAGTACGGATGGAATCGCCCATCTTTCCGGAGAAATCTTCCCCAAACGCTTTCCCGTTTACTTCCATGTCGGATATGACAAACGTTTCTTTGGATGAAATATCTATTGTAAAACCGACAGGAGTTTCATCCAAGTGGCGATAGGTGACTGCTAAAGGCGAACTTTTGTATAATTCCACATCTTTCAGTCCTTTGCGGACAGTATAGGTCTCGTTTAATCCCAACCGCTGTACCACCTCGGTCATCAGCGTGGGCGATTTCAGGGTGAGCAACTCATTGTTGATATTGGTATTCGACTTGAAGATACCCAAGTCAGAAAATTCACTGACCACATTGGTGGATGTTCCTCCCTTGGAATCATCTTTCACCAAAATGGCAGCGGTACGGGTGTAAATGTTCGGGGTGCCCAGCAGGTACAAGGCGGCTGTCGCCAGGGTTACGAACAGGGAGAGGGCAAACCAGTGCCACCGGGGCATGAAAATCCCCCACAGGTCTTGTATGCGTATGAAGTCGTCAGCAGGCTTGCTGGCGGTTGTTTTCTTTTCTGTCATATTATAAAAATATAAAGTGATTCCTTTTCTGAAGGTTACTTGAATATTAGCACACCCAACGAAGTGAGGAATGAAGCGACGCTGATCCATAGCGATACGGACTTCACGTTATTCTCGTTGATGGTGCTCTGACCGGCACGCATCTTATTGGGCTGCACATAAATCACATCGTTTTGCTTCAAATAGTAGACCGGAGATTTAAAAATGTCCTTACTACGAAGATCTACCCAGTGGGTGACACGCTCACCGTTTTCCTCGCGGATGACAAAGATAGCATCACGTTTACCGGTAATGGTCAAGTCGCCCGCCATGCTGATGGCTTCAAGCAAAGTGATCTGGTCTTTGGTTATGTTGTACTTGCCGGGGGTTTTTACCTCACCTAACACGGAGAAATAGAGATTCATGAACTCTACGGTCACTACCGGATCTTTCACCAAGTCCTCTTCCATCAGCCGTTTCTTGATAAGGGCGGCAATCTGGCTTTTGGTCATACCGGCAATATGAAGCGTACCAATGACCGGAAAGTCTATGTTTCCCTTGTCATCGAGCGTGTAACCGGATATTTCACCATTATTGTTGCTACTACGTAAATCGGCAGTTCCTGCCCGATACTGGACACGTGTCAGGTTGAACAACGCTGCCAACTGCGGGTCTTTACTGGATACCATGATGGAAATTTGGTCCTTGGGCTGCACGGTGATGTCTCTTGCACCCACAATCGCTTCAGGCTGATTCACAGCAATGTCTTGAAAGTAAAGAATCTCCTTCGAAGTGTGACAGGATGTAAACAACACTATCGCAAAGAGATAAATCAAAAATCGATTCTTCATATTTATATCTGTACAGTTTATATTATTTCTAATTTGTAATTTCAATTAATTTTTATCGTGATTTTTGCGAAGTCCCGTAAAAGCCAGCGGTTTTAGGAAAGAACTTCAATCAGATCGGGGTGCACCTCAGCGGAAACGGCCATGACACCCTCCAATAGGACAACCACCCTACGGTTTCTCTTGCCCTGCACCCGCACAAACATGCCCTTCACGTTATCGAACTTGCCACCGTGGATACATACACGCATTCCTCTTTTCAAGTCTATTTCTTCGGGCCTATAATAAACAGTGTCCTCCTCATAATGAGAAGCTATCTTGATGAAGCTGTCCATCTGGTCATCCGGTACGGTAATATATTCCACCCCCGTGCTCTTTTCCCACATGGCGAATTGCAAGAAATTGTATCGTTTCTTGAATTCAGTGATCTGCGAATGGCTGGCGTGGACGAAAAGCAGACTCGGTATAACCGGCACCAACTTTTTTGACTTCACTCCATGATAAGTTCTTACGGCATAATGTTTCGGGATAAAATATTCCAAACCATATTCCTTGTCTTTCAGCCTGTCCTCTGCCATTTTCTCATTCTTGTAGGCGCGCATGACGAACCATCGGACCTGCCTTTTTTCCTCCGCTGTAAAAAGACTCGTACTCATATTCCGAAACATTTTATAGGTGTGGATATAAACCTAGTTCATGCCAACCTACATATTGGCATGTATTACAATGGATTACGTTCCCTTTTCCCATAATATCCATTGTTAGTTCCATACTTTTGACAAAGTGTACAGACCTCATTTCCGGGGCTTCCGTCACTACTTCTCTTGGCAAGAGAAATATTAGAGGACCATATTTTATGTAATTAATTGATAGACAAGCAGAAAAGCGAAGTGGCATTGTGGCGTTTATCCAATATATGTTAAGCAAATACACTCTGTATGAATGTTTTGGTTATATTTTATCACCTGTTTTCTATCGTTTCTTCAATATTTTACATAACTTTGCACATTGTAATATTTCTCTTGCCAAGAAAATGAGCCGTATGCTCAACAATTTTTATTATATTACAAAATGCTTTCAAAAACCTTTCAAACGCATCTGGTTTTAAATTGTCAATAAGAACATTTCCAACAGTATTCTGCCACTGTATTCATAGATCTTTTCCGGTACTTTTCTTTTTAAGAGAAATATTAGACATTGCAAAGATAGGTAAAATATAGGAAAATATCCACCTGTATGATAAAAAACAGTTTTCTTCGAAAGAAAATGTTTCAAATTCCGGTTTAATTGTCAAACAAATCCTTGTCAGGTTCCATATATAGCATCTGATTATCAGAACTATCCCTTTCCGGTATTTCTCTTAAAAAGAGAAGCAGGATCGGTATAGCCTTTTATTCAGTATTCTGCGTGTCGCATTTGTTCCCGTTATAAAGATTTAAGTATGATGTCATTTGCTTTGTCTACCTGTGAGGTGTCCAGTGAGGCGAGGTAGATTTTGGTCGTGTTCTCCGAATCATGTCCCATCGCCTCGCTGATGGTTGCCAGCGGGACATTTTTGCTTCTGGCAATACTCGCCCAGGCATGGCGCGCTACATACATCGTGAGCGGCATGCCGAGCCCGAGCCGTTTCCCAAGTTCTTTGAGTTTCCCGTTGATGAAATGCGCTGTGCTCCTGTACTGCCGCACGGCATCCTTAGCCGTATCTTTGATGACCGGAAAAAGGTAGGGGCTGTCATTGTGGCCATACCTGTCCAGTATCTCCTGCATGGGTTTCTCCCATTTAATGGACAGACGCCGTCCGGTTTTCTGCCTGCGGTAGGTTAGCACACCGCTCTTCAGATCAGCTTTTTTCAGGTAGGCAATGTCAACGAACGACATGCCACGGGTATAAAAGCTCAGCATGAACATGTCCCTGGCGTATTCCATGCCCGGGGAAATGCGAAGGTCCAGATCGCGTATCATGCGGATCACTTTCAACGGAACAGCACGTTTTACGGTCTTGTCTATCCCGGTGTAGACATGTTTGAAAGGGCTGCGCTGTATCGTCAGTTCCTTGTCCACCGCACGGTTGTAGACGGCACGCAGGTTCCGCATATAATAGGAGGTGCTGTTCGGACATATCCCCTTGTCCTTCAGCCATGCCTCGTATTCCAGCATGAGGGTGGAGCCGATATCCTCCAGCGGGATGTCGCCGTCCCTGCCCCGAAAGCGCGTGAAGCTGTTCAGTACGGTGGTGTACCTCTCGGCGGTGCGCTTCTTGCCGACACGCTCCAGTTCCTCCACGAGCCTCTTTCCGAAGGCCATGAAATTATGGCTGTCCTCAGGGGGCGGGTTGTGAAAAAGTTCGACAACCCTGCCGGCGGGATAGGTACCGCCGGAACGTTCCAGTCCGGCAATGATACTTTCCAGACGGCGGATGTCTTTTTCCATCCGCTCCTTTAACGCAAGCAGAAGGCTTCTTCTGGCATCACCGGATACCGGCAGTATGATTTCCGACATGCGTCCGTCCCATTCCGAAGGGAACAGCCTGTAGCCGGTGTTTATCTGGCGCGCCACCCTTCCGTGGATGATCTGGAAATAGAGCGTTCCCTCCCTGCCTTCCACGGACGAGGACCTGAATTTGGTTTTGATTGTTGCCATAGTGCAGTCATTTTGAATTAGGATTGTCCACTTGCTTCCTGATTTCCTGTGCCTCCCTGAACAGCCGGTGCGCCAGACTGTCCTTGTAGGCCGCCATTTCATGATTACGGATGCGGTTCCTGACCGAGTCCTCAAAAGCGGTCACCAGCCTTTCCACACGCCGGATCTTTTCCTCGTCCCGCTCGATGGTGAAATGCTTCTCCAGGAAGGCGATGTCGGGATCATCCCCCGGCAGGCAGATCCTGATGGCACGGTATTTCAAATCGGCATCCTTCAAAAGCCGGTTCGTGCGGTACTGGTTACAGTTGGTCCAGACGGAAACGACCAGTGCCAGGATCAGTGCTGAAGCTGTCGTTACCACCGCCTTGGATGCGCTTTCCAGACGGTAGGTCACCAGTTTGTGTACCGGTTCCTTTTTCAACAGGACCATTCTCTCATCCAGCCGTCTTACCGTTTCCTTTACCGCCTGGCTGTCCTGCCGCAGGCTGTCCCTTGTCTTTTCCATTTCTCCGGCAAACGTTTCGGCAGACAACGGCCTGCCTTCCGACAACCGGGCGGTATGGCTACGTACCGCTGCTATTTCCGAACTGTTTTTCTCCACTGCGGATTGCAGGCGTTCCAGACGGATTTTCAGTTCCGCAATCCCTTCAGGGGAATTGGTCCGGTTTTCAACTGCGGGGCTTGTGCCTTCCACAGGCAGCGTCTCCACTTTCTTCTCGATCCTTTCAAGGCATCCGTAGATGCCTTCCAGATAATTTTCCTGTTTCATCTTTCAAAGTTTTTTCGTTATACATATGGTTCACAAACTCCTTCCTTTCCTGCGCTTCTTCTTTCTCCGCAGGCGTTCCGCCTCTTTCTCGTCCTCCGTCGGTACCACCGACGGCATGAACACGCCACCCGTACCGGTGACTTCGACCAGGTTATCAATAACAGAACCATGACTTTGTTCATGGTACGGTTGCTTTTGGGAAACGTCATTTTCCAGGGACGTGACATGGTTATGGTCCAATGCCGCATCCAGCCTTGACCAACTGAAACTGCGGTCAATCCCACTTCCCTTGAATGACAGACCGTTCTTTATAAAGCGGATGCCCTGCACTTCATTAGTGTTTTCCTTGTACTTGAATTCCATTTCCACGCCCATTTTTAAGAGCTTATTTTGAAATTCTTTCCATGTATCTGCACTCCTCAAAGCTTCCTTGACCGCACGGTATATTTCGTATTTCACCTTTTCGGAAGCATGCAGCTTTTCCGTTTTAACGGACTGTTTGCCTTCGGAATAGGTGAGCGAATACTTGTCCTTAAGCATTTTTGTCACTTTCTCGTTGCGCTTGAAATCGTTGCTGTCGGAAATCACCTTCCCGTCGAAGTTCACCCGGTTGAAGACGATGTGGCAGTGCGGGTTGTCCGTCCCGTGATGCCTCACCACGATGAACTGCGTGTTCCGTATCCCCATCAGCTCCAGGTATTCCTCCGCCAGCCTTGCCATGAACGCGTCGGTCAGCCTCGGTGCGTCCTCCGGCTTGAAGCTGAGCGCAATGTGCCCCACCGGTTTCGCCACGTCCGGATTCAGCAGGCATTGCCACCGGAAACTGCGTGCCGTCTCCTCCACCGTTCCCAGCAGCACGCCTTCCGAGGCGATGATTTTTGCGTCGTCCTTCTGCGTCACGTAGCGTATGCAGCCGCTGAACGAGCGGCCTTTCCTGATCTTCCCTATCATGAGGCTATCCTCCTTTCGGCCTGTAATCATCCATGATCCGCTTCAGCTTTCCCAGCAGCCCCTCTATCAGCAGCCTTGTCCTGTAAAAGCCGGTCTGGTGCGAGAGCTTTGTCAGCTGGTTCAGGTTGTTCGCCATTCCCGCCAGGCTGCGCAACAGTGCGTTCTCCTCCGGTGTATGCCTTGCCGTAACGGTGGCCGCCAGTGCTGCCTCCCTGATATAGACCGCCAGACTCCGGCCGGACTTCCCTGCCCTGAACCTGAGAGCCTCGTAGCTGACGGGGGAGAACTTCACCGTCACGCCTCTGGTCAATTTACGCGTCCTGCCCAGTGCCGGACAGCCACATTTTTTCTTCATCCCATTCACATCGTTTGTCATATGTTTTTTCTTTTTCGTCCGTACTTCTTTCATTCCAAAATCTGCGACCGGCGGGAGCGGATTTGCCCTCCCAGCAACCGCCGGGCGCGGGGAGCAAGGGTTTTCGGGAATCCGGAAACATACCCTTGCTCCCCCCACAGAAAAATCCCCCCCCGCATTTTCCACATTGAAGCGGGTATACAGGGAACAGTGCATACATCGGGTATACTCCACGCCCGGTAACAGGCTGTCAGATTTTTCTCCACTGCTCGATGTCCCCACGGTAGGCGGCAAGATGCTCCCTGGCAAGGTTCTCCAGCAGTCCGGAAACGCTCATGCCACGCCCGCCGAGCCTGCGGACGACGGCGTCCAGTTCGTCCCTCACATCCTCACTGACGAACACCGTCTTGCGGTTCCTGATCTTCGGGACGGTGAGGTACGTTTCCCGGTACTCCTCCAGCGAGGCCCTGCGTTGCCTGCCGCTCGTTCTTCTTCTCACGGGGTCTTCCGGTTCCGGCGGGGTGTCCTTTCTTCTCGCCTCCCCGGATACCTCCTCCGCAACGAGCCCGGATGGAATCATCGATTCCGTCACGGAAGCGTCCGTACCGGCGGATTCCCCCGGACCGGGTTCCATCATGAGTCTTTCCCACCACTCGTCGTGGCCGGGCTCGAGACTACGGCTGTTCTTTCTGTCTGCGGTTTCGGATACCACCGTTTTCTTTCTTCTCGGTTTTTCAGTCGGTTCACTTTTCATTGTACATGGATTTTAGCTGGTTGATACTGTGGGCACGGTCTACCCGTTTGCCCGGTTGTCGGAAGCAAATAAAACGATAATAACAGACGGTGTGAAACGGACGGGTCCGATTGGCGGGGTTTGCCGCGTTATTCATATTGTTGGATCAGTCTGACAGTGATGACTTCACAAATATACGCACCGGAAATTTTCCACTCTTCGGGAACGGATCTGAACATCTGTTTACTAAAAACAAATGAATGTTAAAATCAGATTTCCATGACATCTGATGACATATAATGACATCTGATGACATATAATGACATCTGATGACATATAATGACATCTGATGAAGGGCCGGAACCATATCCGGGAACAATCATTTACTTTGCGGATGAAACAAGTACGCATATGGTGTCAAAGGTAGTCATCCTGTCTTGAAATTCAGGATGTTCCGCCGGAATTCACTAAATTGCGGCACGGAATCCGGATCCGAAAAGAGAATGAAACAGATGTCAAACCTGAAATTACATTAATTATGGAAATAGTGAACATTGAAGCAAGGACCTTCGAGGCGATGCTCTCGGCCTTCCGGACGTTCGCGGATCGGCTGGACACCCTTTGCCGGCTGTACGGTGACATGGAAGAGAAGAAATGGCTGGACAACCAGGAGGTGTGCCTACTGCTGAAGGTCAGCCCGAGAACCCTGCAGACCCTGCGTGACAATGGCACGCTGGCATATACACAGATCTGCCATAAGACTTATTACAAGCCCGAGGACGTAGAAAGTATCATCCGGATAGTGGAGGAGCGCCGCAAGCGGGCTGAAAGCATGGGAAAATCAATTTGAAAAGCCATGGGAAACGAAAGGATGATACTTTCTCCCGGCAGTCTGGCAGGCGGCTGGGAAAGTCTGGACGGCAGTCCCGATTTCTACATCTTCAGGGATTCCAGCGGGGACTACCGCCTGCTGGCCTACAGCCTTGACGCGGAGTACGGGCGGGGAAGTTTCTCGCTCTACAGGATAGACGGGGACGGGGAGGGATGCCATATCCGTATCGGTACGAAAGAGTGCCGGTTCATGTCGGAGGGATGCCCCCATATCCTCCATGTCATGGGGTGGGGCCGATATATGAGAAACTGAAAAAGTAAATGTCAAACCAACAAACAGATGAGATTTATGATGAATACCGATAACCGTTTGCTCACCCGTGAGAGCAGCGAGCATATAAGAGAGTTCTTCTCTACCGTCGAACGTCTCTCCGTTTCCATGGAGCGTCTCTTTGCCGGCAGGTCACCGGCGATGGCGGGCGAGAACTTCTATACGGACCGCGAACTGGCTGAAAAACTGAAAGTGAGCCGCCGCAGCCTGCAACAGTACCGTGACAGCGGCCTGCTTGCATTTACCCGGCTGGGCGGCAAGATATTGTACCGTTCTTCCG
Source organism: Parabacteroides merdae ATCC 43184 (assembly GCF_025151215.1). NCBI lineage: Bacteria > Pseudomonadati > Bacteroidota > Bacteroidia > Bacteroidales > Tannerellaceae > Parabacteroides > Parabacteroides merdae. The sequence continues at coordinate 3,065,401 of NZ_CP102286.1, forward strand.
ATATCGAGAAGTTGCTTGACGGCTGCTACCGGAAGGCGAGAACCAGGCCGGAGGAACTTTAGAAATGTTCCGTACGGGATCGTGAATAAAGGGGCGGTCGGTTGTCATACCGGTCGCCCCTTCGTTTTCTTTCCATCGGATGAACGACTTTAATTTGCTCATAAAGTATTTATACACAGAGTATTTCTCTTTATGAATTATGATCCGGTGACAACATTGGCATAACATGGCGGGACATGGAAACATTTTTCCGGTATGGCAATAAGATACGGGGATTCCATTATAAAAAAAGACCCTTATTTTATTATGTCATTATGTTATTCTGAAATTGGGGCGGGTCGTTCGTGTACCGGTGGGACGATCCATTCCCGTAATGACGGCATATTCCGTACCGGTATCATTATCCTCCGGCAATGCCGTTTCCCGGTCTTTTCGGAGTGACCTTATGCCGGCCGGTGACAACCGCATGTCCGTGTGTAAACATGACGGCACATAAAAACAGGCACATCCTCCGGGCTTTTGTCCCGTCGGATGCGCCTGTCTCCGTCATGTCATATACAGCCGGACTCCTCCGGCCCATGTCTCTATCTGAGTATCGGATTCGAGAGCAGTATCTTGTAATAGGCCACTCCGCCAATCTCTACCGGCATCCTCGCCATCATGAACTGCACGCTCTTCCTCTCCACCTTCGCCTGCCGCATGAGCCTCTGCACGATAAACCCCGCCGAGAACCTTGCGCATCTTTTGTCCTTCCAGACGATGAACCCCTCGCTGTCGTCGGCCCGGCAGATATACCAGTCACCCGTCTCGTCGTCGTGGGCGAAGTTCACCCGTCCGCCGCCGAGGATTCCTAATTCGATTGACATCGTCTTTGACAGATAGACAGTCCCCCTGCTGTCAAGGTTGATGGTCCGCTTACCCTTGTATGTGACTTCCTGCGGACGGGAGTTTTCCCTGTTGTATACTATCAGTGCCATAATTGTCCTTCTTTTATCGGTTGAACTGTTTTTGTTTTTCAATACATGAAGCTTTCCACCGCCAGCATCTGACTTCTCCATGCGAAACCGCTGTGGGTACGTACCGCGTCCACTATCCTGCATACTTTCTGCGATATGGCCGATGCCGAGATACCCATGCATTCCGCCAGCGCCTTGAACGAGAACTGCGCTTCATAGAACCTGAGCATGAACATCCGGTATTCCTCGTAGGAGAACTTCTGCCTTACGAAACGCAGTATGTCTCTTACCAGCCGCTCGCACCCGTTCAGGTCGTCCTCGGAAAGGAATTTTGCCTCCTCGCCACATCGGAGGAAGAAATCATCTTCAGGGTGTGCATACCGGTTCTCCCTTTTAATCTTTATCAGGGCCGCCTTTTTGTAGCATCCGATGAAATACGCGTCATAGTCCGTTATGTCCTTTCCGGGAACCAGCACCTGCCTTCTTACGAAAAGGTAGGTGTCATGGAAATTGTCCTCGTCCAGCATTCCGTACCGGCGTAACGTCCCTCTCAACCTGTCATAGGATTTTGTGAACCACTCGTTGAACAGTCTTTCCTTTTCTGCGCTCTTGTCTGCCATAACCTTATATTTTTTTGAGTTATACATGGCCTACACGGGTAGGCATTCTTATTTCTTGTGCTTCCTCCAGTTTGTTTTTCGGCGGTCTCCGGCAAGGCTTGCCGTGAAAAAATACGCTCACGCAAAGCGTGAGGAAGATTTTTTCACGAGCAACCAGCCCGCAGGGCCGCCTTGCGGGACCGGCCTGAAAAACAACTATTTTTGCCGCAAGAAATGAGGATGACGGATTCCTTCTGTCTATTGCCTGTCCGGTGAGAATCTAAAATACCATGCAGCTTTTCTGTCTTCGGCATACTTGGAGAAATATTCAAGGATATGGAATGAGAACGGCAATACGTGATATTGCAGAAGGAGCGGAAATGGGATTGGAAACAGGAAGCATGTCCGGGCTTTCATGCGGTTTATACGGCAGTGTTGATTTTGGGGAGGATTACAGGGAAGTGACAGGAAGGTTAGCCGTTCCGGAGAAATTGTATGTGTACGTTTGTTCCTTCTGGAATACGGAGTCTTTTAAAATCATGGAAGACCTCATTCGGGAATGTGTTCCGAACAATACCCCGCCACGGAACGGTTATGACACTTGATATCAGGCTGTAAGCCGTTCCGTAGCTTCAGTATCCCATATCCCATGCATGAATGTGGATCAGGCGGCATTTCACCTCCTTGCCCCGTTTACGGACATGCCGATGCGTTGCCTGCCGGAATTCTCATTCAAGCAGTTTTCGTCCGCCATCATCTTCCAACACACGCATTTGCTGGATGGCTATCCGGTTCAGTCTCACGAGCCGTTCGCCTTGCGGTATGCCCTGGTCTATGAATACGGCGTTCAGGTTTTCCATATTGGAGAGGCAGATCAGTTCATTGATGGAGGCATAGTCACGGATATTGCCCTTCAGACCGGGATTCTGCTCACGCCACATCCTGGCGGTCATCCCGAACATGGCTACGTTGAGCACGTCCGCCTCTTCCGCATAGATGACGCCGGCCTGTGCGGGGGTGACTTCCACCGGTATCAGGTTCTGCCTGATGGCATCGGTATGTATGCGGTAGTTGATCTTTGACAGTTCCCGTTTCGCACTCCAGCCGAGCTGGGCCTGTTCCTCCTCTTTCAACCGCTGGAACTCTTTCAGCAGGTACAGCTTGAATTGAGGGGATACCCACGTGGCGAACTCGAACGCGATATCCTTGTGTGCGTAAGTCCCTCCATAGCGTCCGGCCTTGGCGATGATACCTTTGGAGTTGGTCTTTTCCACCCATTGTTTGACGGAAAGGATGAAACGGTTCAATCCGGCCTCGTTTTTAATTCCCTCGAATTCGGGGGAATTAAAATCCGGATTGTACATCTCCTCCCATATGCCCAGAAACTCGACGGTATTCTTGTTACGCAACCACTTTTCAATAAGGGCGGGACCGTTTTCCATATTGCGGACCATGTCGGTCAGGGAGATATAATCCTTGTCATTGTACGTGATGACTGTCACTTCTGTATTTTGGACTTTAATTTTAGCCATGTTCTTTTAACGGTTATTCGGTTATTATTGGTTCGATGTACAAATGTACGGTGTATTTTCCGGAATGGTCCTCCATATCCGGAAAAGTTTGTGTCACGCCGCCTGTTGCGACAAGCCGTTTCTACCAAGGAAAGGGCAGGCAATACCGGCTGACGTGGATACAGGCGGAACAACTCGCATATGCAATGCAGAGGGAGCAGGAGAGCCTTCACCACAGCCGGAGAGGAAAGCGGTCTCATGCCGGGGTACGGCATGAAAAGGGGCTCCCGGACAGTTCTTTTCCTTGTCGCACATGCACTACGTCGGTCGCAGTTTTCGCCTTCTGAATCCCTTTTACGTCCGTCCCTGCGCTTTCGGAGCGTTTTTCCGGTAGAAAATTTCACCATGCGGAAATTTTCTACCGGAAACCGAAGGGAAAACGCGGAGTCCCGCAGGGACGGACGAACTTTGATGAGGAAGGGGAAAATCGTCCGTTTCATAAATACCATTTCCTCATATGGCATCGCATATTTCCTTCTCCATCTTTTCCAGCTTATGGGACAGGATTTCCATGTCGCTGCTGATCTTCTGGTTGGTTATCCGGGCATATATCTGGGTGGTTTTCAAATCCGTATGCCCCAAAAGACGGCTTACGGTCTCGATGGGCACACCGTGCGAGAGCAGCACGGTGGTGGCGTTCGTATGCCGGGCAACATGATAGGTCAGCCTTATCTTGAAACCGCACTGCCTGCCAAGTTCCTTCAATATGGTGTTGCATCTGCCGTTGCTCGGTACCGGAAATACATGATCGTCCTTGGACAGCCCCTTGTACTTCTCTATGATGCGCTTGGGAACGTCCAGCAGGCGGATGTTGGACTCGGTGTTTGTCTTGCGCCGGCGGGTGATGATCCAGAGGTTGCCGTCGAAGAAGGTCTGGAGCCGGTCGGTCGTCAGCGCCTTCACGTCCGCGTATGCCAGTCCGGTGAACACAGAGAAGATGAAGAGGTCGCGTACCAGTTCGCAGGTCCCGCTTTTCACCGGGGCCTCCATCAGCGTCTGTATCTCACGCTCTGTTAGGTAGCCCCGGTCAACGCTTTCGGGGGAGTTGATGTACCCGGCGAAGGGGTTGAAGGGAAGCGCACCGCTGTTGCGGGCGATGGAGATGACGTGCTTGAGCCCGATCATGTAACCCCATACGGTATTGGTGCGGCATTTCTTCTCCGTACGCAGGAAATACTCGAAGTTGTTGATGAACGTCAGGTTGAGTTCCTTCAGGGGAATGTCGTCACGGCGGTACACTTTCGGGACGAACTCGCAAAGGTGCCTGTATATGGTACGGTAGCGGTTGTATGTTCCCTGCACGCGGCTGTGTCCCACTTTCTTGATGAACTCCTCGTTGTGCTGCTCGAAGAGTTTCAACAGCGTCTCGCGTTTCACGCCCAGCCCGAGGCAGGCGTCCCTCAGCCTGGCGGCGGTGACATAGCCGTCGGACTGCATCAGTTCCTGGTAACGGCGGTTCACGTCCACGCGTATCCGGTCAACCTCCGCATTGATTTTCTGCGCCTCGGCGCTCTTGCCCGTGGCACGTGCCGTTTTCACGTCCCAAAGTTTCGGAGGTACGTCCAGTTTACAACTGAACTGCTTGATTTCACCGTCCACCGTAAGACGGCACATTAGGGGGAGATAGCCGTTGGCTCTCTCGCTGCCCTTCTTCACGTAGAAGAGGATTTTGAAAGTCGATCTGCTCATACTCGTTTTCATACTTTTTTGATCGTTACAAAGTTAATATCAAGCGAGTTGTCCTCAGGTATGAAAAACTGTGCAAATTACTGAAATAGAACCCGTTGTGCCGTTTCTTATTCCCGTTATATCAGTAACGATATGGGAACTGAAGTCTTTCGCTGTTTTTAGCGGATCTCCTTTTTCAGCTTATGCAGTATTATGAGTTAAACACCTAACTGCTTAATAGACTGCATTCTTGCTGTATTATCATCAACCTTGCTTTTTCTTGCTGCGTTTACTTTAAATTTGCGGATTTGCTGCAATACGCGGAAAACATCGTCAAGACTGTCGCGCTGCCTGAATTTTCCCGTATAAGTATCTTTGAATAAAGATGTGTCTTTTACTACGATCTTTACGTCATAGTAAAGTTCCATTTTTTCCAGAATATTGATCAAAGGTTCATTTTCAAAGGCATATATACCGTCAAGCCATAAAAAATGAGCTTTCAGGCGAATCGGTTCTACCTTCATCTTTCCGTTCGAGACAGTCACTTGTTGATCCGGTTCCAAAATGATCCCGTCAGATTCCTTATTCCGGAAAAAGACGCGTACGGAACCTTCCAACAAACTGGTTTGTACATAGCCGGTCGCAGGATAGCTGCACACGTTAAATTGGGTGCCTAAAACTTCCATATCGACATCATGCGTAGAAACAATGAAAGGGCGGGAAGGGTCTTTCGCCACTTTGAAGAAGGCTTCTCCTTCGATCGTAACATTCCTTTTATCATCGGTAAAACTGGCTGGATAGATCAACTTCGACTTCGCATTCAGCCAAACTTCCGTCCCATCCTGCAAGACCAGTTGTGCCCGCTGTCCGGCAGGAGTGTACAGAGTATTCATCACATTCTCCGATAAAAACTCCGCTTGCTCAGGCTGTGCATACCAATATGTCAATATACTTGTTGAAACGACTAATATCAGGATAGCAGCCGCATACCCGATCCGGCGTGTCCAACGCTTCCACATCACGGAGTGTTGCTTTTGCAAAATAAAGCAGTCGTATTTCTGTTTGCCGATTGTTTTATCCTGCACCTGATGTCCTAAGTTCAACAAGGCATATAGATTTTGATACTCTACAAATTCTTTTTTGAGTTCTTCACTCGCCTCGACATCGCGCAGCAGGGATAGTCGCTCTTCCGTGGAAAGTTCCTCATAAAAGTATTTATGTATCCGTTCGTTCATATTTTCCGCTTTTGTTCTTAATAAACGGATCAGGGAACCAAAACCCCCAAGAGGATAAACGGATTTTTTTAATTAGCGAGTAAAAATATTAATAAAGGGAGATAGTCTTTCAATTCGCTTTTAATTTTCTTATAGGCGATATCCATCTGATTTTCAACAGTTTTAAGGGAAATATTCAATTCAGCAGCTATGTCTTTCTGTTTTTTCCCCTCTATTTTGCTTTTGATAAAAATTTCCCGACATTTTTCAGGCAAAGAGTCTACCACTTCAGTAATGATCCGTTCGATATCCTGCTCGGAGAGTAGAGACTGATCGAATAATTCCAAGGAGGCAAGTTTCATCCGCAAAGTAGCCTGATACTCTTCCTGTATCAGGTTGACAGCTTCCTTTACAACAATGCGGTGACGTAAAAGGTCGATACAACGGTTTTTGATCGAAGTAAAAAGCAGGGCAACCAGATTCACATCATAAGCCAAGATCTCTTTTCTTTCCCACAATTCGGTAAATACGTCCTGGACGATATTTTCTGCGTCTTCTTCTGACACGACATACTCCAGAGCGAAATATTTCATCCGGGAAAACCAAGAGACATATATTTCTTCAAAATGGTCGGATAGTATTTTCTTTTCAACCAGCATCTTTCTTCTGTGTGAATAAAATCACGGCGTTCTCGATCTCCAAACTTTAATCTTTAAATTATTATATAGAGTGTGAGAGCTGTGACTTATCTATCAAATAGGGCTCTGGAAAACCTTTGGGAGTAAATAAGCAACATACTCCCACACCATACTTACGGATACGATGCGGGATATGCTAACCCATTCTTCCCCCTTTCAAATTTTCCAGATTTTTATTTGAAAGAATCAGTTAAACAACGCAATTGTGCTATTTGCACAATGCAAATATAGTAATAGTTATTGGTTAGACAAGTAAACTGTATATTGTATTCAAGACAAACGTATCTAATTTTTAGTCGATAGCAGTGTATAAAGTACAAGAACTTCCGAGAGAAGGAACCTATAAGTTCTCCAAACAGCGTTTCTCGGATCTAGTGGAAACAATTCGCATGATAGGGCATGAGTTATCAGAAATTTCCATTGTTTGAGCCTATGACAAACTATTAATGGCAAGTTTCATTATTCAAACTGGCGAAGGAAGAGCTAAAAATATTCATAGCAACAATTTATTTCTTGTTTTTATATACTTTTGCAGCCTGATTAAATAAGTAATATGAATACACATAATCTTTGTTGCATCGGCCACATTACGTTGGATAAGATTGTAACGCCGAAAAGGACACTGCATATGCCGGGAGGAACATCTTTCTATTTCGCGCATGGAATGAGCAAATTAGATACTTCCGACTTCCTGTTGGTAACAGCTCTTGCTGTCAGTGAGATGGACGCGGTGGAAGAAATACGCAGGAAAGGGATCGATGTAAAGGTTTTGCCCAGTACCCATTCCGTCTATTTTGAAAATACATATGGCGAGAACCAGAACAACCGGACGCAGCGGGTATTGGCAAAAGCCGATCCGTTCACAGTTGAAGGGTTACAGGATGTCGATGCCCGCATCTATCATTTGGGAAGTTTGCTGGCGGACGATTTTTCTTTAGATGTAATCAAATATTTATCGACCAAAGGGATGTTATCGGTCGATGCCCAAGGCTACCTGCGTGAAGTTCGCGGTGAGAATGTTTTCGCCGTAGACTGGCCGGAAAAGGAAGAGGCACTGAAATACATCCATATCCTGAAAGCCAACGAACACGAAACGGAAGTTCTCACCGGATGCAAAAATCCGCGTGAAGCAGCTCTGAAATTAGCCAACTGGGGCGTTAAGGAGGTTTTGCTGACATTAGGAAGCATGGGATCTGTCATTTATGCCGACGGCGAATTTCATGAAATACCCGCATACCCTCCAACAGAGATTGTGGACGCTACGGGATGTGGCGATACCTATATGGCCGGCTATCTGTACATGCGAAACAAAGGAGCTTCATACAAAGAAGCAGGATGTTTTGCCGCCGCCATGTGTACAATCAAGCTGGAAGCCTCGGGACCTTTCGGGGGAACAGAGAAGGATGTTTGGGATATTATCGAAAGGTATAAGTGAAACGATTTATGATTTCAGATTTATGATTTATGAGCTATGTATCACTGATAAATCATAAATCTGAAATCATAAATCAACGCAGTTTCTTAGCCATCACCATATAAGAATAAATAAGGACTACGGCATACCCAAATAGCGGTACGACGAACGAAAACGACATTGTCGAGATATCGGCTACATAGCCCATCAATAACGGTCCGACAGCTCCTCCTATCGGAGACATCATCAAGAAGGACGAAGCACGCTTGGTATAGTCACCCAATCCCCTCAGCGAGATAGCAAAAATCGTCGGAAACATAATAGCCTCGAAGATATAGCAGGCAAATAGAGCACCTTTCGACAGAGTACCTAAATTCAGGGTAACGAACAGAGCGCCCAAAACAGTAAAAATCGCACAAATAAACAAGACTTTCTCCGCTCGGATATAACTCATAATCCAACTACCGATAATACGCCCGATCATAAACAAGCCCAATCCACCGAAGGAAAGAACGATCGCTGCCTCATGCGCATCCATCCACCCATCGTCAGTCACATAATTAATAAAGAAACTGTTAATCGATATTTCCGCTATTTCGTAGCAGAACAAGGCCATCACCCCCCAGGTAAAACAACGATGTTTCCACAATCCTTTCAACCCGGCTTTAGCCTCAGCAGTCGTATCTTCGCAATCGTCATGGTTGATCTCCGGCAAGCGGATGCGGAAGAAAATAAGAGCAACAGACAGGACGATAACGCCCATCACGGTATAGGGCAAAGCAATGTTAGCATCTCCGTTGCCGGAAAACAACAGCATTCCACCGATTACAGGTGCACAGATACAACCTAACCCGTTGAAGGATTGTGCCAGATTCAAACGACTGGCTGCCGTCTCGCGATCCCCAAGCTCTGTCACGTAAGGATTGGCTGCCGTCTCCAAGAACGTCAGTCCGCAACCGATCACAAACAGGGAAAAGAGAAAGAAGTTGAATGACATCAACTGTTCGCTCGGAATGAAAAGCAACGATCCGATCCCGTAAAGGATCAGACCGAACACCACCCCCTGGCGGTATCCGTATTTATTAATAAAAAGTCCGGCTGGGATAGCCATTGTGAAATAACCCGTGTACATCGTTGCCTGGATCAAAGCAGAATGAGCCTTCGTCATGACAAGCGCCTCCTGGAAATGCTTGTTCAGCACATCTAAAATAGCATGTGCAAAACCCCATAAGAAAAACAGAGATGTGACTAATACAAAAGGAACCAGATACTCTTTCTTTACCAACGATTTCTTTACTTTTTCCATTTTATTGTTATTTGTTTTATACTCATCTTATTCATTTACCGGATTGTAGGGAATCGTGAACCAGAAAGTCGAGCCTTTACCTAACTCCGAATCCACACCGATCTTGCCATCCAAAGACTGTATGATGGACTCGCAGATGGAAAGCCCCAACCCCGTTCCCTGGACAAAGCTGTCAAATTTAGCAAAACGTTCAAAAACATGCGGAATATTCTCCTCGGCAAGTCCTTTGCCGGTGTCCGCCACATAAAAGCGCAGGATAGCGCCTATCCTCTCATATCCCATCGTAATAGAACCCTCCGAAGTGTATTTGCAAGCATTACTGAGGAAATTGGAGAGAACCTGTGTCAGCCGATTCTTTTCCGAATGGATCACACAAGCGACAGACGGCAGATGGCAAACCAAATCGACACCATCCTTCACACGCGACTTATAGACCTGCTGCAAGTTATTGAATATCTCGGACAAGTCGACTGCCGAATAATTGAAATCCATCTGCCCGGCTTCGATCTTCGAAAGGTCGAGAATATCATTGACCAACTGGAGCAAAAGCTCATTATTCGTCTCGATGATCTTGACATATTCACCGATCTCATCCGGCTCTTCCGCCATCGCAATCAGGTTCGAGAAGCCGACAATCGCGTTTAGGGGCGTTCGTATCTCATGGCTCATATTGGCCAGGAAAGCGCTTTTCAACCGATTGGCCTCCTCCGCCTTATTACGCAGGCGGATCAGTTCGTTCGTCATCTTCAAGTCCGTAATATCGCGCCTCAACCCGATGAGTTTACGTATCTTTCCATTTTCATTCCGTCCATAGGGAACGGCATGCATCTCGAACCAGCGATCTCCCAGTGCTGGGACCATTGTCCTGATCTGGACCTCCATCACATGGATCTTTCCACAGGCAAGGTCTTCCAAACCTTTCCGAAGCAAATCACGGTCTTCGAGATCTACGAACGAAAGATACTCATCCAACGAAATTGTCATTCCTTCGAACACGGTAGACCGCGGCGAGTAGAAAATCCGAGTATCCGGATTGTACTCCCACGAAATAATCTGAGCAGCATCAAGAGTGAAGTCCAACTGTAGTTTGTTCTCTTCAAGTTCCTGCCGTCTCTTCATCTCACCCGTTATATTTCTTTCCGTCCCGATAATCTGTTCGACTTCGCCAGTCTTTTCCGACTTCAACCCGATTGCATAGGTTTCGAACCAATCATAGCCTTCACCCCGCCGGAAGCGAAACACTTCCCTCAGTTTGTTTTCTACTCCCCTGGACAGGCGGGACATAAACCGACTGTATTTTTCTTTGTCGTCCGGATGCAATAAATCCAGTGCACCTTTATTGCTCAAACCATCGTTGGCAAGCGTCTTCCGGTAAAGAGAGGTGAATGTATCCTTCTGCACATCATAGCACCAAGCCGACAGGGAACCGGCATCAAGGGCAACGGACAATTCCCGGCGTATATCATCAAGCTCGAGTTCATTCCTACGAATATCCGTCGTATCAACCATTGTAGCAACAATATATAGGTTTCCCTCTTTATCTTCCAAGCGCGTCTTAGTAGTAACAGCCCAACGGACAGGTAACCCGGTTTCTTCATCAAACAATACCCGGTTAAAAGAAATCGGCTTGTCGCTTTGCAACACCCGGTTATCTTCTTCCCTGAAAAGAGAAGCTTTCAAATCGTTCACTTCAAAATCATTCTTCCCCAACATACAATCAAAGGCCTCTTTATAAAATTCGGAGACTTTGTTGTTGTAGAACAGATAGCGGTACTCATTACTCACATCCTTGATAAACAATCCTACCGGCAGATTATCCATGATCGATTGCAGGAATGTTTTCAAACGCAGGATTTCCTTTTCGGCAACGACATAAGGAGTCACGTCATGGGTAAAGCAGATAACCGAATTATTCTCAAACGGTACAACACGTGCCTTTGTATATTTGATCCGATCCTTTTTCCCGTACTTGCAATTAAAGACAGTCACCTCACCCGTTTCGACCGTCCGCTTCACATGCAAGATAATTTCATCCAGCATCTCTTTAGCCTGCGGATATTCAAGATGAAGATCCTTCAGATTCTTCCCTATCTGGCATCTCGTGTCGACATCTTTCCAATTGTGATTATCAGGGTTCACGATATCCACTATATTCAGATCGAAGTCATAGATGGTTGCCATGTCCGGCATCCGGCTCAAAAGTTCCATCATTTTGGTATTTGCCGTCTTGTAAGCGTCTTCCTTTCGTTTCCTGTAATTTAAGATACCAATAAAGATAACCACCATCAAAATAACCAAACAGACAAACAGGATCACTTCTACCGGATGTTCTTGCCATAATGAAGGTTCTTCGTTATAGAACACCGTATTTTCAGGCAACAACGAGGGGTCGATCCCTGAAGCTACGAGCGTCGGATAGTTGATATAGTAATTGGGAAGTGAAGGAGTGAACTGAAAAGCCGGACTATTTTCGAATCCTTTCGTCAGAACACAATGAGTCAGCAATGCCAAGTCCTTACCCAAATCCTCTCCGGAAATAAAATAGCCACCAATGTAATTCATGTTCGACGTGCCCTGATCCAAAACCTGATAAACCGGCTTGGACGTATAACGTGCCAGCTCATTGTGGAGCATCGAATGTGCATGGGGATATTGAAGGGCATCGGTATACCATCCCGCCGATAAGATGGCATAGGAATCATCCATACAGGCAATCGAATCGAGTAGTTGGGGAGTAGACAGCTTACAGCCATCCATATAGCAAAGGTCGAGCGAATCGATCTGCTCGAAAAGATCGTTGATATAGGACTCGAAAAACGCCATATTATAACGATTGTCATAACAAAACGCCACTTTGCGGATATGTGGCTGAAGTTGTTTTATCAGCGACAGGTTCTCAATGACAAAGTCCTTATAGGAATATCCCGTTATTCTGAAATCGCCGAACGACTCTTTCATCGGCATCATATCGGCAACCGAAAACAGCTTCTTGTCTTTATTCTCATAATCAATGAAGGCTCCTTTCACATAACCCAACACGACAGGAATCTCATGCCAGCTATCCACACAAGTGACCCGATAGGAAGACCAAGCCTCATTACCTAGCAGCACGACCACATCCGGCTTTACCTTATAGGCAGCAAAAAGCTGCCGCATCCATCCTACCCAGGTTTCAAAGACGGGAGAAGCCTCGCAGTCCATATACTCAACAAATATTTTCGCTTCCGAATCTACCTGCATCTGATCTATGAAAGACGCAATCAGATGGTTTCCCTCTTCCTTGATCGGAGAATAAGAGCTAATGACCAAAACCTTCTGACCATTGCCGCTTGTCGTCCTTGCCTCCACAGGGAAAAGAGAAAGAGTAAAAACAAATAAAATTATCAGCAGTTCGTCGATTATCAACTTGCCATTTAGCATCATTATCCCGTTGTTATTAGACTATACCTGCAAATGTACAGCATTTTTTCATTTCAAGAACCTAATATGCTTGTATTTGAGCCACATTATGGCAAAAACGTCCCATTAGCCAGGATACGATCATTGACATCAAGCCAATGCTAAGACGGATAATAAGGGAGTGTCAACCAGAAAATCGAGCATTTTTTCTTCTGACTTAACTTTGAGCTCCCCCCAAGCATTCGACGACCATCTGAGAAGATGCTGTTCAAAAATTACCCACACATCCTTCCTGACACATAGGCACATCGACTTGAATAGCTTTACTTTATTACAGTATAAAGTTACCCTACTACATACCTGGCATTCTTCCCCATCAATCGATAAATGGAAGCTACGATCAACCAGGAAATGGCAAATGCGACAACCGCGGCGGCAGGTATCTGTAAAGCCACCGGTACATGCAAGGCACGCATCAGAACGACACCCGGACCGGTAAAGAAATAATGCACCATATAGATTCCGAACCCACAAGTCGTCAGGTTTGCCAGCAAACTCTTGATCTTTTCGGATCGCACATCCACCTTTTTCATCAATAGGAAAACGGGGACCGTCATCATCACGACGTTAAGAGAACAATAGGTAAAGAAAAGTTCCAGCAATTCTTCGCTGTATTCCGGCAGAGCGGTTACATAGCGGAAACCGAAAAAAGTTACGACATAGCCGATCAAAAACATCGGGATCCCGGCCAACAAGATTTTATTCAGACTCCAGTCGTGATTGCGCAGGTAATGTCCTAAAAGCAGATAGCCGTTGAACCCGGCAAAATAATACAACATATTGAAGGAGTTCCAGGAACAGCCTCCCCATACATAAGGTGAAACGAACTGATAGTAATAAGGCAACAGTGTCGACACGCCCCAGGCCAGCAAAAACCATAGCTTGGCCTTTTCAGAGGCTTTTTCCACCCAGGCAGAGAAAACAGGCAAGTACAAGTATAACCCGATCAATAGATAGATATACCACATATGCACATCTACAATCGAGAAATTCAATGGGATCTCCGCAATATATCTCAAGGAAACATCCAATGACTGACGAGCCACTTCTTCGCCCGAATAGGGAAAAAAGTCCAAGATCACCTCCGGTGACAAGCCTAGCTGTCCGGTTATCCAAGGGAACAGGTTATAAAGCACAGACCAAATCAGGAAAGGCCAAAAGACACGGCTGATCCTTTTTTTATAAAAGACGGAAGTATCGTCCTTCAATGGCAACAGCAAGGCTCCCGTAATCATCACAAACAGGGGGACACAAGGACGGAGAAACGATCCATAAGCTGCTCCCCAGAACTTAATCTGATCGATATTAGCTGGTGGTTCACCCGGATAAAAGTTAAACGGATCTGCACTATGGCAACAAACCACGGTAAACATGGCAACAAAACGTACCACATCCAGCCAAACAACATGCGATCGGCCAATTGCCGAATTCTGACTCTTCATCATAATATTAGCATCTTACTAAGTTTATATTCCAAGCTAAGAACCGCCCGCCGTGCAAACGGAACCAGAAAAGCTTTCATTGCTTTATCAAACTATTAAAGGATTTGTCCGCTCTATAAAAGAGAAAATCCTGACAATCAATATTGTCAGGATCTCTTGTACCCAGACCTGATACAAACCATAGAAATCACAGGAAAACAAAAAGAGTTTATTCTACTCATTATCAACCATTTGCACATCTCCTGTTTTCTCCATTTTTGCCCTATTTTGCCCGTTTTCTGTTATTCAGTACACTTTTAGTACACTTTGAAATATCATTTTCTTTTGCACCTTTGCAATATCGGAAAACAAAAGAAAATCAACTATTTAGTGTAATTACCCGGTTACGGTACCTAAATCGGGATAAAACCTCTAAACAATGGCAAAGTTAGAAAATAAAACGAAAGAGAACCCCAAGTTGGAGCAAAATAAGCTCTCAGACGGTAGAATAAGCCTTTACTTAGAGTATTATTTAGGTAGAGAGGAAAAGCCCGTATTGGATGAAAACGGTAATCAGGTGTATTACGAAAGTGGTAAGATGCAAGGAAGGCCAAAGTTCGCTATCAAGCATCACAGGCGAAAAGAAAACCTTAGCCTTTATCTGATAGACAAGCCCCGTACCCCTGCGGAACGGCAACAGAACAAGGAAACATTGGAACTCGCCATGCGCATACGTGCAGAGCGTGAACAGGAGTTTAAAGAAAGCATGTTGGGTTACCGCTTAAAGAAAGACAGGGCTGTTAATTTCTTGGACTACTTTCAAGCCTATATCAATAGCTATACCAAGAAAGATATTCGCATGGTGCAAATTGCGCTTAGCCGTTTCAAAGACTTCTTGAAAGAGAAGTACCCCATGAATGAATGTAGCATTAAACCGGAACTCATCACCAAAGAAATGATGGAACAGTTTGTAGCTTATCTGCAATCCCGAAGCGTTGGCGAAGGTGCTAAAAGCATTTACCAGCGTTTCAAGAAAGTTATTCGCTATGCGATAGAGCATGATGTAATGCTGAAAGACCCTTGCAAAGATGTCACCTGCAAAGTAGATAGCCAGATGCTTCGGAAAGATGTGCTTTCGCTCGAAGAAATACAAAAGCTGATGGCTTGTCATTATGACAACGAAAACCCTATAGTCAGACGAACGTTTATCTTTTGTCTGTATTGCGGTCTGCGCTTCTGTGATGTAAAAGACCTTACCTATAGGAATGTGGATTACGCAAATCGGTTATTGAAGTTTGAACAAAGTAAAACAAAGGGACATTCTGCCAGCAGTGGTGTGGTTATTCCTTTAAATGACGGTCTATTGTCTATCATTGGTGAAGCTCCAGCAGATAAAAACTGTTTGATATTCGATTTGCCTACATACGAAAGCTGCTGCAAATCGGTCAAGCGTTGGGTAAAGAGAGCCGGAATAGACAAACATATAAGCTGGCATTGTGCCCGCCATTCTTTTGCCGTGAACATTCTAAACAATGGGGCAAATATCAAGACCGTAGCCAGTCTTTTAGGACACAGCGGATTGAAGCATACCGAGAAATACACCCGTGCCGTGGATAAATTGAAAGAGGAAGCTATAAACAGCCTACCCGAACTAAAATTTTAATCATAAAAGACTTATCTTTGCGACTATGGACTTTGAAGCATTAGTAAAACATATCAGTACGATACAGAACACGTTGCAGGCACAAGCCGCACACGCTGTAAACCTCGCCCTTACTTCCCGTAACTGGCTTATGGGTTGCTATATCGTGGAATTTGAGCAGAACGGAGAAGACCGTGCCGCATACGGTGAACAACTGTTGAAAAGGCTGGAACAACGGCTGAAAACAAAAGGTCTGAATGAACGTAGATTTCGTGAATTTAGGCGGCTGTACCTTGTTTATCCACAGCTGAAAGAACCTATTGCACAGTATATTACATCGCAAATTCAAATTCGGCAGTCATTGACCGCCGAATTCACCGAACCAATTCGGCGGTTGGCGACCGCCGAATCTGAAAATAACGTTTGGAAGCTATCAGCAGAACATCCACAAGCCAAAACATCGATGATTCCGTCTGATAGATTATTCAACAGATTATCTTCCACCCATTTAAATACCATATCAGGAATTGAGAACCCGGTAAAACGTGCTTTCTATGAAATGGAAACGATTCGTGGTTGCTGGTCTGTAAAGGAGTTGGAACGACAAATAGCATCTTTATATTACGAGCGTAGCGGACTCTCCAAAAACAAAGAAGCCCTCTCCGCTTTAGTACAGCAACAAGCAACCCTATTACAACCTAAAGATGTTATCAACACCCCTGTTACCTTAGAGTTCTTAGGATTGAATGAACGTGCCTTAGTAACAGAAAACGACTTGGAGCAATCCATTCTTGACAACCTGCAACGCTTCCTGCTGGAAATGGGGCATGGATTCTGTTTTGAAGCCCGGCAAAAGCGTATCTTGATTGATGAGGATTATTTCTTTGCCGACCTCGTATTCTATCACCGCATCTTGAAATGTCATGTCATTGTGGAATTGAAGATAGACAAATTCCGCCATGAGTATGCTTCGCAACTGAATATGTATCTGAACTATTTCAAAGCGGAAGTGATGCAGCCGGATGATAATCCGCCTATCGGTATTCTGCTTTGCACAGAAAAGGGAGATACATTGGTTAAGTATGCCACTGCCGGATTAGACCCGAATATCTTCGTACAGAAGTACATGATAGAACTTCCAAGCGAGGAAGAAATAAAAGCGTTCATTGCTTCCTCAAATTACTAACCTATCATAAAAGTAATGCTGGCGAAAAGAAGAATACTGTTTTTCTTTTCGCCAGCACATATATAAATTGCCGTCAATAGAAACAAGTTTAGTCCGTTTTGGATATATAGACAAAAAAGACTAAACCTTGCAAGCAGAACCACAAATCCATTACTTTAAATTATTGCTTTGAGAATGTTCTTGCCTATATTTCAAAGATGAAATTCCATAAACCTTTTGAAACGACTTTACGAGGTAGCAAGAATCAGTATACCCCATTTTATAGGCTATCTCTTTGACTGTCATGGAACTGTTCAATAACAAATTTTCTACCATCTTCAAACGATTTCGTCCAATATACTGTTGTAGTGTTTCTTGATAATATCGTTTGAAATAAATTCCGATATAATCAGGCGAAAGATGAAATATTTTGGAAAGGCTTTCCGCCCTCAACAACTCCGGTTGGTGTATATGTTGCTGGATATACTGCAACATATATACAGCTGGGTTGGTTTCATTTATAGTAAGATATTTGACAGACAGGCACTCATCTTTAGCTTCATGAACGATATTTCTTGCAACTAAAACCAAGATACTGTTAAGCCACTGCTGTTGCAAATAGTTTGTCCCCATTTGCCTATTGTCTTCTTCCTTTCTTATAAAGTCAAAAAGCTGGAATACCATATTTTCATCCGATTTATTTAGAGAGATTTCTGCCTGACGACTGGAGTCACGAAATATCTCTGCCAGATATTTCCCTATATAGTCTTCCACATAATGAAGCACAAAACGAATAAATATATATTCACTATGCGTATCTATCGTGAAACAATGAGGGGTTTCCGGAGGAATAAGAAACAAAGAATGGGCATGATAAATAACTTCCTCAACCTTACAATCTGACTCCTTGACATAAAATCGTCCAGTTCCCTCATGCACATACACCATTTCGAAGAATGAATGCTGGTGTTCGGCAATTGGAAATATTTCATGATTGCGAATCAGAATTTCAACGGGTTGATATAAATTTTCTTTCCACATAACGAAATAGTACAATATCTTATAGCAAAGATACAATAAATTACATTTCATTCCACTTTAAATTTGCAATAAAAACAAAGAGAAAGGATTTTTAATATTCACCAAAAAAATGATTATGAGACTAAAAGACAAAACAGCACTAGTTACAGGTGCAGCATCGGGCAATGGTAGGGCAATAGCTACTTTATTCGCTCAGGAAGGTGCAAAAGTCGTCCTTGCTGACATCAATAAAGAAGGCGTGGAACAAGTTACTGCGGATTTGCAGCAGAAAGGCTGCGAGGTGTTGTCGGTGGTCATTGACGTAACCAAAGAATCGGATATTGAGCGGATGGTATCAACAGCTATTTCCGCTTTTGGGAGATTGGACATTCTGATTAACAATACTGGTATTTTTGACATGTTGGTTCCTGTTGCCGATACAGATGATGCACTTTGGGAGAAAGTATTATCTATAAACCTGACAGCTCCCATGCGAGCCATACGTTATACGATTCCCATATTCAAGGAACAAGGTGGTGGAGTAATCGTCAACACAGCATCCATAGCAGGATTGACGGGTGCAAGAGGTGGCGGAGCAGCCTATGTCGCCTCGAAACATGGCTTGGTAGGATTGACCAAACACGTGGCCTTTTGCTACAAGGAATGGAATATTCGGTGCAATGCCGTGGCTCCGGGACGTGTAGATACCAACATACGGGATAATAGCAAAAAAGCACTTCAAACATCCAGTAAAGATGGATGCTTATCCGAAGACATGGCTAAGATTACGGAAAAAATTGCAATGGGATATGCCACCAATCAGCGTAAGGCTGCTCCAGAAGAAATTGCAAAAGTTGCTCTGTTTCTAGCTTCTGATGAAGCATCATTTGTAAACGGTAGCATTTTTGTTGCCGATGGTGCTTGGACAGCTTATTGATTTTATAGTAACATTTAAATTCTCAAAGCGTATGAAAAAAATTATTTCTCTAGGAATGATTCTCATTCTCATGTTATTTGCAGGACAAGCATTCGCACAGAGTGCCAGGTTAAACAACAAAATAGCTTTGGTTACGGGAGCGGCATCTGGCAATGGAAAAGCTATCGCCACCTTGTTTGCCCAAGAAAAAGCTAAAGTCGTTCTGGTTGACATCAATAAAGTCACTTTGAATGAAGCCGTAACCTCATTGTCCAAGCAGGGATATGATGTAATAGGCGTAGAAGCGGATGTAACCAAAGAAGCCGACATTCAAAAAATGGTGGATGCTGCTTTATCCAAATATGGACGTCTGGACATACTGGTGAATAATGCAGGCATTTTTGACGAGCTGATACCGCTCGGTGAAGTCAGTGACGACTTATGGTACAAGGTAATGGAAACCAACCTGAATGCACCGATGCGAGGTATTCGTAAAGTGATTCCCATTTTTGAAAAACAGGGCGGTGGGGTCATTGTCAATACAGCTTCCATTGCCGGATTTACTGGAGCACGTGGTGGTGGAGCAGCCTATGTAGCTTCCAAACATGCTTTAATCGGATTAACCAAAAATGTGGCGTTCAACTATAAGGAAAAGAATATCCGTTGCAATGCTGTTGCCCCCGGTAGAGTAGAAACCAATCTGCGCATCAACAGTGAAAAGCTGGCCGGATCCAAAACAGCACGCGACCAGTCTATTGGAAAATGGAAAGATATTGAAGATAAGATTACAGAAGGTTACATCACGAACATGAGGAAATGTACCCCGGACGAGATAGCCAAGGTTGCTCTCTTTCTTGCTTCTGATGAAGCTTCATTCGTAAATGGCAGTATATTCGTGGCCGATGGCGGTTGGACATCATATTGATTGACTGTGAATATATGAAGCATCTTATAAATTATTTAGTGAGTAGAAATTCCTTTTCAGGGAATTTCTACTCTTTCGTAATTCTTAATTTCCGTAGCTTTTGCGGATTGATGATGTTACCTTATGGATATGGGAAGATTGTCAATTATGACAGATATGCCGCAGATTTTTTCGGTAACCCTATCTGTATCGGTAATATTCCGTCTCTGTGGCTGACTATCTTTGCCCAAACCATTTGTCCAATAATGCTTATAGTTGGATTTCAGACCAGATTGGCTGCAAGTATTTTAGCATTTAACATGTTGATTGCGGTCAAATTTCACTTCTTCGACTCATTCAATATTAAGGTATTACCTACTCTATTTTTAGGCTTATACCTTATCCAGCTGCTATTAGGAGCTGGCAAGTATTCATTGGATTATTTTCTTTTTTCCAAAATAAAAATTAGAATTAGCAAAAACGAAACAAAGGGGATACTTCTCTATCTCGTAATCTGTGGAATTAGCTGGTTCGTGTTGGCTAATTATTTTACAGGATTAGTTTCTGTTTGCCTAATTGTGTTAGCAATAACATTATACTTACTCAGTTTATATTACATAAAAGACAATGAACTTTGATTGGAAGGGACATGCCTCCATGCTTGGAGCAAATGTCATGTGGGGACTTATGTCACCGGTCTCCAAAGTTATTTTGGTAGGTGGTGCCATTACTCCCTTAGTAATAACAGATTTGCGTATTGGCGGTGCTATGATTTTATTCTGGATAACGTCTTTTTTTCAAAAGCCAGAACACGTTAATCACAAAGACTTAGTATCTTTATTTTTTGCTTCATTACTAGCCATAGTGTTTAATCAAGGATGCTTCATATTCGGAGTTAGTTTAACCTCTCCCGGAGATGCCTCCATCATTACGACAAGTATGCCGCTTTGGGCTATGATTTTAGCTGCATTCATTTTGAAAGAACCCATAACTGGGAAAAAAGTACTAGGCATTACATTGGGAGCAGGAGGTGCTTTATTGCTTATCTTGGGTAGCGGACAAAATATTCAAATAACATCCACAAACAAAGATACAGCCATATGGGGAGATTTGCTTGTTTTATTTGCCCAATTGAGTTATGCCCTTTACATTGTACTCTATAAAGATTTTGTAAATAAATATTCATTAACAACCATTATGAAATGGATGTTTACCTACTCTTTTATCTGCATGTTACCTTTCTCAGCAAAAGACTTGGCAGATGTACATTGGGGCAATTTACAAATGACTGAAATAGTTGGATTGGCTTTTATTGTGATTGGGGCAACATTCATCAGCTATATGCTTGTTGTTGTAGGACAAAAGAAATTGCGACCAACCGTAGCTGGAATGTATAATTATATCCAACCGATTGTGGCATGTATTGTTGCTGTCTGCTGGAATATAGACTCTTTTAATTTCACAAAAATAGTAGCAGTATTCCTGATTTTCGGTGGAGTATATTTAGTAACTTCCAGCCGCAGTCGAATGGAATTAGAGAAATACGAGAACTGTTCGAATAAAAAAGTACAACAATATTGACAAGCTTAAGAAAGAGCACTACACAAAGAAATGAATTTGAAAAAAGCCGAAGCGGTGAACATAGTTCATCACCCCGGCTTTACTTCGTTTATGGCTTACCCAGTTTATCAGCTTCCTTTCTCAACTGCTCGGCTTGTTCATTGAGTAGCCTTGCACGCTCCAATGCTTCCGCCTGTTTCTTGCTGCGAAATTCAAAATCTATCACAGAATCAGTCAGAATTTGAATGAAATCGTTATCCCTCTGCCAGTTGAATTTGGTTTCCAGTATATCAAGGACTTCTCCGTCTGCCCAACCCTGCATCAGCAAAAAGCGGTATTTCATATCGTTATCCTGTAACTGCTGCATCCGTGTAGCCAAACGGATATTCAACCATATGGAAGCAGAACAAAGAACCAGCACTGCCGAAAAAATAAACAATCCCGGACGAATCCAATAAGTAACCTTGTTATAAATCCGTTGATAGAACGGCAAGTGGGCAACTTCCTCTTTATCCGTCTTGTAGGAATTCAAGGTGTCAACTATTATTTTAAAATTACGATAGATTTCCAATGATATTCTCTTGGTGTCCTCGATGTGCTGCTGCTGACCTTGCATCCTGTTCCGTACATCGTCAAGTTGACTTTGGATAGTCTGCAACTTCTCCACAGGAACAGCCGGATTACTATGCAGCCTCGACAATGCCTGTTCAATCGCTCCAAACCGTTCGAGAGTTTCCTCCCGGCTAGCTGGCGTTACCTGCGCTTCCAACTTCTCTTTCAGTTCTGTTACCATAGAGAGAAGCCCCTCTAAAATCAAGTTGTCTTCCATGTCTTTACAATTTAAGTCGTTTTTTCTTTTTCTTCTTCTTTCTCAAATTCAAGTTCGGCTCTTCATCCACCGGGGACGGTGATGCAAAAAACAGACCGAGCGAACCGCTTATAAACGGACTTTCTGCGTTACTCCGTGTGGGTATTTGTTCCCGAATGGGTGCGAAAGCTGTTTGCCGTTGACTTTCGGCAACATTCAAACCTGTATCTCCGAAATATCTATCCAGTTTGGAAAAACTGAAACTGCGGTCTATCTCCGAGCCTTTGAACGTGTATTCTCCTTTGGAAAAGGATATGCCCTGTATTTCATCGGTCTGTCCCTTTCGTTTGAACTGGATAGTGATACCCTTTTCCGCTAACCTGTGCTGCAACTGCTGCCAGTTGCGGGATTTGCCGATTTCATTTTTCACAGCCGTGTAAATCTCGTATTTCGACTTGTCCGGCTCTTTCAATCGGTGCTGTTTCACCTGCTCTTTCCCCTTGGCGAAATAAAGCCCATGTTTGGCTTTCAGCTTCTTGCATACCTGTTCGTTACGGTACATATCGTTCCTGTCCGAAATAGTCTTGCCGTTGTTGTCTATACGGTTGAACACGATATGCACGTGTGGATGCTCCCGGTCTTGATGGCGCACGATGATGTACTGCGTATCGGTGATTTTCATTTCACGCATATACTCCTGTGCAAGCTGTACCACCTTCTCGTCTGTCAATTTGGGTGCGTCCACTGCCGAATAGCTTAGTGCAATATGTCCAACCGGCTTTTTCAAGTCGGGATTCATCCCGGTCTGCATACAGAAACTGCGGATTATATCGCTCCGGCTCTCGGTCAGAACCCCATCCGCATGAAGCAAAACCGCCTGCTCCTTACCAAGCACATAGTTCACACAGCCCTTAAAACCGCTTCCTTTTTTTATTTTTCCAATCATCCGACAAATGGTTTATGATTTCAACAATCCTATCTTTGAGTTTCACCAATTCCACCGCCACCAATGCGAAACCTCCGGCATTTGCCCTATGCGCCAGCTGGTTGATATTGTTGGCTTCCCCTACCAGCTTGCGGATAGCATCTGCATCCTGCCTGTTCAGCCGGGGTATGACCTCTGCCGAAATAACTGCTTGCCGGACATATTCACTGATGCGCACCCCGGCTTCCCCGGCTCGCTTCCTGATGGCGTAATACTGCAACTCGGTCAGCTTCGTACTGACTACCTTTTTCTGCTTTTCCGTCCGTTTCTTTGCCGGACGACCGCCCGGCTTATCCTGTATCCTTTTCATGTCTTTTTACTTTTTGATGGTATCTTAGAAATTGCGACCAACGGGAGCGGTTTCCTTTGCGGTGAGCAAAGCAAGGTGGTTTCGGTCTACCGAAACATAACCTTGCTCTCCCTATGAAACCGCCAGCCGCTGGCAATCCTGCCGGATTAAATGCCCCTACCTCTCTTTTGTTTTTGGACGGCACATTGTCCGGTTTTCTGCTTCGTTTCCTGTACTTGGCTGGCTGCGTTTTTCTGTTCCTGCTTCCTGCCGCACAAGTAATCGTTCAAGTCCGAATATCCCCTGTAATTGTGCGAGAAGTCACGCACACGGTAGGAGTATTCTAATTCGATAGCCCGTGTCGCCTTATACCCCGCCTCGTCATTGTCGAGCATACAGTGGATGCGTTCATACGGGTATAGCACATCAATGGCTTTCGGCACATTGACAGTCGAGTTAAGAATAACATAGTCCTGCCTGTCAAGGTCAGGCATGGTCGGACAGTTCTTCATGCGGAGCGTAAGGAAAGAGAGGTAGTCCATGAATCCCTCGAATACCAGACACTTCTCTCTCGGCTCTCCCTGCTGCCGTATATGGGTGATGTCTTTCGGGGCAATACAGCCTTTGAAAAAGGAATTGCGAACCTCGTAACCTCCTGCCATGTTCGGGAACCCGATAGCAAAGAATGGCTTCCCGTTATTGGTAAAATGAAGTTCCTTACATTCTCTTTTTGCCAGCTCAATATTGATACCCCGTCCCTGCAAATAACGGAGCAATGCCGGATGAGTTAAGTCCCGGACTTCCAAATGTTGGAAACTTGGTTCTGTCCTACACTGGGGAAAAGAAAAACTGACTGGGCGAACATTCGGGGTCTGCTCTTCTATCCTCTTTAAAAGGTAGGGCAGACTGTCGGAAAAGTAAAGTTCCTTTGCCAGGGCAATGATGTTGCCGCCTTTTCCTGCGCCAAAGTCATACCAAAGGTTGCGGTCTGTATTCACCTTAAAGGACGCTTCGTGTTCCTCTCTCAATGGTGATTTATACCATAAACCGTTACCCTGCCGCTTGACGGGCGAATAACCTAAACTATGCAGATAATCTGCGATGGGTATTTGTTTCACATCTTCGATGTTCATAATATTTTCTTTTTGGGGATTAAAAAATCGTTGAAAAGTGCGCCAGTCCTGTTTAGTCCGTCATATATATACCCGTACCATACTAAACCTGCCTGCTGTCGATACCGGGAAACAGACAGTCCGTTCCGCTTATATATACACCCGGACTAAACCAAACCGACTTTTAATAATGAAAATCGGGATTGTAGCGATAGCCCTTACCCTCTTTCACAATCATGCGCTTGTTCACAAGGAACTTGTTAAGCGACACAAGGACATTGCGTCCACGCTCATAACCTATACTTGCGTAACCTTGTTTCAATGCCGCTATCACATTGGAATAGCCTTGTACAACCTGCTTGCCAAAACCGTTCTCCAATGCTTCCCGGTGCTGCTGTTCCGTCAGCTCTGTAAGCGGAAAGTTCCTGTCTTGTTTGGGTTGCTGGAATACATAACCGTCCATGACTTCGGGCAAAGCGTTGTCATTGATGCGAAATGCGAACGGGTCAAACTCCCGGTCACGTATATGCATCGCCTTTACTTCGCTTATATTGCCGTCCTGCGTGCTTTTCGTGATTTGCAGGACGGTTTCAGCTTTGTTGTTCAGCTCTGTACCGATATGTCCTCTTGTGTTATCATCCCCCTTGTTCAAATGCAGTACGGTATGGATATGCAGATTATACCCACTTGACCAGCGCATCAAAAGGTTGATTAGGTCGGTCGATTCGCTCGGACTGTTGATGTCGTACATCAAATCACGGATTCCGTCAATGATGAGCAACCCCACATCGGGCATATTCTCTAACATATAGCCAATTATCTGCTTACGTTTGTCGGGGGTCTGCTCCCTTAACACAATGAAAACAAAATCGTCCACATCTTTATCGGTCGGCAGTCCGGCAAGGCGCAAAATACGTTCCATGACCTTATGGCAATGGTACTTGCTCTGCTCGGTATCAACATAGAGAATTTTGCGCTTGTTCGGTGGCAGATATGCCGAATACTTCAAAACCTCGTCATTCTTCAATGCTGCCGCAACAATGGCGGAAATGTTGAATGTCTTTTTGCTCTTGGCTTTGCCTGTGGATGCACTGAAATTGCCCAACGTGCCGATAGTAGAACCGTTCACCCAAAGAATTTCGGGCGGTACTTCATAAGTGTCCGTCACCTTTAGACGAATGGTTTTCCAAAGGGCTGCAAAATCTTCTTTCGTCATGGCTGTACCTTGTCCGATTTCCTCTTTCGTCTTGTTTTCCATAGCCATTATTTCTTTAGAGGACGGTTAAGGATATACTTCTGCGCTTCCTGCTCTATCTGCGCCTGCGTCTTCACCGGGTTCTGACGCAACCATGCTTCCAGCTCAGCCTTTTCAAAATAAAGCATTTTGCCCTGCGGCTTGTAATGGGGTATCAAGTTACCCGAAGTCAGCTTGTACAGGTAACTTTTAGAAAGGTTCAAGAACCTGCTCGCTTCATCGAAGCTAAGCACGTTCTTTGAAAGGAACAACATCTTTTCGAGTTCGGAAACTCTTAACTCCAAGTCTTTTTCCATATCGTTTGGGATTTTAGGTGAAACAATATGAAGGTGCGCACCCTCGTCTTTTGTGTTAACGGGAGCAAAGTTAAGAGGTTGAAAATGAAGTCTAATTGACCTTTGTTTGAGCGTTCAATCTATGCTCAACCTTTTTGCAGTTGTTTGATGTATTTGTCTATAATTTCATATCCTTTCGGATAGATGTTCTTCGCCTGGTCTGTCGCACTCGACAAGTCAGTGCGTGTAAGCGGTTCTCCTTTTATCTTCTTCAATATCAACTTGTTGTTTGCTATAACTGACTGCCACTCATAAATGATGTAGTTATAACAGCTGAGTTGCATCATTAGGTAAGCCAACAGACGGGTATTATTAACTTTCAATACACCGTCCAACTTACAGTTGAAAAAATCGGTAAGTATTTTGGTGCTGACAGTAGTAGTAAACATATTCGTTTCGTTCACACATTCAGTCAGAAGTTTGATTTCATTGGCTTTCAAAGTGGATTTGAAAGGATTGCTTTTGCCCACAATCTTGGCTGGAGTGGTTTCTACACTTTCATCTTTTTCTTTTGGCAAGACTTGTTCTTTAGTGGCAACAGAATCTGTATAGTATTTGCTCTCCTGCTCTTGCAGAAAGTACAAATACTTGGAAAGTACCACAAGGCTAACGATGATGGAAAAATAGGGAAGCCGTTCATCATAGCAAGACGGTTCATGCAAATATGCGTCCATATCAAAATCAGAACAACGGAAAGCGATGTACTTTTTCCTCTCATCAGAAGTCAAGTCCTCAAAATAACCGCTTTCCCACAAAAAATCGGGAATATCCATATCCTGTACAATGTCACGCACGACACGGTATTTTTGCTGAATGGCTACTATATTTTCGGTAACACGGAAAATTTCCTGCCGCAAATAATCCTTTATCTGAGCCTTTGTCAGATATTCACGCTTTAAAAATAGTGCATCAACTTTAGTTTTATAGTCATGCGCTACGCAACTATCTAATATCCTCTGTATCGCTCTGAAATTGGTTTCTATATGATTTTCCATAACTGTACCTTTATAAATTTGTTCTCAGATACAAATATAAGGTGGAAATCGCATTTTCCGAGAAAACATTAGCAAGAATAAGACAGAAAAGAACGCATAAGAGTTAAGAAATCATAAAGATGAAAGAATGAAAACCACAAAAGTACACTCTATTCTTGTTTTTGTCGCTCAGTACACATTTAGTACGCCTTATAGAAAGAAAAAACCCTGATAATCAGTCGATTATCAGGGTTTATTAGTACCCAGACCCGGGATCGAACCGGGATGGAAGTGAATCCATTGGTGTTTGAGACCAACGCGTCTACCAATTCCGCCATCTGGGCATTTGCTTTGAGTAAGTTTGTTTCTCATTTGCGTTGCAAAGGTAGACATTATTTTTAAACCTGCAAACATTTTCCTCTTTTTTTTCATTTTATATCTTCTTAGGATTTATGGATAAACGAAATCCCGGAATATTTCGTTAACTTTGTAAGAGTATAACTAAAAAAACAACCTGGATCATCATGAAAGATAATTATTGCGTTATCATGGGCGGTGGGATCGGAAGCCGTTTCTGGCCTTTCAGCAGAGAAAGTTACCCTAAACAGTTTCTTGACTTTTTCGGTACAGGCCGGTCGCTACTACAGATGACATTCGATCGTTTCTCCAAGATTATTCCGATCGAAAATATCTATATTGTAACAAATGAGCAATACGCTTCACTTGTAAAAGAGCAACTGCCAGAGTTGGGAAAATCGCAGATATTATTGGAACCGGCACGTCGTAATACAGCTCCTTGCATCGCTTATGCGGCATATCATATCAAAGCTTGCAACCCGAATGCAAATATTGTTGTCGCACCTTCCGATCATCTGATTCTGAAAGAGGACATTTTCCTGAAAGATGTGCAGAAAAGCCTCGACTTCGTAAAAGACAACAATGCACTAGTTACGTTAGGCATTAAACCGAGCCGTCCTGAAACAGGCTACGGATATATCCAAAGCAGCGATATCATGCTGGACGAATTCACGAAAGTGAAAACTTTTACTGAAAAGCCGGATTTGGAACTGGCAAAAGTATTCATGGAGAGCGGCGAGTTTTTCTGGAATTCCGGTCTTTTCGTCTGGAACGTCAACACCATTTTAGAAGCATTCTCCAAATTTCTCCCCGATATCTCCCTCCGTTTCGATTTGGGCAAAGAAAAATTCAACACAGCGGAAGAACGAGATTTCATCGCCGAGAACTTCCCTTACTGCCTGAATATCTCCATCGACTACGGGATCATGGAAAAAGCGGACAACGTATATATGCTCTGTGTTGACTTCGGCTGGGCCGACCTCGGGACATGGGGATCGCTGTTTGACCTGGCGAAGAAAGACGAACAAAACAATGCGCTCCTAAAAAGTGAAGCGATAATGTACGAAAGCAACGGCAATATCGTTGCCCTCGACAATCCGAAACGCCTCACCGTCATACAGGGCATCAATGATTGCATCGTGGCCGAGTCCGGCAATGTTCTCCTGATCTGCAAGAAAGAGGACGAACAACGCATCAAACAATTCGTTGCCGATGCACAGATGAAATATGGGAAAGAGTTTAATTAACTGATAATCGCCAATTAATCAGGCATCTCATAATGATCAAAAAAATGACAATTGACAATCAAAGGCCTGCCTTTTTGTTGTCAATTGTCATTTTTTATTTCTTTCCACCTGTAAAAAGCCAAATTTGCGATTATATGTGTTTAAACCAAAAGTGTCGAAGTCCGAAACAATGACAGCTTATGCTCACAGATAAATATCCAACTCGAAAAGGAGATAAAATTTACCTATTTGAAAAAAGTTGCATAAACTTGTAAAGGAAGTGATTGAAAAACGAATAAATATATGGCAATTAAATACAATATGGAATTTTACACCCACATCACAATCCCCAAAACCCCATTTACATTTTCCTATACGGTGCAAACGGTTCTGCTTGGTTCCTGCTTTGCCGAGAACATAGGAAAAAAATTGGAGGGAAACAAGTTCAAGACCGATTTGAACCCATTCGGTACGCTTTATAATCCTTCGTCCATAGCCGAAGCGATTCGCATGTTACTTCAGCCGGAACAGTTCACAGGAGATGATCTTTTTCAGCATGAAGGGATTTATCATAGCTTCAGCCATCACAGCCGTTTTTCCTCACCTTCGGAAACGGAATGCTTAGCCAACATCAATAGGCGACTGTTCAGTTCCGCTGACACGATACTGAAAGCCCAACGGATGATCCTTACTTTCGGCACGGCATGGGTCTACAAGCTGAAAAGTTCGGGAAAGGTCGTATCCAATTGCCATAGGCTGCCAGAAAAGATGTTCGACCGACAGTTACTTACCGTAGGAGAAATCGTAGCGGAATGGAAAAGTCTGCTTCTATCGCTTTGGAAACAGAATCCAGAGCTGAAGATACTTTTCACCGTCAGTCCGATCCGCCATTGGAAAGACGGAGCACACGGTAACCAGCTCAGCAAAGCTACCCTCCTGCTTGCCATCGACGCTCTGCAAAAGGAATTCCCGGAACACACCGCCTATTTCCCAGCTTACGAAATCATGATGGACGAATTGAGGGAGTACCGTTTCTATGCCGACGATATGCTGCATCCATCCACCACGGCGATCGAATATATCTGGGAACGGTTCACAGGCAGCATGCTTTCACCTGATTCGCTGTCAATTCTTAAAGAATGGAAGGATATCCAAAAGGCCATTAACCACAAGCCGTTTCAACCGGAAAGCGAAGCCTATAAACGATTCATCTCGCAAACTTTGTTAAAGATGGAACGACTTAACGAGAAATTCCCTTACTTTGATATGACAAATGAAGTCGAAATGATTAAAAAG
Source organism: Parabacteroides merdae ATCC 43184 (assembly GCF_025151215.1). Lineage (NCBI taxonomy): Bacteria > Pseudomonadati > Bacteroidota > Bacteroidia > Bacteroidales > Tannerellaceae > Parabacteroides > Parabacteroides merdae. The sequence continues at coordinate 3,095,551 of NZ_CP102286.1, forward strand.
AAGTTCTAAACTTAATTATAGAGAAAAGAATGGAATATTCAATTAAAGAAATCGCCGGGATAATTGGAGCTGACGCCCAAAAATTATATGACGCACCTGTCAGTATATTGCTTACCGACAGCCGCCGTCTTTCATTCCCCGAACAAAGTCTATTCTTTGCCCTCCAGACAAAGACCAACGACGGACATAATTATATACAAGGATTATATAAATTACGTGTACGCAACTTCGTAGTCAGCACTTTTTTACCGGAGTTCGAATCGATGCCTGAAGCAAACTTCCTTGTCGTCAAGGATACACTGAAAGCACTCCAGAAGTTAGCGGCCCATCACCGGAAACGTTTCAATATTCCGGTAATCGGCATTACGGGAAGCAACGGGAAAACGATTGTAAAAGAGTTTCTTTATCAATTATTGCACAACGAGTTCAACATCGTCCGCTCCCCCCGGAGCTACAACTCGCAATTGGGGGTTCCGCTGTCGGTATGGCAGATGAGCGACAAGAATACATTAGGCATCTTCGAAGCAGGCATTTCCCAGCCGGACGAAATGGAACGCCTTCAACCGATCATCGCACCAACCATCGGCGTAATCACAAACATAGGGGAAGCGCATCAGGAGAACTTTATCTCTTCCACGCAGAAATGTCTAGAAAAGCTGACGTTGTTCAACGACTGCGAAGCAATCATCTATGACGGCGACGATGCTTTTATCGCCAACTGCATCGAGTCGGCCTGCCTGTCCCACAAAGCAATCACTTGGAGTCGGACAGACTCGGAAGCCCCTTTGTATATCGAGTCGATCAAGAAACTGGATTCCGAAACCATTATCCGCTGCACGCTTTTAGGTTTCGACCGGACATACACGATTCCTTTTACGGACGACGCTTCTATCGAAAACGCCATCCACTGTATGGCCGTGATGTTGTATCTGAAACCGACAAGCGTAAACGATATCGAAAAATTCAAGCGCCTCGAACCGGTTGCCATGCGCTTGGACGTAAAGCAGGGTATCAACAACTGCCTATTGATAAACGACACCTACAATTCGGATATCAATTCTTTGGATATCGCCCTCGACTTCCAACAGAGCCGCCGCGTAGAGAAGAATTTAAAATGCACACTAATCCTTTCAGACATCCTGCAATCGGGAACGTTACCGAAGTCTCTTTATAAGAAAGTTGCGGACTTGGTGCGCAGAAAGAAGATCGATCGCATTATCGGTATCGGCCGTGACTTGAAAGAGTACGGAGGTGCTTTCGATATCGAAAAAGAATTTTACCTGACAACGGATGAATTCATCAAGTCTCCGTCTTTCAAAAAGTTCAAAGACGAATTGATCCTGATAAAAGGCTCCCGCCAATTTCATTTCGAACGTATATCCGAGCTGCTGGAAAAGAAAGTGCATGAGACGATCTTGGAAGTGAACCTGGATGCCGTTGTCCATAACTTCAACTATTACCGCTCAAAGCTGAAGCCAGAAACTAAAATGGTCTGCATGGTCAAGGCTTTCGGATACGGAGCCGGTTCCTATGAACTGGCAAAGACACTGCAAGAACATCGTTGCGACTACCTGGCTGTTGCCGTTGCCGACGAAGGAGAAGAACTGCGCAAGGAAGGCATCTCGATCCCGCTTATCGTCATGAATCCGGAATTCAGCAGCTTCAATGTCTTGTTTGAAAACCAGCTGGAGCCGGAAGTGTACAGTTTCCGTCTGCTCGACGCAATGATAAAAGAGACGGAACGCAGGGGCATCACCTCTTATCCGATCCATATCAAGATCGACACGGGAATGCACCGTTTAGGCTTCCAGCCGGAAGATGTACCGGAGGTTTGCCGTCGCCTGAAAGAACAGAGCGGCGTAGTAGCTCGCTCCGTATTCTCACATCTCGTAGGCAGCGACTCCTATATCTTCGACGATTTCACAAAAAAGCAACTGGATACGTTCACCCGCGTGGCAGCAGAACTGGAAGCCGGGTTGGAATACAAGGTGATCAAGCATATCCTGAACTCGGCCGGAATAGAACGGTTCACCGATTATCAGATGGATATGGTACGTCTCGGCATCGGCCTGTATGGAGTCAGTGCCTCCGGTCAGAAAGGGTTGCGTAACATCAGCACGCTGAAGACGACTATCTTGCAGATACAAAACGTTCCGGCAGGCGATTCCATCGGCTACAGCCGGATGAGCTATGTAAAGCGCGATTCCCGCATCGCGATTATCCCGATCGGTTATGCCGACGGCTTGGACCGTCATTTCAGCAATGGTGGTGGCGAGGTCGTGATTAATGGCCACCGTTGCCCGATCATTGGCAATATCTGTATGGATGCCTGCATGATCGATGTCACCGATACCGACGCACACGAAGGAGACTCCGTCATCATTTTCGGCGAAGAACTCCCTGTCAGCGAACTTTCGGACAAACTAAAGACCATCCCATACGAGATACTTACCTCTATCTCGCCGAGGGTAAAAAGAGTGTACTACAGGGAATAAATATCCGGGGGCCCTATCCTGTCCCAGACTTGAAGGGGTTTCATGTAAGCGATTGCGTATCTTGCACATTTTTACTATCTTTGTGCCGTAACATATTAAAATAAAAGGTATGAGTCATAATTTATTGAAAGGCAAGCGAGGCATTATATTCGGTGCGCTGAATGACATGTCCATCGCCTGGAAGGTGGCTGAAAAAGCCGTAGAAGAAGGAGCAACGATCACACTGAGCAATACACCGATCGCCGTTCGTATGGGACAGGTGGATGCTCTGGCTGAGAAGTTGCACGCCGAAGTTATTCCGGCGGATGCTACGAGCGTGGAAGATTTGGAAACGGTTTTCTCTAAATCAGTAGAAATATTAGGGGGTAAGATAGATTTCGTTTTACATTCCATCGGCATGAGCCCGAACGTGCGTAAGAAACGCACTTACGACGATTTGGACTACAGCATGTTGGAAAAGACACTGGATATCTCCGCAATCTCTTTTCACAAGATGTTGCAGGTTGCCAAAAAGCAGGATGCCATTGCCGAATACGGTTCAGTGATCGCCCTCTCATATGTGGCAGCACAACGTACATTCTTCGGATATAACGACATGGCAGATGCCAAGAGCCTACTGGAATCCATTGCCCGCAGTTTCGGCTACATCTATGGCCGTGAAAAGAACGTGCGTATCAATACCATTTCCCAGTCACCGACATTGACTACAGCCGGTAGTGGCGTGAAAGGCATGGATCATTTGATGGATTTCGCCGAAAAGATGAGCCCGCTGGGCAATGCCACAGCCGACGAATGTGCAGACTATTGCGTTATGATGTTCTCCGACCTCACCCGCAAAGTCACAATGCAGAACCTCTACCACGACGGTGGCTTCTCAAGCATGGGTATGAGCCTTCGTGCCATGAACCAGTACAGCAAAGGTCTGGAAGAATATACCGACGAAAACGGACACATCATTTACGGTTAAGCCGTAAATCAGGTGAAAGCGGAAAGGTGAAAGAGGAAAGTTTACTTCGTGTTTTCTCAAACTTTCAGCTTTCAACTTTCAATTTTCAACTCATAACGCTATGCTCGTAAAAATATACCCCGAAAACCCCAATCTCAGGGAGATAGACAAGGTGGTCAATATCATGCGCGACGGTGGCCTCGTGATTTACCCGACCGACACCGTTTATGCCATCGGTTGTGACGCGTTGAATGTGCGTGCAGTCGAAAAGATCTGCCAGCTGAAAGGCGTCAACCCGCAGAAAAGTAACCTGTCCATTATCTGTTATGATCTTTCCAATCTGAGCGAATACGCCAAAGTGAGCAACGCTGCTTTCAAGTTGATGAAGAAAAACCTACCGGGCGCCTTTACCTTCATCTTGCCGACCAGCAGTGAGCTACCAAAAATCTACAAGAACAGAAAAGAGGTAGGGATCCGCGTGCCGGACAATAATATCATCCGTACACTTGTACGGGAACTCGGAAATCCGATTTTGACCATGTCTTTGCATGACAAAGACGAGATCATCGAATACAGTACCGACCCCGAACTGATCGAGGAGAAGTATGAAAACCTAGTGGACATCGTCATCGACGGCGGTTACGGAGGTACGGAAGCCTCGACCGTCATCAACTGCACAACAGACGACTTTGAAATCATCCGCCAAGGAAAAGGAGAATTAATCTATTAAGCAAACAAGACAAGATGAACTGGAATCAATTACTCTCCGGCAAACGTTTCGGAATGGAAGAATATCACGAACGCAAACATGAACGCACCGATTTTCAGCGAGACTACGACCGCCTGATCTTTTCCTCCCCTTTCCGCCGTTTACAGAACAAGACTCAGGTATTCCCCCTACCGGGCAGTATATTCGTGCACAACCGTTTGACACATAGCTTAGAGGTCTCCTGTGTAGGACGCTCATTAGGCAACAATGTCGCCAAAGGCCTGATGCTGAAATATCCCGACGGAAGCGTCAATTTCCCGGAAATAGGTTCCATCGTCTCAGCCGCCTGTCTTGCCCACGACATGGGCAACCCGCCATTCGGACATTCAGGAGAACGGGCGATCTCCGCTTACTTTGCTGAAGGTAACGGAAAAAAGTTACAGGAAAAGATTCTCAACGAAGGAGGGCGCTATGAAGACTTTCTTCATTTCGAAGGGAATGCGAACGCCATGCGTCTGCTCACCCACCAGTTCATCGGGCGCCGCAAAGGGGGCTTTGCCCTGACATACAGCACGCTTGCCTCCATCATCAAATATCCGTATTCTTCCGTTTACGCAGGGAAGAAAGGAAAATTCGGTTTCTTCCAGTCGGAAGAGGAGGCTTACCTGCGCATTGCCAACGAATTAGGCATTAGCCGGAACCCGGAAGACGCAAATAGGTTCGTCCGCTATCCGCTTGTTTATTTGGTGGAAGCAGCTGACGATATCTGCTACCAGATCATGGATATCGAGGATGCCTACAAACTGCATATCCTAACAACGGAAGAAGCCATCCGGTTGCTCCTCAATTTTTTCGAAGGGGAACGCCTCGACCATATTGTCCGTGTCATGAAGATGGTAGACGATACCAACGAACAGATCGCCTACTTACGTTCCTGTATCATCGGCCTCTTGGTTGACGAATGTTCCCGCATCTTCCTCGAAAACGAAGAGGATATCCTCAGCGGAACATACAACACTCCGCTTATCGATAACATTTGCGATCAGGCAAAAGCCGCATACGACACCTGCTCAAAAACCGCTTACAAAAAGATATACCGCGCCAAAGAAGTTTTAGACATTGAACTAGCAGGTTACCATATCTTCAGTCATTTGATCGACACGCTGACAGAAGCTGTCATGAACCAGGATCATGCCTACAGTAAGCTCCTGTTGCAACGCATCCCGGAACAGTACGACACAAACGCACCGACCGTCTACGGCAAAGTACAATGCGTCCTCGATTATATCTCCGGCATGACAGATGTATATGCATTGGATTTATACCGCAAGATCACAGGTATGAGCTTGCCGGCAGTCTAATATTCTTCCCTATACTTGCTCTCCTGTTTATCATCAAGAATACTCAGGTAGCTTTTATATCGCGATTCGCTGATATAATGTTCTTCTACGGCACGCAAGACGGCACAGCCCGGCTCATGGCGGTGAGAGCAGTTATTGAATTTGCAATCAGCGGAGAATTTGAATATTTCAGGGAAGTAATGAGCGATTTCCGCACCTTCCATTTCGATCGTGCCAAAACCTTTGATACCTGGAGTGTCAATCAGGTAACCGCCATCCGACAAAGGAATCATCTCAGAGAAGGTGGTAGTATGCATTCCCTTGTTATGGTATTCGGAGATATCGCCGGTACGGAGATTGACACCTGGGATCAGTTTATTGATAATAGTTGATTTCCCCACACCTGAATGACCCGACAATAAAGTGATTCTCCCTTTAAGGTCTTCTCTCAACACATCCAAGCCCTCTTCGGTACGGGCACAAAGCATAGAGCAAGGATAGCCGATCGTCGTATACAGAGTGACCAAATCGTCCAATAATTCCCGGTCACCGCCATGATAGCGATCTATTTTGTTGAAGACTAACTTCACCGGCACACGATAAGCCTCGGCTGTAGCAAGAAAACGGTCGATAAAAACGGTAGTGGTAATCGGATAGTTGACTGTCACGATCAGCATCGCCTGGTCTACGTTCGCGGCGATAATATGCGACTGCTTGGAAAGATTGGAAGCGCGGCGGATGATGTAATTCTTCCGGTCTTCGATCTTGGTGATAAAGGCGGTCCCTTCGGTATTGATATCAATATCGACCCGGTCTCCGACCGCAACAGGATTGGTGGTACGGATATCTTTCAGGCGGAAATTTCCTTTGATCTTACTTTCTATATCGCGACCATCATCGGTGCGTACGGTATACCAGCTACCCGTATTCTTAATAACCAATCCCCTCATGTTAATTGAAAGTTGAAAGTTGAAAGTTGAAAATTGAAAGAAAGGATCTATTCCGTCACTTTCAACTCTCAACTTTCAACTCGTTATACTGTCATTATTTCTTTTTCTTTTGCGGCGTAGAGTTCATCTACTTTCTTGATATACTTGTCATGGACCTTCTGAACTTCTGCTTCCGCATCTTTCTCGACATCCTCAGGAGTTCCGTCAGTCTTAATGCTCTTCTTCAATTGCTCGATCGCATCACGGCGAGCGTTACGAATACTGATTTTAGCAGTTTCCGCTTCCTGCTTAGACTGTTTAGCCAACAGACGACGACGTTCTTCCGTCAGAGGAGGAATACCCAAACGAATCACTTCACCATTGTTTTCAGGAGTGATACCGACTTCGGAATCCATAATTCCTTTTTCAATATCCTTTATAATCTTCTTCTCCCAAGGAGTGATCATGATCGTTCTTGCATCCGGAACAGTTACGGTAGCCACATTTGTCAAAGGGACAGGAGCACCGTAATACATGACTCTCACACAATCCAAAATTTTCGGATTCGCCTTTCCGGCACGGATATGAGACAACTGTTCGTCCAAATATTCAATTGCGAAAGTCATCTTCTCTTCTGCCGCCTTTACATACTGCTTTATATCTGCCATAAGTGATTGTATATTTTTGTTTTCTTTGTTATTAGGCAAACAAAAATAGTAAAGTTTTTCTTTTTGGCAAACTGTTTATAGAAATATGTTATTCCCGAACTGCCGGGACTACCTCAACTTCGTAAAAAGGAAGAGCAGATAAAACACTCCAACTACCAAGACCAACAAGGTACCTGTCTGCGAATGAAGGGCATCAGAAGCAAAGCCCATCAAGAGCGGAAAAACCGTTCCACCGAAAAGTCCCATAATCATCAAGCCGGATACTTCGTTTTGCCGTTGAGGCATCGACAACAAAGCCTGGGAGAAAAGGATAGAGAAGACGTTTGAATTGCCATATCCGACCAAAGCAATGCTGACATATAGCAGGACCTTACTGTCAAACAAAAGGAAACCTGCCATCGAAGCAACCATCAGTACGACACTGACGACAAAAAACTTCTTCGCCGCCCAATGAGCTAAGACCAACGAACCGGTCAGGCAACCGATCGTACGAAAAATGAAATAGAGGCTCGTTGCAAATGCCGCCGCATGTATATCCACCCCCAACCTTTCCATCAGGATCTTTGGGGCGGTAGTATTCGTACCAACATCTATGCCGACATGGCACATGATACCTACAAACATCAACAAGATAAACGGGTTACCCAACAAGGCTATGCATTCGGCAAATGTGGACGGTCTACCTTCCGGCGCCTCTTCCTTAATAGAAGCCGCCCCCAACAGTAAAATTGCCACAATCGCTATTGCCATATAGACCGGGAACAGTACACGCCAGCCCAATCCCAGCGAAGGGATCGCCGCCGTCGCCCCCCACATGGCGATATAAGGTGCCAGAAAAGAAGCGATCGCCTTGACAAACTGCCCGAAAGTCAAACTACTCGCCAACTTATCTTCAGTAATAATATTAGAGAGAAGCGGGTTCAGAGAGGTCTGCATCAAAGCATTCCCGATCCCTAATAAAGAAAAAGAGACCAACATCACCATATAGCCATCGCCGAAACATGGGATCAGCAACGACACGAAGGTAACGACTAGGCTCAGCATGACCGTCTTTTTCCGCCCGATCTTATTCATCAACATTCCCGTCGGGACGGAAAAGATCAGAAACCAGAAGAACACTAAAGAAGGAAAGATATTCGCTTCGGAATCCGTCAATCCTAAATCCAACTTCACATAGTTGGAGGCAATTCCTACCAAATCCACAAATCCCATCGTGAAGAAAACTAACATCACTGGGATCAGCCTTATATACAAGCTTTTCTCTTTCATAATCAGTCTTTATATAGGATAAGCAGGCCATGCACCCTCTTTCGTACAAACAAAAGCTGCTGTCCCGACAGCTGTTTGATGGGCTTCGCGCAAGGATTTACCGGCTAATATAGAATAAACGAATGCTCCAGAGAAAGAATCTCCCGCCCCGACCGTATCAGCCACCTCGACTTTGGGAGTAAGAATCGTCGACTTGTCGGCAACCGTATAGACAGAACTGTAGCGACTGCCGGCAGTCAAAATCATATAGCGCAGGCTGTAACGCTCAACCAATTGGCGGCAAGCTGTATCTTCATCCTCCGAAAGGGAGAACATTTCACGTATCAGGTCGAGTTCCTCGTCATTGATCTTAAATACATTCGCCTCTTCCAGCAGACTGGCGATCAACTCCTTCGAGTAGTAAGACTGGCGGATATTGACATCGAAAAACCGAAGCGCCTCTTTACGGGCATAGGAAAGTAACGCATGAATCGTCGCACGCGATTCGGGCGAACGCTGCGCCAACGTACCGAAGCAGATGGCATCCGCTTCTTTCACCAGATCGACGGCTTCCTGAGTCAAAGGTATATGATCCCAGGCAACACCTTCTATAATCGTATAGGTCGGGATACCGTCTTTCAACTCCACCATCACGCTTCCGGTAGGATATTCGACTGTCCCCAGCAAATGGCAGATACCGTTCTTATCCAACTCCTGGACGATCTCCGTCCCAAACACGTCATTCCCGACCGCGCTGACCGCATATCCTTCGGCCCCCAATTGGGTAGCATGGTATACAAAATTGATCGGAGCGCCTCCGGCACGTTTCCCCGTTGGCAACACATCCCAAAGGAGTTCGCCTATACCGACAACAACAGGTTTACTATCTTTCATTAATTTACTTATTTTATATTTTCTAAATTACTCCCAGATGGATCGGGACGTGTATACTTCCATTTCTTTTACTTCGATATTATTTCCAAAAAAATGGAATCCTTCCCTGTTTTTCAAGTCCGGCCGACGCTCCATCGAATAAGAATAAGCCCCATCATCAATATAAACTTCAATAGAAGTTTTATCCAAGATAATATCGGCCGCGATTTCCATGCTTGTCATGTCCTCGGGCGAATAAAACACACCATTGATCCGATTGTAATTCATATCGTAATCCAGTAATGACTGCCCGAACAGGTTCAGGCCGGCATTCGTGGCATGAGACAATTTGAGGGTTGTACGGATACGCAATGTACTTGCATCCTTATACTGCCGAAGCAGTTCATCAGCTTTATCTGCCGTCAGCGCTCTCCACTTTCCGACTGAGGTCTGCAAGCGGTCAAGTTCGTCGATCGGTTTACTAAACAGGCGAATGCCGTCTTTCGTCGTTCTCAAAGACAACTCCGTCGGGAATAACATCATCCCATTAAAAGGCATTCCCGGATGAGAGATACGCCCCCAACCGATCTGAATACGACGGCCATCCGACTCAGGTATATTCGTAAACGTCTGGGCAGCATAGATAGAACCAGTCGAATAGTAATATTTGCCGGATTCAGGTGTAAATTTCTTTCCGTCAAACACACCCAACATATAAGTCCCGGAAGCACCATACATCACCCATTTAGTATTGTCCTTATTCCCATCGACAGGGAGTTCGAACAATTCAGGACACTCCCAAAAACCGGTAATATGGCTTTCGAATGTCCAGTCTTTCAAGTTGTCAGAGTTGTATATGGAATGTCCATCGCGCTCATTCAGCACCATGACCCATTTACCTGATGGTTTATGCCAAAAGACTTTCGGATCGCGAGTATCCTTACTGTTCCATTTGGCCTTAGAATCGATCACCGGATTGCCCTTATATTTTGTCCAAGTGCGTCCTTTATCCAGGCTATAGGCTATACATTGCACCTGCTTTTCCGGGTTGTCAGCTGTATAAATAGCCACCATCGCCGGAATACCATTCTTTCCGAAGCCAGAAGTATTATCATAGTCGATCACTGCCGAACCGGAAAACATCGTACCGTGTTCGTCGGGATACAGGGCGATCGGTAGCTCTTCCCAATGTATCAAATCATTGCTTACTGCATGCCCCCAATGCATATTCCCCCAGTCGCGTTCATACGGATTATGTTGGTAGAACAAGTGATATTCACCGTCATAATACAGCAATCCATTAGGATCATTGTTCCATCCTCTACGTTGAGTATAGTGGATTTGCGGACGGTTGGTTTCTTTATACAAGCTATCTTGCCCGGTTATTTCATCTGCTTGATAAATCTTGTTTATACCTGTTTTATTCCCAGTATAAGATATTTTTATCTCTTTGTTCTTCAAGGCAGACATATCGCAAAACACCCAATAGTCCGGTTTTCCCGAGGCCAAACGAATCTCAAACACCCGCTCTTGCCGCCCTCCCACATCAAATGTCATCAGAGCCCGGTCTACCTGATGCGAAACCGGCAGATTGAGGTATCTCTTCGTTATTTTCATTGTCAGGTCTTGCGCACTCAAGGTGAAGATACAACCCACCAGGGCACTCGCAAGCACCCCTATACGTTTGTTATTCATTTCAGCATTAATTATGCACCAGCGTTCCGATGTTTTCACCGCTCATCACCTTTTTCAGATTACCGTTGGTGTCCATGTCGAAGACGATGATCGGAAGATTGTTTTCCTTACACATCGTGGTGGCTGTCAGGTCCATCACCTTGAGGCCGCGCGTATAGATTTCGTCGTAGGTGATGTCCGAGAACTTGGTAGCAGTCGGATCCTTTTCCGGATCGGCAGTATAGATACCATCTACACGGGTTCCTTTCAGCATCACATCCGCTTCGATCTCGATACCACGCAGGGAAGAACCTGTGTCAGTCGTAAAAAACGGATTGCCAGTACCGCCCGACATAATCACAACATGGCCCTGTTCAAGCAATTCGATCGCACGCCATTTGTTATAAAACTCGCCGATCGGTTCCATACGGATAGCAGTCAGCACTTTGGCTTTCACGCCCTGAGCGACGAGGGCAGAACTCAAGGCCAAACTGTTGATGACCGTTGCCAGCATCCCCATCTGGTCGCCTTTCACACGGTCGAAGCCTTTGGAAGCCCCGCTCAGGCCGCGAAAGATGTTGCCGCCACCAATCACAATTCCAATCTGGACACCCATTTTGGCAATTTCCTTGATCTGCGTCGCATATTCGTTCAGACGAACTTCGTCTATACCATATTGTTTACCTCCCATAAGCGATTCTCCGCTTAATTTCAACAGGATACGTTTGTACTGAGCCATATTGTCTTGATTTATTTGATTGTTATACCCACAAAAATACAGTATTTCAATGACCCAGCAATAGCAGTCCTTTATTTTAGTAAAACATTTTAACGAGACTGTACACCCACTGTAACAATTTTGTAACATCCCCCTTCTACCTTTGTCTGTAAAAAAGAGAAACACACACTTATATTACTTATTTTGAAGACGCGAAGAAATCACCAAGACCTTATTCCTAACTTTTATACGGCAATCCTCTTTCAGCGGAAAGAAACGGGTTGCCGTATATTTTCCCGCAATACCTATAAATACTTTAAAAACCGAAACAATACGGATTTACCTCTTGTTTTGAATAAACAAAACTAAAGTAGTAATCATTTAAAAACGTAATGGTATGAAAGATTTATTAATCGGTATGGTAGTCGGAGTTGTCACAGGTTATGTACTCCGCAAAATGGAAGATGATGGAAAATTCCGTTGCCTCCACGCAAACCTCCACCACCTCGCTTCAAAGGCAAAAGAAGAAGCGATGAACCTGAAAGACGCAGGCTTGGACAAAGTAGAATATGTTGCCGACCGCGTTCATCAGGTTGCAGAGCAGGAAAAGAGCAAAAAATAAAATAGTCGAAACAAAATCCTGCTCACTAATTCAGACATAGTTTGAGAAAGGTGTGTCAAATATCGGTATTCATGGGACGCAAACAACGAAGACGAGCGCAGATCAACGCAGATATTATTAATTATCAGCAAAATAACCTGCGTCTATCTGTGTATTCTGCGTCATCTGCGTCCAGTGATATCAAATTGGCACACCTTCCTCGAATTATCGTGACAGACGTGTTTTACTAACGCGCCTCTCCATGTTTTATCAGAGTTTATCCTTTAAATATTTTCCCGTATAAGATGCCTCGCACATGGCCACCTCCTCCGGCGTTCCAGTGCAAACCAGATTTCCTCCGGCATTCCCACCTTCGGGGCCGAGATCTACCAGATAGTCGGCACATTTGATCACATCCATGTTATGTTCGATAATGACAACCGTATGACCTTTATCGATCAGGGCATTGAAAGCCTTTAGCAACGTCTTGATATCATGGAAATGCAGGCCAGTCGTCGGCTCGTCAAAGACGAAAAGTGTCGGTTCCTGCTTCTCTTGACCCAAATAGTAAGCAAGTTTCACACGCTGGTTTTCACCACCGGACAAAGTGGATGAAGTCTGTCCGAGTTTGATATACCCCAACCCAACATCCTGGAGGGGTTTCAACTTTTTGACAATCTTCTTTTCCTGTGATCCCGGATATTGTCCAAAGAACTCAATCGCCTGGTTCACGGTCATTTCCAGCATATCATAGATACTCGCACCGTGATATTCGACATCGAGCACATCCTGTTTGAAGCGCTTGCCGTGGCAGGTTTCGCATTCGAGGGTGATATCGGCCATGAACTGCATCTCGACCGTGATCCTGCCTTCTCCTTTACATTCTTCACATCGCCCGCCTTCCTTATTAAAGGAGAAATAGGCAGCCGAATAGCCCATCTGCTTAGCCAAAGGCTGCTCACCGTAAAGTTTACGGATCTCATCATAGGCCCCGATATAGGTCACCGGGTTGGAACGGGAACTCTTTCCGATGGAGTTCTGGTCGACAAACTCGATACTTTTGATCATGTGCATATCGCCTTCCAAGCCGGAACAGTCAACCATCAAGCGGGCAGCCTCGTCTAAATAATGCTTGACACCTTCGTAGAAAATATCACGCACGAGCGAACTTTTACCCGAACCGCTGACACCTGTTACGACTGTCATCACATTCAGGGGGAACTTCACATCAATCCCTTTCAAATTGTTTTTACGGGCACCTTTCACCTCGATATAATTATTCCAGGGACGACGATAAAGGGGCACTTCTATCTGGTCCTCTCCCGTCAGATACCGGACGGTATAGCTGTTGCTACTGGTTTTCAAATCGTCCACATCACCCTGATAGACCACTTCCCCACCCAGGCGACCGGCCTTCGGACCGATGTCGATAATGTAATCGGCCGCACGGATAATCTCTTCGTCATGCTCCACCACAACAACCGTATTACCTAATGCTTGCAATTGCCGGAGCACCTTGATCAGCAAATCGGTGTCACGAGAATGGAGCCCGATACTCGGCTCGTCCAATATATAAAGAGACCCGACCAAGCTACTCCCCAAAGAAGTCGCCAAATTGATACGCTGGCTTTCTCCTCCGGAAAGAGAGGAAGACAGGCGGTCAAGCGTCAGATAGCCCAACCCCACATCCAACAGGAATTGCAGGCGGTTAGTGATCTCCGTCAGCAAACGTTTGGCAATGGATGCCTCGTTCTCGTCAAGTCGAAGATTATCGAAAAAGGCTTTTGCTTCCGTGATCGGAAGGGTAACCAGTTCCGCAATATCCTTTCCCCCTACCTTTACATAAAGGGCTTCGGGACGCAGACGGGACCCTTTGCAAGTCGGGCAAACGGTCTTTCCACGATAACGCGCAAACATCACACGGTACTGTATCTTATACAGGTTCTCTTCCACAAATTTAAAAAAGTCATCGATGCCGTGCAGTCCGCGGGCACCGTGCCAAAGCAAGTCTTTCTCCTTTTGCGTCAGATCGTAATAAGGACGATGGATCGGGAAGTTATATTTCTCGCTCTTCACTATAAACTCTTTCAGCCATTCTCCCATCACATCGCCTTTCCAGCAGACTACCGCTCCCTGGAAAACAGACAAGCTTTTATCCGGCACGACCAGATTTTCATCGATACCGAGCACCTTCCCGAAACCTTCGCAAGTCGGGCAGGCGCCTAACGGGTTATTAAAACTGAACATCATATCGGTCGGTTCCTCGAACACCATACCATCGGCCTCGAATTTCTTGGAATATTCTTTTACAACCGTTCCTTCGGATGTGTAGATACGGATGATACAAGTATCGTGCCCTTCAAAAAATGCCGTTTCGGCAGAATCAGCAAGACGGCTTTTCAATGTCTTGTCATCCGATACGACCAGACGGTCTATCAACAGTTCGATCACCGGGTAGGAAAGCAATGCGTCATCCGCCAATACTTCACCGATACGGTAAACGGTCTCATTGATAGACAAACGGGTGTAACCTTCTTTTTGCAGGATTTCCAATTGTTCCTTGATACTGCGCCCATCCGGCAGGACGACAGGGGCGTATACGGCAAAACGAGTCCCGGCGGGATAACCCAAAACTTCTTTCACGATATCGCTCACCTGATGTTTCTTCACCTCCTTCCCCGACACGGGAGAGATGGTTTTCCCGATACGGGCATACAGGAGCCGAAGGTATTCGTATATCTCCGTAGAGGTTCCCACCGTCGAACGCGGGTTACGGGTGTTCACCTTTTGTTCGATGGCAATGGCAGGGGGAATACCTTTGATATAGTCGCATTCCGGCTTGCTCATACGCCCCAGGAACTGACGGGCATAGGCCGAAAGGCTCTCCACATAGCGGCGCTGCCCCTCCGCATACAACGTATCAAATGCCAATGATGATTTTCCACTACCGGAAAGGCCGGTTATAACGACCAGTTTATCTCTGGGGATCTCGACATCGATATTTTTCAGGTTATTGATTCGAGCTCCTTTGATGAATATAGAATTGTTTTCGGACATAATGATGATTTATCAGCCTGACATATAGACACGGATTACACATCTGTGTAATCCGTACCCAATATAAACAACGCAAAGGTAAAAAAGGATTGCCGTTTTGCCAAGTAAACGACTGACATTCACATTCGGAAACAATCAATTTACACATTCTATATAAACGGGGCCGACCAAGCCGGATTTCTGCAACGTATCGGTTGGTTTCCAGCTATTGCAGGGTGTCCAGGTTTTCCGTTCGGATTCCGGCAAACCACTGTCGCCGATCAAACGGTTCATCCAAGTGGTAACGACCTCTATCTCGACTTTATTCTTTCCTTTACGAACCAAATCCGTGACATTTACCCGGTAGGGAGCCGTCCAGACACCACCGGCATACTGACCGTTGATCTTCACTTTTGCCATCACACCGACATCGTTCAGATTCAGATACAATTCGCCCTCAGGCTTCTTTTTCAACTTAAATTCCGTTTCGTACCAAATCGTACCGGAATAATAGCGGATATCGGGGTTCTCGTTCTTACTGATATCTTCCAGGCGGGCAAAGGTCTGGCTTGCGGGGCCTCTTCTCTTTTCCTCAAAGGATACTTTCCAGGGAGCATCCAGGCGGACAAGCGTCTGCAGAACCGGATAGTTTAGTTGTAACCCTGTCTCCTCTGCTTTTGTGGCCGACCGACGGAACACGATAAAAGCACTCTCATAAGGATACAACTTCAATGGAACGACTGTCCCCGCAGCTGTCACCTCATAGGCCGGAAGCGTACGAATACGGCCTGTTGTCGCATCCCACAATTCCGGTTGCCTTGAACGGATACGAAATTCCGGACGGATCTCAATCATCTCGTCTTTCTGGTTGGAGATAAAATAGATATCTGCATCTTCGGCAGAACGATGTCCATAGAGAACCGGAGCATCTGCCGGCAATCCGCAATCCGGCACACAACCGATATGCTTCAAGGCCTCCTCCATTGTCATACCGAACAGCAATTCGCCCTTTCCTCTTTTGACAGCCTTCACACTTCGCCCGTCCAAACCGGACCATAATTCGCCGGCCAACTTTTCAACCTGCCTGTCAGCCGTCGGGAATGATTCTCCACTCGGCGAACGTTTCGGAGCCGGACCTAAGACAACTGCACCGTCTTCGATCAGTTTCTTGATCTTGGCAAGTAGTTCGGGACGCATGGTTTCAAGCTTCGGAAGTACCAGTATCCGGTATTGAGTGCCGTGAGGCAACGTCAGTAAACCGTCCTTTACAAAGAGGTCGCGCTCGATCACCTCGGCATTGATATAATCGAACTGGTAGCCTTTCGGCAGTTCAGGGTCTACGATACCGGTCATCTTGGGAGCATCTTCGCCGATGAAATAAGCGACATCGGCAATATTCAAGCCTTGTTGCAACATATAGTTGACTCGTTTCAGATAGGATGTAAACAAATCCATCTGCGGATACCAGGTGTTCAGCCGGTTGAATTCGCTGCTGAACCAGGCGTTCATCCCCGGCTCCCGTTCTTCCGAAGGCTGCGAGATATAGACATGCAACAACGTATTATTGATTCCTTCCGTAAAGAAACGGTCGCCACGCTGTTTCATCATGGCAGGATAACAACTGAAAGGCGTCCCTCCACTGGTAAACGATTCGACCGAGATCTTCTGCTTTCCATAAATATGTCCGCAGGAAGAGGCGGCACGGTTCTCGATATTCCCTAAATCGCCAAAGCTCCAGAACTCACCTCCTATCTCGTCCGATTGTCCGCCATATTGCAGGAACTCACCGGGAAACCCCCAATGCCCGTAGTTTTCCAACCAGGTCGTCAAACCATATTTATGACAGACATCCCGTAAGCCGCCGACATAATCGTATGCGACCTTATCTGCGATCAGACGGCGCAAATCCCAAAGGAAACGGTCGGAACGATCCTCGCTCCCGACCACATATCCTTCATAAGCGGGAAGAAACGGTAACGGGTCATAGCCGTAACGCGCCTGGAATTCCGACAAGAAATCGTCGGTAAAGTTTTGTCCACCCGTTTCGTAACTATCTTGTACGACTACTTTCCAACAAGCACGGTCTTCAGCCGGAATACGACGGTAGATTTCACCCATGAAAGCCTCGAAATGCGCTTCTACATGCTTGCGGCTCATCTTATCTATCTCCAGTCCGGTCGCTTCGGGATCAGCCGGGCTGTTCGTCACGCCCGTCGGGAGCATACCGGTACGCAGGATCGTCCATTCTCCCGCCGGAGCTTTCCAGATAAGGCGGTCTCCTTGCAAGAAAGCTGAAATATCCAATACTTTCCCCGGATCAATAACCAGAGAGGGATCACCCACTTCCGGTTGTACCGGCCACTGGTATTCATGCCAATAAGGAAGCGGAGTCTGAAACATCTTGGCTAATGTCTTTTCGGGATAACGTTCCACAGCAGGAAGGGACAAGAATTCCACCTCTCCCAATCCCATACCAGATGCCGTGTTAGCCAGTTCCAACCGGAACTCGCTTGCCGTCGTCTCCGGGACAGAGATAACAACCGGAGCATACGGATCGAAGCCGACATTCAAATTCGCATTGAAACGGTCGATCTTAAATTCGGACAGCATCCGATAGCCTCCGTTCTCTTTTACTAATAAACGGGCATTGGTTTGAATCGGCTGACGGGCAGGGAAGATTTGCAAACTGCGTAAAGTAAACGGTTGGTCCGTCCTGAAATCAATCGCCACCGGCTTTTCGCTTTTTTCCGTAAAAAGCACGGCAGTCTCCTTATCTCCGTCAATCAGGCTGTTCAGGTTTTGCAAAGACATAGCAGATGTCACTTTTGCATTTGCCGCCGACAATCGGGTCGCTTTCTTTTCGACAGAGGGAAAAGCGATCACCCTCACATCCTGAAAGTCTTTATCGGGTTTCGCCAAAACCACTTCTACCTGTTTTCCTCCACTGACTTCCGCCTTTACCGATGCCAGATAACGCATCGCCTGCTCCGGTTTCACCCACGGACCGCCCGACTGGCTCCATCCGGGTGAATTAAAGATACCGATCTCTATCCCTAACTCCGTCGCTGTTTTAAGGGCTGCATGCAATATCTTCCACCATTCTTCACTATAAAACGGAACGGTCTTATAGGGCGTATGAATCCCTTCCAAGCCGATATTCCCGATAAAAGCCCGGTTGATCC
The DNA here is from genome assembly GCF_025151215.1 of Parabacteroides merdae ATCC 43184. Lineage (NCBI taxonomy): Bacteria > Pseudomonadati > Bacteroidota > Bacteroidia > Bacteroidales > Tannerellaceae > Parabacteroides > Parabacteroides merdae. The sequence continues at coordinate 3,113,970 of NZ_CP102286.1, forward strand.
CAGCTTCTTTCATCGAATACAGGTCCTTCTTCACTCCTTCTTCCGAGATATTCCCGGAGATCCAATACCAATAAACGGAAGTTTGTACTTTTTCAGCCGGATTCATAAAACCGGCCTCAAGTGCATTTTTATCTTGCCCATTTCCCGTAAAAGGGACCAACAACGAAAGGCAAAGCAATGTTTTAAACAGAGGTTTTCTCATGATCTGTTCTTTTTAAGATTCCGACGGTAAAAGTAGCAAGATTATCTTTCACCTCTGGTTTCTATATTGATTTATATCTTTTCAAAAATGCTTTTTCAAACAAGTTTTTATCCAGCATTATTTCCAAAACCATTGTTTATAACATAAAAAACGATAGAGACTTTTAAACTTTTGCTATCTTTGTGTCGGCTTGTACAAAGTATATAAGACAACAAACAAAAGAATCTCAAATCACAGACTTCATGATGGCAAAACACCTCCGTCTGTTACTGATCTTGTTGCTTGGAGCAGTAACATCCTGTAAGACGACACAACAAATACCGCAGCAACCGACTGGAAAAGAAGCGAAACGAGAATTTCGCGGAGCTTGGATACAGACAGCTTTCCAGGGAGAATATAAGGATATGACACCCGCACAAATGCGGAAAGACTTTATCCGCAAGCTCAACTATCTGCAAAAATGCGGGATCAACGCTATCATCTTCCAGGTACGCCCGGAAGCCGACGCCTTCTATAAATCCGACATCGAACCCTGGAGCCGTTTCTATACCGGCAGGCAGGGACTCGCCCCGGCCGGAGACTTCGATGTGACGGCCTTCCTGATCGAAGAATGCCACAAACGGAATATGGAATTCCACGCCTGGCTGAACCCTTATCGGGCAAGCACAGCCGGGAATACCCGTTTTGCCGATTCACATATATATAATAAGCATCCGGAATGGTTCGTGACCTACAACAAGCAAATCCTGTTTGACCCGGGACTACCGGAAAGCCGGCAGTTCATCTGCCGAGTGGTACGGGATATCGTGAGCCGTTACGATATAGACGCGATCCATATGGATGACTATTTCTACCCCTATCCGGTAGCGGGCATGCCTTTCCCGGACGACAAAAGTTTTCAAAAATACGGATTGAACAAAGGATATAAAGTATCACAACGTGCAGAATGGCGAAGAGAAAATGTAAACAAGCTGATTCGTGAGATCAAGCGTACCATCCTATTATCCAAACCGTGGGTAAGATTCGGCATCAGCCCGTTCGGCATCTACCGCAACAAAAAAAGCACACCCGACGGTTCAGGCAGCAACACCAACGGATTGCAAAACTACGACGACCTGTATGCCGATGTGGCACGCTGGGTAAAAGAGGGTTGGATAGACTATAACATTCCACAGATATATTGGGAGATCGGACATCCGGCTGCCGACTATATCACGCTGATCCAATGGTGGAACAAAAACGCGACGCGGGAAGGCACGCATCTGTATATCGGCCAAAACGTAGCACGTACCATGAAAGCAGACCAGCTCACCCGCAAAATGCTTTACGAACGTTCACTCTCGAAAGTAAAAGGCAATTGCTTTTGGCCTGCAAACGAAATACTCTGGAATAACAAAGGGGTGGCCGACAGCCTGAAACAGAACTACCACCGTTATCCGGCATTGATCCCGGCCTACACCCATCTGCACAACCGGGCTCCGCAAGAGGTCAAGAAACTGAAAGCCGAATGGACTGCCCAGGGCTATATGTTGCACTGGCAGGCGGAACAGAGCAAGACCAATCCCGAATTGGCAAGCTATTTCGTCATTTACCGCTTCGAAAACAAGGAATCGGTCAATCTGGACGATCCTTCTAAGATCGTAGCGGTCACACGCGAGACGAACTATCTGCTACCCTACGACGACGGAAAGCGCAAATACCGTTATGTAGTCACAGCCGTAGATCGTTTCCATAATGAAAATCAAGGTAAAAGCAAAAAGGTAAAACTTTAAATTCAGCCACGGATGTCAGATTTTATCTGTCAGAAATATACAGACTGTTCTTCTTGCTCCCACTATCAGAAACAGATATTCAAATACCGTTCTTTCCCGAAAGGAATGATGATCCCGAAAGAACGGTGTTCACAAAATACGATCTATTTTCTGATATCCGGCTCCGTTCGGGTAACCAGCGACGAGCATCCGGATACGGTATTTCACGACGGGCAGTTCATCATGCAGCCGATCGGTTCACGTGTAGAGTTCCACATCCTGGAATCCACGGAATGCATCCTTTACCTGTTCGAGACTCCGCAAAACATTTGTACCGACCGTTTCAACAAAGGACTGGAACTGGCGAAAGAGTCTCCCATGCTCCCTATCGTCATGGATATGTGTTTCCCTTTGCGCCTTTTTATCAACGGGCTCAAAATGTACCTCAACAACGAACTCCTGTGTGTGGAATTCCTGAAAGCCAAGCAGACGGAGTTGTATTTCCTGCTCAACTGCTATTATACATTGAAAGAGATCGCCAATTTTTATGCACCTATATATAGGTATAGCCAAACATTCCGCTACTTTGTCATGCAAAATTACCTGAAAGCGAAAGATGTCGAGTCTTTTGCTCAATTAGGAGGATACAGCACTATCACCTTCCGGCGTTTATTCAAAGATACGTTCGGAGAGCCAGCTTACCAATGGATGACCAAAAAGAAATGCCTGGATATACAAAACGACCTGATAACCACGAATGCAAGCATATCCGAGATCTGCTATAAGTACGGTTTCGAATCCTTGTCTAACTTTTCCCATTTCTGCCGGGCCAACTTCGGCAAATCTCCACGCGCCATCCGCAACGAAAGAGACGAAAACGTGTAGAAATCAATCCATTTCATACATTCCAACCTTTTGATTAAAAAAGCAATTCATCCGGAATCTCCCACCCTCGCGGAACAACTAATCCGAAACATACCCTAAACTAACTCGGAAGTCATAGTAAACTAAATCAAGACATACAGTATATTATTTATATGTAGTACTACTTATCGCAAATAGGTAGCACTACATATCGTCTATAGGTAGTACTACATATAGGCAATAGATAGTGACTACCAACAGATACTTTACTATATGTTATGAATTAGTTCTTGGGGTGTTTTGATTTAGTTGATGGTATGAAACGGATTAATTTACCGGTCATCCCAGGCCGATCTCTCAGAGTGCCGCATATCGGAACCGACACCTATTTAAATATGTAAAATCTATATATTTATAAACAGAATCGATACTGAATACACATTCGGACAGATTTATTGCATATCTTTGTAGAATAAACTATTTAGTATTGGGGGTATATGAAATTTAAACTTATCACTCTGTTTATCATCCTTTGCCTAGGATTCACAAGCTGCTCCGAGAACGAGACTCCGGAACCCCGGACAACCCGCACCATATTAGTCTATATGATGGCCAATAACAGCCTCAACAGCTTCGCCTCGAAAAACATAGAAAGCATGATAGAAGGAGCAACCAGCAAAAATCTCAACGGAGGAAACCTGATCGTTTATTATGCTCCCGCCGGTTCGCCCCCGGAACTTCTCCGGATAAAAGAAGAAAACGGTGTTGTCAAGAAAATCCATCTGAAGGACTATGAAAAGCAGAATTCGGCTGATCCGGACGTGATGCGGAGCGTGATCGGCGAAGTGGTTTCACAATATCCGGCAGACAGTTACGGGTTGGTGTTATGGAGCCATGGGACAGCCTGGCTTCCTTCCGACTACCAGAATAAGCTGAAAGCGTTCGGACAGGACGGCAACAACTGGATGGAGATCGACGACCTGGCAAAGGGACTGCCAGATGATCTATTTGATTTTATCCTGTTCGATGCCTGCTACATGGCAAGCGTCGAATGCACTTATGAGCTTAGAAACAAAGCTGAATATATCTTAGCTTCTCCCACCGAAACAATGGCGGACGGATGGCCTTATGAAGAGATGATGCCGCAACTGTTCGCTACTGACCTGCAACTGGAAAAGGTTGGTGAAACATTCTACAACCATTACCTGAACAATACCTATCCGTATGCGACCGTATCGCTCACGAAAACAAGCGAACTGGATAATCTGAAAAGCGCAATACATGATATCTTGGCAGATAAGACCGAAAGCGATATTTACAGTCTCGATCCAAAGAACATGCAAAGACTGGAATATTTATACCGTAGCCCAGGAATGCTTTATGACTTCAATGATTATATCAAGCAGTTGGCGACAGCCGAACAATACGATCGTTTCATCAGTTGCCTGGATAAAGCAGTCGTCTACAAGGCCCATACGCCCAAATCCTACTACGCCGCCATAGGAAATGCGTTGCCGATCAAAAGCTATTGCGGCCTGACCATTTTCGTTCCGCAAGAATCTCTACCCAAAATGCTCGAATGGTATAAACAAAGAGTCGGCTGGTATAAGGCAGTTTATGAATAAATCCTCTATCACCGGATCAGGAAAGCCTTTTTAAAGCGTTTCACCGTACCTTCGGGGTGGTATATTTCAGCATAAAAGATATAGACACCTGTTTGCAGCGGACTTCCGTTGTTGGCTACGCCACTCCATGTGATCTTACCGGAGATGCCTAACAACTCATGATTGGATATATCAGCTACACGCAGACCGGAGGTATTGAAAACGAAAGCGCGACAGCTATATCCCGGACGGTCGAGCAGGTAGGACACCGTGTAACTACCGGACTCTTCTATCCACACAGGAGGTTCTATACCCGTGGCACCGCCCGATGAAGCGTCTTTGTATTGGGAGTTCTGATAGCCAGGTGTGCCATAGCCAACTGTTTCGGAAGCGGAGGTCCAGTTTGCCGCGTCTTGTGTAGCGGCATCCGGATCGATACGCTCAAGGGCAACTCCTTTTTTATTTTTGACTGAATGAGCATGCCATTTAGACGAATAGGCGACTTCATCTATTATTATTTCATCCGCTGTACGAAACAATACCAAGGTAGAAGATGTATTGGCAAGAATAGGAAGCTTGGCCAATCCGCAAAGAGCAGACGGATCGGCTATATCATAAAAAGAAGTCACACCTTCCAAGTTCTTGGTCAAGAGGAGGTAACTTTTTGCCTCCAGATTATGCAGGACGGAAGTCAATGGATAGCGAGTGCTAAGTGTTCCGTCCGATTTACGGATGGCGACAGAAAGGGCGGACAAAGACAAGGAATGCTCCGAACGATTATACAATTCGATATATTCGCTGCCTCCGACATATGGGTCAGGGAGCAACTCGTTAATGATGATTTCTCCGGGTTGGATCAGTTCTGTGACTCCCGGAATGTTGGGATCATCCGGATTATCCGGGACATCGGGTCGGTCTGGATCTACCGGCGGATCTTCCTCCTTATCGGGAGAAGAATTAACGGCACCGGGAGTTCCACCACGTGGATCAGTAGAAAGATGCCAGCCTGAAGTGCCTCGTTCCCACGACACTCCGGAGGTAGCCGCTTCATACGCCACTTCTTCTATCTTGCCCCCGGCAGCATCCCACAATTGCAATACAGCTCCTTTGTCATTCAAAGCCGGAAACTTCTCGATAGGAATCAGCAACGTTTGGACAGGGAAGGAGAACGCATCCTCCTGGTCCAGTAAAACTGCATATCCGCCAGCAGGCAAATCCATCTCTGGCAGGGCTTTCGTCTTCTTCCCCGTCACATTCTTGTACACCCATCCGTCCAACGAGACGGTAGCAGCAGTCGTATTATGTAATTCGATATATTCCACCATTCTTCCATCTCCCGGCTTTGCCATGACTTCATTGATAACGACCGAACCTGCTGGATAGCTCTCCGGTTCATCCGGATCAGGCTTCGGTTCCGGCTTATCCGTCCCAGGTTCTTCTTCCCCTCTCAACACGACTTCGACAGCTTCATCCGGCATCGCCTTTCCCGACAAAGAGCGAAGACCGGCATAAGAGATCGTGTATGAATGGTCCAACTGCATCTCTTGATCGAAAAAAGTGCTTACGAATTGCTTCGTCCCTGCATCTACATACCTTTTGAGGTAAGCGTCTCCAATATCCGAAATACTGAAGACAGCCTTATCAATATCAACCGGCTTATCAAAAGCGAACAGCAAGTTGGAGGCCGATAGCGGCTCGACCTCAAGCAACTTTGGCGGACTTTCTGATTCTCCCGGTTCTTCTTCAGGCTTGTCCGGCTCGATCGGTGTCTCCGTCACCCGATTAAGCACACACACATTATCTATGCTGAAAAGAGAACTTCGTGTCTTCGTGTAATAAAACGTAAACACCAAGTTGCCTCTCTCAACCGGCTCTTCGATCGTGTACATGGCTGAACCTTCAAGGCGGTATCCCTCCATATCGTCTGTCTTGTAATACAAACTCCACCGGAGATTGTCTTCAAGCGTCACTTTCACATGTAACAACAATGGCGACTCTTCAAAATCGGTCTGTGGCAGAATCAAATTCCCGTTTCCGTTACGCTTCAGTCCTAGTTCCTTGTTGCCGGTATTCCCGATACGTACATAATAATAACGTTCTTGATTTTCCTGATACAAATAGATACATAATTTGTTCTCGTCGCTCGGTTGGTTTTGCATATAAACATCGAACTCCCATTGCATATCGGGCGAATAGGCGATTTCTTTGCCTATGGAAGCAGTACCTGACTCTGTCGGTTTGATATTCAACTGAAGCCTGCCATCAGCATTGACTACAAACTGCCCTCTGTCTTTGCCGATCCAGTCGGCCCCCAACATCGGGCCGTCAAACGTCTCATTCACCTGTGAATTCACACAAAAAGGAAGTAATATGAAGAGATAAAGAATAAATTGTTTCATAGCATTCTAGTTTTGTTTATAATTTGCATATCTTTGCACCCCAAAACGTTGTAATGAAGGAAATGCAAAGCTTTCCGTAAACGTTGTAAAGTTATACTATTTTTTTTATAAACAAATTAATTAGTGCTCAAAATGAAAGTAGCAATTGTTGGAGTGAGTGGAGCGGTAGGACAGGAATTCCTGCGCGTACTCGACGAGAGAAACTTCCCAATGGATGAGCTTGTGCTTTTTGGCTCATCTCGCAGTGCCGGACGTGTTTATACTTTCCGTGGTAAACAAATTACCGTCAAGGAGCTTAAGCATAACGACGACTTCAAGGGAATCGATGTTGCTTTTGTTTCGGCCGGTGGCGGTACTTCTATCGAATTCGCAGAAACCATTACGAAATATGGTACTGTGATGATCGACAATTCCAGCGCATTCCGCATGGACAACGATGTACCTTTGGTAGTTCCCGAAGTGAATCCGGAAGATGCACTGAATCGTCCGCGCGGTATCATTGCCAATCCGAACTGTACCACCATCCAGATGGTCGTTGCATTGAAGGCAATCGAAGGCCTGTCGCACATCAAGCGTGTACACGTATCGACCTACCAGGCTGCCAGCGGTGCAGGCGCAACAGCAATGGCCGAACTGGTAAAACAATATGAACAACTGCTGAAAGGCGAAGAACCGACTGTGGAAAAGTTCGCTTATCAACTGGCTTACAATGTCATCCCTCACGTAGACGTATTTACGGATAACGGCTACACGAAGGAAGAGATGAAGATGTATAATGAAACACGCAAGATCATGCACTCTGACATCGAGGTGAGCGCAACTTGTGTACGTGTTCCGGTTATGCGTGCCCACAGCGAAGCGACTTGGGTAGAGACAGAACGACCGGTCAGCGTAGAAGAAGCTCGTAAGGCGTTCGCCGAAGCCGAAGGTGTCATCCTGCAGGACGAACCAGCGAAGAAAGACTATCCGATGCCGTTGTTCATCGCTGGAAAAGACCCAGTTTATGTGGGCCGTATCCGTAAGGATATCACGAACCCGAACGGCTTGACATTCTGGACAGTAAGCGACCAGATCAAAAAAGGGGCAGCCCTGAATGCTGTACAGATTGCAGAATATCTGTTGAAAGTAAAGAATATCGGATAAACGATATACGATATTTGGATATAAAGAGAAGGAGATGTCAAAACTCCTTTATCAGGATCTTTTAGGCACGGATTTACACGGATAAATTTATTTTCTTTCCGTGTAATCCGTGCCTAAATTATATCTTCATTTCTTTCAGTCCTTCTTCCAGCGTATGCGGGCGATAGCCCAATTCGCGTTTTGCTTTTTCGATGGACAGTCCGCTATTGCGTGGACGTGGCGTTGCCTCCTTCATCTCTTCCGTTGTGACCGGACAGATCAGTGAACGATCCAGTCCGAAATAATCGGCTACACGGTATGCCATTTCTGCGATAGAAAGATATTCCGCGCCACAGATATGATAAATACCGGAATCATCGGTATGCACAAGCCGTTCCACTCCGTCGGCAATATCCTCTACCCAAGTCGGTGTGCGATATTGATCGGCGACGACACGGATCTCTTGCCCTGCTTCCAAGCGGTTCTTGACTAATTGAAGGACATTGCCATGCTGTCCCGGCAACGCTTTCCCATAGACGACAACCACACGGACAATAGCATAGTTGCGGCAAATACTCGCTACCGCCTGTTCTCCCTGATACTTGGTCACGCCATAGTAATTGAGCGGAGCGGGCAGATCTTCTTCCGTATAAAGACGGTCACTTCTCCCGTCAAACACAAAGTCTGTCGACAAATGGATCAATCGGCTCCCCTGATGCTCGCAACAATACGCCAAGTTCTCTACCGCCGACACGTTAATGGCATACGCCTCCTCACGGTGCTGCTCGCAATAATCCGGGACGGAAAGAGCCGAACAATTGACAACGACATCAGGACAGATATGGTCGAACAAGGCCTCCACCGCCGGATAGTCGTTGATGTCCAACCGGACGGAAGTATGGTTCCCTCCCGGACGGATATCCGGATGAAGGGAACAGCCGAATACTTCGCAGGCCCCGTTCTCCGAAAGGTTATCCAGGATTCTTCTCCCGACAAACCCATTAGCACCTATAACCAATATCTTTTTCATCAAAACATATAGATCAGAACACCCAACACACGGTGGTTCGTCACCGAATGCGTGTTTTCTATTTTACCATTTTCTGCATTCATATCTCCATACCAGGCAAGAGAAGGACTGTATTCCACTCCCAGCTTCCAGTGGGGCAGATTATAAGAGAGTTGGAGGTTGGTAGTAAACACCTGATCCACCTCCAATCCGACACCATAGGTCGGCCCGGCAATCGTCTTTCCCGTTCCTAAGTTCTTCAGATAGCCGACAAAGATTCCCGGTTTCCATTTCTTGCCATAGACTATATTCAGCCAAGTCATGGAATGACGGTAAGGCGTATACTCCTGTTCACCTGTACGCGGATCGACAGAGGTAACCGCATAACCACCCAACATACAGGCTTGCGTCAGATTGGAAGCCAGCAACGTCTTACCTGCAATCACCCAATCCTGAGTCATATATTTGGCATATGCCTCAAAAGACAACGAAGTGACCCGCTCGTTCACTTTATACACCCGGTCGTCCACCGTCGTTTGCTGTCGGGGTTTCAAGGACAGCACTTCCATGCCGACGCCGGCAATCAAACCATCAACCTTATAATCAGCCGAGACGTAGACTTCCGGGATGCAGCTGTTCTTGATATATTCCTCGCTTTTTCCGTTCGGGCCGGCAGACAAATACTGCAACTGCCACAACACGGCTCCTGTCAGCTGCAACCCTTTGCCCGACGTGTACCGGTAACGGATCTGAGGGCTACGGTTAAACGGTTGGAAAGGCGCACCGGTCGAAAGGTTCAACATTTGCGGAGATACATCGCCGAACAACGGATGCCAGGTTTGTCCTACCAGTACCGCCGATTTTCCCCAATCTAAGTTGACATAAGCATGGCGAATACGCAAGACCGCCCAGTTGCTTCCGGAGCCGCGAAAATCCGCCTCTAACTTGGCTGTTGTCACGGCTTTCCCGATATTCGGTCCCGTCACGTCTACTCCCAAACGGGAATAGAGCAGATAGAAACTCCCGTTTGCCGTGGCATTCAGGTCATTACCATCGGCATCCAAATTCTTGTCTTTAGGATAAAGGTGGAATAGCCCATCCACAATTTCAGCATTGGCACGTGAATTATAAAACAGGTCGCCACGCACCTGTCCATAAAATTTATAAGAAAAATTCTTTTTCTGAGCATGACCGGCCATAACCATGCATAAGGCCGCGAAGAGTAGCAAATATCTTTTCATTTCTGTCTTTTCAAATTGATTGCAAAGGTAAGGAAGTTTGGGATTACTGCAAAACAAGAAGAGTCTTACTACACCTTAACCTTATCCGAAAAACAGGAAATATCCTGGTAAAAGCCTCCCTGACACCCATACAAAAAACGGAGAGAATAACATTTTAATACATTCACACCAAGCAAGTCGTAGTTCCACTATAGGGAACCATCAGTTTTATTCAAAGATAATTCTTAGAGCTCTGAAAAACGCTTGGAAAAAGGAACAGGGAAATTCTTCGAGCCTTTAAAAGTAATACATCACAAGTCCCAATATACGATGGTTCGTGACACTATGCGTATTGACGGTCTTGCCAAAGGCTTTGTCCGTATCACCATACCAAGCTGTCGTCGGCATATATTCCATACCGATTTGCCAATGGGGCAGATTGTAGGAGAAAGCGATATTGGTAGAGAAAACTGGTCTATATCCAATCCCATACCATACTCGGTGGCGGAAACTAATACGTCGGCCGTTCCCAAGTTCTTGGTATAACCGGCAAAGAAGTGCCCCTTCCATTTCGTCCCGCAAGTGAAATTAATCCAAGATGTGGAATGCCGGAAAGGCCATGCAGATGCCGGCCAGCAGTAATATCAGCTTTTTCATTCTTATAGTTTGTTACCAGTTTAACAGAGTTGAGCCACAAAGATATATATTTTCCTGTATTTCATTTGAAGAACGAAATATTATTTGTTACTTTGCTTCCAAGTTGTAAGCCTTAAAGGCCAAATCGATTAATAATGTAAACTACATAACAACATCATGGAAAGTAAGAAATTTTTACTGCAGGAGAAAGATATTCCTACAGCCTGGTACAACATCGTAGCAGACATGGAGAATAAACCGCTTCCTCCGCTCAACCCCAAAACAAAGGAACCGCTCAAGCCTGAAGATCTCTATCCTCTATTTGCCAAAGGATTGGTAGACCAGGAGATGAACCAGACGGATGCCTGGATCGAAATCCCGGAAGAAGTTCGCGACATGTATAAAATCTGGCGTCCGACTCCGTTGGTCCGCGCTTACGGACTTGAAAAAGCACTCGACACGCCGGCTCACATCTACTTCAAGAACGAAAGTGTCAGCCCTGTCGGATCTCATAAACTGAATTCCGCTATTCCGCAGGCCTATTTCTGCAAAAAGGAAGGCGTGACCAATGTCACGACCGAAACAGGCGCCGGACAATGGGGAGCTTCCATGGCTATGGCCGCCAAACATTTCGGATTGGAACTGGCTGTCTATATGGTAAAGGTCAGCTACAACCAGAAACCCTACCGCCGTTCTATCATGCAGACGTTCGGAGCCGAGGTGATCGCCTCGCCCAGTATGAGTACACGTGCGGGCCGCGACATTATCACCAAGCACCCGAATTATCAGGGAAGCCTGGGAACAGCCATCTCCGAAGCGGTCGAGTTGGCTATGCAGACGCCCAATTGTAAATATGTATTGGGTAGCGTGCTGAACCATGTGATGCTCCACCAGACAGTTATCGGCCTGGAAGCTGAAAAACAAATGGAGATGGCAGGAGAATACCCGGACGTAGTTATCGCTTGTTTCGGTGGTGGTTCAAACTTCTCCGGTATTGCATTCCCATTCCTGCGTCATAAGCTGACACAAGGAAAAAATATCCGTATCGTGGCTGCCGAACCGGCCTCCTGCCCGAAACTGACACGTGGACAATTCCAGTACGACTTCGGTGACGAAGCCGGCTACACGCCACTGCTTCCGATGTTCACTTTAGGGCATAACTTCGCCCCGGCCAATATACACGCAGGCGGTCTGCGTTATCACGGTGCAGGTTCTATCGTCAGCCAATTAAAGAAAGACGGCCTGATGGATGCTGTAGATATCCAGCAGCTTGAAACATTCAAAGCTGCCACGTTATTCGCTCAGAGCGAAGGCATTATACCGGCACCCGAATCTTCCCACGCTATCGCTGCCGCTATTCGCGAAGCAGAGCAGGCTAAAATCGAAGGCAAACCACGTACGATCCTGTTCAACCTGTCCGGTCACGGCTTGATCGACATGGCCGCTTACGACCAGTATCTGGCAGGCGACCTGACAAACTACGAAGTCACAGACGCCGATGTAGAGAAGAATCTTTCGGAAATAGAGAAGATCATTAAATAAAAACAAGATAAACTCCGATCATTTTCGTGATCTCACGAAAATGATCGGAGCAAATGAAAATGGCGCTAATAACAGGGACTCACGTCTTTTGTTATTCGCGCCATTTTCGGTTGTGTCTATGAAATATTCTAAAATAGGTATTATGAGAAAATGTCGTTATAACTTGTTGCCGGAGCAACCATATTCTGGACATTTAAGCTAAAACTTTTCTTCTTTTTATCCCACATTCCGTATGTGGTGTTGATTTCCCCTGTTTCTGCATCGTATGAATAAGTCGTCAGATAATAGGGAACCCACTCATCCTTACTCTTATTCCAGCGATATGCCTTCTTTTCTGACACTTTGCCGTTTTCATTGTAAGAAAATTCATATTTAACTTCTTTATTCAAAAGCCCATTGTCATTTAAGAAAATGACTTTTGAAATAACC